>NZ_JAGQBF010000020.1 GCF_024345495.1 Synechococcus sp. RedBA-s | reverse complement strand
GCCCAAAGCCAGATAGGCCGTGGGGAACAGCAGCAGGCCGGACCAACCAACAAAAACAAAGCGGTCACGCTTAAGCCAGTCATCGAGGACGTCGAACCATCCCCGTGCGGCAGGAGCGCGCCCTACAGCGATCGTCATGCGGATACTTCATGAAGCTTTACAAGCGCCATCCTACGGACTGCCGGCCCGCCCCGAGACCCCGCCGGATGAAGCACATCCGTAAATGAGTACTTGCACTCAGGAGCCGAGGGTCGCGGCCGACAGCGGAGCGGCAGGTCGTTCGCCAGAGTGACGCCTGGTCTTCAAGCGCACAACGTGTACGTCGTCGAGCTCGCCCTCAAGCTCAGCCCCATGCCCATCTCGGTGCAGCGCAAGGAGTTGAGCGACGCCCAGTCGCTCCACAGCGAGATCCGGGCGGCCATGGACAGCGGCCAACCCCGCGTGCTTGAACTCACCTGCGAAAAATCCGAGGAAAAGCGCATCAGCCTGCTCAGCGGCGAACTGCTGGCCGTTCAGCTCTACGAGAAGTCGGCGGTGGGCGGCGGCAGCAAGCGGCCGGGCTTCAGCGTCGACGGTTGATGGCCTGGGGCACCCCCTCCAGCGAAGCGGTCTCGCCCCGGTCTCCCGCCCTGGAGGTGGGGGAGCTCTGCTTTGGCTGGCCCAACGGCAGCGCCGCCCTTGATCACTGCGACCTGCGCCTGCCTGGGCCTGGCCTGTGGATGCTGGTGGGAGGCAACGGCAGCGGCAAGAGCACCCTGCTGCGCCTGATCGCCGGCCTGCTTGAGCCCAGTGGCGGACGGGTAGAACTCACGCTCAAGCCCGCCCTGGTGTTCCAGAACCCCGACCACCAGTTGTTGCTGCCCAGTTGCGGCACAGACCTGCAGCTCGGTCTCGTGCAGGGCCTGCCGGCCTCCCAGAGGCAGTCGCGGGTGAGCGCGGCCCTCGCCCAGGTGGGACTGGCGGGGTTCGAGGGTCGGCCGATTCACACCCTCAGCGGCGGCCAGAAACAGCGGCTGGCGATCGCTGGTGCCCTGGCCGGCGACGCGGGTCTGCTGCTGCTCGATGAGCCCACAGCCCTGCTCGATCCCGACAGCCAGCGGGAGGTGCTGCAACTGATCGAGCGGCTCTGCCACCGGAGCGAGCAGCCGCTGAGCGCCCTGTGGATCACCCATCGGCTGGAGGAGCTCGACCATTGCGATGCAGCCGCTGAGATGGAGGCGGGCCGGATCGGGGCCTGGCAGCAGGGACCAGCCCTGCGGCGGCGCATCGAGAGCCGCGTTGCCCCCTTGCCGGGCGGCAGGGCCGACGGGTAGGTTCACAACAGCCCATTCCTCGGTAGCTCAGTGGTAGAGCGGTCGGCTGTTAACCGATTGGTCGCAGGTTCGAATCCTGCCCGGGGAGTTCATTCTTGGATCGACGCTGCCTGAACGGTCGTGCGTTGTTACCCGCTGCGGCCGCAGGCCTGTTCCGCCAGGGCAGGCCTGCGGCTTCCGAGCGCGACAGATCAGCGCAGCAGCAAAATCTTTAGATTCAATTCAAGATGTTCAGGCCCGACTGCGGCCAGAACCCTCGGCCGATCAGGCCCCAGCCCCCGAATCCAGCATCGGGAGCGTCCCGCACCGACGCGCTGACCCCTGGGATCAGGAGAATATATGGATCGATCCGTTGGTGCCGGCCATCTCTGCTCTGCCGTCACGTGTCCGCCAGCCTCTGCCATGAAGCCCTGCATCTTGCTGATTGAGGACGACGGGGACATGCGTGAGCTGGTGGCCGCTCACCTGGAGCACGGTGGTTTCGTGGTGGAAACCGCTGAAGACGGGATCAAGGGTCAGGCCCTGGCGCTGCAGGCCAACCCCGATCTGATCCTGCTGGATCTGATGCTGCCGAAGGTGGATGGTCTCACCCTCTGCCAACGGCTGCGCCGCGATGAGCGCACCGCCGGCATCCCGATCATGATGATCACAGCCCTGGGTGGCACCAAGGACAAGGTGAGCGGGTTCAACTCCGGCGCCGACGACTACCTGACCAAGCCCTTTGATCTCGAGGAGCTGATGGTGCGGGTGAAGGCCCTGCTGCGCCGCAGCGAACGGGCTCCGCTCTCCACCAAGCACAGCGAAATCCTCAGCTACGGCCCCCTCACCCTGGTGCCGGAGCGGTTCGAGGCGATCTGGTTCGACGAGCCGGTGCGCCTGACCCACCTGGAATTTGAGTTGCTCCACTGCCTGCTGCAGCGCCACGGCCAGACCGTGGCGCCGTCGTTGATCCTCAAGGAGGTCTGGGGCTACGAACCCGACGACGACATCGAAACCATCCGTGTGCACGTGCGTCACCTGCGCACCAAGCTGGAACCCGATCCACGCAAACCACGCTTCATCAAAACGGTCTATGGAGCCGGCTACTGCCTGGAACTTCCCACCGGAGTCAAGCTCGCCCAGCAGGAGGCCCTGATGCGCAGGCAGCGCGAAGAGGAGCTGGCAACGGCCTCCCAGGCTCTCGAGAGCGCCTGAGCCCACCTGGGCCGAGCGGGCCTGGGGCCCATGGCAGTCAGCTGATCACACCGCTCAGCTCCAGCAGGGCCACCTCCCAGGCCAGGCGCGGTTGCACGAATCCGCGCAACTGGCCCCGCAACCGCTCCAACCGTTGCTGGGGCGCCAGCCGGGGCTGCCGGCGCCAGAGGCAGAGCTGCCACCAGTTCAACAGCCACAACTGCTGATCCAGGTCCAACGCTTCGCTCAGGTCGCGGGCCAGGGCCAGGGCCTCCAGCGGGTCGGCCGCCAGGTTCCCCAACCGTTCAGCCAGGCCGCTGGGTAACCCCCGCCACTGGCGGCGATGCTCCAGCAGGGCCCCGGGCGCTCCGGCCGCCAGCTCCAGCAGCTCGGGGGGGTCTGGGGCTTCAGGACCCTCAGCGGCAGCTGGTGCGCCAGAGGGATCGACGGCCCCGGCCTGCAACGCCAGCACCGCGGCCATGGCCGCGGGGGCGAGGGGGCGGAAGGGAATCTGCTGACAGCGGGAGCGGATCGTGCTGAGCAGGCGCTCCGGCGCGGAACACAGCAGCAGCAGCAGCCCAGCCCCGGGCTCCTCCAGGGTCTTGAGCAGCCCATTGGCCGCCCCCTCCGCCATCAACTCGACGGCCTCGATCACCACCACCGGCCGTGGGCCCGCCACCGCCCGCCTCGCCAGGAATGGTCCCACCGAGCGGATCTGCTCCAGCCGGATCTGCGGCAGACTCCGTTTGTTCACCCCTTCCGCCATCGCCTGGCTGGCGGGCACCAGCCGTCCCTGGTGGGAGTAGGTGGGCTCCAGCCAGAGCAGGTCCGGGTGGTTGCCCTGGCTCAGGCGCCGCCGCAGGGCCGTCGCACCCTCAGGTCCAGCGAGCACACCCTCGAGAAAGCGCAGCGCCCCCAACCGTCGGCCCACCCCATCAGGGCCCGTGAGCAGATAGGCGGCCGCCAGGCGCTGCCGCTCCAGGGCGGCGCCCATCAGCGCCACCGCTGTGGGCTGACCGATCAGATCAGCGAACAATTCAGCCATCGGGATCGCCTGGCCAAACGCGGGGAAAGCGCTCCAGCAGAGCCGCGCGCAGGGCCGTCTCCACCTCAGCGGCTGATCCAGCAGCATCCACCCGGCTCCAGCCCCGCTCCGCCGCCAGCTGGGCAAAACCGGCCGACACCCGCTGCAGAAACGGCAGGCCGGCCGCCTCAATCCGATCGGCGCCGCGATGGTCCCGGCGCTGGGACGAGAGAGTCAGGGGCAGGTCGAGCCAGAGGGTGAGATCGGGCACCAAACCGGCGGTGGCGACGACCTCCAGCTGATCGATCAAGGCCATCGACAGGCCCCGACCATGGCCCTGGTAGGCGGCGGTGGAGCCGGCGAAGCGATCGCTGAGCACCCAGGCACCAGCCGCCAGCGCCGGTTCGATCAGGCTTTGCACATGCTGGGCGCGGTCGGCGGCATAGAGCAACAGCTCGGCTCTGGCCAGAGGGGCCACCTCCTGCGGGGGATGGAGCAGCAGCTGCCGCAGTCCCTGACCGAGCGGGGTTCCCCCCGGCTCCCGGGTGCTCACCACTCGGGAGCCGGCTGGCATCAGGCCGCTGCGGGGCAGCCAGCGGCCCAGGCGCTCCAGCTGGCTGGTTTTGCCCGAGCCGTCGATGCCCTCCAGCACCACAAAACGGCCCCGCGGGCCCTCAGGGGCGGCCATGGAGCAGCAAGGCGTTGACCACCACAGTGATCGAGCTGACAGCCATCAGCAGGGCGGCCAGCGGGGGAGAGAGCAGCAGACCGAAGCCGGGCAGCAGGGCACCGGCGGCGATCGGCAGCACGATCAGGTTGTAGCCGAAGGCCCACAGCAGGTTCTGCTTCACCTTCGCCAGAGTGCGGCGAGCCAGGCGCAGCGCCTCCACCAGCGACTCCAGCCGGTCGCCGAGGATCACCAGATCAGCGGTGTCCTGGGCGATCTGGGTACCCGTGCCCACGGCGATGCCCAGATCAGCAGCAGCCAGGGCCGGGGCGTCGTTAATGCCATCCCCCACCATCGCCACGGGCCCCTGCTGGCGCCAGCGCAGGATGTGCTCCAGCTTCTGCTGGGGGTTCAGTTCCCAGGCCAGGCCGGTGCTGGGCAGCCCCAGGCGGTCGCCCAGCTGCAGCACCGGCTCGCGGCGATCTCCACTGAGCACCCCCAGGCGCAGGCCCATGCCGCCGAGGTCTGTCAAGGCCTGGGCCGCATCAGCGCGTGGCTGATCCTGCACCGCCACCAGCCCCAGCAGCGCAGCAGGGGTAGCCACCACCAACACCGTGGCCCCCTCCGACTCCAGCTGGTCCAGCTGCAGCTCCAGGTCAGCGGAGAGGGCCAAGCCGTGCTGCTGCAACCAACCTGGCCGTCCGACCCTGGCCAGCCCCCCCTGGCCCTCCAGCCGGCCCTCCACACCCGATCCCACCTCAGTACGGCTGTCACTCACCTCTGCCAGGGCCAGGCCGCGACACTGGGCCTCCTGCAGCAGGGCATGGGCCAGGGGGTGGCGGGTGTGCTGCTCAAGGCTGGCCGCCAGCTGGATCAGGGCGTCGCCGGCCGCACCGGCGGGATCGCCTCCGCCGGCCGGCAGCACGGCCGTCACCAGGGGGCGGCCCAAGGTGAGGGTTCCGGTCTTGTCGAAGAGCACGCTCTCGAGGCGGGCGGCCATCTCAATGGCATCGCCGCCGCGGAAGAGCAGGCCGGAGCGGGCCGCCTGGCCCGATCCCACCGTGATCGCCGTGGGGGTGGCCAGGCCCAGGGCGCAGGGACAGGCCACCACCAGCACCGCGATCGCCAGCTGCAGGGCGAGGGAGAAGGGGGTGGTGGCCACGGCCCCCAGAACCCCGTGGGCTCCATGGCCACCGTGGTCCGCCCCCATGAGCACCTGGGGCCAGAGCCTGGTGCCCCACTGCCACCAGAACACAAACGTGGCCAGGGCCAGCAGCAACACGGCCACGCTGAAGCGGCCCGCCACCCGATCCGCCAGGCTCTGGATCGGCGCCTTGCGGGCCTGGGCCTGCTCCACCAGAGCAATGATCCGCGCCAAGGTGGATTCAGGGCCCGTGCGCCGCACCTCCAGCTCGAGGGGGGCCTGGAGGTTGAGCATGCCGGCCATCAGCTCACTGCCGGGCCCGGCCTCCAGGGGCAGCGGTTCCCCCGTGAGGCTGGAGACATCCACCGCGGAGTGTCCCTCCACCACCTCACCATCCACGGGGACGCGATCACCGGGCAGCAGGCGCACCCGATCACCAGGGCGAAGGCCGCCGACGTGCACCTCCCGTGGCGGTCCATCGCCGAGCAGCAACAGGGCAGTGTCGGGCTGCAGGCGCACCAGCTGCTCAAGGGCCTGACCCGTGCGGTTGCGGGCCCGCTCCTCCAGGAAGCGACCCAGCAGCACGAAGCCCAGCAGCATCACCGGCTCATTGAAGAAGCAGGGCCAGCCGGATGCCGGGCGCAGATAGGCCACCAAGCTGGCCAGGTAGGCACTGCCCATGCCCAGCCCCACCAGGGTGTCCATGCTCGGAGTCCGCTGCCAGGCGTTGCGGGCGCCCCGCACCAGGATTCCCCGACCGGGTCCGAGCAGTGCCGCGCTGGCCACCAGGGCATGGAAGCCAAGATCACCCAGCGTGGGCACTCCGGGCAGGGCCATCAGGGCCTGCGGCAGGTGCCCCCCCTGGACCAGGTGGCCCAGCACCGACACCAGCATCAGGCTGAGGGCCACGATCAGCTGGCGCCACTCCTGACGCCAACGGCGCTGCTGCTCGCGCTCGGCGCGGCTGGGGTCAGGGCCCACCAGGTCACGCCGATGGGCTTCGAATCCCAGAGACTGCAGGCTGGCGATCAGCGCCGTGGCCGGGTCTTCGGCCGGGATGCCCTGGGCCGGATCCAGACCGATCCAAGCGGTGCGGGTCACCAGATTGACGCTGGCCTGACTGACCCCGGGCTGCTCCAGCAGGCGACGTTCCACCGCCCGCACGCAACCGCCGCACTTCATGCCGTCCACATCCAGGAGCAGGGGCTCAACAGCAACGGTTGCTGCGCTGGGCGCGGGGAGGGGGGAGGTCAGGGTCACGGGCCGATGCTCAGGCCCCAAGGGTAGGGAGTGTGGCGAAGGCTCCCTGGCCTGGCAGGCACCCGTCAGGATGGGAGCACCGATCACGCCAGCCGCGCCGTGCCCCGCAGCCAACGCAACGACAACTTCATCGACAAAAGCTTCACGGTGATGGCCGACCTGATCCTCAAGGTGCTGCCCACCAACCGTCGGGCCAAGGAAGCCTTCGCCTACTACCGCGACGGCATGAGCGCCCAGGGCGATGGTGAATACGCCGAGGCGCTGGAGAACTACGACGAGGCGCTGAAGCTGGAGGACGATCCCCTCGATCGCGCCTTCATCCTCTACAACATGGCGCTGGTGTACACGAGCAACGGCGATCACCAGCGGGCGATCGAGACCTACGAGCAGGTGCTGGAGCTCAACAGCCACATGCCCCAGGCCCTCAACAACATGGCGGTGATCCACCATCACCTGGGGTCCCTGGCCGAGGAGCGGGGCGACACCGACGAATCGGACCGTCGCTTCGCCCAGGCCGCGGAGTATTGGACCAAAGCCATCCGGATGGCCCCCAATAACTACATCGAGGCCCAGAACTGGATCAAGACCAGCGGTCGCGGTTCCGTCGACGTGTACTTCTGATGCGCATTGCGGCGAGGGAAGCGCTGAGAACCCTCGTCGGCAAGCCAGCCTTGCTTGTGCTGCTGCTCACTGGCGCGATCCTTGCCGGAGCACCCCTGAACAGGGCGGCAACGGCGACTGCGGAGACTGCCCCCGCCGCGACCTGTCCAGGGCCCGGAACAACCAGCCCGACGCTGGCCACACCTGAGGCGATCGCTGCCCTCGAGCGCTGTCTGGCACGGCTCCCCCAGACCAGTGATCTCTACAGGGTGAACGGCATCTACACGCCGGAGCGCCAGGCCCTGCACAGCCGCATCCTCGCCACCGCCACCACGGGACTGGCCTGCGTGAGCGGACGCCCTCCGATTGCGGTGCTGACAGGAGGCCCCCCCGGCGCCGGCAAGACCACCTGGCTGCGGCGACACGCGCCGATGTTGCTCAGGCCAACAACTCTGCGCGTCGATGCCGATGAGCTGCGGATGCAACTGCCGGACTACCAGGGCTGGAACGCCGCCATCACCCAGGTGGAGGTTGGCGATCTGGTGGACCAGCTCCTGAGCGGGGTGGGGTCGCCTTGTCCCACGGACCTGATCTATGACGGGACCATGTCAAGTTCCCGGCGCTACCTGAGCCTGATTCCCCGCCTGCGGAGCCTCGGCTATCGGGTGTTCCTGGTGAGTGTGCTGGTGCCGGAATCCGTCAGCCAGTCCCAGGTGCTGAAGCGCTATCTGTCGAGTGGAAGGTACGTTCCGGGAAACGCCATCAAACAGTTCTATCGGTCCGCGCCCTCCGTCTTCCGGACGATCGCGCCGCTGGCGGATGGCTATCTCCAGGTGAACGGACTGAACGGTTCCGTGCTGCGAACCGGCGGGGCACCGCTCCCTCTGCTCGATCCCTAGGACTCCCCCATGCGGCGATCAATGGTCCAGCCCACTGCCGCGTCCCTGGCCCTGATCGGCTACGTCGTGGTGTCGGGGCTGCGCAGCACAGCCCTCAAGGGACTGCAACTGCAGGGCGCGAGCCATCCGATCGGGGGAGACAATCCCATCAGCTTCTGCAACGTCTTCCTCATCAGCCAACTGATGATCGGCCTGGCACTGATCAGTGTCGAGCCGAAAAAGGTCCGGCGACAGCTCACCCAACTGCCGGCCAGCGCTGCTCCACTGATCGCAGCCGATGCCTTCCTCGGCTGTTTCCTGGCGCCGCTGGCGTTCTATCTCGCTCTGGAACAGCTGAGCGTGATCACACAGACCTTGGTTTTCTCGCTCACCCTGCCGGCCTCAGCCCTCATTGCCCTGTGGTGGCTGGGCGAACGGCTGCCGCATCGCTTCAACCTCAGCCTGCTGCTGATCTTGGCAGGCCTGCTGGCCGGCAAAGTCTTTGGTGTCATGGAATCCAGCGGGCCTGCGGGGCCCATGCGGATGCTTGATGGCCTCGATGGCTATCTCTGGGCCATCGTCTCGGTGGGCGCCACAGCCCTGAGGAATTCGCTTCGCCGTCGACTGGCCGGACTGGAGCTCTGCCGCGGATTATCCACAGGAATCCCCAATCTGGCCGGTGCCGTCGCCTTCGCGATCATCGCCCTGATCCGTTATGGTCCCGGGCACTTTTTCTACCTGCGCTGGTGGTGGGTGCTGGGAGTAATTGTTGTGTACGGACTCACGCTCTGCCTTGGCACCGAAGTCCTGCGCCAGGCCAGCCAGCGTCATTTCCAGGTGTCCCAGATCGCTTTCGCCGGCTCAGCCAGTCTGGTGGTCACGGTGCTCAGCGCCGCCTGGCTGCTGAGCGAACCACTGTCCTGGCCCATCCTGCTGAGCACAGGCCTGATTCTGGCCGGAGTGCTCCTTCGCTTCCTCCCCTCCTCACTCCCGCCTGGTGACGAGCGCAAGTCGCTCCTGCTCAATCCTTGACAGCAGCGGGGTTCACCCCCAGGGCCGCCACCAGGGCCTCGGCCACACCGCCCGCCTCCAGCAGCTCCAGCCCCAGGGCGGCGGCGGCCGGAGCCAATCCACTGCCGCGGGGCACCACGGCCCTGGTGAAGCCCAGACGGGCCGCCTCCTGCAGCCGCAGCTCCAGTTGCCCCACTGGGCGGATCTGTCCCCCCAGCCCCAGCTCCCCCACCAGCACCGTGCCGGCGGGCAGGGTGAGGTCGCGGAAGCTGGCCACCACCGCGGCGGCCACCCCCAGGTCGGCTGCGGGCTCCTCCACATCAAGCCCCCCGGCCACCGCCAGGTAGCAATCAAAACGGGAGAGGGGCAGGCCCAGATGCTTCTCCAGCACCGCCAGGATCTGGTGCAGACGGTTGATGCCGATGCCCGTGGCGGTTCGACGAGGACTGGCGTAGCTGGTGCTGCTCACCAGGGCCTGGAGGTCCACCAACAGGGGCCGGGTGCCCTCACAGGCCACGATCGTGGCGGTACCGGGGCAGGGACCTTCCCCCCCCAGAAACAGCTCGCTGGGGTTGGTGACCTCCGCCAGGCCGCGGTCGCGCATCTCGAACACCCCCAGCTCGTGGGTGGCACCGAAGCGGTTCTTGACGGCCCGCAGCAGGCGGTGGCTGGCGAAGCGATCGCCCTCGAAGGTGAGCACGGCATCCACCAGGTGCTCCAGCACCTTCGGCCCCGCCAGCATCCCCTCCTTGGTCACGTGGCCCACCAACAGCAGGGCCGTGTCCTGGCGCTTGGCCAGCCGCTGCAGGGCCGCGGCGCAATCCCTCACCTGGGAGACCGAGCCGGGAGCACTGCTGAGCTCGGCGTCGTGGAGAGCCTGGATGCTGTCGATGATCGCCACCGCCGGGCGCAGGGCCTCCAGTTCCTGCAGCACCAGCTCCAGATCGGTTTCAGCCAGCAGCTGCAGTCCCGCCTGCTGGAGCGGCTCCTCCTCCTTCGTCCCCTGCTCCGGGCCCAGGCGCCGCCAGCGCAGCTTCACCTGCTGGGCTGATTCCTCGGCACTCACATAGAGCACTGAGCAGGAGTCCGCCAGGGCCCGAGCGCTTTGCAGCAGCAGCGTCGACTTGCCGATGCCCGGATCGCCGCCCACCAGCACCAGCGATCCGGGCACCAGGCCACCCCCCAGCACCCGATCCAGTTCAGGGAAGCCCGTGGCCAGGCGCCGCAGCGGTCGTTCGCCCACGCTGTGGATCGGCTCGGAGCGGCGCGCCCTGGGTGCGGCCCCCTCTGGGGGAGGAGCGGGGGCGGCGCGCCGGCGGCGGCCATCAGCGGCGGGGTTGCTTTGCTCCACCAGGCTGTTCCAGCTGCCGCAGCCGGGACAGCGGCCGAAGAACTGGCGGGACTGGGCCCCGCAGCTCTGGCAGGCGTAGAAAGGAGTGGAACGTCCCAAAGAGGTTTGTGAAGAATGGTGGCTTTGGGTGAACTGGCGGGCGCTCGTGCCTTTTCAGTAGGCGGAGATTTTGTAACAGTGCCGGCGGCGCGATGACGGTTTCCAGCTCAGCGAAGGAGACCATCCTGGTCGTCGACGACGAAGCCAGCATCCGCAGGATCCTGGACACGCGCCTCTCGATGATCGGGTATCAGGTGGTCACGGCCTCCGACGGGATCGAGGCGCTCGAAGCCTTCAGACAATCGAGCCCGGACCTGGTGGTGCTCGACGTGATGATGCCCAAGCTCGACGGCTACGGGGTCTGCCAGGAGCTGCGCAAGGAATCGGATGTGCCGATCGTGATGCTCACCGCCCTGGGTGATGTGGCCGATCGAATCACCGGCCTGGAGCTGGGTGCGGACGACTATGTCGTCAAACCCTTCAGCCCCAAGGAACTGGAGGCCCGCATCCGCTGTGTGCTGCGGCGGGTGGAGAAGGACCCGGTGGTGGGAATCCCCAACTCCGGTGTCATCCAGGTGGGGGAGCTGCGCATCGACACCAACAAGCGCCAGGTGTACCGCGGGGAGGAGCGCATCCGCCTCACCGGCATGGAGTTCAGCCTGCTGGAGCTGCTGGTGAGCCGCTCGGGTGAACCCTTCAGCCGCGGCGAAATCCTCAAGGAGGTGTGGGGCTACACCCCCGAGCGCCATGTGGACACCAGGGTGGTGGATGTCCACATCTCCCGCCTGCGCTCCAAGTTGGAGGATGATCCAGCCAATCCTGAGCTGATCCTCACGGCTCGCGGCACGGGATATCTGTTCCAGCGCATCGTGGAAGCCGTTGCCTCCGAAGGAACCTGATCTCGATCCCCGCTTCGGCAGGCGTGCCAAGCCCAGCCGGGCTATTCGCCGGCTGGTGATCTGGTATCGCCGCAATGCGGCGGTCACCTCGATCGTGGGCACGGCCACCTCCTCCGCCGGTTCGGTGGCCTCGGCTGCGGGGTCGGTGGCCGGCAGCGTGGCCTCCACGGCGGGCTCGGTGCTCAACCCCCTGGTGATCGATCCCCTGCGCCGGCTGCAGCAGAGCGGTGGCGAGGAGTTGGCCGCCATCCACCGCGGCGATCGCCTCTGGGTGGCCGTCGACGGCATGGGCGGTGACCACGCTCCGGGGCCGATTCTGGAGGGCTGCCTGAGGGCAGTGCAGATCCTGCCGGTGCGCGTCCGCTTCGTGGCCGAAACCGCGGTGGTGAATGCGGTGGTGTCCCAGCTGGGACTGGGCGAGTCGCTGCGGGAGGCGATCCAGCGGGGCCTGATCGAGATGGTGCCCAGCGGCCCTTCGGTGGGCATGGACGACGAGGCCACGGTGGTGCGGCGCAAGCGCGACGCCAGCATCAACCTGGCGATGGACCTGGTGAAGCGGGGTGAAGCCACCGCGATCTACTCGGCCGGCAATTCCGGAGCCGTGATGGCCTCGGCCATCTTCCGCCTGGGGCGGCTCAAGGGCATCGACCGACCGGCCATCGGCGCCCTCTTCCCCACCAAGGACCCGTCCCAGCAGGTGCTGGTGCTCGATGTGGGCGCCAACATGGACTGCAAGCCGGGCTACCTGCACCAGTTCGCCCTGCTGGGGAGCATCTACAGCCGCGATGTGCTTGGGGTGGCCAGCCCAAGCGTCGGCTTGCTCAACATCGGCGAGGAGGAGTGTAAGGGCAATGAGCTCACCCTCAAGGCGTTTCCGCTGCTGGCAGCTGAGCCCAGGATCAGCTTCAAGGGCAACTGTGAAGGCCGCGATGTGCTCTCCGGCAGCTTCGATGTGGTCGTCTGCGATGGCTACACCGGCAACGTGCTGCTCAAGTTCCTTGAGTCGGTGGGCAGCGTGCTGCTGGATGTGCTGCGAGCGGAACTGCCCCGCGGCCGCCGCGGCAAGGTGGGCTCCGCCTTCCTGCGCAGCAATCTGATCCGGATCAAGAAGCGCCTCGACCATGCCGAACACGGCGGCGCCCTGCTGCTGGGGGTGAACGGGGTCTGCGTGATCGGCCACGGCAGCAGCAAGGCCCTCTCGGTAGTCAGTGCCCTGCGCCTCGCCCACCTGGCCGCCAGCCATGGGGTCATGGACGACCTGCATCAGCTCAGCGCCCAGGAAGACAGCGTCAGCGCCTGTGGTTGACTGAGCCCAACTGAGGACTGAGACGGTGTCGCTCGGCCGGATGGGCGCAGGCATGGCCCTGGTGGGTAGCGGCAGTGCCCTGCCGCTGGTCAGTGTCAGCAATGAACAGCTCAGCCGCCGGGTCGACACCAACGACGCCTGGATCCGCAGCCGCACCGGCATCACAGCCCGCCGGGTGGCCGGTCCTGGTGAAACGATCACCAGCCTGGCCACCGCTGCCGCCCAGGCCGCCCTGGAGCAGGCCGGCTGGGAGGCCGAGGATCTGGACCTGATCCTGCTGGCCACCTCCAGCCCCGACGATCTGTTCGGCAACGCCCCGCGGGTGCAGGGGGCCCTTGGGGCCCGGCGGGCGGCGGCCTTCGATCTCACCGCCGCCTGCAGCGGCTTTCTCTTTGCCCTGATCACCGCCGGCCAGTACATCCGCGGGGGAACGGTGGGGCGAGCGCTGGTGATCGGCGCCGATCAGCTCAGCCGCTGGATCGACTGGGACGACCGCAGCACCTGCGTGCTCTTCGGCGACGGTGCCGCCGCCGTGGCGGTGGAGGCCTGCGAGGAACCGCGCAATGGCCTGCTGGGCTTCAAGATGCACTCCGATGGCCGCCGGGCCGACTGCCTCTCCCTGCGCCAGCGCGACGATCATGTTCCTCTGCTGGAGGGTCAATTGAGCCAGAAAGGCGGCTTCGAGACCATTCACATGAACGGCCAGGAGGTGTATAAGTTCGCCGTGCGCGAGGTGCCGGCTGTCCTGCAGGAGCTACTGCAGAGCACGGGCACCAGCGCGGAGCAGCTCAACTGGCTGCTGCTGCACCAGGCCAACCAGCGCATCCTCGATGCGGTGGCCGACCGCTTCGCCATCCCCCATGAACGGGTGCTCAGCAACCTGGCCCGCTACGGCAACACCTCCGCCGCCACCATCCCGCTGATGCTGGATGAGGCGGTGCGCGATGGCCGGGTGCGCCCGGGCGACCTGATCGCCAGCAGCGGCTTCGGAGCGGGCCTGAGCTGGGGAGCGGCCCTGCTGCGCTGGGGTGGCCCCGGCGGCGGGGCCCAGGCAGCCGCTGAGTCCGGCTGAACCGCACCGCCGTAATCTCCAGCCGGTTCGAGCGCGTGTCGCCATGGGGATTGCCTGGGTGTTTCCCGGTCAGGGCTCACAGAAAACCGGCATGGCCAGTGGGGTGCTGGAGCTGGCGGGGGCTCGCGAGCGCTTCGCCGCCGCCTCCGCGCTGCTGGGACGCGATCTGCTGGCGATCTGTGCCGGCGAGGCGAGCGAGGTGGAGGGGGCAGCGCCAGGAGCGCCGCTCGATCTGGGCGACACCCGCAACACCCAGCCGGCCCTGTTCGTACTGGAAAGCCTGCTGGTGGATGGCCTCAAGGCCCAGGGCCGCCGGGCTGATCTGGTGGCCGGCCACAGCCTCGGTGAGCTGGTGGCCCTCTATGCCGCTGATGTCTTCGATTTCCATACGGGCCTGGAGCTGATGCGCCGCCGCAGCGAGCTGATGGCCGCCGCCGGTGGCGGGGCCATGACCGCGGTGATGGGCTTTGAGCGCAACGAGCTGGAGGCGCTGGTGGAGGTCATTGAGGGCGTGGTGATCGCCAACGACAACAGCGCAGGCCAGGTGGTGATTTCCGGCCTGCCTGAGGCTGTGGCCGCCGTGGCCGCCCAGCTCACCTGCAAGCGGGCCATCCCCCTGGCGGTTTCAGGGGCCTTCCACTCCCCCTTCATGGCCACTGCGGCCGAGTCCTTCGCCGCCCTGCTGGAGGAGGTTCCCTTCGCCGACGCCAGCATCCCGGTGCTGAGCAACACCAACCCCACCCCCAGCAGCAGCGGGGCCAAGCTCAAGCAGCGGCTGCAGCGGCAGATGGTGAGCGGGGTGCGCTGGCGCGAAACCATGGATCAGCTGGCGGTCCACGCCATCGACACCGTGGTCGAGATCGGCCCTGGCTCCGTGCTCAGTGGCCTGGTCAAACGCAGCCTGAGCGGTGTCACCACCGCCCAGATCAGCACCAGCGCCGACCTGGGGCTGTGATCGATACCGAGGAGGGCCTGCCGGCCAGCGGACCACTCGAACCCCGTCGCCGCGGCCTGCGCCGTCGGCGACGGACGGAGCCGCCGACTCTGCTCACCCCCAGGCCGAGCCTCACCTACCGCCTGATCAGTTATCTGCTGGTGTTTCCGGTGTTCCGGCTGCTGTTCAGGGGCCGCACCAGTGGCAATGGCCTGGTGCCGATGGAGGGGGCCCTGGTGGTGGTCGCCAACCATGGTTCCCACCTCGACCCGCCCCTGCTGGGGCATGCCCTGGGGCGTCCGGTGGCCTTCATGGCCAAGGCCGAGCTGTTCCGGGTGCCCCTGCTGGGGCCGATCATCCGGGCCTGCGGCGCCTATCCCGTCTCCCGTGGCGCCAGCGACCGGGAGGCCATCCGCATCGCCACCGACCGGCTGCTGGAGGGCTGGGCCACTGGTGTGTTCATCGACGGCACCCGCCAGACGGACGGGCGCGTGAACCAGCCGCAGCCTGGTGCCGCCCTGTTGGCGGCACGGGCGGGGGCTCACCTGCTGCCGGTGGCGATCATCAACAGTCACCGGGCCCTCGGTACTGGTCAGAGCACCCCAAGGCTGGTGCCGATCCACATCCGCATCGGCCAGATCATTCCGCCACCGGCCTCCCGCCGCCGCGCCGACCTGCTGGCCACCACCGCCGCCTGCCAGGAGCAGATCAATGCGCTGCTGGATCAGGGCCTGCTGGCCCCAGGGCGGGAGCCAGCCGCCCTGCCGCCCACGAGCGCAGATCCCGACCCGTGACCACCCAGGCCGCGGCCCTGAGGCCATCACCCCAGACCTTGCGGCGCCCCTCCGGCCGGCAGCTCTCGCCGCAGGGCACCGCCACAGGAGTGAGGTGAATGCCCCGGCTGCCGGCCACAATCCGTCCCACCAGCAGCGCCCGGTCCATGTGATCGCTGCTGGTGACCAGCAGCACATGCTGAATCCCCAGACGCTGAAGGTCATCCACCACCGTGGTGAAGTTGCCGAGGGTGTCGCGGGCGCGGTAATCGAGGCGAAACTGCCGGTGATCGAGCCCCTCCTGGCTGAACAGCCACTGGGCATATTCCGGATTGCTGCCGCCACTCACCAGCAGGGGCAGCCCATCCCGGTGGGCCAGCCGGCCGGCCAGCTTCTCCCGCTCGATATCGCCCCCCAGCACCAGAATCATCTGGGGCCGGCCGAGGCTGGGCAGCAGCAGCCCTCGGGTCACCAGCACCAGAGCGCCGGCCAGCAGGGCTGCCACCAGCAGCCGTCGCATCAGGCCTGCCCCAGCGGCTGGCCCACCGGACTGGTGGGATAGAGCGGCAGGACGCTGGCCCAGGGAGCCGCCGCTCCCGCCGCCGCCGCCAGCCCACTCAGGCGCAGCAACTGATCCACGTCGGCCTCCGGATCGACCCGCGCCTCCAGCCGAACGCCGGCCGGCAGATCGGCCAGCTGGGCGTAGAGGCGTGGCGCCTCGCGCTCGGCGATTCCCCCCAGTGCCCACTCGTCGACGGCGTAGCAACCCGCCACGATGCCGCGGCGGGGCAGCTCCTGCAACAGCCAGAAGGGCTGATCACCCACCTCGGCGCGCTGACGCAAGCGGTGAGCCATCAGCAGGAAGCTGCTGAAGCCATCGAGGGGCAACCCCAGCTGCTGGGCCACGGTGCGGGCGAAAACCACGGTCACCCGGGTGCCGGTGAACCCGCCCGGACCGGTGGCCACCGCCAGGCGACCCAGCTGGCGCCACTGGGGGGCAGGCAGCAGCTGCTCCACGCAGGCCAGCAGATCGTTGGAGAGCCGCCGGCCCAGGGGATGGCTGCTGATGCGGGAGCTCGTGCCAGGGGCCGGCTCCAGGGGGGCGAGCCCCAGCCCCAGCACCTCGCTGCTGCTGTGCAGCGCCAGCAGCCAGGGGGGGGAGACAGCACTCATGCCGGCACCCTCTCACCCGGGCGCAGGCGGCTCCAGCGACCCGGCTCGCTGCGAAAGCTGGAGCAGGCCCGCACATCCCACTCCACCCCCACCTGATCCGCCGCCAGGCTGATCACCTGAACGTGGATGCGCGGGGCCGTGGGAGTGAAATCCGGATCCACACTGAGGTGCTCCACACCGTGCTGCCTCTCCACCGCGTGATAGGCCTGACAACGCTCCACCCAGTGGCAGTCGACGCAGATGCACATGCCGCCGGAGCCCTCCACTGACCCCATTCTGGAGTGGGCCCAGGCCCCCCAGGGACCCAGGGCAGCGGCCACCGCCGTGCTGCGCCGGGCCCTGGCTATGGAGGGCTGGCCCTGGCCGCCCAACGCCTTCCCCAGCGGCACGGCCCTGGTGGGTGGCGCCGTGCGCGATGGGTTGCTGGGACGCCTTGGACCGCAGCCCGATCTGGATCTGGTGGTGCCCGCTGACGCCATCGCCCTCTGCACCAGGCTGAGCCGCAGTCACGGCGGCAGCGTTGTGGTGCTCGATGGCGAGCGCTCGATCGCCCGGCTGGTGCTGCGCGGCTGGAGCCTGGACCTGGCCCGCCAGGTGGGAGACGATCTGGAGAGTGACCTCTGGAGGCGGGACTTCAGGCTGAATGCCCTGGCCCTGCCGCTGGCACCCGGGGCTGAATTGCTGGATCCCACCGGTGGGCTGGCGGACCTGCTGAGGGGAGAGCTGGTGGCGGTGCGGGAGGCCAACCTGCTGGACGATCCGCTGCGGATGCTGCGAGGGGTGCGCCTGGCCGCGGAGCTGGGCTTCTGCCTGGAGCCGCGCACCCGAGGCTGGATCGAGCGCCACCACGGCCGGATCAGCCAGGTGGCGCCGGAGCGGGTGCTGCAGGAACTGCAGAAGCTGGCCCAGGCCCCCGGCGGGGGGAGGGGCCTGGCGGAGGCGCTCGCCTGCGGCCTGCTCGAGCCCTGGCGCTCGGTCGGGCCGGAGCCCGTCTGGGGAGCGGCGCTGGGGCCTGGAGGGGAGCTCGCAACGGGGCTGGAGCTGACCGCCGCGGAGGCGGTCCGGGCCCTGCCCCTGGCCCGGCTGGCACGGGTGCTCGATGCAGCGGCACTGGAGCGGTTGCGCAGCAGCCGTCAGCTGCAGCAGCGCTGCGGGCAGTTGCGCGGCTGGTTGCTGCGGCTGCTCGACAGCAGAGGAGGTGTCGCCGCCGGCCTGCGGCGCCTGGGCGAAGCGGAGCGCCTGAGCCTGCATCTGCAGCTGGAGGCGGATCTTCCGGCGCTGCTGCTGTTTTTCCCAGCCAACCTGGCGGCGGAATGGTTAATGCGCTGGCGTAATCCCCAGGATCCGTTGTTTCATCCCAGTCCGCCGATCGATGGGCGCAGCCTGCAGCAGCAGCTGGGGCTTAGCCCGTCCCGACGGCTGGGGGAGCTGCTCGCCCACCTCACCCTCGAATCCGCCTATGGCCGCATCCATGGGCCTCAGCAGGCCCTGCGCCAGGCCAGGGTCTGGCTAGAGAGCACCCCGGCATGATTTACTGAACTGTGAAAAGGCATCTATTCACAGCCTGACACCGCCCGTAAGCATCGGCTGATCGTCTGAGGTTTCGTCAAGGGATTTCCGAGCCACTGGCTCTCCAGACCAACCTGTTCATCGATCAACACTCCGCCATCGGTCAAACATTCCCCCTTCCTCCCTCGTTTCATGAGCGTTCGTCTTTACGTCGGCAACCTGCCGCAGAGCTTCGATGACAAGGAGCTGACTGCTCTGTTCACCGCCGTCGGTGAAGGCGTGCGCTTCAAGACCGTCCAAGACCGCGAAACGGGTGCCTGCCGCGGCTTCGGCTTCGCCAACGTCGACGACGAAAAGCTCGCTGATGCGGTGGTCGAGCAACTCAACGGCCGCGACTTCGGCGGCAACAGCCTGCGCATCGAGCGCTCCGAGCGGCGCGACAGCCGCGGCGCTGCCCCCAGCAGCGACCGCCGTGCCGGTGGAGCCACCGCCACGGTGGCCCGCAAAGCCGTCAACAAGGTGGTCCACAGCGACGACATCACCGAAGGCGCACCCGATCCCCGCTGGTCCGGCGAACTGGCCAAGCTCAAGGCTCTCCTGGCCAACCAGACCGCCGCTGTCTGAGCCGGGTCCTCCGTTTGCGCCCCTCCGGCCTGCTGCGTGACTGATCCAGCTGTCGATGCTCCTCGCCCGCTTCAGCACTGGTGCTGGCGGGGTCACTCGATCGGCTTCACCAGCCAGCTACCGAGCCCGGAGCACAGGGGATCAGCTCACCCTGTCCCCAGTGTGGTGGTGTTGATCCACGGCTTCGGAGCCTCCAGTGGCCACTGGCGCCACAACCTGCCGGAGCTGGGGGAGCACTTCTGCACCTACGCCATCGACCTGCTGGGGTTCGGCTCCAGCGACAAACCCTGCTCCCAGCTGCGCGGGGAAACCGCCAGGGTGGGAGCTGTCGCTTATGGCTTCGATCTCTGGGCCGAGCAGGTGGCCGACTTCGCCGCCTGGATCCTGGCCGCAGGCGGCAGCCAGGATCCAGGCCCGGCGCCCAGCCTGCAGTTGGTGGGCAATTCCATCGGTGGAGTGGTGGCTCTGCGGGCCAGTGAACTGCTGATCGCCCGAGGGCTGGCTCCCAGCCAGGTCATCCTGATCGACTGTGCCCAGCGCACCCTCGACCAGAAACGGCTGGCCCTGCTGCCCTGGCCCCAACGCGTCAGCCGGCCGCTGATCCAGCAGCTGGTGCGCCAGCGCTGGCTGATCGCCCCCCTGTTCCGCACCCTGGCGCGGCCCGCTTTCATCCGGCGCGTGCTGGCCATGGCCTATCCCAGTGGCGCCAACATCGACGACGCCCTGGTGGAGCTTCTCTTTCGCCCCAGCACTGATGAGGGGGCGCCGGAGAGCTTCCGCGGCTTCATCAATCTCTTCGACGATCACCTGGCCCCGGAGATCCTCGCGCGCCTTGGCTGCCTGCCGGTGCGCATGATCTGGGGCGAACTCGATCCCTGGGAAAATCCCGCTGAAGCCAGACGGTGGGCCGATCAGTTCAGCGGCGTCCGTGAGCTGCGGCTTTTACCGGGGCTGGGCCACTGCCCCCACGACGAAGCCCCGCAGCTGGTGAACCCGATCCTGATCGAGTGGCTCAGCGCGACTGAGCAATCACAAAGGAACAGGGAAGATCCAGCAGCTTGAGCGGCCGGGGCACGTAAGCGCGGTGGCTGAACACGTCGTAGTCGAGCTGCTCGATCACAGCGAGGATGCCGCGATAGAGCCGCAGGGAGGCCCACACCGGCCAGCGGGCATCGGCGGAGAGCCAGCGCACTCCAGCCTCGGAGCGGGCGAACCACTGACGGGCCCGGCGCAGCTGGAAATCCATCAGGGCACGCCAGTTGTCGTTGAGGGTGCCGGCCAGCAGGTCGGCCTCGGAATAACCGAAGCGCACAAGATCCTCCTGGGGCAGATAGATCCGCCCTCGGGCGCGGTCTTCGCCCACGTCCCGCAGGATGTTCGTGAGCTGGTTGGCAATGCCCAGGGCTACGGCCGCACTCGAGGTGTCCGGCCGCTCGCTCCAGGGGGCTGAGGTGTAGGCGGGATCCAGGCCCATCACCTCCTGGGTCATCAGACCCACCGTGCCCGCCACCCGGTAGCAGTAGAGCTCCAGGTCTTCGAAGCGGGCGTAGCGGTGGCGCTGCAGATCCATCCGCTGGCCCTCGATCATGTCGAGATAGGGCTGCAGCGGCTGGGGGTAGCGCTGCAGGGTGTCCACCATCACCAGGTCAAGGGCGTCATGGACCTGGCCGCTGAACAGGGAACGGGTGCGTTCCTCCCAGCGGTCGAGCCGCTCGGCCAGGCAGTCCACCGGCAGGGACTGGGCCTGGGGACTGTCCATCAGCTCGTCGGTGCGGCGGCACCAGACGTAGATCGCCCAGATCGCCCGTCGCTTCGCCGGCGGCATCAGCAGGGTGCCGAGATAGAAGGTCTTGGCCCACTGGGCTGTTTCCTGCCGACAGGACTGGTAGGCCTCCTCCAGGGTCGGCAGGGAGGCGCAGGACACCGTGGTGGAGGCAGCCAGCACCGTCAAACCGCCAGGGGGGTCTTGGCCCGGCTGTGGCTGACGGCCTCAGCACAGAGCTTGCCGCTCAGCACGGCTCCCTCCATCGAGGCGAGGTAGCGCTGCATGGTGTAGTCACCGGCCATGAAGAAATTGGCGATCGGCGTGTCCTGCGATGGCCGCAGCTGCTGGCAGCCTGGCACCGTCTTGTAGACGGAGAGCGGTGTCTTCACAACCCGTGCCTTGCGCAGCTGAGCCTGGTCGTCGCCGCTGAAGTGGTCGGGGAACAGCCGCCGCAGTTCGCTCAAGGTGGCCTCCACGATCGCCTCGTCGCTGCGGCCGATCCACTCCTCGGCCGGAGCGAAGACCAGCTCCAGCATCGAGCGCTCGGAATCGGCGTACTCCCGGCAGGTGTTGCTCATGTCGGCGTAGACGCTGAGCAGATCGGAGCGGCTGAACAGCAGGTGATCGATGTCGGTGAGCTTGCGGTCGAACCAGAGGTGAATGTTGATCACCGGCACCCCCCGCAGGCCCTGCAGCTTCTCGAAATAGGGCAGCTGCTTCCAGGGCTCGGGCAGCAGCAGCTTCAGTGGATCCACCGGCAGGGCGCTGACGTAGGCGTCGGCCTGCAGCAGGCGGGGCTCCTGCCCCTGCACGCCGGCCAGCCGGAACCCGGACACGCTGCCGTCGCCTGCCAGCTCGATCTGGCGCAGGGGACTGTTGAGGTGCACCTCACCGCCGCGTTCGCGGACCCACTCCACGATCGGTTCGCACAGGCGCTGGGGCGGGTTGCCATCGAGAAAGGCCATCTTCGATCCGTTCTTCTCCTGGAGGAAGCGGTTCAGGGCCGTGAGGATCACCGTGCTGGAAATTTCATCCGGATTGATGAAATTCAGGGCCTTGCTCATGGCGATGAACACTTCATCATTCACACGCTTGGGAATGTTATGAAGCTCAAGCCACTCCGACCAGGAGTACTTATCGCACTCTTCAACATAATTCTGACCGCGCAGCATCGCCGGCACCAGCCCCAGACCGAACTGGATCTTCTCCGGCCAGCTCAGCATGTCGTTGTTGCCGAGAATCGCAACCACGCCATTGAGCGGTGCGGGCAGGTCGGGAAAGTCGAAGCGGCTGTAGTTGCCCGGTGAATCTTTCTGGTTGAAGATCATCGCGTGGTCTTTCCACTGCAGACGGTCTTCGATGCCCAGCTCGGCGAAGAGCTGCAGCATGTTGGGGTAGGCCCCGAAAAAGATGTGCAGACCGGTTTCATACCAGTCGCCGTCCTCATCTTGCCAGGCCGCCACCTTGCCGCCGAGCACATCGCGGGCCTCGACGACCACGGGCGTGTGGCCCGCATCGCTGAGGTATTTAGCGCAGGAGAGACCGGCCAGGCCTGCTCCGGCGATGGCGACGCGCATGGCAAAACGAAAAGTCAACGGCAACCATAAAAGGGCTGCCGCTGGCAACGGCGTCCCGAGGAGCAGACCGAAGGCCACAAGGGTTCCTAAAGTCGAGATCCGTGAGGCGTCCTGCCTGCCCACGACCCCCAGCCATGGTCGATGCCAGCCTGCTCAAATCCACCACCCGCCACGTCAGGGTGTTCACCGCCCGGGTGGAGGACGGCGAGCTGATCGCCGATCCCAGCCAGCTGACCCTGGACCTGGACCCGGACAATGAATTCCTCTGGGAGGTGTCCGTGCTCGCCAAGGTCCAGCAGCGCTTCCGCGAGCTGGTGGCCGCCAGCGCCGGCCATGACCTGAGCGAATACAACCTGCGCCGCATCGGCTCGGAGCTCGAAGGCTTCATCCGCCAGCTGCTGCAGGCCGGGGAGCTGCGCTACAACCCGGGCGCCCGCGTGCTCAATTACTCGATGGGCCTGCCCCGCACCCCGGAGACCCCTTGACACGATCCCGCTACAGCCGCCCAGACAGCACTCGCGGTGACAGCAGCCGTGCTGACGGTGGCCGCAGCAGCTATGGCCGTGGCAGCGAGACCCGTCCCAAGCCAGCCGCAGAGGGACGCGATCCCTATGAGGCCTATGAGCGCGAGCCCCGGGGCCGACGGATGGCCGAGCGAGGCGGTGGCGGCGGCAGTGGTGGGCCGGGCGGCACTGGTGGAGCCGGCGGCGGTGGCGGCAGTCCGATTCAGCTGAATGTCGGCACCATTGCCGTGCTGGCCGGCGTGCTGGTACTGGGCATCGGTATCGGCACAGCACTGTCGAGCAACACCCCCGGCAACCAGGGCAACATTGCCAGCAGCCAGCAGCTGGATCTGGCGGTGCCCGATCCCGAGTTCTGCAAGCAGTGGGGGGCCAGTGCCTTTGTGATGGATGTGGAGCTCTACACCACCATGAACCCCAGCAGCAGCTTCGTGACCCAGCCCACCCTGCAGCCGGGCTGCGTGATCCGGCGGGAAAACTGGAGCGTGCTGCAGAAGGAGGGCGCGGTGACCTCCGAGCAAATACGCCAGTGCAAGCAGCGCATGAACACCTTCGCCTACATCGGCTCGATCCGCGACAAGCCTGTCGTGCGCTGCGTTTACCAGACCGACATCAGCGGCAACAAGTTCCAGACCAAGGGCATTGCCGACGATGCCGCCGGCCTCACCCCCGAAGCTGGCCAGTTCTGATCGGAGTGCTGGCTCAGGAGGCCGAGGCCGCCTGGGCCACAGCCTCCACCGGGGTGGCCGAAGGCCGTACCGCGGGCTGGCGCAGGGGGCTATCTGGACTGGCGAACACCGGCAGAATTTCGCGGCGGAAGGCCTCGGAGGCCCTGGAGCAGTAGCGGGCGGGGTGGGTGATCAGCTTGAGCTGACGGCGCACCAGCAGATCAGAGACGATCGGGCGGTGCAGGCTGCCCGTGGCCAGTTCGCGCTCGATCGAAACCACCGGCAGGAAGGCGGCGCCAAGGCCCGACTGCACGGCGTTCTTGATCGCCTCAAAGGAGTTGAGTTCCATCTCGATCTTGAGGCGCTGCACCTCGAAACCGGAGCGCGCCAGCAGCTGATCCACCATCTTGCGGGTGGTTGACTGGGCATCGAGGCAGACGAAGCCGAGGCGGTAGAGGTCGTCCTTGTGCAGCTCCGGCAGGCGCGCGAGGGGATGCTTCACCGGCAACACCAGCGCCAGCTCATCGTTGGCGTAGGGCACCACCTGGAGCAGATCCGTCAGTTCGGTGGGCAGCTCGCCGCCAATGATCGCCAGATCGACCTGACCATTGGCCACGCTCCAGCTGGTGCGGCGGGTGCTGTGCACCTGGAGTTGCACCGAGACATCGGGGTATTTCTGGCGGAACAGGCCGATCATGCGGGGCATCAGATAAGTGCCCGTGGTCTGGCTGGCCCCCACGATCAGGGAGCCACCGCGCAGGTTGTGGAGATCATCGAGGGCGCGGCAAGCCTCCTGGCACTGGCTGAGGATCCGGTCGCAGTAGCTGAGCAGGAGGTGGCCGGCTTCAGTGAGCTGCGCCTTGCGACCGCCCCGATCGAACAGGGAAACATCCAGCTGCTTCTCCAGGTTCTGGATCTGCAGACTCACCGCCGGCTGGGTGACGTAGAGGCTGTCGGCAGCCTTCTTGAAGCTGCCCTCGCTGGCGATGGCGCGCAGGATGCGCAGCTGATCGAGGGTGAAGGGCAGATCAGCCATGGGATGGGCCCTGGGCCTGGCTCCGGCTGGAAGCCAGAACTCTAAAGGGGAAACTCGTTCCCCCCGTTGCCCGTGACCCCAGGCCGGGATGGAACGACACCTCCGCCAGAATCTCCGCTTCCGCTGCGGCTTCTTGGCTCTGTCCCCGCCCTGCTTCGCCCTGCTCACCGCCGCTCTCGCCGCCGGCCCTGGCGCCGGCCTCGAGGTCGTGCCGCCGGAGCACCACTCCAGCCTGGTGATGCTCGCCCTGCTGCTGGCCTTCGCCCTGGTCCACAGCGGTGGTGCGGCCCTGCGGGTGCGGGCGGAACAGCTCCTGGGGCCCCGGCTGTGGCGCCTGCTGTTCGCCGCGGTGAGCATCCCGTCGGCCGTGGTGGTGGTGGGCTATTTCATCGCCCACCGCTACGAGGGGGTGCGGCTGTGGAACCTCCAGGGCACCCCAGGACTGATCCCGCTGGTCTGGGTGGGCACGGCCATCAGCTTTTTCTTTCTCTACCCGGCCACCTACAACCTGCTGGAGATCCCGGCAGTACTGAAGCCGCAGGTGCGCCTCTATGCCACCGGGATCATCCGCATCAGCCGCCATCCCCAGGCGGTGGGACAGGTGCTCTGGTGCGCCACCCACCTGCTCTGGATCGGCAGCAGTTTCATGGTGGTCACCTGCGTTGGGCTGATCGGCCACCACCTGTTCGCGGTCTGGCATGGCGACCGGCGGCTGCGGGCTCGTTTCGGGGAGGCCTTCGAGGAGCTGCGCGCCAGCACCTCAGTGATTCCTTTCCGCGCCGTGCTCGACGGCCGCCAGCAGCTGGTCTGGGCAGAAGTCCTGCGGCCCTCCCAGTTGGGAATCGTCATCGCCATCGCTCTGCTCTGGTGGAGCCACCGCTTCCTGGGCCTGGCGGCCGGGGCGTTTCTGGGGGGACCGCTGGGTCGGCTGCTGGGCTGAGGTGGCCCCTGACAGCAGCGCTGGCCCCCTGATCGCGGTCCAACACACAGCCCGAAGCCAACGGGGCAAGCTGCTTACACTCCGGTGGCCCGCACCCTGAGCTGGATGACGTCGGCTGCCGAACTTGCCTGGTTGATCCCCGTGTTGCCCCTGGCGGGGGCGGCCATCACCGGCCTCGGCCTGATCAGCTTCAATCGAACCGTCAACCGGCTGCGTAAGCCGGTGGCCCTGCTGCTGCTGAGCTGCGTCGGGGCGGCTGCGGTGCTCAGTTTCGCCGTGCTGGCAGAGCAGCTAGCGGGGGCACCCACCACCGAAGTGCTCTTCGACTGGGCCAGCGCCGGCAGCTTCAATCTGCAGATGGGCTTCCGAGTGGATGCCCTCGGCGCCGTGATGCTGTCGCTGGTCACCACCATCGCCCTGCTGGTGATGGTGTATTCCGATGGCTACATGGCCCACGACAAGGGCTATGTGCGCTTTTTCACCTATCTGGCCCTGTTCAGCAGCTCAATGCTGGGCCTGGTGATCAGCCCGAACCTTCTGGAGATCTATGTCTTCTGGGAGCTGGTGGGCATGTGCTCCTACCTGCTGGTGGGCTTCTGGTACGACCGTGACGGAGCCGCCAACGCCGCCCAGAAGGCCTTCGTGGTGAACCGGGTCGGCGACTTCGGCCTGCTGCTGGGCATCCTCGGGCTCTTCTGGGCCACCGGTGCCTTCGGCTTCGAGGAGATCGGCGCGCGCCTCTCCGAGGCCGTGGCCAGCGGCAGCCTCTCCAACGGTGCGGCGGTGCTGCTCTGCCTGCTGGTGTTCATGGGACCGATGGCCAAGTCGGCCCAGTTCCCCCTGCACGTGTGGCTGCCCGACGCCATGGAGGGTCCCACCCCCATCTCCGCCCTGATCCATGCCGCCACGATGGTGGCCGCCGGCGTCTTCCTGGTGGCGCGGCTGCAACCGGTCTACGCACCCTTTCCACAGGTGCAGCTGGTGATCGCCGTGGTGGGCACGATCACCTGCTTCCTGGGGGCCTCGATCGCCCTCACCCAGATGGACCTGAAGAAGGGGCTGGCCTACAGCACAGTCAGTCAGCTGGGTTACATGATGCTGGCCATGGGCTGCGGAGCCCCGGTGGCCGGCATGTTCCACCTGGTCACCCATGCCTTCTTCAAGGCGATGCTGTTCCTGGGCTCCGGCTCGGTGATCCATGCCATGGAGGAGGTGGTGGGCCATGAGCCGGTGCTGGCCCAGGACATGCGCCTGATGGGAGGCCTACGCAAGTTCATGCCGGTGACATCGATCACCTTCCTGATCGGCTGTGTGGCCATCAGCGGCATTCCGCCCCTGGCGGGCTTCTGGAGCAAGGACGAGATCCTTGGCCAGGCCTTCAACACCTATCCACTGCTCTGGGTGGTGGGCTTCCTCACCGCCGGCATGACGGCCTTCTACATGTTCCGGCTCTACTTCCTCACCTTCGAGGGCGAATTCCGCGGCAACGACGCAGCCGTTCGGGCCCAGCTGCTCCAAGAGGCCGGCAAGGCGGCCCCTGGGGCCGCGGTGGAAGGCGAGGGAGCCGGCCATGGCCAGCACGCCAGCCACCCCCATGAATCCGGCTGGCAGATGACTCTCCCCCTGGCGGTGCTGGCGGTGCCGTCGGCGCTGATCGGCCTGCTGGGCACCCCCTGGCACAGCCGCTTCGCCGGTCTGCTGAATCCCGAGGTGGCCGCTGAGATGGCGGAGCATTTCTCATGGGCTGAATTCCTACCCCTGGCGGCGGCTTCGGTGGCGGTCTCGATCACCGGCATCACCATTGCGGTGCTGGCCTACTCGCTGCACAAGCTGGATCTGGCCACCCTGGTGGCCGCCCGCTTCCCCAGCCTCAACGCCTTCCTGGCCAACAAGTGGTATCTCGACGACCTCAACGACAAGCTGTTTGTCCGCGGCAGTCGCAAGCTGGCCCGTCAGGTGCTTGAGGTGGACGCCAAGGTGGTGGATGGGGTGGTGAACCTCACCGGCCTGCTGACGCTGGGCAGCGGCGAAGGTCTCAAGTACTTCGAAACCGGCCGGGCCCAGTTCTATGCCCTGATCGTGTTCGGTGGCGTCATCGCCCTGGTGGTGCTGTTCAGCAGCTTCTGAGCCCGGGCACTGTGTGTGTCATCCCTTATCTGGGGGCGGGCTGAGCGGCAGGTATTTCTACACTCCGCCCAGACCTGATCCCTGCCTCCGTGCCGCTCGATCCTGCCGTTGCCACGGGCGCCCTTGCGGCCTTGGGCGACGCCCCCGCCACCGCCTTCCCCTGGCTGAGCGTTTCGATCCTGATGCCGATCGCCGCGGCCCTGCTGATCCCCTTCATCCCGGATCCAGGCGACGGCAAGACGATCCGCTGGTACGCCCTTGGTGTTGCTCTGGTCACCTTCCTGGTGACCGCCGGCGCCTACCTCAACGGCTACGACCCCTCCGTGGCCGGACTTCAGCTGATCGAGCGGGTGGAGTGGGTGCCCAAGCTGGGCCTGGCCTGGTCGGTGGGCGCCGATGGGCTCTCGATGCCCCTGATCCTGCTCACCAGCTTCATCACCGCCCTGGCGGTGCTGGCGGCCTGGCCGGTCACCTTCAAACCTCGCCTGTTCTATTTCCTGATCCTGGCCATGGACGGCGGCCAGATCGCCGTCTTCGCCGTGCAGGACATGCTCCTGTTCTTCCTCTCCTGGGAGCTGGAGCTGCTGCCGGTGTACCTGCTGCTGGCGATCTGGGGCGCCAAAAAGCGCCAGTACGCCGCCACCAAGTTCATCCTCTACACGGCCGGCGGCTCGGTGTTCATCCTGCTGGCTGCTCTGGCGATGGGCTTCCAGGGTGGTGGCCCCCCCAGCTTTGAGTACACAGCCCTGGCGGCTAAGGAGTTCGGCACCCGCTTCGAGCTGCTGGCCTACGCCGGCCTGTTGATCGCCTTCGGCGTGAAATTGCCGATTGTGCCCTTGCACACCTGGCTGCCCGATGCCCACGGCGAAGCCACGGCACCGGTGCACATGCTGCTGGCCGGCATCCTGCTGAAGATGGGGGGCTATGCGCTGCTGCGCTTCAACGTGCAGCTGCTGCCCGACGCCCACGCCCAATTCGCCCCCCTGCTGGTGGTTCTGGGGGTGGTGAACATCATCTACGCGGCGCTCACCTCCTTCGCCCAGCGCAACCTCAAGCGCAAAATCGCCTACAGCTCCATCAGCCACATGGGCTTTGTGCTGATCGGCATCGGCAGCTTCAGTGCCCTCGGCACCAGCGGCGCCATGCTGCAGATGGTCAGCCACGGCCTGATCGGCGCCAGCCTGTTCTTCCTGGTGGGAGCCACCTACGACCGCACCCACACCCTTCAACTCGATGAAATGGGCGGGGTGGGCCAGAAAATGCGCAAGATGTTCGCCCTCTGGACCGTCTGCTCCCTGGCCTCGCTGGCCCTGCCTGGGATGAGCGGCTTCGTTTCCGAACTGATGGTGTTCGTCGGCTTCGTCACCAGTGAGGCCTATTCGCTCAGCTTCCGCATCGTCATGGCCTCCCTGGCGGCGGTGGGGGTGATCCTGACTCCCATCTACCTGCTCTCGATGCTGCGAGAGATCTTCTTCGGCAAGGAGAACAGCGAATTGGTCTCCCACTCCAAGCTGGTGGATGCCGAACCGCGGGAGATCTACGTGATTTCCTGCCTGCTGGTGCCGATCATCGGCATCGGCCTCTACCCCCGCCTGATGACCGACAGCTACCGCGCGTCGATCGAAGCCCTGGTGCAGCGTGAGGAGGCCTCCATGGCCCGGATGATTCCAGCCGGCCGCCAGGGGCTGATCCGCCAGAATCTTCCCCTGGCCCTGCTCAACCCTGGAGGGGAAGCCCAGCAGCACCTGCTGGTGGCCCCCCTGCTGCCCTCAGCAGGGGGGTAACGGGGGAGTTACGAAACTCTGCGGATCGCTCCCTCCCATCCCCCTGTCCTGGGGGGATGCCTACGCTCCCAGCCAGTCGGGCCCACCGGGGCCATCCGGGCTCCAGCCTTCACCCTTTCTTTCGCCTCGCCCCAAGCGTTTCGAACCATGCGTCAGCTGAACTTCGTGCTGATCTTCAGCTTTGGTCTGGCCACGGTGATGTTCACCCTGGAAAACACCACAGCCACCACAGTGCACTTCCTGCCCGGGGTGAGCGCCACCCTGCCCCTGGCCGCGATGATGCTGGTGGTGGGAGGTCTCGGCGCCACCGCCGCCTGGGTGTTCGCCGTCTGGACGGGCGTTGTCAAGAAGGTGGAGGAGCTGCAGGAGCAGGGCGAGCTGGTGGCCCAGCAGGTGCGGATCCAGGAGCTGGAAGCCGACGTTCAGCGCTACCGGGCCACGGTGGATGCCCAGCTGAGCCTGCTGCCGGCCGCCGGCCAGAGTTCAGCCCCGAGCCCTGAGCCCGCCTCCAACGAAGCCTGAGACCAGGCCCTGCTGGCCACAGCACCCCAGGCGGGGTACGTTTCGCTCAGATGGGGAAGGGTCTTGGCTGAAGCCGGCGCCAGGCTGGCGATTCGCCTGCTGCAGGATGCCGCCGAGCGCGGCGAGATCGACCCCTGGGACGTGGATGTGATTGCCGTGGTCGATGGCTTCCTCGACCAGCTGCGCCAGCGCATCGGTGCCCCCAGGCTGGTGAGCAGGCCTGGTGAGGGCGGCAGCTTCGAGAGCGATCTGGCCGTCACCAGCGAGGCCTTCCTGGCGGCCTCCGTGCTGGTGAGCCTCAAGGCTGAGATCCTCGAGCAGCAGACCCTGCCGCCGGAGCCGGAAACGGAACTGGAAGCCTTCCCCTTCGGTGACGACGACGCTGAATCCTTTGAATTGCTGTCGTTTCAGCTGCCGCGGCGGCCGGAGCGGCACCTGCTGAGGCGCGCCGTGGCACCTCCTCCTCTGCAGCGTCCGGTGACCCTGGGGGAGCTGATCCGCCAGCTGGAGGACATCTCCGAGCGGCTGGAGCAGGGGGACGTGAGCGGACGAACCCGCCAGCGCGGACGCCGCTACAGCGAACGGGCGGCGATCGAGCAGGTGGCGGCCCTGGCCCACCGCGAGAAACTGCCGGAAACCACCGCCGCCCTCAGCCATTTCCTGCTGGAGTGGCAGGCCGCCAGCGACTGGGTGGACTTCGAGCTGCTGGTGGAGGCCTGGGCCGAGGCCGCCCCGGCGGATCTGGACCAGGACCGGGTGGGCGTGTTCTGGGCGCTGCTCTTCCTCTGCTCCCAGGGCAAGGTCGACCTGCAACAGGGTGGCGATCTCTTCGGGCCCCTCTTCCTCAGGGGCTGCCTGGAGGAGGGGGTGACCAGGCTGCCCTCTGCCCTGCCGCAGGGACTGGGGCCAGCTCCGTCTCCGGCTCGGGAAGCTCGAGCAGCATGAAGTCCTTCATTAAACTGCATTGAATCTGATCACAAGCGGACAGGTGCCCATGAAGGCCATGATTCTCGCGGCCGGCAAGGGAACCAGGGTGCAGCCCATCACCCACACGATTCCCAAGCCGATGATCCCGATTCTGCAGAAACCCGTGATGGAGTTTCTGCTGGAGCTGCTGCGTCAGCACGGGTTCACCGAAGTCATGGTCAATGTTTCACACCTGGCTGCGGAAATCGAGAATTATTTCAGAGATGGGCAGCGCTTCGGTGTCGAGATCGCCTACAGCTTTGAAGGTCGCATTGAAGACGGTGAACTCATTGGTGCCGCCCTGGGCTCCGCCGGCGGTCTCAAGAAGATCCAGACCTTTCAACCCTTCTTCGACGACACCTTCGTGGTGCTCTGCGGCGATGCTCTGATCGATCTCGACCTCACCGAGGCTGTGCGCCGCCACAAGGAGAAGGGGGCGATGGCCTCCCTGGTCACCAAGCGGGTGCCCAGGGATCAGGTGAGCAGCTACGGCGTGGTGGTCACCGATCAGGACAACCGGGTGCTGAGCTTCCAGGAGAAGCCCTCCCTGGAAGAGGCCGCCAGCGACATGATCAACACCGGCATCTACATCTTCGAGCCGGAGGTTCTCGAGCACATTCCCGCCGGCATCCCCTTTGACATCGGTGCCGACCTCTTCCCACGGCTGGTGACAGCCAAGGCCCCCTTCTACGCCCTGCCGATGGATTTCGAGTGGGTGGACATCGGTAAGGTGCCCGATTACTGGCAGGCGATCCGCAGCGTGCTCGAGGGCAAGGTGCGTCAGGTGCAGGTGCCGGGTCGGGAAGTGCGGCCGGGGATTTTCACCGGCCTGAACGTGGCCGCCGACTGGGACAAGATCAACGTGACCGGTCCCATTTACGTGGGCGGAATGACCCGCATCGATCCGGGGGTGACGATCGTGGGACCGGCGATGATCGGACCTAGCTGCCACATCTGTGAGGGCGCCACGATCGATAACTCGATCATCTTCGACTACTCCCGCATCGGTGCCGGTGTGCGCCTGGTGGAGAAGCTGGTGTTCGGCCGCTACTGCGTCGATCGCAACGGCGATCACTTCGACCTGCAGGAAGCGTCCCTCGACTGGCTGATCACCGACGTGCGCCGCCAGGACGTGGGCCAGCCCTCGCCCCAGCAGAAGGCGATGGCTGATCTGCTCGGCACCGATCTCGCCCTCAGCGTGGGCGGGAGCTGACTTCCGTCAGCAGCGATCCAGCAAGGGCTGAAACACCCGCCTCGGCCAGGATCTGGGGGATGCGCTCCTCCGCCTTGACCGCCATCAGGTGAACCCCCTGGGCAATGCCGCTGTAGGAGCGCACCTGCTCGGCGGCGATGGCCACCCCCTCGGCCGCCGGATCTGCCGAGGCTGCAAGCCGGTCGATGATCGACTGGGGGATCGAAGCCCCCGGCACCACGCGGTTGATGAAAGCGGCGTTGCGCGCCGACTTGAGCAGGAATACCCCCGCCAGCACCGGCAGGCCGAGGGGTTCACTGATCTCAGCGCAGAAGCGACGCAGGGCTTCCGTGTTCATCACCATCTGGGTCTGCAGGAAGCGGGCACCGGCCGCCTGTTTGCGCGCCACCCGGGCCCGCAGGCCACTCCAGCTGCCCGACTGGGGATCGGCCGCAGCCCCGGGGAACAGGGCCGTGGGACCGTCCGGCAGCAGGCCCTCCACCGGATCGAGACCCGCGTTGAGACGACCCAGCAACTGCAGCAGACGCACCGCCTCCAGCTCATTGACGGGCCGGGCGCCGGGCTGATCACCAGCGCCCACCGGATCCCCGGTGAGGCAGAGCACATTGCGAATGCCGAGGGCATGGGCACCGAGCAGCTCGGCCTGGAGGGCGATCCGGTTACGGTCGCGGCAGGCCAGCTGCAGCACGGGCTCCAGCCCGCCATCGAGCAGCAGGCGGCAGAGGGCGAGGCTGCTCATGCGCATCACGGCCCTGCTGCCGTCGGTGACATTGACGGCATGGACCAGACCGCGCAGCTGGGCGGCCACCGCCAGGGTGCGACTGGGATCACCTCCCCGCGGAGGGGTCACTTCAGCGGTGATGGCGAACTGACCGCTCTCCAGGGCCTGGCGCAGAAGCAAAGGGCAGAAGATCGCTCAGGCCCCATCATGCGCCAGCGGCCACTGCTTACAGTGGGACAGTGGAGGCCTGGAATCTGGATGTCCGATCGAGACCATCTCATCCAGCTGCGCTCCAGTCTTTCGGAACGCGAGCTTGAAATCATCGAGCGGGTTGCTACTGGCCTGACCAATCAGGAAATCGCCTTGGAGCTGATGATCAGCAAGCGCACCGTCGACAACCACGTCAGCAACATCTTCACCAAGACAGGCGCCAAGAACCGCGTGGCCCTCCTGAACTGGGCGATGGACAACGGCAAGATCTGCCGTGATGGGTTCAACTGCTGCCACTTGCCCAGCCCTCAGGACTGAGCCCCAGCCGAGAACGCGCGCTGTAGCTGGGGCGCCTCAACACTGGCCGTGAGCGACTGGAGGCTATAGCCATCGGGGCCGAGGCCGAAAAGATCGGCATAGTCGAGGCAATCCTCACTGTCGCGGCCGGCAAAGCGCAGCACACCCTGGTGGTCGTAGAGGCCGATCACGAGCTGATCTGGGGCAAGGGGAATAAGGAGAAATCCTTAACGAAATCCTAGTGGATGTCGCTGTCGTTACAAAGGCCCTCCGCCCACAGATCCTGCCGCTCCCCTTGCGGCCAACGGCCCCAGGGCCGCCGCGCCAGGGCCGCATTACTGAGCTCCCCGCGCCCAGTGATCTCCAGCTGGCACCAGGCCGGCAGTATCAGCGCCTGGTCCTCCCGCTCCAGCTCCACCTCCGCCACCACCAGGGGGGCGTTCTCCGCCTCGAACACGTCCAGCACCCAGTCGCCACCGGGCAGGTCAAGGCCATAGCGCTCCTTGCTCAGGCTGGCCGCCGCTAGATCCAGCAGCTCCCTGGCATCAGCGACGGGAATCTCATACTCAAACTCCGCCCGGGTGATAGCGGTGACCCTGGCCTTGAGGGTCAGCCAGGCCCTGGCCTCCCGCACCACTTCGCTTCGCTCCTCCGCCAGGCGTACCCGCACGGTGACCCCATCGGCCGAGCCCTGCAGATAGCCCTGGCGCAGCTGCTGTTGCCAGAGGATGTGCTCTCTCCAGCCGGTCCCCACCACCAGGAAGCGGCGCTCGATCTCAAGAGCCACCGATGCAATCCCCACTCAGGCCCGGCCATCCTGGCGCCAGGGCCAGCTGCGCTGCTGCTGTGCTCAGTTGGCGGAGGGTTCTGAAGCGGTGAGGTCGCCGGCCCAGTGCAACTTATGGCTGAGGGTGCGGTAATAGGAGGGGCTCTGCTGCAGCACCACCATCAGGGCGCAGTGGCTGGAGCGCTGCACCACACAGCGATCGCCCGGCTCCAGCACCGTGGCATGGGCACCGTCCTTCCAGAGCTTCACCCGCCGGCTGGGCTCTCCCAGGGGCCAGATCGCCAGCTGCGAGCGCGGCGGCACCACCACCGGCCGGCTGGAGAGGCTCATCGGGCAGATCGGATTGACCACGATCGCATCGATGCCGGGATGGAGGATCGGACCACCTGCCGCCATGGCATAACCGGTGGAGCCAGTGGAGGTGGCGATGATCAGGCCATCACCGCGGAACTGATCCACCACTTCGCCGTCGATCTCCAGCTCCAGGACGCAGGTGGGTGAGAGCTCATCGAGGAAGGGGCGGAAATAGAAGTCATTGAGTGCCCGGTGCAGCCGGGCGGGGCCGCCGGTGGCGGGGTCTTCCGGCTCCTCGCCTTCCGGCACCCCATCGCCGCGATCCACGAAGGCCTCCAGCATCATGCGCCGCTCGAGGGCAAAGCGATCGTCGCGCAGACGCTGCCAGAGGTTGTCCTCCAGGTTGCTGGTGCTGAGCACCAGCAGCTTGCGCTCGTGGGTGAGGAAACCCAGGTGTCCGCCGACGTTGAAACTCAGGATCGGCACATCCAGGGGGCCGAGGTGGCGGGCCGCCCCCAGCACGGTGCCGTCACCACCCAGCACCACGGTGAGGTCGGGCAGGCAGGGCTCGGTGGCCAGCAGGCCCGGAAAGGGATTGGAGCTGGCTCCGCTGCTGGCCACAGTCACCTCAACCCCCTGAGAGCGCAGGTCTTCGCAGCAACGCCTGGCCTGGCGCTGGGCCGCCTGGCTGCCGGAGCGAACGATCAGCCAGACCCGCTGGAGCTGCATAGGATCAGGCGTGAACCCCGAATCGCCACTCCGGCGCTGGTGCGGGGGCGGTTCTCACCAGCGCAACAGGTTGAAGCGCTCCATGTCGACGGTTTCGCGGTTGCGGTAGAGGGAGAGCAGGATCGCCAGGCCCACGGCCGCTTCGGCGGCCGCCACGGTGATCACGAAGATGGTGAACACCTGACCGCGGATCTGCTGGCCATCGATGTAGCTGGAGAAGGCCATCAAGTTGATGTTGACGGCATTGAGCATCAGCTCGATGCACATCAGCACCCTCACGGCGTTGCGGCTGTTGATCAGGCCCCAGACACCGGTGCAGAAGAGGAGGGCCGCGAGGACCAGGTAGGCCTGGAGCGGAATATCAAAGGAGGTTGCAGGCATGGTCAGACTTTTTCCAGCAGGGTGGTCTCGCCGGCGGTGCTCTCCAGCAGCAGGGGGGTGCGCTCCTTCTCCAGAAGTCCCTGATCAGCCGCTTCACCGGTGATCACATCGCTGCTGAACACGTCGCGGCGGGCGAGCACAATCGCTCCGATCATGGCCATCAGCAGAAGCACAGAGGCCAGCTCGAAGGGCAGCAGATAGTCGCTGAAGAGGTGGATGCCAATCAAGAGGGCAGAGTCGTCGGCTAGCGGGGCGGGGCCAGGCACCGCCCAGGGGGTGGTGAGATCAACCCGCAGGATCAGCAGGAAAAGGCCCAGGCAGACGGCGCCGGAGAGCACCCGCCGCAGCAGCAGACCAGGAATCTCGGCCATCTCCTCTTTCTTGTTCACGAGCATGATCGCGAACAGGATCAGCACGTTCACGGCGCCCACGTACACAAGCACCTGGGCCGCGGCGACAAAGCTGGCATTCAGCATCAGGTATAAACCTGCCACCGAGAGGAATACCCCAGCAAGCAGGAAGGCGGAGTAAACGATGTTGGGCAGCAGCACCACCCCCAATGAGCCCACAACCAGGGTGAGGGAGAGGACAACGAAGCAGATGAGCTGGGTGACGGACGCGATCGTCATCAGGCTTTCTCCGCAGTCTGGGCCGCTGCGGCCGCCATCTCAGCCTGCACTTGCTCGGGCAGTTTGCCGGCCCTGGCTCTGGTGGGGTCCACCCCGTGGGGGTCCATCTCACCCTTGGGCAGATAGGCCAGCTCGCGCAGGGGCACCACCGCCGGATCACTGGTGACGCTGGTGGGCAGGCGGCCAAGGGCGACGTTGTCGTAGTTGAGGCTGTGGCGATCAAAGGCCGCCAGCTCGTACTCCTCAGTCATGGAGAGGCAGTTGGTGGGGCAATACTCCACGCAGTTGCCACAGAAGATGCATACCCCGAAATCAATCGAGTAATTCTTCAGCTCCTTCTTCTTGGTCTCCTTGTTCATCACCCAATCAACCACAGGCAGGTTGATTGGGCACACCCGCACGCAGACCTCGCAGGAGATGCACTTATCGAACTCGTAGTGGATCCTGCCGCGGTAGCGCTCCGAGGGGATCAGCTTCTCGTAGGGGTATTGAACGGTGATCGGCCGGCGGCGCAGGTGATCAAACGTGACCGAGAGGCCCTGGGTGATGTAGTTGGCCGCGCCGACGGCGTCCTTGGTGTAGTCACCGACCTTTTGCAGGAATCCGAACATGGCGGGGGAGTCGGAGAGGAACGAAGACAGGGGCTGAAAAGCTGGAGCTGGAGCTGGAACCGACGCTGGACCTGGGTCTGAGCACTGGGCCCATGATGACGGGCTGGCTGCTTATCCGCCGAAAAAGGCCGGAAAGGCCAGCTTCAGGCCGGCGGTGACCAGCAGGTTGACCAGGGCGATCGGCAGCAGGAACTTCCAGCCCAGATCCAGCAGTTGGTCGATGCGCACCCGAGGCAGCGTCCAGCGCAACAGGATGGCGATGAACACCAGCAGATAGGCCTTGAGCACCGTCATGACGATGCCGAGGGAACCGGTGATCAACTGCACCAGCGGAGCATCCACCGACTGACCGATGGCGCCGGCCAGCCACTCCACGGGGATGGGGAAGCCCCAGCCGCCGAGATAAAGGACCGCCACCAGCAGGGCCGAGAGCACAAGGTTGATGTAGCTGCCCAGATAAAACAGGGCGAACTTCATGCCGGCGTATTCGGTCTGGTAGCCGGCCACCAGCTCTTCTTCAGCCTCGGGGAGGTCGAAGGGGAGGCGTTCGCATTCGGCCAGGGCGCAGATCCAGAAGATCAGGAAGCCCACCGGCTGGCGCCAGATGTTCCAGCTGAGGATGCCGGCGCCGCTCTGCTGGTTGACGATGTCGACGGTGCTGAGCGAGTTGCTCATCATCACCACCGCCAGCACCGCCAGGGCCAGGGGGATTTCGTAGCTGATCGACTGGGCCGCAGCCCTCAGGCCGCCCAGAAGGGAATATTTGTTGTTGCTGGCGTAGCCGCTCATCAGCAGCCCGATCGGCTGGATGCTGCTCAGGGCGATCCAGAGGAACACGCCGATGCCCACATCGCTGATCAGCAGGTTCTGGCCGAACGGCACCACCAGCCAGGAGAGGATCACCGGCACCAGCACCAGCACCGGGCCGAGGGTGAACAGCAGGCCGTCGGCGCGACGGGGGATGACGTCTTCCTTGAACAGCAGCTTGAGGCCATCGGCCATCGGCTGCAGCACCCCCAGGGCGCCAGCGTATTCAGGGCCGATCCGCTGCTGCACGGCAGCCGAAATCTTGCGTTCCAGCCAGACGTTGACCAGCACGCCGATGACGGCGGCCACCAGCACCAGCAGCATCGGCAGGGGCAGCCAGAGCAGATGGGCCGTGCCCTGGCTCAGGCCGAAGCCCTCCATCGCACTGGTGAAACTGGATTGCAGGTCCAGGCCGGGGCCCACCACTGCCAGGGCTGAGCCAGCGGTGGACAAGGGAACTGGTGCCGGGTCGATCAACACCGTGACAACTCCGCGTTGAGCTGAGATGGGGGCAACTTAAACGCCTGGCAGGGCGTTGCGGGCATCCTGAGGCAACCAAGTCCTCCGGGCCGCACCGGTATAGATCTGCGTGGGCCGGTAAATGCGGTTGGCTCCCAGCTGCTCCTTCCAGTGGGCCAGCCAGCCCGCCACCCGGGCGATGGCGAAGATCGGCGTGAACAGGTCCCTGGGGATGCCCAGCTTGCGGTACACCAGCCCGGAATAAAAATCGACGTTGGGATAGATGCCCTTGGGCCCCAGCCGCTCGGAGGCCACCTCCTCCACCCGCCGGGCCACGTCGTACATGGCGTCGTGACCGAAGCGATCGAACAGCTGCTCGGCCAGCCCCTGGAGAATCACGGCCCGGGGGTCCTTGACCTTGTATTCCCGGTGGCCGAAGCCCATGATCTTCTGTTTCTCGGCAATGGCCCGATCCAGCCAGGCTTCCGCCCGGTCTTCGCTGCCGATCTGCTCGAGCATGGCCAGCACGTCTTCGTTGGCACCACCATGGAGCGGGCCGGCCAGGGTGCCCACCGCCGAGGCCACCACGGCGTAGGGGTCGGTGAGGGTGCTGGCGGTGACCCGGGCGCTGAAGGTGCTGGCGTTGAGGCTGTGCTCGGCGTGCAGGATCAGGCAGGCATCGAAGATCCTGGCCGCCAGCGGGTCGGGCTCCCGCTCGGTGAGCATGTAGAGGAAGTTGGCGGAATAGGAGAGATCGTCGCGGGGCTGAATCGGATCCTGGCCCAGGCGGATCAGCTGGTAGGCAGCCACCATCGTGGGAATCTTGGCGATCAGACGGACCACCGCCGCCTCGATGTAAGCGGGATCATCCAGGGCCCGGCGGGAATAGAACAGGCCAAGGGAAGCCGCGCTCGACTGCAGCGCGTCCATGGGGTGCCCGTCGGCCGGGAAGCACTTCATCATGTCGCGGATGCGGAAGCTCACCCGCCGGTGCATCTGCACGTTGTGCTCGAAGGCCCGCAGGTGCTCAGTGGTGGGCAGCTCACCCCAGATCAGCAGATGGGTGGTTTCCAGGAAGGTGCTGTAGGCCGCCAGTTCCTCCAGGGGATAGCCGCGGTAGGTGAGCAGACCCTTGAGGCCATCGATGTCGCAGATGGCCGACTGGGTCGCCGGCACACCCTCCAGCCCGGGACGGAAGACGGGTGCCGCATCGGCCGCGACCCGGTTTGCATCCACCACCATTGGCATCGTCCCTGCTTTGGACCCGAAGCTAGGTCGAGGCTCCGCCCCCTGCCGTAGCCCTGCAGACCAGTGCTCAGATGAGGCAAGCGGGGCTGATCAGCAGGCGCAAACAGCCGCGGCCCACCAGCGGCAGAGGGGAGCCACCAGCGGTGACTGGCCACTCCAGCAGGGCCACTCCGGCCTTCTTCAGGCGCAGAGCGCCTGGGGGGGCGCCGCAGAGGCGGGCGGCCAGGACGCTGAGGTCGGGCTCATGGCCCACCAGCCCCAGGCGGCCACCGGCGGCCAGGGGGCCATCTGGGGCCAGCCATTGCTCCAGCAGCGGCAGCGGGTCGGCATCGGGGCTCAGTCCCGTCGCGATCGCCAAGGCAGCGCAGAGGCCCTGCTCGCGGGCGATCTGGGCGGTCTGCAGCGCCCGCAGCAGCGGACTGCACAGCAGCTGATCGCAGGCCAACTCCAGCTGCTTGAGCCGCCGCACCACCGCGGTCGTCCGCTGCCTGCCTCGCTCCGTCAGGGGGCGCTCACCGTCGGGCCGCGCACCGGGGCCAGGCGCCTGGCGCTCCTCGGCGAGGCCATGGCGCAGCAGCAGCAGGGAACGCCTGGCCATGGTCAACCCAGCTCCAGGCGGGCCCGCAGGGCCAGCAGGGACGACGGGCCCAACGGTGGCGGCGCCTCCTCCAGCAGGGGTGGCTGGATCGCCAGGCTGAAGGCCAGACCCTCCACCCCATCCACCAGCGGACGGCCCACCAGGCTGGAGACCAGTTGCCAGGGATGCCAGGGGGCCAGCAGGCCCCGGGAGGGCACGGCGGCGAAGGCCGCCTGTAGGGGAGCGTCCCGGCGGCCCAGGGTCTGCAGTTGCTCGATCCGCTGCCGGGGGGCCTGGCGATCCTGCAGCTGGTCGTCGAGCGCCGCCAGTCCCTCGCCCCACCAGGAGGTGTCGCCCTGGTCGAAGCGGACACCGGCCAAGGTGGCCTGCAACCGGTCGGGATCACCTTTGCCGGGGCGGGCTTCCAGGCGGCTCCAGACCTGCAGGGTCTGGCCCGAGCGGGCCAGGGGCGCTGGGCTGTAGCCCTGCTGGGCCAGGGCGGGGCTGAGGTCCTCGCTGCCAAGGGCCGAGGCGGCGGTGGCGAGCAGCCAGTCGTCCTTGCGGCGCAGCCCCAGCAAAGGGCCGTGGTCGGCGGCCGCCACCAGCGACGGCAGCGGCCCATCGAGCTGAGCGAGGCTCTGTCGCAACAGCGGCCCCACCAGGGCCGTCCAGAGATCAGCGCTGGCCGGATCGGCCTGATCAGCAGGATCCGCCAGCAGGGAGGCCGGATCCTGGAGCAGAGCCAGGCTCGCCACCGGCCCGCTGAGCTGGCCGAGCAGGTCGGGGAGCGGATCCAGCTGGAGCGGCGACAAGGCCTGACGAACGGGCAGCAGCGCCTGCAGCTGCAGGCTGCGGCCGTCAGGCACCAGGGCCGCCACCAGTTCACCGATCCCCTCAACCCCCGCCAAGGCTGGAGGAAGATCGAGCCAGTCGCTGAAGGCCTGCGGGCGGGCGGTGAGCAGGACCACACCCCGCTCCAGCCGGTCCACGGCGGCCTGGAGCGAGGCCTGCCCCGCCTGGTTGAGTTCCTCGATCTGAGACACATCAAGGGCCTGCTCCAGCACCCCGCGGCCGGAGGCGATCAGCACCAGCTGGTCGTCGATCAGGGCCGTGGCCAGGGGCTGGCTCGACTCACCCACCAGGGCGCCGCGGCCGCTGATCAGCCCCATGCCCCGGTAACTGCTGATCTGCAGGGCGGTGCCCGCCAGGCTGCGGGACTGCCAGAAGCGCTGCAGGAAGCGGCGGGCGCCCTCCGGTTCGCGGCAACCCAGCGCCAGCAGCCAACCCGTTGCCCCCCCACTCCCCTCAGGGGCGATCACCGCCAGGCTGGTGTCTGGACCCAGCCAGCCGGCCAGTTCGCTGGAGTAGTCGAGGCCGGCCGTAGCGAAGGCGCCATCGCGCAGGTTCAGCATCAGCTCGGCCGCATCCCGACGTTGGCGCGGAGGTGCCACGGCCCTGGCGTAGGCCACCAGGTCGTCGGGTTCCACCAGCAGGTGAAGACTGAGCAGCGCGCTGCGCGGCACGAAACGGGCAGCCAGGGGCAGGTGCAACGGCTGCCGCTCCAGGCGCATGGGACTCTGGCGCAGAGCCAGCCACCAGAAGCCTCCCCCCAGGGAGAGCAGAAGCAGTGCTGCCGTCAGCACAGCAGCCAGGAAGGGGCGAACCTTCATGCGCCGCACTCAGGGGTTCTGTCATCTTCATCCATGGCCATGCCGGCTGACAGCCCCAGGGCCCAGTGCGCAGCCGATCCCGTCACCATCGATGCCATGACCACCCCGACCCCCCGGGCGATCCGCGCCAACGAACTCCAGCAACGGCTGCAGGCCGGCGAACCGCTGCTGCTGGTGGACGTGCGCGAGCCGGCTGAGCTGGAGATGGCCTCGCTGCAGGAGCCCGTGCTGCATCTGCCGCTCAGCCGCTCAGCCGAGTGGGTGGAGCGCATCGAGAGCCTGATCGGTCGCGACCGGACCGTAGTGGTGCTCTGCCATGCCGGAATCCGCAGCTGGCAGTTCGCCTGCTGGTTGATGGAGGCCCAGGGCTACGACGACGTACTCAACCTGCAGGGGGGCATCGACGCCTGGAGCGTGGAGGCGGATCCCTCGGTGCCGCGTTACTGAAGCCCGATCAGCGCTGCTGGATTGCCGCGTGAGGGCCGCGGACTGGCTGCAGTGGCGACTTTCTCCGTACCATCAACTCCTGACCGTCCGCCGATGCGCATTTGATCGCCCTGCCCCAGCGCCAGCAGCAGGTGTTGCAGGCCACGGTGCATCACTACGTCGACACGATGGAGCCCGTGGGCAGTCGCACCCTGATCCGACGCTTCGGCCTGGCCGCCAGCGCCGCCACGGTGCGCTCCACCATGGGAGCCCTGGAGCAGCGGGGCCTGTTGCTGCAGCCCCACACTTCGGCCGGTCGCATCCCCAGCCAGAAGGGCTACCGCCTCTACGTGAATGAGCTGTTACCAGCTCCCGGTGCCGGGGCCGTGCAACTGCAGCGGGAATTGCTGGGCCTGAGCCTGCAGTGGGCTGCCCTCGATGATCTGTTGCTGCACCTGGCGCGGCGCCTGGCCGATCTCACCGGGCTGATGAGCCTGATCACCCCACCGCAGCTGGCTGAATCACGGCTGCAATCCCTTCGGCTGGTGGCCAACGCTGAGCGACTGCTGGTGCTGCTGGTGGAGAACGCGCTGGTGGCCAGCAGCCTCAACCTGCACCTGCCCCCTGGGGTCAGCCCGGAGCTGCCGGCCCTGGAGGGGTGGCTGCAGTCGGAGCTGGATCGCCCTCCCGGGGGCCAGATCCGCTGGGAGAACCTCCCCTCCCAGCTGCGCAACAGCGGCGGCGTGCTGCGCCAGGCCCTGCGCAGCCACCGTCAGGCCCGGATCAGTGAGGGCGACAGTGCCGTGGTGGTGGGTCTGGGCGGACTGCTGGGGCAGCCCGAATTCAGCCGCAGTGCCGATCTCAGGCCCCTGCTGCAGCTGGTGGAGGAGGAGCCTCTGCGCCTGCTGCGCCCGGACAGAGAACAGCAGCTGGAGGGCATCTGGATCGGTGCGGAGCATCCCCACCCCGCCCTGCACCATTGCGCGCTAGTGCGGGCCACCTACCGGAGCGGCGACGGCAGTGAAGGCCAGGTGGCGTTGCTGGGCCCCATGCGCATGGCCTACGCCACGGCCCTCTCAGCGGTACGTTCGGTGGCCTCTAGCCTGCAGCGTCTGCTCAGCTGAGGCCCCAAGGGGATGACCTATTGCGTCGGGTTCTGGTTGGAAGACGGCCTGGTGATGGCCTCCGACTCCCGCACCAACGCCGGTGTCGACTACATCTCGTCGTACCGGAAGCTGCACACCTTCGAGCCGGCACCCGATCGGCTGTTCATGCTGCTGGCCGCCGGCAACCTGGCCACCACCCAGGCGGTGATCAACCACATCAAGCGCGACCTGAACCAGGCCCGGCGTGAGGGGCCGCCCCTGGCGGGATTGCCGTTGATGGGCCAGGGGGGTTCCGGCGGGCCCTCCAGGCAGCACGATCTGCTCAGCGCCAGCTACCTGTTCGAGGTGGCCGCTTACATCGGCCGGCTGAGTGTGGAAGTGCAGAACGAGAACCACTCGGCACTGCACCAGGTGGGTGCCAGCGGTGAGGCCAGCTTCATCCTCGGCGGCCAGATCGCCGGCCAGCCCCATGGTCTGTACCTGATCTACCCCCAGGGCAACGCGATCATGGCCACGCCGGAGACACCCTTCCTGCAGATCGGCGAGAGCAAGTACGGCAAGCCCCCGCTTGATTCGGTGGGGCACTGCCGGATGTCGCTGGAGGATGCCGCCCGGCTCTGCCTGGTGTCGCAGGTGATCACCCGCCGCTCCAACCTCACCGTGGGCCCCCCCTTCGAGGTGGCGCTCTACCCCCGCGACAGCCTGGCGGTGGCCAATTACCAGAAGCTGGAGCGGGGTGCCAAGGAAATCTCCGAGATCAACAGGATCTGGATCGAAACCCAGCGCCAGGCCATGGAGAAGCTGCCCCGCTTCCCCTGGGAGCAGCCCCAGCCCCCCGGGGCCTGAGGCTAGGGATCAGATCAGCAGATCAGCCACCGGCCAGTTGATCCCCCAGCCGCTCGGCCACCGTGGTCACATCCTTGTCGCCGCGGCCGGAGAGGTTGATCACCAGCTCGGTGCCCGGCGCCAGGGTGGGACAGAGCTGTTCCAGCCAGGCGAAGGCGTGGGCCGTTTCCAGGGCTGGAATGATGCCTTCTAGCAGACTCACCCGTTGCAGCGCATCGAGGGCCTCCTGGTCGGTGACGGCGGCGTACTCGGCGCGGCCCAGCTCCTGCAAATAGCTGTGCTCCGGGCCGACGCCGGGGTAATCGAGACCGGCGCTGATGGAGTGGGCCTCCTGCACCTGACCCTGCTCGTCCTGGAGCAAGAGGCTCATGGCCCCGTGCAGCACCCCCACCCTGCCTTCGGTGATCGTGGCGGCATGGCGGCCCGTGGCCACGCCATCACCGGCGGCCTCCACGCCGATCAGGCGCACGGAGGTGTCGGTGACGAAGGGGTGGAAGAGGCCCATGGCGTTGGAGCCACCGCCCACGCAAGCCAGCAGCACATCGGGCAGCCGGCCGAAGGCGGCCTGACACTGGACCTTGGTTTCCTCGCCGATCACCGCGTGAAAATCGCGCACCAGCATCGGGTAGGGGTGGGGTCCAGCCACTGACCCCAGGATGTAGTGGGTGCTCTCGACGTTGGTCACCCAGTCGCGGATGGCTTCGCTGGTGGCATCCTTGAGGGTGGCGGTGCCGGCCGTGACCGGTTCCACCGTGGCGCCCAGCAGCCGCATCCGGAACACATTCAGGGCCTGGCGGCGCATGTCCTCAGCGCCCATGTAAACCACGCACTCCAGGCCGAAGCGGGCACAGACGGTGGCGGTGGCCACCCCGTGCTGGCCGGCGCCGGTTTCGGCAATGATCCGTTTCTTGCCCATGCGCAGGGCCAGCAGCGCCTGACCCAGGGCGTTGTTGATCTTGTGGGCACCGGTGTGGTTGAGGTCTTCGCGCTTCAGCCAGATGCGGGGACCGCCTTCGGGGCGCCGGTAGTGGGCACTGAGCCGCTCGGCTTCGTAGAGCGGCGAAGGGCGGCCCACATAGGTCTTGAGCAGGTGATCAAGCCGGCTGGTGAAGGCGGAATCAGCCCAGGCCTCCGCCGCCGCCTGCTCCAGCTCCGCCAGGGCCGGCATCAGGGTTTCAGGCACATACTGGCCGCCATAGCGCCCGAAGCGGCCCTGCGCGTTGGGGCGGGCCCCCTCCTCCAGGGCAGCGGCACCGGCGAGGGCAGCGGAATCCTGGGGGATCGGGGGAAGGGTGCTCGTCACCGGCGATCGATCGGGGTGACTCCAGCCTAGGAAGTGGGCCGCGGCGGCACCGGTGGCGGCGGCAGGGTCCAGCCCGGGGGCTCATCAACGGCCAGCCGCGCAGAGGGATCGCGGCAGGGGGGCGCCTCCACCATCGAAAAACTCAGGACCTGGGCATCCGACCCTGGCGCCGGGATGCAGGCCGGCGCCGCCGGGCTGGGGTTCAGGTTCAGGCGCAGCATCTCGAAGCGAACGGGCGGCAGATCCAAAAGCTCAGGGGTGCGCTGTGATGGAAGGCGTAGCGGCAATGGGCGCCATGGGCAAGGGAGGCTGGCAGGAATTCAGCGCAGCGGTGAGCACCGCCCGGCCCGAGGCTGCGGGGGCGGCGGCCCCGGCCCGAGCGCAGCAACGGGTGCGGGTGCAGCGCACGAAGGCGGGCAAGGGCGGCAAGACCGTGACGGCCATCACCGGCCTGGAGATCAGCGACAGCGACGCCCGGGTCCTGCTGAAACGGCTCAAAGCCACAGCCGGTAGTGGTGGCACCCTCAAGGACGGCGTGATCGAACTGCAGGGGGATCAGCTGAGCACCTGCCTGGAGACGCTCACGGCTGAAGGCTTCCGACCCAAGCAGGCGGGGGGCTGAGCAGCTGCGGCGTCACGGCCTATCGCCAGGGGTGGCGCAAAGGTGAGACGATCGCCCCAGCGCACTTCCCCCCACCCACGCCGTCGATGACCAGCTCCCCCACCGACAGCAAAGCCTCCAACAGCAAAGCCACCAACATCGTCTGGCATGAGGCCGCGGTGGACCGCGACTCCCGCGCCAGCCAGCGGGGCCACCGCAGCGCCATCCTTTGGTTCACGGGGCTCTCGGGCGCCGGCAAGAGCACCCTGGCCAACGCCGTCAATGTGGAGCTGTTCCAGCGGGGGCTGGCCACTTACCTGCTCGATGGAGACAACGTGCGCCATGGTCTCTGCTGCGATCTGGGCTTCTCCGATGCCGACCGCGAAGAGAACATCCGCCGCATCGGCGAGGTGGCCAAGCTCTTCCTCGACGCCGGTGTGATCACCCTCACCGCCTTCGTTTCGCCCTTCCGCGCCGACCGCGATCGGGCCCGGGCCCTGGTGGAGAGCGATGATTTCATCGAGATCCACTGTGCCGCTGAGCTGGCGGTCTGTGAGCAGCGCGATCCCAAGGGGCTCTACGCCAAGGCCCGCGCCGGCGAGATCAAGGAGTTCACCGGCATCTCCAGCCCCTACGAAGCGCCGGAGTCGCCTGAGCTGCGCATCGACACCGGCGGCAGGCTCCAGGACAACGTGGCCGAGGTGATCAGTTACCTGGAGGGCCAGGGGTTGATCGCGGCGGGCTGAGGCCCGGTGCTGTGGCCGGCCGGTTCAGCAGCAGATCCGGCTCCGGCAGCCCCAGGCGACGGGCCACCTCATCGAGGAACGCCTTGAGACAGCTGGCCACCGGAACCGCCAGCAGCAGACCGAGCAGGTCGCCCAGGCCGAGCAGGCTGCCGATCCTGGCCCCGACCGGCAGGCTGAGCAGCAGCCAGGCCGGCTGGAGTCCCACGATCTTGCCCATCAAGCGGGGCTGGATCCCCTGGTCGACCACCTGGCCCACGGCGATCGCCACCGCCAGCACCTCCAGGCCGGTGCTGGGATCCTCCAGTGCCAGCAGCAGGCTCACCAGCACGATGGTGAAGGCGCTGGCATAGGGGATCAAGGTGGTGAAGCCGATCGCCACGGCAAAGAGCACGCCATAGGGAATCCCCAGCAGGGTGAAGACCACGATCTGGGCCGCGCTGAGGATCAGCGCCAGGATCACCTGGCCGCCGAAGTAACCACGAAAGGTGCGGTTCACGGTGCCCAGCACCATCTCCCGCCAGCTGGCGGGCAACCAGCGGGCCAGGCCGCGGCTGATCGACTCGCCGCCCAGCAACAGAAAGATGGCCAGCACGATCACGATCACGCTGTTGATCGTCAGGGTGAGGGTGGCACCGAGGAGTGCCAAGAGCTTCTGGCTCAGCTGCGAGGCGAATTGGGTGGAGCGGGTCAGCAGGTCACTGCTGAGGTCACCGAAATCTGCCGGCAGGCCATGCTCCACGGCCCAGGCCTGGGCCTGGTTGAGCAGGGTTTCCGCCTGGGTAAACCAGCCCGGCAGAGCCGTGAGCAGATCTGCCAGCTGCTCCACCAGCAGGGGAATGATCCAGAGGGCCACCAGCACCAGCACCAGAAGCCCCAGGCCCAGCACCAGCACCAGGGCCAGGGGTCGCGGCAGGCCGCGACCCGTCAGCCAGCGGCTGGGCAGATCCAGCAGAAAAGCAATCAGCGCCGCGGTGAGAAACAGCGCCGGAAAAGGTGCCAGCGGCAGCAACAGCTGACGCAGCACCCAGAAATTGAGCACCAGCAGGGGCAGGGCCAGGCCCAGCCGCTGCCAGGCGGTGAACGGGGCCGGCCGGATCATGGTGAGGGAGCCACCTCCGGGGCCAACTCAGGCGGGGCTGACTCAGAGGGGGCCGGCTGGGTCGGGCGCAGGGGCTTCACCTGCCGGCGGAACACCTCCAGGCCGGAGGCGGGCACCGCCACCTCGATCAGCTGCAGCCGCCCGGGGATCAGAGCCTCGAACCGTCCGCCCGGCACATCGCCAGGCTGCACCGAGAGCCCGCGATCGAGCAGCAGCACCCGCTGCAGCGGTGGGAGCACCTCAATGCTCTCGTCCCGTTGGTCGAGCACCAGATCCGCCTCACCGTGGTCGTAGGCGGGGAGATGCACCGAGGGCAGGCGGTAGGCACGGCGGTTGGAGCGGCCGGTCACCACCACCAGGGTGGTAGCTGGATCGAAGCGCTTCACCGCGCGGATCGCCAGGCCCCAGTCGTGATCGTAGGAGCGCAGATTCTCCAGGAAGCGATCACCGGGCACCAGCAGAAAAAGGGCGCATTGGAGGGCCAGCACCAGCAGCAGCGGCCGGGGCCAGCGCAGCGCCCCGCCACCGTCGGCCCTCTCCGCCAGACGGGCAGCCAACAGCAACACCAGGGCCGGAAGAATGGTGGTGGCATGGCCCATGCGGGTGAAGTGCACCACCAGCAGATAGAACACCGAGGGGAGCGCCCAGAGGGCGATGAACCAGCACCGCCAGAGCCGCTCCAGCCGCGGCAGCGGTCCTGGGGACTTGGCGGCGGGCCCAGCCCAGCTGGTGCCCAGGGCCAGGCCCAGCCCAGCGGGTGCCGTGAGCGCCAACGTGCGGATCAGCAACCAACCGTTGCCGAGCAGCCCACGGTCGGCGGCCTGCTGGGAATGGTCCCCCTTCCAGGCCATCAACTGCGACCAGAACGCCTCCAGCCCACCCGCCTCCTCGAGGAAGGCCTGGCCCCACCACGCCAGGACCCCGAGACCGAGGGCCACAGCCAGCAGCAGCCGCCAGGCCTGCAGGCCCCGACGCCAGCCCCTGAGGCAGCAGACCAGCACCAGGGGGAAGAGAAAGATGGGGGTGTTCGGGCGGATGCCACCGGCGGTGGCCATCAGCAGCGCCAGCGGCGGCAGGAAGCGCGGGTCCCCTTCGGCCACGAACCAGGCACAGCAGGCGATCGCCATGACCCAGCCCAGCTCGGTGCCGTAGCTGAGCGGTTGGCTGGCATAGAACCAGAGCAGGGGGCTGCTGAACAGCAGCACCACCATCCACCAGGCTGCCCGCTGCCCCCCCCAGCGCCGGGCCAGAATCCAGCCGAAGGGCAGCGCCGCCGCCGACACCAGGGCATTCACCAGCTCCAGTGCCGCCACCCCGTTGCCGCCGGTGAGCGGCAGGCTGAGGCGCCCGAGACTGATCAGCCACCAGAAGCAACCGGGCAGGTGGGGCTGATGGCGATCCAGGTCGAAGTCGGTGAGCGCCAACACGAAATTGCCCGCATCCCAGGCCTGCACCAGCTCGGTGCGGGTAAGCCAGCGGCTGAAGACACCCGCCAGGAACAACAACAGCCACCAGATCCAGGGGGCCGCCGGCGGTCGCCGCAGTGCCTGTGAAGGTGTTGCCAGGCTCGGGTCCGCCATCCCTCAGGCCTCCATGGCGGCCAGATAGGCCGTGCTGCCCAGCTCAAGCAGGCGGGCGTCCTTGGCGCAGACCTGGTCATGGAGCCGGAGGCGGTACCGACTGATCGCCTCGGCCAGGGCCGGATCCGCTGTGGCCAGGATCTGCACCGCCAACAACCCGGCGTTGGTGCCGTTGCCGATCGCCACCGTGGCCACCGGGATCCCGGCCGGCATCTGCACGATCGAATGGAGCGAATCCACCCCCGAGAGGGCTCGGCTCTGCACCGGCACACCGATCACCGGCAGGGTGGTGAGCGCCGCCACCATCCCCGGCAGGTGGGCGGCGCCGCCGGCCCCCGCCACGATCACCTTGAGCCCGCGGCCGGCGGCCGCTTCAGCGAAGGCCACCATCTCCAGCGGAGTGCGGTGGGCTGAGAGCACCCGCACCTCCACCGCCACACCGAAATCCTCGAGCACTTGCACCGCCGGCTGCATCGTCGGCAGGTCGGAATCGCTGCCCATCACCACCGCCACCAGGGGAGCGACAGCGGCGGCTGAGTCGGGTTCGAGGGTCAAGGCAGGGGCGGCAGGGGCCGTGCGGCGAGGATGGCATTCTCTCCGCCCGCTCGCCCAGGAGCCGATGACCGTGCGCTGGATCAGCAACGTCCGTCTGCCCCAAGCCTCGGCATGCCGCCATGGCGCCGAGCGGCGCTGGCGCCTCGGGATCGATCACAGCGGCCGGATCGTGAGGGTGCTACCCCTCGATGCTGGCAGCCACGCCGCCGGCGACAACTGGGACGGCGACTGGATCAGCCCCACCGGCGTTGATCTGCAGATCAACGGAGGCCTGGGGCTGGCCTTCCCAGAACTGGAGTCCACCGACCTGCCGCGGCTGCTGGAGTTGCTGGAGCTGCTCTGGGCCGATGGGGTGGAGGCGATCTGCCCCACGCTGGTGACCTGCGCCGTGCCTCCCCTGCGCCAGGCCCTGGCCGTACTCCAGCAGGCCCGCCTCCAGCACCGGCCCGGCCGCTGCCAGCTGCTGGGCGCCCATCTGGAGGGTCCCTTCCTGGCCGCGGCGCGGCGCGGCGCCCACCCAGCGGCCCACCTGGTGGTCCCCAGCCCTGGGGCCCTGCAGGAGCGCATCAGTGGCCATGAACAGGAGATCGCCCTGGTGACCCTGGCCCCGGAACTGGAGGGGGCCGATGCGGTGATCGCCGCCCTGCGCCAGCGCGGCATCGTGGTGAGCCTGGGCCACAGCGCCGCCACGGAAGCGGAGGCCGAGCGGGCTTTCGCGGCGGGCGTGGGCATGCTCACCCATGTCTTCAATGCCATGCCCGACCTGCACCGGCGGGCCCCCGGTCCGGTGGCGGCGGCGCTGCTGCGCGGCGATGTGGCCCTCGGGCTGATCGCCGATGGGGTGCATGTGGCCCCCTCGATGGCGGTGCTGCTGCAGCGGCTGGCCCCCGAGCAGGTGCTGCTGGTGAGTGACGCGCTCGGTCCCTATGGCCTGACGGAGGGCCGCCACCGCTGGGATGAACGGGTGCTGCTGGTGAAAGACGGCAGCTGTCGGCTGGAGGACGGCACCCTGGCGGGCGTCACCCTGCCCCTGCTGGAGGGGGCGACGCGCCTGGCCCGCTGGAGCGGTGAACCGGGCCGGGCGATCGCTGCCGCCACCCTCGTGCCCCGGCGGGTGCTCGGCGAGCGGCGAACACTGCCCCAGCTGCTGCTCGGACGACCCCTGAGCGAAAGCCTGCGCTGGCGCGTGGGGGCAGACGGTGCGATGGGCTGGCGGCGCGCGTCCGAAGCGGCTCTTTAGGATCCGCCCACCCGTTGCTGCGCCCCCATGGCCACCTCTTCAGCGCCTGACGCCGGCGCCAAGCTGGCTGAGAAGGCCGAAGTGCGCGACTACTTCAACAGCACGGGATTCGAGCGCTGGAAGCGGATCTACAGCGACAGCGACGACGTCAACAAGGTGCAGCGCAACATCCGTCTGGGGCACCAGAAGACGGTGGATCAGGTGCTGCAGTGGCTGCAGGAGGAGGGCGATCTGCCTGGCCGCAGTTTCTGCGATGCCGGCTGCGGCGTGGGCAGTCTCAGCCTGCCACTGGCCCAGCTCGGAGCGGGCTACATCGCCGCCAGCGACCTCTCGGAAGCCATGGTGGAGGAGGCCCGCCGTCGCCTGGAGGCCAGCGGCCTTGCCGCTGATCGAGTGCAGTTCAGCGCCTCCGACCTGGAGAGCCTCCAGGGCCGTTACGACACGGTGGTCTGCCTGGACGTGTTCATCCACTACCCCCAGGCCGCGGCCGAGGAGATGGTCCGCCACCTGGGCGGGCTGGCCGAGCGGCGGCTGATCGTGAGCTTTGCCCCCTACACCCCCCTGCTGGCCCTGCTCAAATCGATCGGCCAGCTCTTCCCCGGACCCAGCAAGACCACCCGGGCCTACACCCTGCGGGAGGACGGCATCGTGGCCGCCGCCGCCGCCGCCGGCTTCCAGCCCAAGCGCCGCAACCTCAACCAGGCCCCCTTCTATTTTTCACGCCTGATCGAATTCGAGCGCGGCTGAACCGCCACGCTCAGGTGGCCATCGCCAGTTTCTGCCGCTCCAGCAGCCCCACCGTGGCCACCTCGCTGGGGGGCACCAGCACCTTGAAGCGGGGGCGCCACTGGGGCCAGTTCGCCAGGATCTCGGCGGCTTTGCGGCTGCCGGTGCGCTCGAGGTGGGCCTCCAGCAACGGTTTGATCAACTGCTCCTGCTCGGGGGTGTCCAGGGCATGGACCGAGACGATCTCGGGATTGAGGAGCCCCGCCATCGCGTCGTGCTCATCCAGCAGGAAGGCCACCCCGCCGGTCATGCCCGCCGCCACGTTGCGGCCGGTGCTGCCGAGCACCACCACCACGCCGCCGGTCATGTACTCACAGCAGTGGTCGCCGCAGCCTTCAATCACAGTGCGAGCGCCGCTGTTGCGCACAGCGAAGCGCTCACCGGCCCGGCCGAGAGCGAACAGCTCGCCACCAGTGGCGCCGTAGAGGCAGGTGTTACCCAGGATCACCTGATTGCCGGGATCCCGGGTTGCCGCCGATGGCACAACCGTGATGCGGCCACCGTTGATGCCCTTGCCGACGTAGTCGTTGGCATCCCCCTCCAGGCGCAGGTCCATGCCCTGCAAGTTGAAGGCGCCGAAGCTCTGGCCGGCGGCACCTTCGAAGCAGAGATCGAGCAGGCCCTGGAACCCCTTGTTGCCGTGGCGGGCCGCCAGCTCACCAGCCAGGCGTGCCCCGACACTGCGGTCGGTGTTGACGATCGCCAGACGGCGGGCCACCTGCCCGTGCTGCTCAATGGCCGCCACCAGCTCGGGATCTGCCAGGAGCTGATCCTCGAGAATGGCGCCATTGCCATGGGCCTGGCTGTCATGGCGCAGCCAGCTGCGGTCGTCGGAGCCAGGCAGCGGGGCCAGCAGGCAGGTGAGATCAAGGGCGCTGGTCTTGGCCAGGGCCACCTGGCGGGGGTGCAGCAGCTCCACCCGTCCGATCAGATCCTCCAGCCGGGCCACCCCGAGCACACTCAGCAACTGGCGCACTTCCTCAGCCACGTAGTGGAAGAAATTGACCACGTGCTCCGGCAGGCCGGTGAAGCGCTTGCGCAGGGCCTCCTTCTGGGTGGCCACCCCCACCGGGCAATTGTTGGTGTGGCAGACGCGCGCCATGATGCAGCCCTCGGCGATCATGGCCACCGAGCCGAATCCGTATTCCTCGGCCCCGAGCAGAGCCGCCATCAGCACATCCCAGCCGGTCTTGAGGCCACCATCGGCCCGCAGGAGCACCCGCTCACGCAGGCCGTTCGTCAGCAGGCTGCGATGCACCTCGGAAAGGCCCAGCTCCCAGGGACTGCCGGCATGCTTGATCGAGCTCAGGGGCGATGCACCGGTGCCGCCGTCGTGGCCGGAGATCTGAATCACATCAGCGTTGGCCTTGGCCACGCCGGCGGCGATCGTGCCGATGCCGATTTCGGCCACCAGCTTCACCGACACCTTGGCAGCCGGATGCACCTGGTGCAGGTCGTGGATCAGCTGGGCCAGATCCTCAATGGAATAGATGTCGTGGTGGGGCGGCGGTGAGATCAGTGCCACGCCGGGTTTGCTGTTGCGCAGCCAGCCGATGTAGGCATCCACCTTGGGACCGGGCAGCTGGCCCCCTTCGCCGGGTTTGGCCCCCTGGGCCACCTTGATCTCCAGCTGCTTGCCGCTGCGCAGGTACTCCGGCGTCACGCCGAAACGCCCCGAGGCCACCTGCTTGATGGCTGAGCAGGCGCTGTCGCCGGGCACTAGGCCGCGGAGGCTAGGCAGGGTGGCGGAGTGACCGCCCTCATCCACATCGGTGAGGGGGTGATAGCGGGCCGGATCCTCTCCTCCCTCACCACTGTTGCTCTTGCCGCCGATGCGGTTCATGGCCACCGCCAGCACCTCGTGGGCCTCTCGGGAGAGGGCCCCCAGGCTCATGCCACCGGTGCAGAAGCGGCTGCAGATGCTCTCCACGCTCTCCACCTGCTCGATCGGCAGGGGGGTGAGGGCGGGCCGCAGCTCCAGCAGGTCGCGCAGGCCCGTGACCGGGCGGTTCTCCAGCAGGGTGCGATAGGTGGCGAAATGGTCGTAGCCGGGACCCGCGGCCACCGCCGCATGCAGCGCCTTGGCCATCTCCGGGCTGTTGAGGTGGAACTCACCGCCGGAGCGGTATTGCACGAAGCCCATGAACTCCAGCTTGGTGCGGTTGAGCTCGGGGAAGGCCTTGGCGTGGAACGCCAGGGTTTCGTTGGCGAGATCAGCCAGGCTGAGGCCCGCCACCCGGCTGGTGGTGCCGCGGAAGGCCAGATCGATCAGATCGGCGCCGATGCCGATGGCCTCGAAGATCTGGGCCCCGTGGTAGCTGGCCAGCAGCGAGATGCCGATCTTGGAGAGGATCTTGCGCAGGCCCGCCTCCAGGGCCTTGCGCACATTGGCCTGGGCCTGGGCGGAGTCGATCGCTGGCAGCTTGCCGCGCTCCATCAGGGAGCGGGTCTTGGGGTGGGCCAACCAGTGGCGGGTGGTTTCCCAGGTGAGCCAGGGGCAGACGGCACTGGCGCCGAAGCCGATCAGGCAGGCCAGATGGTGAGTGCTCCAGCACTGGGCGGTGTCAATCACCAGGGAGCAGTGCAGGCGCACCCCCAGCCGCAGCAGGTGCTGGTGCACCGCGCCCACCGCCAGCAGCGCCGGGATGAAGGTGGTGGTGGCACTGAGGCCAGCGTCGACTCGGTCGGAGAGCACCAGGATCTGGCTGCCGTTGCCCACGGCCTGCTCCGCCGCCTGACAGAGGCGCTGCACAGCGGCCTCCAGACCAGCCGGACCCTGATCCAGCCCATAGAGGGTGGACAGGGTGGTGGTGGCCAGTCCCTGCAGGGGCAGGGCCTCCAGATCGGCTTCGTTGAGAACGGGCGTGGCGAGGTGAAGCACCGAGGCGGCCGAAGGCTCCGGCCGCAGGGCTGACCCCCGCCGCCCCAGGTGCATCTCCAGACTCATCACCAGCTCCTCGCGCAGGGGGTCGATCGGGGGATTGGTGACCTGGGCGAAGCGCTGCTTGAAGTAGTCGTAGAGGAGGTGGGGCTTGCTGGAGAGCACCGCCAGGGGGATGTCGTCACCCATGCAGTAGGTGGGCTCCTTGCCCTGGCCGGCCATGTCTTCGATCACAAGGTCCAGGTCCTCGGCGGTGAAGCCGAAGGCGGTCTGGTGACGGAGCAGATCGAGATTCGCCAGCTGCTGCTCCGTGCGCCAGGGCTGGGGCTCCAGCGAGCGGCGGTGTTCCTGCAGCCAGGCGGCGTAGGGATAGCGGGAGGCCGCCTCCTCCTTCACCTGCCAGTTCTGCAGCAGGCGGCCATTCTCGAGATCCACTGCCAGCATCTGGCCGGGGCCGAGGCGGCCCTTCTCGACGATGCGGCTCTCGTCGATCTCCACCACGCCGGTTTCCGAACCCATCACCACCAGGCCATCGCTGGTGATGCAGTAACGGGCAGGACGCAGACCGTTGCGATCGAGAGTGGCACCGACGCTGCGGCCGTCGCTGAACACCAGCAGGGCCGGGCCGTCCCAGGGCTCCTGCAGGCAGGCGGAATATTCATAGAAGGCCTGGACATCCGGACGGGACTCCAGCTCGGGCTGCTGTCGGAACGCTTCCGGCACGAGGGTGAGCAGGCTGTCGGTGATCGGCCGGCCGCTGCGCACCATCAGCTCGAGCATGGCGTCGAGGTTGGCTGAATCGCTGAAGGCGGCATTGACCACCGGCTTGAGGTCGGAGGAGGCCTCACCCCAGACCGCATCGAGGTGAGATTCAGCCGCCTGGGCCCAGTTGATGTTCCCCAACAGGGTGTTGATCTCGCCGTTGTGACCCAGCAGCCGCATGGGCTGAGCCAGGGGCCAGCGGGGCAGGGTGTTGGTGCTGAAGCGGCGGTGGTAGACCGCGAAACTCACCGCAAAGCGCGGATCGCGCAGGTCGGCATAGAAAGCCGCGAGCACCTCGGAGCGCACCATGCCCTTGTACACAACGGTGCGGCCGCTGAACGAGGAAAAGTAAAGGTCGTTGGGATCGCCGCCCGGGGTGGCCCGCACCAGATCCACGGCCCGGCGGCGGCAGCGGAACAGCAGCGATTCGAGCGCATCGCCCGGCTCCGGGCCTTCCACCAGCCATTGCTCAATGCGTGGGACGGTCTTGAGGGCGAGGGGCCCGAGCACGGAGGGCTCCACGGGAACCTCTCGCCAGCCGAGGCTGCGCAGACCCACCAGGGCCGCTGCCTGCTCACACAGCGCCTTGGCCTGCTGACGCTTCGGCTCCGAGACCGGCAGAAAAACCATCGCCAGGCCCCGGCGACCCTCCTCAGCCCGGCTGGATTCGGGCCAGACCTCCCCCAGGTAGCCCCAGGGAATGCCGCAGAGCACACCGGCGCCATCGCCGGAATCGCCATCGCCACCGCAGCCGCCACGGTGCTCCATGCAGTCCAGACCGCGCAGGGCCTGCTCCAGCAGCCAATGGCTGGGCTCACCACTGAGCTGGGCGAGAAAACCAACCCCGCAGGCATCCTTTTCGCCAGCGACTTCCGTCGGTGCCGGACTGTCACAATGGGGCCAAACAGAGCGGCGAAGAAGTGGCATAGCCCGGCAACAACCTGTCGGTAGACCGCGGACGCCTCAAACAAGGAGACGTCCGCGCGGAAGGGGATTTTGATCTTAGAGACGTGCGTTCAGGGATAGCGTTCATCACCAACGGATGAGTGTCCAGACGTGGTCCCGTGCCGATCCCTTCCAGCCGGACTGATGAGCCTGGCGGTGATGGCCCTGCTGCCAGCCGCCGACGGCAGCTTTGCCTCGGCCCCGGCCCGAGCGGCCGCTCCCTTCCCTGGGGCAGCAGCTCTCCCTGGGGCCGCCCGCGGGATTCTGCTGGCCCGCAGCCCTGCGACTCCACTCCAGGAGGGCCGCCGGATCGTGATCAACGGCCGGGAGCAGAGCGCCCGCTGGCAAGGAATGCCAGCCGTTGGCGGCAACCCGTCCCAGCTCTGGCTACCCCTCGAGGTGCTGCAGGGCCAGCTGGGGGTGGCCAGCAGCAGCCGCGTCGATGGAGGACTGGATCTGGAGTGGTTCGGGCGAAAGCAGCAGGTGCCCGCCAGCGGGCAGCGCAGCCTCGACGATGAGGTGGCCGTGGACGCCATCCCCCTGCTGCAGGCAGCCGGAGTCCGCATTCAGACCGATGGGGACCGCCTGCTGCTGGAGTTGCCCCTGCCCGGGCTTGTTCGGGTGCGGGCCTCAGCCCCGGGGCCCGATCGCCAGGTGGTGCTGGATCTCAGTGGGGCGGCCTTGGTGCGCCAGGAGTCCGGTCAGATCCTGCTGGGCCTGCTCAGCACCGCCACTCAGCGCTCTGAACTGCAGGCCCTCGGTCTGGCGGTCAGCTCCAGCCGGGAAGGGCTGCTCCTGCGTCCGAGCGGCGGCGGGAGGGTGTTGACCCTCGGGGGGCCCGACCGAGTGGTGTTGGCCATCCCCGCGGGAGCCAGCACCGGGGCGACACCAACGACACCCCAGGCCGCCCCGCCGCTCGACCCGCGCCTGCAGGCCCTGCTCAATCGCAGCGTCAGCGTCAATCGCCAGGTGCTGCCCGTGGGATCCCGGCGCATGCTGGTCAACAGTGTCCGATTCAATCCCCAGCAGAATCCGCTGGAACTCAGGGTGCTGACCCGTCCTGACGGGATGCAGGGGCTCACCTCGCTCACGGCCCTGGCCCAGCGGGACAAGGCCCTGGTGGCCATCAACGGCGGCTTTTTCAACCGCGTGCGACGGCTGCCCCTGGGCGCCCTCAAGGCCGAAGGACGCTGGCTCTCCGGGCCGATCCTCAACCGTGGCGCCATCGGCTGGCAGCCCGGAGGCCTGCCCAGTTTCGGTCGGCTGGCCCTGCAGGAGCAGCTGATCGATGAACGGGGTCAGCGCTGGCCGCTGTCGAGCCTGAACAGCGGCTACGTGCAGCGGGGTCTGGCCCGCTACACCGCCGACTGGGGGAGCAGCTACCAGGCCCTGAGCGGCAACGAATCGGGGGTGCTGATCCGGGCTGGGGTGGTGCTGCAGCGGCTGGATGGCGCCCAGCTGCAGCGGGGCATTCCCCTGGGCCGCGAAGACACCCTGGTGGTGGGACGGGCCGGCGTGAGTCCGCCCTGGCCCGAGGCCAGCCGGCTGACCCTCGCCAGCCAACCCAGCGATCCGCTCGGTCAGCAGGCCTTCGTGATGGGGGGCGGCCCCCTGCTGCTGCTGGGGGGTCAGGTGGTGCTCAACGGCACGGCCGAAGGGTTCAGCAGCGCCTTCCAGGGGCAAGGGGCCCCGCGCACGGTGATCGGCAGCGATGGCCGTCAAATCTGGTTGCTGACGCTGCAGGGGGTGGACCATGCCGGACCCACCCTGGGCGAAACAGCGGTCCTGCTGCGCCAGCTGGGCCTGCAAGAGGCCCTTAACCTCGATGGCGGCAGCTCCACCGGTCTGTTCCTGGGCAACACCCAGACCGTGCGGGGCCGGGGCGTGGCCGCCTCGATCCATAACGGTCTCGGCCTGGTGCCCCAGAGCGGGCGGGCCCAGGTTGGCGAGAGGGACGGCGGCTGAGCCCCCCCGCCCGCTC
>NZ_JAGQBF010000002.1 GCF_024345495.1 Synechococcus sp. RedBA-s | reverse complement strand
GGCGGTGGGGGTGGTCAAGGGCGGTGCGGGGCTGCCGAAGCAGTGCCTCTCTAGCTCAGCTGACCTCTCCTGCCCAGGCTGCCTGGATCACCCCCAGACTGGGGACGTCGAGCGGCCTTGTCATGGTGGAGACGGCCGAGGCCGCCAGTCTGAAGCTCACCCCCCGCCTGGAGCTGGAGCTGGCTGGCTGGCAGCGCCAGCAACAACTGGAGCAGCACTGGCATGGGGGCCTGCCGGTGCTGCTGCTGGATCGCTGCTGGCTGCAGCTTCGGGCTGTGGCAGTGGAGCGGCTGGCGACCCTGTTACCGCCGGATTGCACGGCAGCGGCCCCCGAGCTGGAGGCCTTCCGCCACTGCTGCCGCCAGGGACTGAGCCCCGCAGCGGCGGAGGCCCACTGCTGGCGGGAGTTCGGTGAGGAGGCCTGCCGGCTGGCCCTCAAGCGTCACTGGCAGGCGCAGGAGCGGAGCCAAGGCGGCTGGACCCTGCAGATTTACCTCGATGCCCTCGCCCGCTACCGGCAGGTCTTTGACGTGGGGGGGCCACGGCCGTTGCCGCTGCTGGTTCTTGCCCGTGCCGGCAGCGCTGAACCCCACCGACTGCTCTGGCTGGTAGCCCCATGATCCGTTGATGCGGCACACTTGCCCCCTGATAGAAGGCTCCGGCGATGGCCGACGAGAACACAGCAGCAGTCCCCCAGTCTGAGCAGGACCAACCCGCTCGGGCCCGCCGCATCGAGACGGGGCGCGGTAGTGCTGGCGGCACTGGCGGCACTGGAGGAGGCGGTGGCCGGGATCGGGAAGCCGGAGGCTTTCGCATCCGCCTGAGTGAGAACGAACAGCGCGCGGCCCAGGTCGTTCAGGAGGCCTTCCAGCTCCGCTCCACCGTGGCGGCTCTGGGGTTCTCGATCCGCACGGTGGCCCAGCTGCTGGAGCAGGGTCAACTGGACGCGTTGCTGGCGGAGCACCGCGCTACTGGCGGCGCCCCCCGCAGTGAGGGGACCCCCCGTGACGGCCAGCGGGCCAAGCGGGCCCCCGCCGAGGGTCGGGGTGAGCGGCGTTCCAGCCGTCCGGACCCCTTTGCGCGCCCCAGCCGCCCCCAGGCAGCGGCGCCTGAGGTGGAAGCTCCTGAGTCGGAGTCTCCTGAGATGGAGGCCGCTGGTCACGAGACCACGGACGCGTCCGAGCCTGCTGATCAGGCCCTTGAAGTGGTGATCTCTGAGCCGGAGGAGGCCCCGATCCAGCCCGCCGCAGCGGCTGAGACGCAACCGTGAGTGACAGGCCCCGGGTTCTCTCCGGTGTGCAACCCACCGGCGCTCTGCATTTGGGCAACTGGCTCGGGGCCATCCGCAACTGGGTCAGCCTCCAGGACGACCACGACACCTTTTTCTGTGTCGTGGATCTCCATGCCATCACGGTGCCCCAAGATCCGGCGCTGCTGGCTGAGAACACCCGCCGCACAGCCGCGCTCTACCTGGCCAGCGGCATTGATCCGGAGCGCTCCAGTGTCTTCGTGCAGAGCCAGGTCACGGCCCACAGCGAGCTCACCTGGCTGCTGAACTGCGTCACGCCGCTGAACTGGCTGGAGCGGATGATCCAGTTCAAGGAAAAGGCGCGTAAACAGGGCGAGAACGTCTCGGTGGGGCTGTTGGATTACCCCGTGCTGATGGCGGCCGACATCCTGCTCTACGACGCCGATCTGGTGCCGGTGGGCGAAGACCAGAAGCAGCATCTGGAGCTGGCCCGCGACATCGCCCAGCAACGCATCAACGCCCGCTTCGCCCCCGAGGACAGGCCGCTGCTGAAGGTGCCTGAACCGCTGATCCTCGCTGAGGGCGCCCGGGTGATGAGCCTGCAGGATGGCCGCAGCAAGATGAGCAAGAGCGACCCTAATGAGGCCTCCCGCATCAATCTGCTGGATCCGCCCGAGCTGATCACCCGCAAGATCAAGCGGGCCAAGACCGATCCGGTGATGGGTCTGGAGTTCGGCAACCCCGAGCGTCCCGAAGCCGACAACCTGCTGGGGCTCTATGCCCTGCTCAGTGGCGTGGGCCGGGAATTTGCCGCCCTGGAGTGCGCCTCGATGGGCTGGGGTCAGTTCAAGCCCCTGCTGGCGGAGGTGGCCGTGGAGGCCCTGCGCCCCCTGCAGGAGCGCTACGAGGCCATCCGGGCCGAGCCGGGCTACCTCGATCAGGTGCTGCGCAGCGGCCGGGAGCGGGCCAGCGCCGTGGCTGAGACCACGCTGGAGCGGGTCCGTGCGGCCATGGGATTCCTGCCAGCACGCTAATCCCTGGCCCAAGACTGATCAGTAGATCTGATCAGTCTTCCTCCCCTCGGCGCACTTGCGCTTCGTTCTGAGCGGCGGGCCCTGCTGGCCACCATCCGTTTCGCTGAGGGCACCTGGGCCCATGGGTCCTCCCATGGCTACCGCACCCTCTACGGCGGCGAGCTGGTGTCTTCCCTGGAGCGCCATCCCGACACCGTGGTGGTCAAGGGCTACGCCAGTGCTGCCGCCGGCGCCTACCAGATGCTGCCAGCCACCTGGAAGGCCGCCAGCCTCCGCCTCGGCCTGCGCGGTTTCGGGTCGGCCAATCAGGATCAAGCCGCCCTCTATCTGGCCGATCAACGCGGGGCTCTCGCGGCGATCGACCGGGGGCAGATCTCCGACGAGGCCATGGCGCGCCTGGCCGGGGAGTGGGCGTCCTTCCCCCTTCATCATGGCGGCAGTGCCTACGGCCAACCGGTCAAGAGCGCCGGGCAGCTGCGTCGCTTCTTCGAGGAACAGCTGCATGGCCGTCTGGGCTGATCAGGGCTCCCGGTAGACCACCCGGCCGCGATCGTCGTTGCCCACATCGAGCAGATCGTCGTGCATGAGCCGCTCGATTTCCTCGCGCACACGCACGCGTGGAGTGTCGTGGGGGAGGTGGCATTCCAGCAGCGCATCGTTGTAGGTGAAGCCGGCGGCGCCAGCGCGCCGAGCCAGGGCCAGCAACTGGCGGTCCAGGGGCGGCAGGGCGTTGGCGGGAGCGCCGGCCTCCAGGGCCTCCAGTGCGTCTTGGAGCAGCAGCGGCTGGTTGGCCTGATCCACCAGCTCAGGGATCAGGAACAGATCCACCAGCTGGCCGATGAAGCAGAGGCCGAAGGTGAGCAGCCAGAGGGTGCCGCTCAGGGGCTTGCGCGCATAGAAGCGCTGCAGGCCGCAGACGCCGAACAACGCCAGGGCCCAGAGCAGATAGCCAGCTGCCACGTGCCGCCGCTGCTGGCGGATCAAAGGGAGTGGAGACCGTTTCAAGGTCTGGGAGCCGGGGGCAGCTCCGGCAGCACCACCCCGGCCTGGCGCAGCTCCGCCGAGAGGGTCCAGACGCTCAGCACCAGCCGATGCCAGGGGGCCATGGCCTGCATGTCGAGGGCCATGCTCACCGGCGCGGCGGAGCGCAGGCTTTTGGCGGCGATCAGTTCCTTGCGGGCCGTGCTCAAGCGCTCGGCCAGAGCCTCCTGCTCGCCGCTGGTCATCACGCTCTCCGGACAGTGCTGGAGCAGCAGCAGACCGCGATCAAACCAGAAGTCGAAATCCACGAGAAGTGAACCCAGCAGCTGGTCGAGCAGCTCGCCCGCACCCCCCGGCATGGGGGTCGAATCCGGTGTGGAGGAAAGATCACTCACCAGCCGAGCTTAGGAATCGATCGGACGGCAGGACTGAATCCGATGCGTAGGATCGACCCTGGCCTGGCTCGATTCCGTGTCCCCATCCCCGTCGACGCTCCCGGCCGCTGGCCCTGGCCCAAGCCCGGAGCCGGCGGTGACCCAGGGCGGCGGTGCCACCCGCCTGCGCCTGCCGCGCACCAGCGAGAGCCCGGAGTTGCTGCGCATCCGCCATTCCATGAGCCATGTGCTGGCCATGGCGGTTCAGACGCTCTTTCCCCGCGCCAAGGTCACGATCGGACCCTGGACCGAGAACGGCTTCTACTACGACTTCGACAACCCCGAACCCTTCACCGAGGCCGATCTCAAGGCCATCAAGAAGGAGATGGGCAAGATCATTGCCCGCAAGTTGCCGCTGCAGTGCCTCGAGGTGAGCCGCGACCAGGCCGAGGAGCGCATCAGGGCCCAGAACGAGCCCTACAAACTGGAGATCCTGGCCGGGATCCAGGAGCCAATCACGCTCTACACCCTGGGCGAGCAGTGGTGGGATCTCTGCGCCGGCCCCCATGTGGCCAACACCAGTGAACTCAACCCCAAGGCCTTCGAGCTCGAGAGCGTGGCCGGCGCCTACTGGCGCGGCGATGAAACCAAAGCCCAGCTGCAGCGCATCTACGGCACCGCCTGGCAGACCGCGGAGCAGCTGGCCGAGTACAAGCACCGCAAGGCCGAGGCCCTGCGCCGCGATCACCGCCGCCTCGGCACCGACCTCCAGCTCTTCTCGATCGAGGATGAGGCTGGCGCTGGGCTGGTGTTCTGGCACCCCCGCGGCGCCCGCATGCGCCTGCTGATCGAAGACTTCTGGCGCCAGGCCCACTTCGCGGCGGGCTACGAGCTGCTGTACACCCCCCATGTGGCCGACCTGAGCCTCTGGAAAACCTCCGGCCACCTCGACTTCTACAGCGAGAGCATGTTCGGGCCGATGGCGGTGGATGAGCGTCAGTATCAGCTCAAGCCGATGAACTGCCCGTTCCACGTGCTCACCTATGCCAGCAGTCTGCACTCCTACCGCGAGCTGCCGATCCGCTGGGCCGAGCTGGGCACGGTGTACCGCTACGAGCGGCCCGGCGTCATGCATGGGCTGATGCGGGTGCGCGGCTTCACCCAGGACGACGCCCATATCTTCTGCCTGCCCGAGCAGATCGGTGATGAGATCCTCGGGGTGCTCAACCTCACCGAGACGATCCTCTCCAGCTTCGATTTCAACACCTACGAGATCAACCTCTCCACGCGGCCTGAGAAATCAATCGGTGATGATGCGGTGTGGGAGCTGGCCACCGCCGGCCTGATCGAGGCGCTCGATCGCAAGGGCTGGGCCTACAAAGTGGATGAGGGCGGCGGAGCCTTCTACGGCCCCAAGATCGACATCAAGATTGAGGATGCCATCGGCCGCCTCTGGCAGTGCTCCACGATTCAGCTCGATTTCAACCTGCCCGAGCGGTTTGATCTCCACTACGTGGCGGCCGATGGAAGCCGCCAGCGACCGATCATGATTCACCGCGCCATCTTCGGCTCGCTGGAGCGGTTCTTCGGAATCATGGTGGAGAACTACGCCGGCGACTTTCCCTTCTGGCTGGCCCCCGAGCAGGTGCGCCTGCTGCCGGTCACCGATGAGGTGATTCCCTATGCCGAGCAGGTGTTGGAGCAGCTGCGCTCGGCGGGGGTGCGGGCGGTCATCGATCGCAGCGGCGATCGCCTCGGCAAGCTGATTCGCACCGGCGAGCAACAGAAGATCCCGCTGCTGGGGGTGATCGGCGCCAAGGAGGCCGAGCAGGGCAGCGTCAGCCTGCGCTCCCGCCGCGACGGTGACCTCGGCAGCGTTCAGGTCACTGCACTGGTGGCGGCGGCTCAGGTTGCCAGTGAAACCCGTGCCGCAGGCCTCGGCCTGGAGGCCGTCGCGCCCTGATGGGAGTCCATCGCCTGATCTCCCCATGACGACCCTGCTGGCCGGCGACATCGGCGGCACCAAGACCCTTCTGGCCACCTACCGGCTGGAGGGGGACCAGTTGGTGCAGCTGCGCAGTGAGCGCTTCGTCTCTGCCGCCTGGGACGACTTCTCGGCCCTGGTGCGCCGGTTCCTTGCCGGTGCTGACGCCGAATCCGAACCGCCCAGCCATGGCTGTCTGGCGATTGCCGGGCCGGTGCAGGACCGTCGGGTGCGGCTCACCAACCTGCCCTGGCAGCTCGATGAGCTGGAGCTGGCGGCCGCCTGCGGGCTCCAGCGCCTGGAGCTGGTGAACGACTTCGCCGTGCTGATTTATGGGCTCCCGCATCTGGGGGAGGCGCAGCAGGCGCTGGTGCGGCAGGGCGTGCCCCAGCCGGGTCCCCTGGCGATCCTCGGGGCTGGCACCGGCCTGGGAGTGGCCATCGGGGTGCCGGGGCCCCAGGGTCTGATCGCCCTCGCCAGTGAGGCCGCCCATGGCGAATTTGCTCCGCGGCTGGAGCGGGAATGGCGACTGAAGCAGTGGTTGCAGCAGGATCTCGCCTTGGAGCGGGTGTCGATCGAGCGGATCGTCAGTGGCACCGGCCTAGGCCATGTCTTCCGCTGGTTTCTCCATGAAGCCGCCTCCGGCCACGGCTTGATGGCGGCGGCGACGGCCTGGGCGCTGGCCGAGCGCCGAGGCGAAGCGGAGCGCCCCGACCTGCCGGCCCTGGTGGCCATCGCCGCCGCGGAAGGCGATCCGCTGGCCGCCGCCGCCCTCGACCTCTGGTTGGCCGCCTACGGCTCCGTGGCGGGTGATCTGGCCCTCCAGAGCCTCTGCCGCGGTGGCCTCTGGCTGGGCGGTGGCACCGCCGCCAAGCTGCTGAACCAGTTGCGTTCCCAGGCCTTTCTGGCCCCCTTCGCCGCCAAGGGCAGGCTGACGCCGGTGCTGGAGCAAATTCCCCTGCGGGCTCTGATCGACCCGGAGGCTGGTCTGTTCAGCTCCGCCTGCCGTGCGCGGATGCTGCTGGGGTGAAGCCCTTCGCGGGACGCTCTTCGGCGGAGGGCCGCTCGGGCGGATGGGACACTGGCCCCAGCAGAACGGTTGTGATGGTGAGGCCCCGCATCGGGCAGGGTGTGGAGGTGGATGTGCCGGCGACCACCGCCAACCTGGGTCCAGGGTTCGATTGTCTGGGGGCGGCCCTGGAGCTGAACAACCGCTTCGAATTGCGCGCCATCGAGGGGGATGGTGAACGCTTCGACCTGCTGATCGAAGGAAGCGAGGGTGCACACCTGCGCGGCGGGCCCGACAACCTCGTGTATCGCTCCGCTCAGCGAGTGTGGAAGGAGGCGGGCCAGCAGCCGGTGGCGTTGGAGGCCCGGGTGCGGCTGGCGGTGCCACCGGCCCGGGGCCTGGGCAGTAGTGCCACGGCGATTGTGGCCGGACTGATCGGCGCCAACGCCCTTGTGGGGGAACCCCTGAGCAAGGAGAAACTGCTGGAGCTGGCCATCGACATCGAGGGCCATCCCGACAATGTCGTGCCGTCGTTGCTGGGTGGCCTCTGCATGACCGCCCGCGCTGCCTCCCACCGTTGGCGGGTGGTGCGCTGTGAGTGGCAGGAGAGCGTCAAGGCGGTGGTGGTGATTCCAGCCATCCGGCTCTCCACCAGTGAGGCGAGGCGGGTGATGCCCAAGGTGATCCCGATTTCCGACGCCGTGGTGAACCTGGGCTCGCTCACCCTGCTGCTGCAGGGTCTGCGCACCGGCAATGGCGATCTGATCGCCGATGGCATGCACGACCGGCTGCATGAGCCCTACCGCTGGGGGCTGATTCAGGGAGGCCGCCAGGTGCGCCAGGCGGCCCTCGATGCCGGAGCCTGGGGCTGTGTGATCAGTGGCGCCGGGCCAAGCCTGCTGGCCCTCTCCAGTGCCGACCATGCCCTGGCCGTGAGCCGGGCGATGGTGTCGGCCTGGGAGCGGGAGGGGGTGGCCTCCCGGGCCGAGGTGCTGCGGCTGCAGCTGAGCGGCAGCCGCTGGCAGGACCTGCCCGATCGCCCCTGAGCGGACGCCGCTGAGTACAACTACCTAACTGATACATTCAGGGCCCGAAGGCCGGTCCGTCCGGCTACAACCGACCCTTCCGCGAGCTCGAATGGACGCCACTCTTCCCCTCACGGTTGCGTCCAGTCTGCCCGCGTCCTTTCCCTGGCTCAGCCTGATCGCCCTGATACCAGCGGCCGGCGCCCTGTTGATGCCGCTGCTGCCCGGCGATGGCACCGACCCCCGGGCACCCCGCACCATTGCCCTGGTGGTGCTGCTGGCCGACCTGCTGCTGATGCTGTGGGTCTTCAGCCAGCGCTTCGATGGTGGGCTGAGCACCCTGCAGCTGGTGGAGCGGGTGCCGTGGGTGCCGCTGTTGGGCCTGGAGTGGTCGCTGGGGGCGGATGGCCTCTCAGCGCCACTGGTGGTGCTCAGTGGCCTGGTGACTCTGCTGGCGGTGGCGGCTAGCTGGAACATCAACAGCAAGACCCAGCTCTATTTCGGCCTGCTGTTGCTGCAGGCTTCGGCTCAATCGCTGGTGTTTCTCTCCCAGGATTTTCTGCTCTTCTTCCTGGCCTGGGAACTGGAGCTGGTGCCGGTGTACCTGCTGATTGCGATCTGGGGCGGAACCCAGCGCCAGTACGCCGCCACCAAATTCATTCTCTATACCGCCACAGCCTCGCTGCTGATTCTGATCAGCGGCCTGGCCCTGGCCCTGGGCGGCGATGGCTTCACCCTCAACCTGCAGGAGCTGAGTCAGCGCTCCTATGGCGGCAGTTTCGGACTGCTCTGTTATCTGGGCTTCCTGGTGGGCTTCGGGGTGAAATTGCCGATGTTCCCCCTGCACACCTGGTTGCCTGATGCCCACGGTGAGGCCAATGCCCCCGTGTCGATGTTGCTGGCGGGGGTGTTGCTGAAGATGGGCGGCTATGCCCTGCTGCGCTTCAACGTGCAGATGCTCCCCGACGCCCATGTGCAACTGGCTCCGGCCCTGGTGGTGCTGGGCATTGTCAATATCATCTACGGAGCCCTCAATGCCTTCGCCCAGGACAACGTCAAGCGACGGATCGCCTGCAGTTCGGTCAGTCACATGGGCTTTGTTCTGCTGGGCATCGGTGCCATCGACAGCCTGGGAATGAGCGGGGCGATGCTGCAGATGATCAGCCATGGCCTGATCGCCGCCTCGATGTTCTTCTTGACGGGTGTCTTCTACGAGCGCACCAAGACCCTCTCCATTCCCAACATGGGCGGCCTGGCCAAGGTGCTGCCGATCACCTTCGCCTTCTTCCTGGCCAGTTCGCTTGCCTCCCTGGCCCTGCCCGGGATGAGCGGCTTCGTCAGCGAGATCACGGTGTTTCTGGGGATCACCGCCAACGACGGCTTCACCGTGCCCTTCCGGGTGGTCACCATTGTCCTGGCGGCCATCGGCCTGGTGCTGACGCCGGTGTACCTGCTCTCGCTCTGCCGCCGGGTGTTTTTTGGCCCCAGGATTCCGGCCCTGGCGGTGGTGGGCGACATGAGGCCCCGGGAGCTGGTGATCGGGCTCTGCTTGCTGGTGCCCACCCTGGCCATCGGCTTCTGGCCCCGCCTGGCCATCGACTTCTACGGCGCCACCACCACCGCCCTGGCCGAAGGGCTGAGCAGCCCAAGCGTGATGGCGATCGGGCGGCTTTCCCCTCTTGGCTGAACCTCCAAGGCAGCGCTGATCGGCTGGAATGGGGCCACCGTCGCGGTTCACGACCATGAGCGCCTCCCTGCTTGCGCCCCCTCTGCTTCGCGGCGAGGGCCTGCCCGACTTCGCCGCCACCACTCCGGAGCAGGTGCGCCAGCAGATCCCTGCCCTGCTGGAGGTGCTCAACGCCAACCTCAGTGAACTGGAGCAGAGCCTGGAGCTGACCTCCACCGAGCAGGCCGCCGGCGAACTTCTGAGCTGGGATCAGGTGATGGATCCCTTGCAACGGCTGGGGGAGCGCCTGCGCTGGAGCTGGGGGCTTGTATCCCACCTCAATGGCGTCTGCAACAGCGCCGAGCTGCGCGAGGCGCACCAGAGCCAGCAGGGGGCCGTGGTGGCCTTCGGCAACCGCGCCGGCCAGAGCCGCACCCTGTACCGGGCCCTGGAGCGGCTGCAGCAGCAGCATGAGACCGGCAGCCTGCGCCTCGATGCCACCCAGGAGCGCATCCTCACAGCCGAGCTGCTGGAGATGCAGCTGCGGGGCGTGGCGCTGGAGGGTGAAGCCCAGGCGGCCTTCAACGCCGCCAGCGAAGAACTTGCCGAGCTGGCCACCCGCTTCGGCAACCACGTGCTCGATGCCACCAACGGCTGGACCCTGGCGCTGCATACGCCCGAGCAGGTTGAGGGCCTGCCCGAAAGTTTGCGTCAGCTGCTGGCCCAGGCGGCCCGGGAGGCCAGCCTGAGCAGCGCCGAGGGCCATGAGGCCTGCGCCGAGACCGGCCCCTGGCTGCTGGGGCTGGACATGCCCCGGGCCATGCCCTTCCTCAAATACAGCCACCGCCGCGATCTGCGCGAGCAGCTCTACAAGGCCCAGGTGAGCCGCGCCTCCTCCGGTGACCTCGACAACCGTCCCCTGATCGAACGTATCCTCACCCTCAAGGGCGAACAGGCCCTGCGGCTGGGCTACGCCACCTGGGCTGAGGTGAGCCTGGCCTCGAAGATGGCCCACTCCGTGGATGCCGTTGAGGGTCTGCTCGAAGATCTGCGCGCGGCCGCCTTCCCGGCGGCGCAGCGTGAGCTGCAGGCCCTGGCAGCCTGTGCCGGGCGCCAGGGTGCCCCTGAGGCCGCTGAGCTCAGGCCCTGGGATGTGAGCTTCTGGGCTGAGGTGCTGCGCCGCGAGAGCTTCGATCTGCACGGCGAGGCCCTGCGCCCCTGGTTCCCTCTGCCGCGGGTGCTGGATGGTCTGTTTGCTCTCTGCGGCCGTCTGTTCGGCATCCGCATTGAGGCCGCCGATGGTGAAGCACCGGTGTGGCACGCCGATGTGCGCTTCTTCCGAGTCTTCGATGCCAGCAGCGACCAGGCCATCGCCAGCTTCTTCCTCGATCCCTACAGCCGCCCCGGCAGCAAGCGCGGTGGGGCGTGGATGGACACCTGCCTGGATCGCGGCCGCGATGCCGCCGGCCGGCCGGTGCTGCCGGTGGCCTATCTGATCTGCAACCAGAGCCCGCCGGTGGGTGAGACCCCCAGCCTGATGACCTTCGAGGAGGTGGAAACCCTCTTCCACGAGTTCGGCCATGGGCTCCAGCACATGCTCACCACCGTGGAGCGGCCCCAGGCGGCGGGCATCAACCACGTGGAGTGGGATGCGGTGGAGTTGCCCAGCCAGTTCATGGAGAACTGGTGCTACGACCGCTCCACGCTGCTGGGCATGGCTCGCCATTGGCAGACCGCTGAACCGTTGCCCGAGGCGGAGTTTGCCAAGCTGCTGGCGGCGCGCACCTTCATGGGCGGCAGCGCCACCCTGCGTCAGGTGCATTTCGCCCTCGTGGATCTGCGCCTGCACAGCGTCTGGACGCCGGGCTCGGGCCTTAGCCCCGAGGATCTTCGCCGCCAGATCGCCGCCACCACCACCGTGCTGGCCCCCATTCCCGAGGACGCCTTCCTCTGCGCCTTCGGCCACATCTTCGCGGGGGGATATTCCGCCGGTTACTACTCCTACAAGTGGGCCGAGGTGCTCAGCGCAGATGCCTTCAGCGCCTTTGAGGAGGTGGGACTTGAGGATGAGCCCGCGGTCCAGAGCACGGGCCGCCGCTTCCGCGACACGGTGCTCAGCCTCGGCGGCAGCCGCAGCCCCGCTGAGGTGTTCGAGGCCTTCCGCGGCCGGGCGCCCTCGCCGGAGGCCCTGATCCGCCATTCGGGCCTGGCGGCGGCGGCCTGATGCCGGGCTGAGCAGCCACGGGCGCAGCAACTACGGGCGCAGCAGCTCCTGGCGCAGCAGCTCCAGCGACGCCGGCGCGCTCAGCACGTTCTGGTGCAGCCACACCGGCAGCGGCCGCACCGGGCCGAAGGGAAGCACCGCCCTCCAGCCCGGCACCACCACCTGGTCGGTGGGGGTGAAATAACTGAGGCACTCCACCCCATCGAGGGCCCGGTGATCGGCATTGAGCCGGCGCAGCAGCGCACTGCCCACCTTCATGTCGGCGATGCCTTCGATCAGGGCGCGGGGGCAGCCCTGGGCCGTGAGCGTTCCCTGCTGCGGGCTGGCCACGCTGAGGAAGCGGCGGGTCCGCTGACTGCCCCCCAGCAGTTGCAGCCAGCTGCGGGCGATGACCCCGCCCATAGAGAAGCCCAGCACGTCGATGGGCTGCTGGCGGCCGAAGCGTTGCTCGATCTCCTCCCCCAGCCGCTCGGCCAGGCTCAGCAGCGGCGTGGCCCCGAGCCGGTGGCTGAGGTGGGGAATCAGCAGTGGGTCGCGGGCTCCCGCCAGCTGTTGCTCCAGGCGCCGGAACAGCCGGGGCGTGTCCCAGAGCCCATGCACGAGCACCAGGGGTGGCATCGGCATCGGCTCAGGATCTGGGGGGTCCATGGCGCCAGCGCTCCACCTGCACCAGGCCGTTGAAGCCGGGCACCGGCGCGGCGCATTTGCTCAGGATCAACCGCTGGGTCACCGGTCCATAGAGCCCTTCAACGCACTCCATCATCCGCTCGGCGTAGTGCTCCAGGGTGAGGCAGCGGACCGTGCGGGCCTGCTGCTGCAGGGCCTGGATTGCCAGGCTGTAATCGAGGCTGAGTGTGAGCTGATCGCTGCGGCCGGCGGGGCCCAGATCGTGCCAGAGGCTGAGCGAGAGCTCAAACCACTGGCCCAGCTGCCGCTCCCGCTCCAGCACGCCCACGTGGGCCCAGAGCCGCAGCCCCTGCAGGTGGATCGCCTCACGGCCCGGCAGGTCGGCGGCCTCAGGGCTGGCTCGATCAGGCATGGGGGCTCAGAGCGGCAGGGAACGGTGGCTGAAGTGGCGCAGGCCGCTGGCGTAGTCGGCGGCGATGTGTCCTTCGCCCCGCAGGCGGTAGCGGTAGGTGACCAGACCCTCCAGTCCCACGGGGCCCCGCGGTGGCAGGGTCTGGGTGCTGATGCCCACCTCGGCGCCGAAGCCGTAGCGGAAGCCATCGGCGAAGCGGGTGGAGCAGTTGAGATAGACCCCGGCGCTGTCCACCGCTGAGAGAAAGCGTCCGGCTGCCTGGGCGTCGGTGGTGCAGATGGCGTCGGTGTGACGGGAGCCATGGCGGGCGATGTGATCCAGCGCCTCCTCCAGGTGCCCCACGACCTTCACCGCCAGGATCAGATCGGAGAATTCCCGGCCCCAGTCGTCGTCGCTGGCGGCAATCGCCACCCCGAGGGCACAGGCGCGGGGGCAGCCCCGCAGTTCCACTCCAGCGGCGCTGAAGGCGCTGATGGCCGCCGGCAGGAATGACGCGGCCACGTCCTGGTGCACCAGCAGGGCCTCGATCGCATTGCAGGCGGCCGGATACTGGGTCTTGCTGTCGATGGCGATGCGCAGGGCCTGCTGCTGGTCGACCGAGCGGTCCACCAGCAGGTGGCAGACCCCATCGGCGTGGCCGAGCACGGGGATGCGGGTGTGGTCCTGGATGAAGCGCACCAGTTCATTGGAACCCCGCGGAATGATCAGATCCACCAGGCCGTCCAGTTTCAGCAACCCCAGGCTTTCCTGCCGGGAAGTGAGAAGTTCGAGGCAGGCGGGAGGCACGGCGCTGGTGGCGAGGCCCCTGGCCAGGGCGGCCAGGATCGCCGTACAGCTGCGGCTGGCTTCCCTGCCCCCCTTGAGCAGGGCGCCATTGCCGGAGCGGATCGCCAGGGAGGCGATCTGGATGGCAGCATCCGGTCGGGCCTCGAAGATCACCCCCAGCACGCCAAGGGGCACACTCAGCCGCTCCAGCACCAAGCCGGCATCGAGTTCGGTGTGCAGTTGCCGTTGCCCCACCGGATCGGGCAGGGCGGCCACCTGACGCACTCCTGCGATGGCGCCGGCCAGCTTGGTTTCGTCGAGCTTCAGCCTTGCCAGCAGCGATTCAGCCAGTCCATCGGCGCGTGCCGCCTGCATGTCCTCTCGATTCGCCGCCACGATGGGGTCCGCTGAGCGCTCCAGTTCATCGGCCATCGCCAGCACCGCCTGCCGCCTCTCCTCATCCGGCAGCTGGGCGAGGGCCATGGCGGATCGGCGCACTTCAGCGGCCCGGCAAAGCAGGTCGGCCGAGGGTTCGGGCACCACAGGACCTGCGGCGGGGCTGGCCGCGGCGGTCTGATCGGCAACCACCGCGAGCGTTTCGGAACCGTCCGCGCCGCTGCCGGAGGTTGGGGTCAGGGTCTGGCTCATGCAGCCATCATCCCAAGGGCAGTGCCCATGCATCAATGCAGCGGACGGGAGCCAGCGTCAGAAGGGGATCGAAGGTCACAGACAACCGCTGGGCAGGTGGATCTCCGCTGTGGCGGTCATGGAATGGAAAAGGTCCGAGCCTGATGGAATCAGGCGACCTGATTAGGTTTGATTACCGCCGAACATGTCGTCATAGCCCTCATAGGGATCAAACTCATCCCAGCCTGGGCTGGCTTCATCGAATAATCCATAACGCGCCGCCTCATCATTCATCAGGGTGTCGCCACTGGGTCTGGTATCGCAGCTGATGCCACCACCCGTCAGTGGCACACAATTCTCAAATTGCACATCAGCCAGGGCCGTCCCTGCCGCCAGGGTCAAACCCAGCACGGCCGCCGTTTTGAATACCTGGGCGGGCAATCGACGGGGAAAATAGATTCGATGAGCCATGTATGGGAGCCAGGATAAATGGAAGTAATCTGATCCTTTGTCGTTCAAGTGTAAACCGCTTGTTTCTATTTTTAATCGCCAAATACGCTTTTACTTTACTGCAGAAGCAGCGCTGAGCGCCGCTGGGTGCCTGAGCAAGCAAGTCCCACCTCAGCAAACGTCCAGGCTGGGTGCATGGTCACCGCTGTCAATCCAGCCGCTCCAGTGCCAGTCGGGCGGCCCCCAGCCGGCCGGCGCCGTTGCCCAGGGCGCAGCGGCGAATCTCCAGACCCTCGCGGCTCACCGCCAGCACCCGCTCCTCCACCTCCCGCCACACCGCCGGCAAAAAGTGGTCGCTGGCGGCGCTCAGGCCACCGCCGACCAGCACCAGTTCCGGAGTGAGCACGTAGAGCAGGGAACTCAGGCCGATGCCCAGCCAGCGGCCGTAGCGCTCCCACACCGCCAGGGCTTCGCCATCGCCGCCGTCAGCGCGGCGGCAGAGCTCCACGGGATCCAGCGGGCTGAGGCGCCCTAGCCCCGTGATGCTGCAGAACTGCTCGAGCGAGCCCCGGTTACCGCTGTGGCAGGGCGGACCCTCGGGGTCCACGCAGATCAGACCGGGCTCCATCGCCGCCCCGTCGCGTCCAGTGAACAGCTGGCCCGCCAACAGGGCCGCGCCGCCCACACCTGTGCCCAGGGTGAGCAACAGCACGTCGGAGCGTCCGCGGGCGGCCCCCAGCCAGGCCTCCCCCAGCAGGGCGCAGTTGGCGTCGTTGGCCAGGATCACCCTCCGCCCCAGTTGGGGCTCCAGCCAGGCGGCCAGGGGCACGTCGTGCCAGCCGGGCAGGTTGATCGACACCCGCGCCACCCGGCCACTGCGGTCCATCGGCCCGGGCAGACCGATCCCCACCCGATCAGCCCTGCCTTCGGGATCCACTGCCGTGATCGCTTCCACCAGCGCCGTGCTCACCGCTCCGGGCAGCGCCGGCCGGGGCGTGGGGCACTCCAGTTCGGCCAGGCAGGCCCCGCTGCCATCGAAGCGACCCAGCTTGATGGCGGTGCCACCCAGATCCACGCCGATCAGTTCCATCGTTGGGCGGGCCCCCTTCAGAAGCGGAAGAACAGCTGCAGCTGGCCCTGCCAGCGCCCTTCGGTGTCGAAGGATCCCTGCAGGCCCAGGGTGTCACTGGCCTGGTAGCGCAGGGTGAGCTGGGGGGGGATGTCGGTGCGGTTCGGTGCCGCCAGCACAGAGAAGTTGAAGCGCTCGGTGATGTCGAGGCCCAGCTCCGTGCCCAGCACCAGCTGCGCCGGTGCCCGGCGCGACTCCCGACGGTCACCTGAAGCGTTGCTCCCCGCCACGTTCACGGCGGGTGAGACGAAAGTGGGAAAGATCGAGAAACTCACCCGCTGGCCGAAGGCATTGGTGAGGGTTCCCACCAGGGGAGAGAGCAACGACTGACCGAAGACCGTGGCCAGCGCCGCCGTGGCATTGCCGCCGCTCAGACCGGCCAGCGAATTGCCGCCGATCAGGGCCACCAGTCGCTCCTCCGGCAGGGGCGGGGAGCTGCGGATGGTGAGGGTTTCAGCGATCCGGTCGGCTGGTCCGCTCACGGTCACCACCACTTTCACCAGGTTGAGCTGATCCAGGGGGGTATAGCCGCCGCGCAGGTCGGTGTCGTTGATCGCCTCCCGACCGCGGCCCACCTGGAGCGAATCCGAGACCCGGGTGCGCATGGCGATATCGACATAGGGGATCAGACCGAGGCTGGGGGTGAACACCGCCACGTTGGGGGCTTCGGGATCGAGGGTGAAATTGGTGGTGAACAGGCTCAGGCGACCGCTGCGCAGGCGCACCACACCGCTGGCGCTGAGACGGGGGTCGATGGGGCCATTGAGAGTGAGGGTGCCGCCCGTCTTGAAGCTGGCCACCGGTGGCACCACCACCTCCAGATCGGGGCCGAGGTTGAGGCGCAGGTTGTTCAGCCGCAGCAGGGCCACCCGTGGGATTGAATCGCGCAGGGCCAGGGCCGTGTCGCTTTCCACCTCCGGCCCCAGCAGCACCATGGGCTTCTCGAAGTCCCACGACTCTTCGGCGAAGCGCCGGGCGGGCTTGGGCTTGAGCACACCCTTCTCATCCTCCTGGGCCAGGGTGCCGGGCTGGCCGTTGATCGTGCCCTTGCTCAGGCGCAGCTCACCGCTGAGCAACGGCCGCAACAGGCTGCCGCTCAGGCTCAGGTTGCCATCGGTGAGGGCATTGAGGCGCGGTGCGCTGATGCGGGCCGACTTGACCGCCAGGCTCAGGGGTTGGCGCTGGGGAATGTCTCGGAACAGGCCCAGGCCGCCGCTGCCATCGAGTTTCCCCTGGCTGCCCAGACGCGCCTTGAACTCCTGCACCAGCAGCTCCTCGAAATCGAACAGCACCGTGGCCTGGAGGTCCTTGATCTCCTGACCGGCCACCACCACATCGCCATCGCGGAAGCGCAAGAATCCGTTGGCCAGGGGCTTGAGCAAGCTGCCGCGCATCAGCAGCTCCAAGTCAGCGCTGCCCTTGCGCCACTTGAGCCCGCGGCCCACCAGGGTGCTGATGAAACGCAGGCCGTCGCCACGGCTGGAGAGCCGCAGCTTCAATCCCTCCTGGCCGGGATCAAGGGGGACGCTGCCGCTCAGATCAACGCGGCTGTCCGCTCCTTCGCTGCTGAGGGAGGCCGAGAGGGCCAGGGCTTGCCCTTCCAGGCTGAGGCTGGTGTCTTCGAGCCGCAGCGGAATGCCGTTCAAGCTGGCGTCGCTGAGACTGAGGCTGGTGCGCAAGGAGCGCTCGCGGCCTGCTGAGGCCAGTTGGTAGCTGCCCTCCAGGTTCAGGCCGCCCCGCAGGCTGTTGGGCACCGGCGTGGCCAGGGCCAGCAGGGCCAGGGGAAGGTTCTCGAGGCTGAAGCGCCCCTGGCCGCCGCGGATCGGCCCCTCCAGTCGCACCACGAACGGCTCCAGTTGCAGGGACTCGTCGCGGTCGGCGGCCCGCAGCCAGAGGTGGCCCTTGGCGCCCAGATCCAGGTTGAGGCGCTCCAGATCGGGTCCGGCCAGGCTGATGTCGAGATCCACCAGGCCGCGCAGGTCCGCCAGCTGCACCCGGGCTCCGGCGCTTGTCGTGGCCCGGAATTGCGCCAGCCGTGACTGGGCCAGGCGCAGGGCCTGGAGCTGGCCGTCGATGGTGCCGCCAAGGGTGTCGATCACGAGGGTGCCCAGGTCGCTGGCCCGTCCCCTCGGCAACGGGGTTCCGCCCTGCCACATTGCCAGCGCCTGGGCCAGCTCCTGGAAGAGTTGCAGCGGCAGTCCACGTCCCTCGATGCGGCTGCGCAGGCGCCCCTGGCGCAGGCCATCGGCGCTGAGGGCCACGCGGCCTCCGGCCAGGGGTATGAACTCCCCCTTGAAGCGGAACTGGCCCGCCGCGTAACGGCCCGAAGCGGTGAGTCGCTCGCCGCGCACCCCCAGCAGCAACGGCCGCTCCAGGGCCACGCTGCCCTGCATCGCCAGGGGCTGCAGATCCAGGATCCCCTTGCCGCTGAGCAGCCCGTCGAGGGCCCTGGGCCTGCGGGAACCACCCACCGCCAGCTGCAGGCCCCCTACGGGGAAGCGGCTGGCCTGCCAGCGGTAGCGGCGGGCATCGCCGGTGAAGGTCAGCAGCCCCTGCTGGCGCCGCAGCTCCACCTGGGTGGGCAACCAGGAGCCGTTCAGCCGCGCCCTCAAACGTCCCGGCTGGGCCGGTGCCAAGGCCGCCAGGTTCAGGTCGCCGCCTCCCCCGGCCCGGGCCTTGAGCGTCCCTTCCCAGGTTTCCCGCAGTTGCAGGGGACCGCCGCCGGGCTGCCGCACCGACAGCCAGAGGTCGGGGCGCAGGGCCGACAGGGGACCACTGAGGCGGCCCCTGGCGCTGAGTTGCCCCTGGAGCGTGCTGCCCAGCAGGGGGCCGAGTCGGGCCAGGGTGTAGGGCCTGAGGTTCAGGTTCAGGGCCAAATCCCCCGCCACCACTCCGCGCCGCCGTTGCCAGCGCAGGGGCAGCGTTCCATGGGCGCTGAGCTCCGGACTCTCGAAGCGCAGCAGCCGCAGCTGGTCGTCCGTCCAGGCCAGATCAGCGCTGGCGGCCCCCAGCAGCAGGGTGTCCCGCAGGCGCAGGCCGAAGGGGGCCGTCACGCGCGCCTGCAGGCGGCCGAGGGGACCAGTCCGAGTGGTGCTGGGGCCCGCACTGGCCTGGAGGGTGACCAGGCTGCTGCCCAGCCGCTGGAGGCTGGCGCTGAGAGTGGGCCGGTTCACGGTTCCGGCCAGCTGAAGGCCGCCTTCCAGCCAGGCGTTCTGGCCCAGCAGCGCCTGGGCCGTGGCTCCGGCGGGGCTCCAGAGGGAGGGATGCAGGCGCAGCTGCTGGCTGCGCACGTCGAGGCGGGGCCACACCTGACCCTGGGCCGTGAGTTCGGAGCGACCTGAGCGCAGGCGCAGGTTTTCAAGGCGCAGCTGAAGGCTCTGGCGCCAGTCGGCGCGGAGGCGGGCGTTGACCTTGAGCGGTTGGGGGCTGGAGGGGGTGCCCTTGCCCAGGGGGATGTGGCCATCGAGGGCCAGCAGGGGCTGCCGCCAGGGTCCGTTGATGCCGAGGCCCATACGGTCGCCGCGCTGGGGGTCACTGGCCGTGAGGCGCAGGTCGAAGCGGTTGCCCGGTACAAGGGAGCCCGCGACCGTCCCGCGCCAGTTCGCCATCCGCCAGGGATCCCCCTCCAGCAGGATCTGCTGCCCGCGGCAGCCGATCCCCAGGCGCCTGGCCTGGAGCGGTGCCGGCAGCAGCGGATCCTTCAGCTCCACCTCCTCCAGCTGCAGGGAACCCCGGCAACTGCTGCTGCCAGGTCGGCGGCTGAGCTCGAGGCGGCCGTTGGCGGTTCCCTTCAGCGACTGCTTTCGGGGGGGACTGGCTCGGGGCAGCAGGGTCAGCAGGGGGGCCAGCTCCCAGCGGCGCAGGTCGAGGCCCAGCTGAACGGCACCGCTGCCCCAGTTCGCCGAGCCCCGCAGCAGGGCACGGCCGTTGCTGGCTCCGGCCGTGCCCAGGGCCCGGGGTCTGGCGGTGGCGCGCCAGTCGACCTTGCGCTGGTGCAGCCTCACCCCCGCCCGGCCCTGCAGCTTCAGATCCAGAGCCATGGAGCCCAGCTGCAGACGGCCGGGCTGCTCCAGCAGCACGTTCAGCGTCAGCCGTGGCGGCGGCCGGTCGCCCGCCGGGCCGAACACCCAGAGTTGGCCCCTGGTGTTGGGGATCAGGCGGAGCTGGGCTCCCCTGGGCCGCAGGTCCAGCACCGCCGCCCGCTCCACCAGGCTGGCGAGGGGATCCAGGTTCACCGCGATCCCGTCGAGGCGCAGGTTGGAGCGATCCGCCGGCCCGCTGAGCACGCGGCTGGGGCCGATGCTCAGGCCCCAGGGCCGGAGTCCTTCGTAGGACCCGAGCTGAACGGGGTGGCCCAGCCCGCGGCCGATCAGCACCTGCAGCCGGGGCCGCCAACTCTCGTACGCCCAGCGGGCCAGGTGATCCGCTCCCCACCAGGTGGCGATCAGCCCGGCGCTTACCCCAAGGACCGCGGCCAGCAGCAGGCGTGGGCGGCGGCTCCGGGACTGGGTTCCCGTTTCAGGCGAAGGCGGGGACCCCATCGGCTCGTCGCTGTCACCGCCTGAGGACGCCGCAATATAAAGGGGTTTCCGCTTCTGCTCTGGCCGCCATGCCCGTCGATCCGCTGTCGCTCAAAGCCGGGCTCTGGCTGGGGGCCGCCAGCGGCGCGCTGGCGGTGTGGATGGTGGTGGCCTTCGTCATGGGCTGGGGATTCCGCTTCCGGCTGGTGGGTGTCACGAGCTTCACAGCCCTGCTCTCGCTCTCCTGTCTGGCCTTCGCCATCAGCTACTCGCCACGTACCCAGGTGGAGGGGGCCGTGAGCGTGCCAGTGGTGTTCGACAACGGCACCAATCTGGTGATCGCCGCCGCCAGCGCTGAACTCCCGCCTGAGGCCTTTGCCCCCACGGTGGAGCAGCTGGCCCTCAACCTGCGCGGCAGCGGCCGCAGCAGCGCCGATGGCCTGGTGCATGTGCGCCTGCGGCGGGTGGAGACAGCCGGCGCTGGCGTCAGTCGGCCGGTGGTGCTGGGGGAGGCCACCCGCAGCCTCGACGACGGTGCGGTGCAGGTGCTGCGCTGAGCGATGCTGCGGCTTCCCTCCCACTTCAGCGCTGAGCAGAGCCAGCTCAGCCAGGCGGGTCTCAATGACTGGCCTGCCCTGGCTGCCCAGAGCGATCTGGAGCTGCGCCGCCTGGCCCGCTGCGGCGCTTCGGAGCAGCGCCTGATCAAACTGCGCGCTCAGGCTCGCCTGATCAGTGAACTGGGGCTGGCGCCCGAGCAGGCAGCACTGCTGTTGTATGCGGGCATCGCCAGCTCAGCGGGGTTGGCCGAGGCGTCACCCCAGCAGCTCCTGCGCCAGCTGGGCCGGCTGCAGCGCTCCCTCACCCGATCAGCGGTCGCCCCACCCGACTCCAGCCAGGTGCGCGCCTGGATCGCCGCGGCGCGGCGGGCCACCGGTCGCCCACCAAACTGACCAGGACTGCTCCAACCGGTCTCGCTGAGACCCTCAAATGGATGAATCCCCCCTGTGGTGGACGCTCCTTGCCTGTTCTCTCCTGTCCTGCTCAGCCGCGCCCGCGGCTGCCTTTGCTGAGCCGGTTCGTCCTGGCGGCCGTGGTAGCGCTCATGGGTGCAGGGTTGCCCATCACCTCCCTTCAGGCGGCTTCACCGCTGCTGGAGTCGGTCAAACAGAACCCGCAGCTGGCCAAGCGGATCTGCAACGACCTGCGCCAGCTCAACAGCCGCAGTGTCAGCTCCAATTCCCCTGAGGCGATCGCCATGGTCTCCCAGAGCCAGGGGCTGGCCCCCACCGACGCCGAGATTCTCACCACCTATGTGGTGGGGCTTCACTGTCCTGACGTGCGCTGAGTCGCCCCGCTGGATACCGAGGTCGTTGAGGAATGGATGCCCTGCCCCGATGGGGTACGGCTGGCTACCAGGGTCTGGAAACCCACTGGGCCGGGGCGCTGGCCGCTGCTGCTGATGCGCCAGCCCTACGGGCGGGCCATCGCCTCCACCGTCACCTATGCCCATCCGCGTTGGTACGCCAGTGCGGGCTATGCGGTGGCCGTGCAGGACGTCCGTGGCCGGGGCGACTCCACGGGGGAGTTCAGTGGCTTTGCCCAGGAGGCCGCCGATGGTGCCGTGGCGATGGCCTGGGCGCGCAGCCTGGCCTACGCCAACGGCCGGGTGGGCACCTATGGCTTCTCCTATCAGGGGCTCACTCAGCTGCTGCTGAGCCCGGGCAGCCCCTTGCCCGATGCCCTGGCGCCGGCTATGGCGGGCCTCGATGAGCGGCTGCATTGGGCCAGCGAAGGGGGCGCCCACTGGTGGGCCTTGGGCCTGGGCTGGGCGCTGCAGCTGGCGGCTGAAACGCGGCGCCGCGCCGGCGATGAGCGCGGCTGGCACAGCCTGCGCCAGAGCCTGGAGGGGGGCACCTTCCTGCGCGATGGCCTGGCGCTGCTGCAGCAGCACGATCCCGGCGGGATGGGGCTGGGCTGGTTGACGCTGGACCCCGCCAGCCCTGCTGGCTGGCGGCGCCATGAGCCTCCGGAGGGCCTGCTGCGCCAGCCGATGCTGCTGCTGGGCGGCTGGCACGACCCCCACCTGGGCGGAGTGCTGGATCTGCGCGCCCGCGCCCGGGCCGCCGGCACTGAGCCCTGGCTGCGCATCGAGGCCTGGAGCCACCTGAACTGGGCCGGCGGTCTTGATCGCCTGCAGCTGGCCTTCTTTGATCGGCACCTGCGCGACCGGGATGGCCTCGAAGCCCATCCCCGCGAAGCCCTGGCCGACCTGGGCTCTGGCATCTGGCGCGGGTGGCACGCTGAGCAGGCTGAACCGTGCCGCTGGGCCCTGCGCAGCAACGGACTGGCGGCGATCGATGCCGCCGAAGGCCGCCTGTTGCCCGATGGCGAGGGTGGCGGCGTGGTCTGGCTGGTGCACGACCCCTGGCGGCCCGCCCCTGGCCGCGGCGGCCATCTGGGCCTGGATGCAGGCCCGGTGGCCCGCACCGATCTCGATGCCCGCGCCGATGTGGCCTGCTTCACCAGCGCGCCCCTGAGCGAGCCGCTGCTGCTGGCGGGACGACCGGAACTGGAGCTGGAGCTCAGCTGTGACCAGGACGGCTTCGATCTCTGCGGTGCCCTCTCCGTGATCCGCCAGGGCAGGGCCTGGCAGCTGAGCACCGGGGTGATCCGTACCCTGGGCCCCCACTGCCGTCGCTCCCAGCGGCGGCAGCTGAGCCTGCAGCCCCTGGTGGCGACCCTGGCGGCCGGGGAGCAGCTGCGCCTGTCGCTGGCGGCCTCGGCCTGGCCCCAGGTGAGCGTCAACCCCGGAACCGGCGACTGTCCCCTGGGTCCCCTGGGCCCGGGCCACCGGGTGATCACGCTGGAGTTGCAGCTGAGCGAGGCCTGCCTGAGCCTGCTACCGCTTGATTCTCGGGCAGACTGACGCCAGCTCAACACCCGCACCTCCGTGAATCTGCGCGTTCCTTTGCTGGCGATGGCCCTGGCCTGTGGACTGCATGGAGGTCAGGCCCTGGCCACTTCCGCGCTGCAGCCAGCCGAGGCCAGAGCCGCCGGGCAGGTGTTGCTCGATGCCCTGAAGCGCCAGGACAGTCAGGCCGTGTTTGACCGTCTGGCCCCTGATCTGCAGAAACTGACCACGGTGGAGCGGGTGCGTCAACGCTTGCAGAAGCAGGGGCCCATCCTCAGCAGCCGCATCACCGACGTGTCGACCGGAGTGGATGACAGCACGGTGGAGGCGGTGCTGAGGGGCCCTGTCGGCAACCGGCCGCTGGTGCTGGTGCTCGATGGCCGCGGACGCGTGCTCGGCTGGGAGCTGGATCAGAAAGACACGCCGATCAAGCAGATCGCCACCGCCTTCATCACCGCCATCAGCGAGGGCCGGGTGTTGGATGCCCGCAGCCTGCTCTATCGAGATCTCCAGGCTGAGATCAGTCCCCAGGATCTGCTCAACCGCTGGAAGGATCTGGAGAAATACACCGGTTCCTTCCAGCGCCTGCGCGGCACCGTGGTGGCCAGTGAAGGTGGCCCCCAGCAGCTGGTGCTCGTCACCACCCAGTTCCAGAAGGTCACCGACAATCTGTTCGTGATCTTTGATCCCGAGGGTCACATCATCGGCGTTGATTTTCCCGAGGATCCGGCCCGGCCCGGCGCCCCCCTGCCCTGAGGGAACCGCAGGGGGGCGCAGGATCGGCGGGCCTAAGCTCCCGTTCCGCGCGCCGATGCTCGATGCCCTCCACCAGCCTCGAATGGATGGTCCAAGACGGCCAGAGGCTTCAGGACTGCCGGCATGATCATCCGTTCGCCGTGCTGGGCCCTCAGCCCCACGGTGATGGCTGGGTGGTGCGGGCCTGGATGCCCGAAGCGAGCCAGGTGGACCTGCTTCTCGATGGCCGTGCCCTGCCGATGGCCACACCCCACCATCCCTGGGTGTTTGAAGTCGAGCTGAGCGAGGATCCCGGCCGCCGCTACGAATACCGGGTGCAGCGGGGGGGGCTCGAGCACCAGCAGCACGACCCCTGGGCCTTCCGGGAGGAGTGGATGGGCGAGCTCGATCGCCATCTCTTCGCCGAGGGCAATCACCATCACATCTGGCGACGCCTGGGCGCCCACCCCTGCGAGCGCGACGGCATCGCCGGGGTGCAGTTCGCCCTCTGGGCCCCTAACGCCCGCAGCGTGGCTCTGCTGGGTGAATGCAACAACTGGGATGGCCGCCACCACCCGATGCAGCTGCGCATCGGTGGCATCTGGGAGCTGTTCGTGCCCGGCCTCAGGCCCGGAGCTCTCTACAAATACGAAGTGCGCTCCCCCGAGGGCCACTGCTATCAGAAGGCCGATCCCTACGGCTTCCAGCACGAGGTGCGCCCCCAGCAGGGCTCGGTGGTCTCCCAGCTGGGCCAGTACCGCTGGAGCGATCAGGGCTGGCTGGCCGAGCGTGACAGCCGTAATCCCCTCGATCAGCCGATTTCGGTGTACGAGTTGCACCTGGGCAGCTGGATGCATGGCCCGGCCGACCAGCCCTACATCGAGGCCGATGGCAGCCCACGCCCGCCGGTGGCGGCCGCCGATCTCAAGCCCGGCGCCCGTCTGCTCACCTACCCCGAGCTGGCCGATCGGCTGATCCCCTACGTGAAAGAGCGGGGCTTCACGCACCTGGAGCTGATGCCGATCGCGGAGCATCCCTTCGATGGCTCCTGGGGGTATCAGGTGACGGGCTTCTACGCCCCCACCAGTCGCTTCGGCCCGCCGGATGAATTCCGGGCCTTCGTGGATCGCTGCCACGCCGAAGGCCTGGGGGTGATCCTCGACTGGGTGCCTGGCCACTTCCCCAAGGACAGCCACGGCCTGGCCTTCTTCGATGGCTGCCACCTCTATGAGCACGCCGATCCGCGCATCGGTGAGCACAAGGAGTGGGGCACACTTATTTTCAATTACAGCCGCAATGAGGTGCGCAACTTCCTCGTGGCCAATCTGGTGTTCTGGTTCGAGGAGTTCCACATCGACGGCATCCGGGTGGATGCGGTGGCCTCGATGCTCTACCGCGACTACCTGCGCCCCACGGGCGAATGGCTGCCCAACGAGGAGGGCGGCCGCGAGAACCTTGAGGCGGTGCGCTTCCTGCAGCAGGCCAATTCGGTCCTGTTCCATCACTTCCCCGGTGCCCTCTCGATCGCTGAGGAATCCACCACCTGGCCGATGGTGACCAAGCCCACCGAGATGGGTGGCCTCGGCTTCAACCTCAAGTGGAACATGGGCTGGATGCACGACATGCTCGATTACTTCGAGCTGGATCCCTGGTTCCGCCAGTTCCATCAGAACAATGTCAGCTTCTCGATCATGTATCACTACACCGAGAACTTCATGCTGGCCCTCAGCCACGATGAGGTGGTGCATGGCAAGAGCCATCTGCTGCACAAGATGCCTGGCGACGACTGGCAGAAGTTCGCCAATGTGCGCGCTCTGCTGGCCTACATGTGGACCCACCCGGGCAAGAAGACCATCTTCATGGGCATGGAGTTCGGTCAGCGCAGCGAATGGAATGTCTGGGGTGATCTGCAGTGGGACCTGCTGGAGTTCGAGGCCCATCAGGGTCTGCTCAACCTGGTGGACGACCTCAACCGCTACTACCGCGAGGAGCCGGCCCTGTGGAGAGATGATTTCGACCACTACGGCTTCCAGTGGATCGACTGCAGTGACAACCGCCAGTCGGTGATCAGCTTCATGCGCCGCGAGAGCCAAGGCGGCTCCTGGGTGGTGGTGGTGGCCAACTTCACCCCCCAGAGCCACCCCCACTACCGGGTGGGGGTGCCGATGGAGGGCTTCTACGCCGAAACCTTCAATACCGACAGCAGCCGCTACGGCGGCAGCAACCTCGGCAACATGGGCGGCAAGTTCAGCGACGAGCAGGCGCTCCATGGCTACGGCCAGTCGCTCGACCTCTGCCTGCCTCCCTTGAGCGTGCTGGTGCTGCGGCGTGACCCGGAGCGCAGCCAGACCCTCTGTGACGAAGCCGCCGGATCAGGTGGTGCCGTCGGGTAGGTTCGCCCCTGGCATTCCCTAACCCCATGGCCGAACCGCTCCCCCTGCTGCTGCGCGCCGCCCGAGGTGAGCAGGTGGAGCGGCCACCGGTGTGGATGATGCGCCAGGCCGGGCGTTACATGAAGGTCTACCGCGACCTGCGCGATCGTCACCCCGGCTTCCGCGAGCGCTCCGAGCAGCCCGACCTCTCCTACGAGATTTCGATGCAGCCCTACCGGGCCTTCCAGCCCGATGGCGTGATTCTCTTCTCCGACATCCTCACGCCGCTGCCGGGCATGGGGATCGATTTCGACATCATCGAGAGCAAGGGTCCGATCATTGACCCGCCGATCCGCAGCCTGGCGCAGGTGGAGGCGCTGAGGCCCCTGGATCCGGCCGCCTCGCTGCCCTTCGTGGGTGAGGTGCTGGGCCGGCTGCGTCAGAGCGTGGGCAACGACGCGGCGGTGCTCGGTTTTGTGGGCGCCCCCTGGACCCTGGCCGCCTACGCGGTGGAGGGCAAGAGCAGCAAGAACTACGCCGTGATCAAGGCGATGGCCTTCCAGGAGCCGGCGCTGCTGCATCAGCTGCTGGGGCTGTTGGCGGATTCAATCGCCGCCTATGTCTGTTATCAGATCGAGAGCGGCGCCCAGGTGGTGCAGCTGTTTGATTCCTGGGCCGGTCAGCTCAGCCCGATCGATTACGACGTATTCGCGGCTCCGTATCAGAAACGGGTGGTGGATCAGGTCAAGGCAAAGCACCCCGACACCCCCCTGATTCTCTACATCTCCGGGAGCGCCGGTGTGCTTGAGCGGATGGCCACCACCGGAGTCGATTTCATCTCGCTCGACTGGACCGTGGACATGGCCGATGGCTGTGCCCGCCTGCCCGAGCACCTGGGGGTGCAGGGCAATGTGGATCCCGGTCTGCTGTTCGGCACGCCCGAGGCCATCCGCGCCCGCATCGTTGACACCGTGCGCAAGGCCCGCGGCCGCCGCCACATCCTCAACCTCGGCCACGGCATCCTGCCGGGCACGCCTGAGGAAAACGCCCGAGTGTTCTTCGAGGCCGGCAAGTCGGTGAATGAGCTGCTGGGGGCAGCCGTTTGAGCGGCGCCAACGGGCCCGCCCGAATTCTGATCACAGGGGCCAGTGGCTGTGTGGGCCAGGCCATTGCCGAGCAGCTGCTGGCCAACTCCGACGCCGAGCTGCTGCTCTGGCTGCGGGATCCCTCCAAGCTCACGGCTGTACCCAGGCAGCATCCGCGCATCACCCTGCTGGTGGGCGATCTGCGTGATCAGGCGCCCCACGCCGCCGAGATCGCCACGGCCACGCGGGTGATCCACACCGCCACCGCCTGGGGAGATCCCGAGCGGGCCCAGCAGGTGAATGTGGTGGCTGTGAAGGAGCTGCTGGGTCGACTCGACCCCGGGCAGCTGGAGCAGATCATCTACTTCTCCACCGCCAGCATTCTCGATCGCCAGCTGCAGCTGCTGCCGGAAGCGGAGGCCTACGGCACCGAGTACATCCAGACCAAGGCCCTCTGCCTGCAGCAGCTGGAGCGCCATGAGCTGGCCGGGCGCATCGTGGCCGTTTTCCCCACGCTGGTGTTCGGTGGCTCGGTGGGCCCAGGCGACCCCCACCCCACCAGCTACCTCACCGCCGGCCTCAAGGAGGGGGTGCGTTGGCTGTGGCTGGCGAAATGGTTGCGGGCCGAGGCCAGCTTCCACTTCATCCACGCTGCCGACATCGCCCTGGTCTGCGCCCACCTGGCCCTGAACCCCCACCAGCCCAATCCGGAGCCGAACCAGGGACCTCTGCGCCGGCTGGTGCTGGGGCAGCCCGCCGTCACCGTGGATGACACCGTGACCCGGCTCTGCCGCTGGCGCCGCAGCTGGCGGCCGCCGCTGGGCCTGGCCCTCAACGGCTGGTGGATCGAAGCCCTGATCCGGGTGCTGCCGATCGAGGTCAACGCCTGGGATCGCTTCAGCATCCGCCAGCGCCACTTCATCCACGACCCGGTGAGCCCGCCGGAGCGCTTCGATCTGGTCAGCCACGCGCCAACGCTGGAGGCGGTGTTCGAGCAGGCGGGGCTGCCCCACCGCGGAGTTATCTGAGAACGTCATACACTGCCGTCAGTGTTAGGAAAACCAGATGGTTCAAGCTCTGATTGCTTCCGCCGCGCGCCTGCTGCGGGTTGTGGCCGCCTCCGCCCTGCTGGGGGCGCTCCTGGTGCTGGTGAGCGTCAGCGCGGTGCAGCCTGCCGAGGCCGCCACCGTTGAGGTGAAGCTCGGCACCGACGCCGGCATGCTGGCCTTCGAGCCCAGCGTGATCACCATCAGCAAGGGCGATACCGTCCACTTCGTGAACAACAAGCTGGCCCCCCACAACGCCGTCTTTGATGGCCATGAGGAGCTCAGCCACACCAGCCTGGCCTTCGCTCCCGGCGAAAGCTGGGATGAAACCTTCGAGCAGGCTGGCAGCTACGACTTCTGGTGCGAGCCCCACCGTGGCGCAGGCATGGTCGGCAAGGTGATCGTCGAGTGACGCCCGCCTGGCCTCAGTAACGACATTGTTTCGATCCGCTCCTGCCGCCGGCTCCCTTCTGGCGGCGGGATTCTAGTTTTGGTGGGTTGCCTTTCCATTGCTCGCTTCCCTGATGCGTCGCTTGCTTTCGTTTTTTGCAGTTTGCCTGGCCCTGCTGCTGGGTGCCGCCCCCAGCTTTGCCGCCGACGCCGCCCATGGCGCGCAGATTTTCTCCGCCAACTGCGCGGCCTGCCACATGGGTGGTGGCAATGTGGTGAACGCAGACCGCACGCTCAAGGCTGAGGCCCTCGAGGCCTACCTGGCCAACTACAGCTCTGACCACGAGTCGGCCATCGCCTATCAGGTCAGCAATGGCAAGAACGCCATGCCAGCCTTCGCCGGCAAGCTCACCGAAGCTGATATTGCCGATGTGTCCGCCTACATCGAGGAAATGGCCTCCAAGGGCTGGGCCTGATCAGCCGAGACTGATCAGCATCTGATCAGATGCTGAGTTGTTCTTCACTCACCACCCCTGAGAGGGGTGGTTTTTTTGTGCTTTGTGTGCGGTCCCTGGCCAGGCCCGGGCGGCAACGCGATGGTGACCATGACCGACGAAGCAGTGGGATGTCCCTCGAACACCTGCGGCGGCTGGTGGCCGACGCCGAGCGACAACCGAGGCTCAGGGCCCTGTTGCGGCTGGGTGATCATGATCGGCCCTGGCAGTGGCTGATCGAGAGGGCCAGGGCTCTGGGCTACCCGATCGAGTGGGCCGATCTGGAACAGGCCAGTGCCGCGGAGGCTGCCTCCAGGTTTTTGGACCGGTCCCGAATCACCCCCGTGGCTGATCTGCTGAGCTCGGTGACCGGACGGAAGCCTCAGCTGAGCTCGCGGCGCCTGGCGAGCACCTCGAGGTAAAGGTCTTCGGGCACGTCGCGGATGTCGTATTCGCTGGGAAGCACCCCATGGGCATGGCGGTGCACCACCAGCCAGCAGTTGCGCTCCGGATCCTTGCTGGTGCCCTCGAAATCGCGGGACTCCTGCGCCAGGCGCAGCACCAGGGCTTCCCTCACCTCGTTGTTCATCCCTACCCTGAGCCCGTGGCCTGACGCGGCGTCATCATGGCAACTCCAGTCTTGAACGGTCCGCTCGCCGACTGTCTGACCCTGGCGAGCCTTCTGGCGGCGTTGCCCCTCATGCTCGGCGCCCCCGTTCCTGCCCTGGCTCACCAGCTTGGCGGCCGCAGCAACGGGGCCCAGCTCCGCTGACAGCAGGGAGAGGGCGGCCAGTGCGGCGAAGGGGCGGGCCCTGGGCAGCCGTTCGGTTGATTCGCCATTTGTTTCGGCCTGCCCATCCTGTGCGGCACCGGGGGGCGTTCATAGCCTTCGTTCAACGACGACCAGAGAGGAGACCTCCATGCACCCCACCGCTGAAGTGTTCACGGAGAAGGCCTGGGCCGCGATCGTGGCCGCCCAGCAACTGGCTCAGCAACGCCGGCAGCAGCAGCTGGAGAGCGAGCACCTGTTCGCCAGCCTGATCAGCCAGCCCGGGCTGGCCACCCGCATCCTCGAGAAGGCGGGCGTCGATGTGCCGGCCCTGATCCAGGCGGTGGAGGCCTTCCTCTCGCGCCAACCCAGCCTGGGTGCGGCTCCGGAGAACGTGTTCCTGGGCAAAGGTCTCAATGAGGTGCTCGATCAGGCCGAACAGCTCAAGGGCACCTACGGCGACAGCTTCATCTCGATCGAGCACCTGCTGCTGGCCCTGGCGATCGACGACCGCTGCGGCAAGCGGCTGCTGTCGGCGGCCGGCACCAGCGCTGACAAACTCAAAGATGCCGTCCAGGCCGTGCGCGGCAACCAGAGCGTGACTGACCAGAACCCCGAAGGCACCTACGAATCCCTGGAGAAGTACGGCCGCGATCTCACCCAGGCCGCCCGCGACGGCAAGCTGGATCCGGTGATCGGCCGTGATGAGGAAATCCGCCGCACGATCCAGATCCTGTCTCGCCGCACCAAGAACAACCCGGTGCTGATCGGTGAACCCGGTGTGGGCAAGACCGCAATCGTTGAAGGGTTGGCCCAGCGGATCGTGAACGGGGATGTGCCCCAGGCGCTGCAGAACCGCCAGCTGATCGCCCTCGACATGGGCGCCCTGATTGCCGGCGCGAAGTATCGCGGTGAGTTCGAGGAGCGGCTCAAGGCCGTGCTCAAGGAGGTGACCGAAAGCGAAGGTCAGATCGTGCTGTTCATCGATGAGATCCACACCGTTGTGGGGGCCGGCGCCGCCGGCGGCTCGATGGATGCCAGCAACCTGCTCAAGCCGATGCTGGCCCGCGGCGAACTGCGCTGCATCGGTGCCACCACCCTCGATGAGCATCGCCAGCACATTGAGAAGGATCCCGCCCTGGAGCGCCGCTTCCAGCAGGTGTTCGTGGATCAGCCCACGGTGGAAGACACGATCTCGATCCTGCGCGGCCTCAAGGAGCGCTACGAGGTGCACCACGGCGTGCGCATCGCCGACAACGCCCTGGTGGCGGCGGCGGTGCTCTCCAGCCGCTACATCGCCGATCGCTTCCTGCCGGATAAGGCGATCGACCTGATGGATGAATCAGCCGCGCGCCTGAAGATGGTGATCACCTCCAAGCCGGAGGCGATCGATGAACTCGACCGCCGCATCCTGCAGCTGGAGATGGAGAAACTCTCGCTGGGCCGCGAATCCGATCCCGCCAGCAAGGACCGCCTGGAGCGGCTCCAGAAGGAGTTGGCTGATCTGAGCGAGCAGCAGAGCGCCCTCAATGCCCAGTGGCAGCAGGAGAAGGGTGCGATCGATCAGCTCAGCGCCATCAAGGAGGAGATCGAGCAGGTGCAGCTGCAGGTGGAGCAGGCCAAACGCCTCTACGACCTCAACAAGGCCGCTGAGCTGGAATACGGCACCCTGGCCGACCTGCACAAGAAGCTGGCGGCCAAGGAGGCCGAGCTCAACGCCGGCGATGGCGAGAAAACGCTGCTGCGCGAGGAGGTCACCGAAGACGACATCGCCGAGGTGATCGCCAAATGGACGGGGATTCCCGTGTCACGGCTGGTGCAGAGCGAAATGGAGAAACTCCTGCATCTCGAGGATGAGCTGCATACCCGCGTGATCGGCCAGAGCCAGGCCGTCACGGCCGTGGCGGATGCGATCCAACGATCGAGGGCCGGCCTCTCTGATCCCAACCGCCCGATCGCCAGCTTCCTGTTCCTGGGCCCCACCGGTGTGGGCAAAACGGAGCTCTCCAAGGCCCTGGCCTCCCAGCTGTTCGACAGCGACAACGCCATGGTGCGCATCGACATGAGCGAATACATGGAGAAGCACGCCGTGAGCCGCCTGATCGGAGCGCCTCCGGGCTACGTGGGCTACGAGGAGGGCGGCCAGCTCACCGAATCTGTGCGGCGGCGTCCCTATGCCGTGATCCTGTTCGATGAGGTGGAGAAGGCCCACCCCGATGTGTTCAACGTGATGCTGCAGATCCTCGATGACGGCCGCGTCACCGATGGGCAGGGGCGCACGGTGGATTTCACCAACACGGTGCTGATTCTCACCAGCAACATCGGCAGCAGCTCGATCCTTGATCTGGCCGGTGACCCCGCCCGCCACGGCGAGATGGAGAAGCGGGTGAACGAGGCCCTGCGCGCCCACTTCCGCCCCGAGTTCCTCAACCGCCTCGATGAAACGATCATCTTCCACAGCCTGCGCGCTGAGGAGCTGCGTCAGATCGTCGACCTGCAGGTGCAGCGGCTGCGCCAGCGCCTGGAGGACCGCAAGCTCGGCCTTGAGCTTGACGGCGCCGCCCTAGACTGGCTGGCCGGCGAGGGCTACGACCCTGCGTACGGGGCCCGGCCGCTGAAGCGGGCGATCCAGAGGCAGCTGGAAACCCCGATCGCTAAGGCGATCCTGGCCGGTCAGTTCCCCGAGGGCAGCACGATCGCTGTTGATGTGGAGACCGGAGCGGAGCCGCCAAGGTTGCGCTTCCAGCTGGCACCCAGCCGGGAGTTGGCGCTGGTGTAACTCTGGGGCGGAGCCCGATCGGCCACAATCCTCCTGTCCGGTTCCTGTTGCCATGCCTCAAATTCCTGAGGGGTCACCCAATCGCCGCGGAATCATTCTCGCCGGTGGTTCAGGAACACGGCTTCACCCGATCACACAGGCAGTCAGCAAGCAATTGTTGCCTGTTTACGACAAGCCCATGATCTATTACCCGCTCAGCACACTGATGCTGGCGGGTATAAGGGAAATTCTTCTCATTTCGACGCCACGGGATCTTCCTCTATTTCGGGATCTACTTGGTGACGGCTCCGCTTGGGGACTGTCCCTGTCCTACGCCGAGCAGCCGCGTCCCGATGGTCTGGTCCAGGCGTTTCTAATCGGTGCCGACTTTCTCTGTGGCGATTCTGCCGCTCTGATACTTGGCGATAACTTGTTCTACGGCGGCGATCTGTCGCGCAATCTGCAAGCAGCCAATGCTCGAGTCAGCGGCGCTTCGGTGTTCGCTTACCGGGTGGTGGATCCCCAGCGCTATGGGGTAGTGGGCTTTGATCAAGAGCGGCGGGTGGTCTCGCTGGCAGAGAAACCGGAGAAACCTGCTTCCAACTATGCCGTCACTGGTTTGTACTTTTACGCCGCCGGGGTTGTGGAACTCGCCAGGAGGGTTAAGCCTTCAGCGCGCGGGGAATTGGAAATCACTACCCTCAATCAGCTCTATCTTGAGCGTGGTGAACTTTGCGTTGAAGTCCTGGGACGGGGAATGGCCTGGCTCGACACCGGCACCTGCGATTCCCTTCACGAGGCTGGCAGCTATATCCGTACGCTCGAACATCGCCAGGGTCTCAAGATTGGCTGCCCGGAAGAAGTAGCCTGGCGGCAGGGTTGGATCAGCTCATCCCAACTCGAAGCCCTGGCGGCCCCCCTGCGCAAATCCGGCTACGGCACCTACCTCGAAGGACTGCTGCAGGAGGGGTTCTGATGTCTTCTCACTCCCCCTTACTCGTGATCGGCCGCTCCGGCCAGGTGGCCTCTGCACTGCGCCGCTTGGCCCCACAGCTGCTGCCGGATCGGCCCCTGGTGGTGGTCACCAGGCCCGAACTGGATCTGGCGGCTTCCACAGGTGAGCTCAGCCTCACCCTCGAGCAGTTGTTGTGTCAGCACCAACCGGCCTTGGTGCTGAATGCAGCTGCTTATACGGCCGTCGACAAGGCCGAAATCGAACCGGAGCTGGCGTCTGCCATTAACGCTACCGCGGTGGGTGTCCTCGCCCATGCCTGCGCCGAGCGCTCCTTGCCCCTCTTTCATCTCTCTACCGACTACGTCTTCGCCGGCAGTGGCGAGCGCCCCTGGTGGGAAGACGATCCCACCGGCCCCCTGGGTGTCTATGGAGCCAGCAAGCTGGCCGGTGAGCAGGCCCTCCAGGCCGCCGGAGGACAACACCTTCTGCTGCGCGTGAGCTGGGTGTTCGGGCTGGAGGGCGCCAACTTCGTGCGCACCATGCTGCGGCTGGGCGCCGAGCGGCCCGCCCTCTCGGTGGTGGCCGATCAGGTCGGCGGCCCCACCAGCGCCGAGGCCATCGCCAGCACTTGGCTGAGCCTCGCCGATGCGGCCATGTCCAACAGCTCACCTCTGGATCCAGCCCAGCCATTCCCTTGGGGCATCTACCACTACGCCGGCCAGCCCGCCGTGAGCTGGCATGGCTTTGCCGAGGCGATCTTCAGCGAAGCCGTTGCACTGGGGCTGCTGCCGCATGCCCCCCAGCTCACGGCCATTCCCAGCAGCGCCTACCCCAACCCAGCGCGGCGGCCAGCCAATTCCCGCCTCGACACCAGCCGATTCCGTGCCGCCTTTGGCCTTCCCCTGCCCCAGTGGCGCGAGGATCTACGCCGTTGCCTCCACTCATGGGCCTGAACACTCCTCTTTTCTTGGCCAGATGACCCGCCATCTTCTGATCACCGGCGGTGCCGGTTTCATCGCCGGGAACCTCGTCCATCACTGGGCGGCCGCCCACCCCAACGACACCCTCTTGGTGCTCGATGCCCTCACCTATGCTGGCAACCTGGTCACGATCGAGCCGCTGATCGCCGCCGGACGTCTCAGCTTCGTGCACGGCGACATCAACGACCGCCCGCTGCTGGACCGGCTGCTGGCTGAGCACGCCATCACCCATGTGGCTCATCTGGCGGCCGAATCCCACGTGGATCGCTCGATCACAGGGCCTGGGGCGTTTCTGGCCACCAACGTCAACGGCACCTTCACCCTGCTGGAGGCCTTCCGCGCCCACTGGCAATCGGCTGATTCCCCCGGGCACTGGCGTTTCCTGCACGTGAGCACCGACGAGGTGTTCGGCAGCCTTGAGCCCAGTGATCCGCCCTTCAACGAAACCACCGCCTACAGCCCCCGCTCCCCCTACGCCGCCAGCAAGGCCGCCAGTGACCACCTCGCCCGCGCCTGGCAGCACACCTATGGCCTGCCGGTGCTGGTGAGTAACTGCTCCAACAACTACGGCCCCTATCACTTCCCCGAGAAGCTGATCCCGCTCACCTTGATCAACATCCTGCTGGGGAGGCCGATTCCCGTCTACGGCGACGGCTCCAATGTGCGCGACTGGCTCTACGTGGAAGACCACTGCCGCGCCCTGGAAACCGTGCTTCTGCGCGGTGAGCCCGGGCGCACCTACTGCATCGGCGGTTGCAATGAAGTGGCCAACCTTGATCTGGTGCGCATGCTCTGTGCCCTAATGGATGAACTGGCCCCCGAGCTGCCGATCCGCCCCAGCGAAGAACTGATCCGCTTCGTCGCCGATCGCCCCGGCCACGACCGCCGCTACGCCATCGATGCCTCCCGCATCCAGAACGAGCTGGGCTGGCAGCCCCAGGTGACGGTGGAGCAGGGTCTGCGCCGCACTGTGCAGTGGTACCTCGACCATCTCCCCTGGTGGCAGCCGTTGCTCTCCGACCAATACGCCAGCTACATGGAGCAGCAGTACGCCTCCAGGCTGGCCTGAACCCAGGCTCAGGCTGTCCTGAACCATCACCTCCCGAGTTCATTCATCAGTCATTCACCACTCATCTACCTCACACACCTCTGATGCAAGTCATTCCCCAGTGTATCCCTGAGGTGTTGCTGCTGCAGCCGAAGGTGTTCGGCGATGAGCGTGGCTTCTTTGTGGAAACCGCCCGCCAGAGCGTCCTCAATGACGCCGGTATTCCGCCCCTGCTACAACACAACCAGTCGCGCTCACGCTGTGGTGTGCTGCGCGGGCTGCACTATCAGCTGGTGCAACCCCAGGGGAAACTAGTGCGCTGCTCCCAGGGTTCCGTCTTCGATGTGGCGTTGGATGTGCGCCAGGGCTCTCCCAGCTTCGGCCAGTGGGTGGGCGCCATCCTCGACGACGTGAATCATCACCAACTCTGGGTGCCGCCGGGCTTCGCCCATGGCTTTATGGTGCTCTCCGCTGTAGCTGACTTCTGTTATCTCTGCTCCGATTACTACCATCCCCCCTCGGAGCAGGGTATCGCCTGGGATGATCCAGCCGTGGGTATCAGCTGGCCCCAGTTGCCGGCAGGGGTGACCGTGCAGCTCTCAACGAAGGACCGTTCAAATCCCTCCTTGCAGCTTCAGGATCCCTCCCTATTGCCCGCATCGTTTTGATTCGGATCAATCAGCCAACCCAGACGTTGGCTTACTCCAGCTCCTCCTCCTCTTCGTCGTCGTCAACCTCCGGCGGCCACTGCAGTTGCACCACCACCGGGGCGTGGTCGCTGGGTTTCTCGTTGCCGCGCACCGCCTTGTGGATCAGGCAGTCGGTGGCCCGCTCCTGCAGCTGCTCGGAGAGATAGATGTGGTCGATGCGCCAGCCGCTGTCGCGGTCCCAGGCGCCGCTGCGGTAGTCCCACCAGCTCCAGTGGCCAGTGTCGGGCTCGAACAGGCGGAATACATCGGCCAGCCGCTCATCCAGCGCCAGGCGCAGGGCGTCCCGCTCGTGGTCGCTGGCCATGATGCCGCCGCTGAGCCGCTGGGGATCGTGGATGTCGCGGTCGTCGAGGGCGATGTTGAAATCCCCCACCATGCAGAGGGGATCGCCGTCGGCGTCCTGCACGTCGAGGTAGCGGCGCAGGCACGCCAGCCACTCCAGCTTGTAGGCATATTTCTCCGATTGCAGCGACGAGCCGTTGGGCACGTAGAGGTTGAGCACGCGCACCCCCTCGATTCGGGCACTGATCACGCGCTTCTGCTCCGCCAGCGCCAGCGCCGGGCCGTCGCTCAGCAGGGCATCGAAGCCGATGCGCACATCCTCCAGCGGCAGCCGGCTGAGGATCGCCACGCCGTTGTAAGCCTTCTGGCCGCTGATCACCGCGCCGTAGCCCAGCGACGTGAACGGCTCCAGCGGAAAGGAACCGTCCTCCACCTTGGTTTCCTGCAGGCAGAGAACCTCCGGGCGTTCCCGCTCCAGCCAGGCCAGCACCTGCTCCAGGCGGCTGCGCACGGAATTCACGTTCCAGGTGGCGATCTGCATCTCGCGACAATCAGCCACCACGGGTGGCCCTTAGCATCAAGGCCACATCTTGTCCCGTCGCTCGACCGCCATGGCCCGCCCCCTGACCCTTGCGGCCCTGACGATCTTGTCCTTTCCCCTGGCCAGCCAAAGCGCCCTGGCCCAGATCGGCAACTACGGGCAGGGGGTGCAGGAGCAGCAGATCTATGACAACAGTCCCACTGGCCGCCCCAGTGGTGGGATCCTCGAATCGGGCAATCCCCTGGAGCTGATGAACAAGCTGCGGCGCAGCAGTGCCCTCGACAACGCCACCCAGCCCGGTGATGCCGTCGATCAGGCCATCAGGGCCCTGGAGGCCCAGGCTCCTTAGGGGCGTCCTGAGGAGTGGTCTGAGGAGCTTTGATTTCCTGGCTGCGCCGCAGCGGTTCAAGGCCCCAGGCCGCTGCCACGTCATCCAGGCGAGTATCGGGCTGGTTGGGCTTCAGCCGGCGGGCGCGATCCAGCAGGTCGAGGGCCTCGCGGGTCTTGCCCTGCTGCTGGCGCATCAGGGCCTGGGCGAGCAGGGGCCTGGGATCGTCCGGGTGATCGGCCGCGAGCCTTTTGTAGAGGGCATCGGCGGCTGTGGTCTGGCCCCGGCGCTGCTGTAGATCGGCCAGCAGCAGCCCGATCGCCAGGGCGTTGGCGCTTGCCTTCTCCCGGCTGGCCTGCTGGTAGGCCTTGGTGAGCAGCGCTTCGGCCTCCGCTCCCCGGCCCTGCTCCAGCTGCAGCAGGGCCATCAGCTGCAGCGCCTCGATCCGGTCGGGCTTGAGGTTGAGCAGTTGGCGCACCTCCCGCTCGGCGCCGCTGGGGTCCTTCTGGTCGCGGCGGAGCTCCGCCAGCATCAGGCGCAGGCTCCAGCGCCCGGGCTGCTGGTCGGCCATGCGCTCCAGCAGCGCCGTGGCCGCGGTTTTGTCATCCAGAGCGAGAAACAGTTGCAGCAGCCGTTGCTGCTGGCCCTCGCTGGCCTGGCCCCGGCTCACCTCCGCCCGCAGGTGGATGGTCTGTTTCTCCAGCTCCAGCTTGGAGGGGTCCAGAGGACGGTTGCCCAGGCTGCGTTGCCCCAGCCACCAGCCCGCCAGCAGCGACACAACCGTGAGCAGCGCCGCCCCCAGCACCAACACAACCCTTGGGCTGGAGCCCAAGACAGCGGAGGAGGGGCGCGGTGGCATCGAGCTGAATCCAGATCCAGCAAGTGTGGCCCCTAGGGCCTTGGCTAGATTGGCTTCCGGGCCTCTGGTTGCCCCCACCACGATGCGTCAACACCCCATTTCCCCGGTCACCGAACCGCTGCAGTACCGGGCCATCGGCGTGGTGCGTGGTCAGTACGTGCCCTCCGATTCCGAGCAGCTCACCCGCGGGCTGATCCGCACCGACGACGGCAGTGAGATCGACGCGGTTGTACTCGGCCGGGTGCTCAGCCTGGTGCGCCGCCACCTCGACCTCGAGCGCTCCCACCTCTGGGTGGTCTATCCCCGCTGCCGGGAACCCGGCGCCCTGCATCTGCAGATGGTGGGGGTGTGGGAACCGAGCACCCTCAGCGAGGCGGAACCTGAAGCCGATGGCGAAGCCGAACCCGAAGCCTTGGCGACAGTTGAAGCCTTGGCCACAGCTGAAGCCGAACCCAGCAGTGATGCTCTGCCCGAGGGCGACGACTACTTCTCCGTGCGGGGCGAATTGATCTACACCCGCCCCGACGCCAAGGAGCTGGTGGTGAAGGTGCGTCAGCGGCCCCGCCCCGATGGCAGCCGCCCGCAGCCGTTCAAGTTGCCCCTGCGCGGCGAGGTGCCCCTGGCCCACCTGCGCCATTTCGTTTCCCTGGATCTGCGCCGGCTGGGTCACCACCTGGAGCTGGAGCATTTCGAGGTGATCGGCCCGGTGGCCCAGCGCGGCAACCGCGGCGGCAAAGGGCGCCCTCAGCGGCCTGTCAGTGGCGGCCCCAGTGGCAGCCCCAGTGGCCCGAAGGCCGGCCACCGCAGCGCCGTCAGCCGGCCCGGCGGCTGAGATGGAGCCCCGCACCCAGCTCGGTGATGGGTCCTCCGCCGCCCTGCGGGTCGGAGCGGTGGTGGCCGGCGGCACCCTGCTGGCTGTGCTCGGCCCCGCTGTGGGCCTCTCCCCCTGGCTGGTGGCGTTGGCGGCCGGCGGTGGACTCGCCGGCCTCACCCTCGATTCCTTCCGTTATGGCGGCCGGGGCGGCCACCTGCTGGCGGAAACCCTCCCTGGTGGCCTCGCCCGCCTGCGCCGCATCGCCATCCACGAGGCCGGCCACGCCCTGGTGGCCGAGCAGGAGAACCTGCCGGTCAAGCAGGTGCTGGTGGGCAGCCTGGCCTGTCTGCGCGCCGGCATCGGCGCCAGCGGCAGTACGGAGTTTGAGCCGCCCCAGCACGCCAAGCTCCCCCCCGAAGACCTGCGCCGCTGGAGCCGAGTGCTGCAGGCCGGCATGCTCGCCGAACGTCTCCTCTATGAGCAGGCCCGCGGTGGCGCCGACGACCGCGCCCTGCTGGGTCGCCTCTGGGGCCTCTCCGGCTTCGACGTCGACACCGCCCAAAGGGAGCAGCGCCGCGCCCGCCGCGAGGTGGAGCAACTGCTGCGCCGCCGCCAGGGCGACCTGGAGGCCCGAGCCGAGCTGCTGCTGCTGGCCGCCCCCAGGCTGCTGCGCAGCGCCGCCTGAGCCCGATGCCCCAGGCCTTTCTGGATTGCCCCACCGGTCTGGCCGGCGACATGCTCCTGGCCGCCCTGCTCGACCTGGGGCTGCCCGAAGACGTGATCCATCAGCCCCTGGCCCAGCTGGGTCTGGAGGGCCGCTACCGCCTCCAGCATGGAGAGGCCCGTAGCGGCGGCCTGCGCGGGCGACGCCTCACGGTCGAAACCCTCGAGCCGGATCCCCCCCACCGCTCCTGGGGCAGCCTGCGGCAGCTGATCAGCGGCAGCGCCCTGGAGCCCCCCCTCCGCCAGCGGGTGCTGGCGGTGTTTGGCCTGCTGGCCGACGCCGAGGGGGCTGTGCACGGCCAGCCTCCGGAGCAGGTGCATTTCCATGAGGTGGGCGCCCTCGATGCCCTCGTCGATGTGGTGGGCGTCTGCGCCGGCCTGCTGCACCTTCAAGTGGAGCATCTGATCTGCGCCCCTCCTCCCGCCGGCCACGGCAGCGTTTCCACAGCCCACGGCCGCTTGCCCCTGCCGGCGCCGGCGGTGCTGGAGCTGGCCCGCCGCCGCGCCATCCCCCTGGCCAGCGCCGAGGGATTTCCCGCCGGTGAACTCACCACCCCCACGGGCCTGGCCCTGATGGCCTGCTGGGCGGAGCACTTCGCGGTGGCGCCAGCCCTGGTGCCCCAGCAGGTGGGGATCGGTCTCGGCCACCGGGTGCTGGATCGCCCCAACCTGCTGCGCCTCTGGCTTGGAGCAGCGGTTGCCGGCGGCAGCCCCGGCCCTGAGGCCCTAGCACCCCCCCTGGACTCGCCCCAGCTGGAAACGGTGCTGCAGCAGCAGGCCCAGATCGATGACGCCAGCCCCGAGGACCTGGCCTTTCTGATGGAGGAACTGCGCACCGCTGGGGCCCTGGAGGTGTTCAGCACGGCTATCGGCATGAAGAAAGGCCGCCCGGGGGTGCTGCTCACGGTGTTGGGCTGGCCGGATCAGGCCGCTGCCCTGCGCGAGATCTGGTGGCGCCACAGCAGCAGCCTCGGCCTGCGCGAGCAGCTGCAGCAGCGCTGGGCCCTGCCCCGCCGCAGCCACAGCCTGGTCACCCCCCTGGGGGAGGTGCGGGTGAAGTGGGTGGAACGAGCTGGCGCCCCGCCCCGCTACAAGAGCGAATTCGACGACCTCGCGGCACTGGCCCGAGGCCATGGCCTCAGCCTCGCCCAGGTGCGCCAGGTGGTAGCCGAGGCCATGGCTGGCGCCTGCGCCATGGCCACCGACAATGATCTCGCTCCGCCCGAAACCAGCTGATGCCCGCCCCCCAGCAGCTGTTGTCGTCGCTGATGGCCCAGATCCAGCGCCCTCTATCGCTCCTCAAGCAGTGGTTCAAGCCTCTGGCAGCTCTGCCGCCCTGGCTGCGCCTTCCTGGTGGGGCCCGCTTCTGGGTGACGCTGCTCAGCCTGGGCTTTCTGCTGGCCGCGCTCAAGGGCAACACCGAGCAGGTGCTGGCCCAGCGCCTGGATCCCCAGGGCTGGCTCTGGCTGGTGATCGGTGTGGGGCTGAGCCTGTTCAGCCTGGTGATCAATGGCCTGGGCTGGGCTGTGGGCCTGCGCTGGTTCCGCCTGCGGCCCCGCTGGGGACTGAGCGTGCGCGCGTATCTGAGCACCAACCTGCTCAAATACCTGCCCGGCGGCATCTGGCACCTGGCGGAGCGGGTGCGCCTGCTGGGCCAGGGCGATCGCCTGCTGAGGGCCCCCACTTCGGCGGTGGCCACACCCCTCGCCCTGGCGGCCACCCTGCTGGATCCGCTCCTCGCCGCCAGCGCCGCCCTGGCGATCGCGGCGGCGGCGGGCTGGAGGGCGGGCTGGCCCCTGCTGGGCCTGCTGCCCCTGCTGCTGCTGGTGCCGCGCTGGTTTCAGCCGCTGCTGCAACGCCTCGAGCGCTCCCGCGAGCGCCAACTGACCAGGGCTCAAGCGGCCAGAGGGTTGGAGTCCTCGGCCCTACCGCCCCAGGATCCCGCTGCAGGAGGTGTCCTGTTGCCCGGCTACCCGCTGGTGCCACTGCTGGTGCTGGGCCTGTTTGTGCTGCTGCGCTTCGGGGGTTTTGCGGCCTGTGTGCTGGCCTTTGATCAGCAGCTCTCGCTGCCCTGGGCCCCCTGGCTGCTGGGCTTTGCCCTGGCCTGGACGGCCGGCCTGGTGGTGCCCGGTGCCCCTGGCGGACTGGGGGTGTTCGAGGCGGTGCTGCTGGTGCAGCTGGGCGGTCAGGTGGCGGAGGCCCCGCTGCTGGCGGTGGCTCTGAGCTACCGGCTGGTGGTCACGGCAGCGGATCTGCTGGCAGCCCTCACGGCCCGGCTGGATGGGTCGCTGGAGCGACCGCGGCGGCCCGCTACTTCCGCTGATGCCTGAAGTCAAGATTCGCAATTACGGCAACAGTTGAGAAGAGCGGGTTAGAGTCATCTCCGCCGTACGGGGTGATCCACTGCCATCCCGATCGCCAGCCAGCGCGGGCCTCGCCCCAGCCACACCACCACTCACGGCACCGGCCACCGAGCTGCGCTCCAGCCTGCATGGGCGGGGCCAGCGGCTCACGCCCCAGCGCCAGAAGGTGCTCTCCCTGTTCGAGCGCATCGGTGAGGGCAGCCACCTCAGCGCCGAGGAGGTGCACCAGCGCCTGCTGCGGGCGGAGGAGCGGGTGTCCCTGGCCACGGTGTACCGCAGCCTGCGCCTGCTCAGTTCGATGGACCTGCTGCGGGAACTGGAGTTACCGGAAGGGGGCCGCCGCTTCGAGCTGGCCAGCGACGGCCACCGCGATCACCACCATCTGGTCTGTGTGGGCTGCGGCCGCACCGAGGAATTCGAGAGCAGTGTTGTGCTCGACGAGGGCCGTCAGGCCGCCGGCAGCCACGGCTTCCGCCTGATTGAGTGCGTGCTCAACGTGCGGGCCCTCTGTCCTCGCTGCGCAGCCGGCGAACCCGCCTGAGCGGCACCCCAGGTAGGCCAAGTTGCTGATCGGCCCAGTGAGCCGTGAGGGCGGCAAGAAGAGTGGCGCGATCGCCGTGGAGTCTGAGCATCGCAGTAATGCGGCAACGAGCCCAAGACTGGGCCCGGCGAAGGTGGGCCCATGGTTCCGGGGGCACCGGGGCAGGGGCCAAAAGGCACAGTCCAGGGTCCAGTCACGACCGGTGCCAGGGCGGCGGCGCCTTTCAACTGGGGCTGTTATTGAGAACTGATTGCAAAAGGGCGCCCCTGCTGTTTAGATTGCGAGTCATTCGCAATAGTGACGGTTCCGTGAGCTTCCGTTTCCTGCCCGATCAGCCCCTCTCCTGCGTGCGGATGCCGATCGGCCAGACCGTCCTGCTCGATCCAACCCTGCGCCCCGGCGGCAGTTCCATCGAGGTGCTCGAAGGCATCGCCCGCGTCTACTGCCCCTGCGAGGAAACCGAGGGCATGACCCTGGCCTTCCTCCAGCCTGGCGACCAGCTGCGCACCGACCGCCTCTGCAGTGAGGGCGTCTGCGTCGAAGCCCTCACCCCCCTCTGCTTCCGCTCCGAAACCGAAGCCGTCTCCGACAGTGGCTTCGATCCCGTCAACGAATGGACGCTGCAGCTGCTGCGCATCCGTCACCTCGGCTCGGCCGAGCAGCGGCTGCACGCTCTCTTCGGCCTGCTGGTGCGCCGCCTCGGCCGCCGCTGCGGCCCCTGGTGCGACCTGCCCTTCCGCCTCACCCACGAGCGCATCGGTGAGCTGATCGGCACCACCCGCGTCACCACCACCCGGCTGATCTCGCGCATCCGCCAGGCCCAGCTGCTGGAAGCCCCAGTCGGTGAACCCGGCCTGCGCCTGGCGCCCTCCCTGGTGGAGTCCGCTCCCCTGGCCGCCGCCTGATCCCCCTTCTCCCCTGCCCGCCCTCCGCCGGCTGGGAGCTGGTGGGCCAAGGCGTGCTGCCCTTCAGGGCCGCCGATGGCCGCAGCCTGGGGGGCTTCTCTGCCGCCGCCGTCGATCCAGGCGATGGCAGCCTCTGGCTGCTCAGCGACCGCGAAGAGCCCGAGTTGGTCCCCATCTGGGATCTTTCAGGGCTGGGCCAGCGGCCCCTGCGCCTGGGGGAACGCCTGCCCCTGCGCGACGCCAACGGCGATCCCTTTGCGGCCCCCCTCGATGGCGAAGGTCTGGTGCTGGATGGCGATGACCTCTGGATCGTGAGCGAGGAACGCCGCACTCCCCTCCGTCCGGGCCAGCTGCTGCGCTTCGATCGCCGCAGCGGCCGGCTGCGCGAGGCCCTGCTGCTGCCGCAGGCCTGGCGGGCCGCCCCCGGCCAGGGACTGGGCGCCAACCTCGGGCCCGAATCGCTCACCCGCCTGCCGGGCTTGCCCTTCACCCTTCTGTTGGCAGCCGAGCGCCCCTTGCTCCAGGACTCCCACGATCAGCTGCGCCTGCTGGAGCACGGCCCCGGTGGCTTCCGCCCCGTGGGCTCCCTGCGCCTGCCGTTGCCCGCCCCCCACTGGGGACTCACCGAGCTGCTCGCTGCCCCCGGCGGCGGCCTGCTGGGCCTGGTGCGGGGCTTTGAGCCGCCCGCCAGCTGGTGGGCCCAGCTGCTGCTGCTGCCCGCGCCGGGGCCAGCCGGAACCGCGCAAGAGCCCCTGGCCCGCTGGGATCTGCTGGCCATCGGTCTGCCCCCCGACAACTGGGAGGGCCTGGCCCTGGGGGCGCCCCTGGCCGATGGGCGCCCCACCCTGCTGCTGGTGAGCGACGACAACTTCAACCCCCTGCAGGCCAACCGCCTGGCCCGCCTGGCCCCGCGCCGGCTGGCCGGCTGCAGCGATGGTTCAGTCGCGGCTCTCGAGGGTGGGGATCAGGGCCAGTGAGGCCACCAGTCCCAGGGCCATGATCACCAGGGCCGGCGCCATCGCCGCCCCCACCCGCTCATCACTGGCGTACTGGAACACCCGCACGGCCAGTGTGTCGAAATCAAAGGGGCGCAGCGAGAGGGTGAGCGGCAGCTCCTTGACCACATCCACGAACACCATCAGTCCCCCCACCAGCACCGGACCGCGCAGGAGCGGCAGGTGCACCCGCCACAGCACCTCGGTCCAGCTGCAGCCCAGGCTGGTGGCCGATTCATCGATGCTGGGGGGGATCCGCTCCAGGCCGGCGTCGAGGCCCTGCTTCGACACGGCCATGAAGCGCACCCCGTAGCCCCAGATCAGCAGCAGCAAGGGACTGAGGGCCCACGGACCCCCCAGCAGCATCAGCCCCAGGGCCATCACGCTGCCGGGAACCGCGTAACCCATCCCCGCCACGAAACTGAGCTGGCGCACCGCCAGCCGGGGGCTCCAGCGGCGAATGATCGATAGCAGCAGCGCCGCCAGCGCCGTCAGCAGGGTGGCCACCAACGCCAGGCCGAGGCTGCGGCCCGCCAGCACCAGCTGCTCCATCAGCGGCTCCTCCAGCAGGTTGCGCCAGCCCTCGGCCACCCACACCAGCGGAATGGCCAGGGCCAGCAGCGGCGGCAGCGCCGAGATCAGCTGGGCCAGCAGGGCCCGCCAGCCGCTGAGCACGTAGGCCTGGGCCTCAGCATTGGCATGGCCGAGAGTCCAGCGGCGGCTGCGCCGGCGCAAGGAGCGCTCGGCCGCCACCAGCACCAGCACGATCGCCAGGGCCATCAGCGACAGCAGCGCCGCTCCGCGGGGATCCCCCTCCACCTGCCAGCGATCGAGGATGCCCGCCGAGAGGCTGGGCACCCCCAGCAGCCGCACCGCTCCCAGCTCATTGACCACCTCCATGGCGCTCAGGGCCACGCCGGCGCCGATGGCCGGCAGGGCGATCGGCAGCGCCACCCGCCGGAAGGCTTGCCAGGGGCCCACCCCCAGGCTGCAGCTGGCCTCCAGCAGCTGGCCGCCGGTGATCGAGAAGCTCTCGGTGCTCAGCAGGAACACATAGCTGTAGTTCGCCAGGCTCAGCAGCAGCACTGCCCAGCCCAGCCCGTGGATGCGCAGGCTGTGGCTGCTGCCCCAGTCGATCAGGCTGGCGGCTAGCAGATAAGCCGGAAAGGCCAGTGGCAGCAGCTGGGCGATGCGCAGCCAGCGGCGGCCGGGGAAGCGGCAGGCGGCCGTGAGCCAGCCGATGGTGGTGCCGACCACCGCCCCGCACACCCCTTCCCCCAGCACCAGCAGCAGGGTGCCGCGGATCTGCTCGGCGCCATCGACACCCAGCCCCAGGCCGCCCACCGCAGCTGGCTGGAGTGCGGCATCGCGCAGCAGTGCCGCTAGCGGCAGCAGCGCCAGCACGCCGATCACCACCACCACGGCGGTGAGGGCAGGCCGCTGAGACCTGCTGACGCGATTCAGCGGTGTGGAGGCCAGCAGGGTCACTTCCAGCCTGTTTCCACCATCAGGGCGTTGGCCTCACGGTTGCCGCGGGCCAGTTGATCGGCGCTCACCGGCGAGGGCTCGAAGGTCCCGAAGCCGTTGAGGATCGGGTTATCGCCAAATCCCTTCAGGGGATATTCGTTGTTGGCGGCGGCGTAACCCTTGCCGGAACTGGGGGACACCAGAAATTCGATCAAGCGGGTGGCTGCCTGTGGGTTTTTGGCATGGCGGGTGACACCGGCGGCGGTGATGTTCACGTGTGTGGGCTTGGGGAAGACCACCTTGATCTTCTGCGCCAGGGCCCGATCCTCCGCTTTGGCCTCAGTCGAGAGCATGCGGGCCAGATAATACTGATTGGCCACCGTCACGCCGCAGTCCCCCCGCCCGAGCGCCCGCAGCATCGGCGTGTCGCTGGTGAAGAAGGGGGGCAATACATTCGCCACCAGACCCTGCAGCCAGGTGGTGGTGGCGGCAGCACCCTTCTGAGCCAGGATGTCGGCCACCAACGACTGGTTGTAGACACTGGCGCGGTTGCGCAGGCAGAGCTTGCCCTTCAGCGCTGGATTGGCCAGATCGGCGTAGGTCCCCAGGCTGGCGGGGTCCACCAGCGCCGGATTCACCATGATCGGGCGGGCCCGGCGGGTGAGGGCGAACCAGCTGCCGCCTGGGTCCCGCAGGTTGGCGGGCACATCGCGCTGGAGGGCCTCGGAGTTGATCGGCTGGAACAGCTCCTCCTGCCGCGCCCGCTGGATGCGGGCGGCATCCACCAGCACCAGCACATCGGCGGGGCTGCCCTTGCCCTCGCTCTTGAGGCGCACGATCAACTCATCATCCTTGCCCTCCAGCAGGTTCACCTTGATGCCGGTCTTGGCGGTGAACTGCTTGTAGAGCTCTTTGTCGGTGTTGTAGTGGCGCCCCGAATAGACATTGACCTCCTGGCCTGAGCTGGAGTCACTGGCCCCCGTGCCACTCCCTTCAGCGCCGGGATTCGCGGCGTTCTGGGCGGTGCCGCAGCCCGTGAGCACCGCCAACCAGAGAGCCCCGCCAAGGGCGAAGGCCCGGGTGCGGAAACGGAGGGGGCGATGCTGGGTCATGGGCGAAGGCCGCTTGTGCAGGCAACGTACGGAGCCAGACAGGGCGCCCCGCGTTCAATTGCTTCCAGCTGGTGTGACATCCGCTACTCCCGACCCCCTGGCCGCGCTGATCAGCGCCCTCTCCCGCCCCGGGGCCTACCCGGAGGAGGCCTGGGGGGAGCAGCCCGCTGAGCAGCGACAGGTGGAGCTGATCCACACCCACATCAGCGTGGTCTTCCTCACCAAAGACCGCGCCTACAAGCTCAAGAAGCCCCTGCGCTTCTGGGGTCTGCTCGATTACGGCAGCGCTGAGCGCCGGCTGCACTGGTGCCGCGAGGAGGTGCGCCTCAACCGCCGCCTGGCCCCTGATCTCTATCTCGGCGTGGCGCCCGTGCTGCGGCTTGCCAGCGGCGAACTGGCCATCGGCGCCCTGGGCGAGGAGCGGGAGGGGGGAGAGCATGTGGTGGTGATGCGTCGCTTCGCCGCCACGGCCACCCTCGCGGCGCGCCTGGCGGGCGGCCGTGTCAGCGATGGGGAACTCCAGGAGCTGGGGGAGTGCATCGCCCGCTTCCACGATCAATTCCCCCTGGCGGCGGAGCTGGCCAAGGGCGCCGATCGACGCTTCGCGGCCGTGCTGCGCAACAACGTGCGCGCCACCCGCCGCTCGCTGCCGCAGCTGTTCCCTCTCGCGGTGCACGGGCTGCTGGTGAGCGCCCTGGCCCGGGCCCTGCGTCACAGCCGCCTGCGCCTGCGCCAGCGGCTGGCGGCGGGGCAGGCGGTGGAAGGCCACGGCGATCTGCGCCTGGAGCACGTGCTGCTGGAGCCGGTGCTGGCGGTGGTGGACGGGGTGGAGTTCAACGCCGATCTGCGCCAGGTGGACCGGGCCTCCGACCTGGCCTTTCTGCTGATGGATTTGCAGGCGGCGGGCCACGGCGACCGCGGCGGCGCCCTGCTGGCGGGCTATGGAGCGGTGATCGAGCCGGCCGTGCTTCAGCTCTTCTGCGCCTACCGCGCCCATGTGCGGGCCAAGGTGGAGGCCGCCACCAGCGACGAGAAGGAGATTCCCGGCCCCCAGCGCCAGGCCGCCGAGGCGATGGCGCGGCGCTATCTCAGCCTGGCCCTGGCCTACGCCAACCGCGGGCTGCAGCCGCCGGCGCTGGTGCTGCTCCATGGCGTCTCCGGCAGCGGCAAGAGCCACCTGGCCACCCGCCTGGCCCCCTGGCTGTTGGCCGACCACCAGCGCAGCGACCTGGTCCGCAAACGCCTCTACGGACTGAACCCCCTGCAGCGCCCCTCAGCTGAACAGCGCCAGAGCCTCTACAGCCCCGAGGCCCATCAGCGCACTGAGGAGGCCCTGCTCGCCGCCGCCGCCGCCAGCCTGGCCCGGGGCCAGTGGGTGCTGCTGGATGCCACCCACCTCAGGGCCGACAGCCGGGAGCGCGCCAGCCAGCTGGCCCACAGCCTGGGGGCGCTGCCCCTGCTGCTGGAACTGAAGGCCGATGAGGCCCTGCTGAAAGAGCGTCTGCAGCGGCGCGAACACCGCGATGACGACCCCAGCGACGCCGATCTGGCGGTGCTGCTGGATCAGCAGCGCACGGCCGAACCCCTCAGCGCCAGCGAGCAGCAGAGGGGCCTGGTGGTGCACTCCCACGCCAACCTGGACGACTCGGTGGTGCTGATGGAGCTGTGGCAGTGCTGGGGCCGATCGCTCCAGGACCAACCCTGAGTCCGGCATCTGCTGCCAGTGCTCGCTTCAGTTGCCGATCCAGTGGGCGCAGAGCTGGCGCCGGTGGGGGCGGCGTTCACATTCATGGTGAGGCTGCAGCTCGAATGCAACACGCTCAGGTGCAGCACCCCCTGCTGCAGACCGCTGGCCGTCAGGCAGGCCCTGAGCTGTTCGGTCAGATCGTGGAAGCCTTCGCCGCTTGCGCTGAGCTCAAGCCGGTCGAGGTGCTGACGCAGCATCGGGATCGATGGGTCAAGGATGGATCAGGGGTTGATCAAGACCTGATCGGGGAGTTGTCTGCGAGTCACCCCTGAGTCGTGTCTTGTTGCAGAGTCGGGCCCGACGCCAGCACCTCAGCAGGCCCGCCAAACCTAGGCTCATCTCACCTGACCCAGACCTTCGTCGATGCCCTCTGCTCCGTCATCCGCATCCCCACGCCGCTGGTTGCTGCTGCTGAGCCTGGCCATCCCGCTGACGATCGCGGCCTGGGCTGTGCCGGCCCAGGCCCAGAAGGTGGTGCCCAAGCTCAAGGACATGTGTCCCCTGGGCTACGTCGATCTGTTCAACGGCAAATGCAGCACCCTTGGGGTCACCACCTATTCGGTGGCCCCCAGCGACGGTGAGTCCTGCCCCTCCGGCTGGATGAATGTGGGCGGCGGCTACTGCCGGCGCAAGTGAACCGGCGCCAGTGATTCCCGGCCGCTCAGGGCAGCTCGTCGAGGTGCCAGCTCACCAGCCCCTGGCACACCGCCATCACGGCGGCCTGGGCCCGTCCTGTGGCCCCCAGCTTCTGGAAGGCTGATTTGAGGTGGCTGCGCACCGTTTCCACCGACAGGTGCAACCGGCTGGCGATCTGCGGGTTCTGATACCCCCGCACCACCAGCTCCAGTACTTCCAGTTCCCGCTCGCTCAGCCCCGGGCCCGTGGGCGCCAGGCTGCTGCGGCAGGCCCGGGCCAGCAGGTCTCTCAGCTGGGGCTCCATGTAGAAGCCGCCGCCGAGCACGGCACGGGTCGCCGCCACCAGATGGCCGAAGCCCACGCCTTGATCAGAGCAGATGCCGTCGCAGTGGGCCTCCAGGGCAGCGCGCACCAGGGGCGGAGATTCCTCCTCCAAAAACAGCAGACAGCGCAGCTTCGGGTGCAGGGCCTTGGCGCGTCGCACCAGCTCCAGACCGCTGCCCGAGCGCAGGGGGTGGGTCACGAACAGCAGCTGGGGCTGACGCCTGCTCAACAGCTCCAGCGCCTCACCCTCACCGGTGGCAGAGCCGAACCACTGGCAGCGATCGCCGATCACACCGGTGAGCAGCGAGATCACCAGCCGACGGCCGCTGACCACCATCAGGCTCCTGCTCTGCAGCAGGGTCATCACCTCCTGGCGAGACTGCGCCGCCTGATCCAGAAATCCAGCAGATCCATCCGCGTCGACGCTGCCCATGGGTTTGGCTTCCCTCTGCCTTCAGTAGTAACGACGGGGGTTCTGGCGGATGGCCAGCTGCACCTCCAGCAGGAACAGCACTAGACCGACGATCAGCGCGATCATCGCCAGCACGAACACCGGCACGACGATGGCGGCCAGGTCCAGCGCCGCCACGGCACTGATGAACATCACCGCCACAACTCCTGCCACCAGCAGGGCGGTGACGGTGGTGCAGAGGATGGCGCGGTTGATCAGAAAGGTGCGGCGGCGCTGCACCTCCAGGGCTTCGCGCAGGCGCTTGGCCTGGGCCAGATCACCGCGCTCCATCGCCTCTTGAATGAAGCGGGTGCGATCGATGATCCGTGCCAGCCGCGTGCTGAACGTCCCGATCAGACCGGAGATGCTCGTGAGCAGAAACACCGGCGCCACCGAGAGCTGGATCGACCTAGAGAGGCCGGCTACGGCCGACTCGCCTCCAAGAGTCCCCCTGGTGATGATCTCGGCCAGCAGCATGGACATGGAGCCGGCCCCTGAGGCCACCAGGACGGGCCTTCGAGCTGCAAGTTAGCGAAATCGCGCCATAAAACCACAGCTGAGAAAGGGCTCGGTCAGGATCAGCGAAGGCTGCAACTCCGGCTCAGCCGACCCTGAGGCCATGACCACGATTCTCTGCCAGTACGAGGGTGATCTGCGCTGCAGTGCCAGCCATGCTCCCTCCGGCTCCCAGCTCAGCACCGACGCCCCCACGGACAACCAGGGACTGGGGGAACGTTTCTCCCCCACCGACCTGGTGGCCACGGCCCTGGCCACCTGCATCCTGACGATCATGGGGATCGTGGCTGAACGCCACAGCCTCCCGCTGCAGGGCTGCACCGCCCGGGTGGAGAAAACCATGACCAGCGGCGGAGTCCGCCAGATCGAGCGGCTCGTGGTCTGGGTGATCCTGCCGGCTGAGCTCACGCCGGAGCAGATCCGGCTGCTGCAGCGCGCTGCCGAGGGCTGCCCGGTGAAGCGCAGCCTCGAGGGCTCGGTGGCCATGGAGCTGCACTGGCAAACGCTTGGGGCAGCGGCTGCCTGAGGTACCTCGCCAGCTTCCGCTGACCTGCGCGCCATGCTTGGGGCCACCACACCGCAGCTGTTTCCATGCCTCAGCCGGGTCAGGCCCTTGGGCGCCTGCGTGAGCACCTGCATCAGACCCGGCTTCTCGGTTCCATCAGCAGCTCCCTCTACTACGACCAGAACACGGTGATGCCGCCGGCCGGCGCCGACTGGCGGGGTCAGCAGCTGGCCCTGCTGGCGAGCCAGCTGCACGAGCGCCAGAGCAGCGACAGCTATGCCGACCTGGTGGCGGCGGCCGAAGCCGAAGCGGCAGCAGAACCCACCGCAGCGGGGGATCACAGCAACCACGGGAGCACACGGCGGAATCTGCAGCTGCTGCGCCAGGAGCTGGGGCGGCAGCGCAGCCTCGATCCCCAGCTGGTGGCCTCTCTGGCCAGGGCCCAGTCCCGGGGCAACGCCGTCTGGCAGGAGGCGCGGCGCCGCAATGAGTTCGCGATCTTCGCGCCAGCTCTTGGGGAGTTGCTGCAGCTACGGCGCGAGCAGGCCGCCCAGCTGGCGCCGATCGAGCCGGCCTCTCGCAGCCCGTGGGAAATCCTCGCCCAGCCCTTCGAGCCGGGCGTCAGCAAAGCCCGCCTGCAGGAGCTGTTTGGGCCCTTGTGCGCTGGGATTCCGCTGCTGCTGGAGCGGGTGCTAGCCGCCAGCGGATCCAGCACCAGCACACCCCCGGCCGCGGAACTTTCAGAGGCGCTCCAGGAGAGCCTCTGCGCTGAACTGCTGGAGAGCTGGGGCTACGACCCCAGCCGCTGCCAGCGCTCGCGCTCGGCCCATCCCTTCTCCTGCACCCTCGGCCCGGCCGACTACCGCATCACCACCCGGGTGGTGCCGGGTCAACCCTTCTCAGCCTTCCTGGCCACCGCCCATGAGTGGGGCCACTCCCTCTACGAGCAGGGGCTCCCCCGCGGAGACGACCACTATTTCCCCTGGCCCCTGGGGGAGGCCACCTCAATGGGGGTGCACGAATCGCAGTCGTTGTTCTGGGAGTGCCGGGTGGCGCGCAGTCAGGCCTTCGCGGCCCGTTGGCATCCGCGCTTCAGCGGGGCTCTGGGCGCTGATCCCTGGGGCGGCAGCCAGGCGTTCTGGCGAGGGTTCAATCCGATGCGGCCGGGCCTGATCCGGGTGGAGGCCGACGAGCTCACCTACGGCCTGCACATCGTGCTGCGCTTCGAGCTGGAGCTGGCCCTGGTGGAGCAGGGGCTGCCGGTGGAGGAGTTGCCCGAGCTCTGGAACCGGCGCATGGGCGAGCTTCTGGGCCTTAGCCCCCAGCGCGATGCCGAGGGTTGCCTGCAGGACATCCACTGGGCCGAAGGCCTGTTCGGCTACTTCCCCTCCTATGCACTCGGCCACCTGATCAGTGCCCAGCTGGCCGAAACGATGGAGCAGCAGCTCGGACCGATCGAGTCGGTGGTGGGCGCCGGCGAGGAGCTGCGCCTGCAGCACTGGCTGGGGGAGCAGGTCTGGCCCCTGGGCCGCAGCGTCGAGGGCGAGGAGCTGGTGGCCCAGGTGAGTGGGGCGCCCCTGAGCGCCGGCCCGTTTCTGCGCTACCTCGAGGGCAAGGTGGATCGGCTGCTGGAGGGCGCCTGAGCGGGCGGAGGCAGGTGGGGCAGGTGGCGGGCTGGAGCCGGCAACCAGCCTGCCCGGGGTCCGTAAGATGCCGCCGCAGCCGCTTTGCAACGCCCCATGGCGAACATCGACCATGCCCCCAGCCGCACCATGCTCAACCTTCTGCATGTGCTGCCGGCGTTTGCCGATGAAGCCGAACTGCGACTGAATGCGATCGTCGAGCTCAACTCGATGACCATCAACAAGTACGAGCTGATCACCGAAACCGGCCATCTCAAGCTCGATCGGGTCGGCTACTCCTCGCTCTCCTACCCCTTCGCCTACGGCTGCATCCCCCGCACCTGGGACGAGGACGGTGACCCGCTGGACATCGAGATCATCGGTGTCACCGAACCGCTGGTGCCCGGCAGCCTTGTCGAAGCGCGAATCATCGGCATCATGACCTTCGATGACGGCGGTGAGGTGGACGACAAGGTGATTGCTGTGCTCGCCGATGACAAGCGCATGGATCACATCACCAGCTACGAGCAGCTGGGAGCCCACTGGCTCAAGGAAACCCAGTACTACTGGGAGCACTACAAAGATCTGAAGAAGCCCGGCACCTGCAAGGTGAATGGCTATCTCAACACCCAGGACGCCGTGCGGATCGTCAAGGAGTGCGAGGCCCGCTATCTCGAGCAAATTGACGCCAAACTGGTGAACTGATCCGCTCACCGCGGTCGTCGGCCCCCCTCCACAGCTCTGATTCAACGCATGCGCTTCACCCATTCCCGTCCGTGGCTGGCCTCCTCCGGACTGGCCGCTGGCCTGTTCGCCGGCCTGGCCACCCTCTGCTCCGCCGGGTCCCTCTCGGCTCTGGCCAGTGGCAGCGGCATCATCACCCCCACCGCACCGATTCCCAGCGCCCCGGCCACGGCCCCTCCGGCCATCGGCAGCCCGGCGGCGGTCCTGCAGACGGCCCCGCCTGCGCCCGCTGGCCCACCTCCTGCGCTGGGAGATCCGGCCGCACCCCAGGCGGCTCCGGTGAGCAACTCCAGGATTCTGCTGGCCTTGGGCAAGCGCGAGATTCGTCTGGAGCGCGATGGCAAGGTCTACGGTCCCTGGCCCGTGGCGATCGGTGATCCCGCCACGCCCACACCGCTTGGCACCTTCAACGTCACCAACAAGGTGATCAACCCCCAGTACGTCAGCACCAAGTCGGGTCAGAAGAAAGGGGTGATCGGCCCGAATGGCCCCCTGGGCGATCGCTGGATCGGCTTCAACACCAAAGGGCTCAACCAATACGGTATCCACGGCACCCCCAGCGCCTGGGCCTGGACCGTCAGCTCCCGCGCCGCTGTGACCAACGGCTGCGTGCGTATGTACCACGAGCACGTGCGCGAGCTGTTTGAGAAGGTGCAAGTGGGCACCCCCCTGGTGGTGGTGAAATGAGCCGATCCTTGCCCAGCTGAGCTCAGCTGTTCAATTGGCGGGCGAGGGCCCTGGCCATGCCATCCCGGCTGGCCAGGCCCATCAGGGCGTGGGCCTGAAGCCCGTTGTTCGGCAAGCCGGCGGGTAACTGAGTCGGGCCAGGACCGATCAGGTCGAAGACCGGCACCTGCCTGAGGCCATTGGGCACCAGCTGGTCCTCCAGCTGGGCCAGATTCGCCTGCTTCGGCAGCCAGAGCAGATCGGAGCGGCGACAGTCCTCCAGCGCCACCTCCCCACCCCCGTGACCGGCGCTGATGGCTCGCTGCAGGTCGATCAAGGTCACCACGCCGATCACCCAGCCATCACGCTCCACCACCAGACAATGGCCGTGGGCTTTGATCAGCAATCGCAGGGCTTCCCGGGCCGTGGTGCCGGCTGAGAGCACCAGCGGAGCCTCCGCCTCCAGGGCCTCCAACACCGTGAGCCCAGCCAGCTCCTGCCGCCGCTCCTCTTCGGCGGGATCAGGCCCCAGCAGACCAGGATCCGCCAGCCCCTGCCAGCGCTCCACCAGCACGGCGCTGAGGCCGGTGGCCGCCATCAAGGGCAGCACAATGCGGATGTCGTGGGTGAGCTCGAACAGCAGCAGCAAGGCCGTCAGCGGCGCCCTGGCGCTCCCGGCCAGCACCGCCGCCATGCCCACCATCGCGTAGGCCGGTGGTTCCGCCACAGGCAGACCAAAGCCACCGGCTCCCAGCAGCTGGCCGTAGAGATTGCCGAGCACGGCACCGAGGAAGAGGGCCGGAGCAAAGCCGCCGCCCACGAACCCGGTGGCATTGCTAAGCCCCGTGGCCAGCAACTTCACTACCAGCAGGGCCGCCAGGGTGGTGAGCGCCACCCCCCCTTCACTGCCGAGCAGCGCCTCAATCGTGTCGTAGCCCACCCCCAGCACCTGGGGAAAGCCCAGGGCCAGCACGCCCACGGCCAGACCACCGAGGCCATTGACCAGCCACAGGGGCAGCCTGGCGAACCGGCGTTGCACAGGCTCACTGCGCCCGGCCGCCAGCAGGCTTACCAGGGCCCACGACATCAGGCTGGCCACCAGCCCCAGGCCCAGGTAAAGCGGCAGCTCCAGTGGAGAGCGCACCTCATAGGCCGGCAGGCGGAAGATCGGCTCATCTCCCAGACACAGCTGGGTCACCAGGGATGAGGCCACCGCCGCCACCAGCACCGCCCGCAGACTGGGCCGCCCCGGGATGGCGCTGTAGGCCCCTTCAAAGGCAAAGAAGACCCCAGCGATCGGGGCCTTGAAGCCGGCTGCCAGTCCGGCGGCCACCCCCGCAGCCACCAGGGCCTTCTGGGATTCGGGCGGCAGCCGTCCCTTCAGCCCCACCCACAGACCCAGGTTGCCGCCGCTCTCCACGCTCGGCCCCTCAGGGCCCAGGGAGGCACCACTGCCGAGGCTGAGGGAGGCCGCCAACAGCCGCAGAGCAGGCAGCCGCGGCAGGGCCGGTGCCGCTCCGTCGGCCATGGCCATCAAGCTGGGCAGGCTGGGGCCCAGATCGCGGCCCAGCTGGCGCAGCAGCCCCACCGCCACGCCCCCCAGCAGGGGAGCGATCACCACGGGCCAGGAGACCAGCCATCCGGCGGGGCCGATCGGGGGCAGGGGCGTGGGCTCTGGCAGGGGAGCCGGTGGAGGCGGCAGGAAGCCGATCCCCCCCAGGCCCAGCTGCAACAGCGCCTTGAGCGGTGTGCCGGAGTCGGGATCCGGGGCGCTGAACACCTCCACCGTGGCCGGGTCCAGCTGCTGGACGCTCACCAGATCCAGCACCCACTCCACCAGGGTGCCGAAGAGGAAATTGTTGATGAATCCCAGCAAGTAGTGGAAGCCCACCACCGCCCCACCGGTGAGGATGCCCACCAGTGCCGCCCAAGCCAGCAGGCTCCACTGAAAGGGCAGACCGCGGGTGTCGCCCTCCAGAGGTGCGGCTGAGCCTGCCTCAGGCTTCGGGCCTGACAGCTGCAAAGATCTCCTCCAGAATCTCGCCGGCACCCTGGCTGCGCAGCAGTTGGGCGAGGCTGAGGCCGATCGCTTCGGGATCCTGCAGGGGGCCGCGGACCTCATCGCGGATCAGGCGCAGGCCATCGAGGCTGGCCACCATGCCCGTGAGCACCAGCTCGTCCCCCTCGAAGCGGCTGTTCACGCCGATCGGCACCTGGCATCCGCCTTCGAGCTGACGCAGGAAGGCCCTTTCCGCCAGGCAACGGCGGGAGGTGGGCAGGTGCTCCAGCGACTTGATCTGCTCCAGCACCGCACGGTCGCCCTGGCGGCATTCGATGCCCAGGGCCCCCTGGCCCACCGCATGCAGGGAAATGGAGGGATCGATCAGGGCGTCGATGCGGTGACCCAGGCCCAGGCGTCCAAGGCCGGCAGCCGCCAGGATCAGGCAGTCGTAGGCGCCGGAATCCAGCTTCTCCAGGCGGGTGATCACATTGCCGCGCACGTCCTTGAACTGGAAGTGGGGGAAGTGGTGGCGCAGCTGGGCCAGGCGCCGCAGGGAGCTGGTGCCCACCACGCTGCCCTCCGGCAGGGTGTCCAGCTGGCAGCCCCTGTGGCGTTCGTGCAGCACCAGGGCATCGGCGGGATCCTCCCTCTCGGTGATGCAGCCGAGCATCAGCCCTTCGGGCAGGTTGGTGGGCAGGTCCTTGAGGCTGTGGACGGCGATGTCGGCCTGATCCACCAGCATCTGGGCCTCCAGTTCCTTGGTGAACAAGCCCTTGTCGCCGATCTTGGCCAGGGCCACATCCAGGATCTTGTCGCCCTGGGTGGCCATGGCCTCGATGCTGATCTCCAGGCCCGGATGGGCTCTGGTCAGTTCATCGCGCACCCAGTGGGTCTGCACCATCGCCAGCTGGCTGCGGCGGGAGGCGATGCGCAGAGTGGTGCCAGCCATCAATCGATTCCTCAGCCCGGCCGAGTGGCCGTTGAACAGCGGTCAAGCCTAAGGACTGACCGGCCGTGGCCCTGCCAGAACGGGCTACACCGTGATCAGCCGAAAAAGTCGAGGGGCAACGGTCCCCAGGTGCCGGTGACCTCGGGATGGCGCTCGCTCTGCCCGCCGACCAGCAGACCCTCGCCCAGACCGGTCTCGGAGCGCAGCAGAAAGCGGCCGGTGCGCTGGTTCCCTTTCAGGAATACCGGCCCCTCCACCAGCAGCTCGCTCTCGGCCTGCAGGGGCTCCCAGCCCTGGGCGGACTCACAGGCGCGCAGGGCAGCGATGGCCGCCTGGGCCGAAGGGGCCATCACACCCACGGTGAACCAGTCGCAGGCCGCCAGGCGACCCATCAGCTCCTGGGCCAGGGCCTGGCGCTGGGCCGCATCGAGGATGGGAGCAGTGCGCAGACCCAGCAGGCTGCTGAGAAGGGGCGAGGGGCTGGAGTCTGAGGGGCTGCTGACGGTCATGACGGCCTGCTGGGGCTCAGACACTCTGACGCTCGGCGCAGAAGCGCAGGCTCGTGAGGCAGATGCTCAGCCAGATGAAGCCCACCGCCGCCCCCGCGATGATGTCGGTGAGCCAGTGCACCCGGCAGTAGAGGGTGCTGATCCAGATCAGACCCACCCAGAGGGCGGAGCCCAGCACCAGCGGGCGGCGCAGCTGCGGATAGCGCTCTGCCAGGATCGTGCACATCAGGAAATAAAACACCACTGCACCGGCGGCATGGCCGCTGGGAAAGCTACGGCCGATCACCTCCACCAGGCGACCCAGGGGCCGGGCACGGTCGAACTGTGGTTTCAACCAGCGATCCACGATCAAGAGAATGCCGCTGGTACCGATGGCCAGCCAGATCAGCTGGTTCCACGAGCGTTTGATCAGCAGGAAGATCAGGGCCGCCAGCACCAGCATCGCCGTGAAGCGGGTGCCGCTCAGTTGATACACCAGCACCAGAAAGCGGCCCACACCCTCGGGAATGCGCTCCCCCAGCCAGGCCAGCACGGCCTCATCAAAGACCGGCTCCTGCTGGGAGAGCACCAGTTGCTCGATCAGGATCACCACCAGGGCGGCCAGGCCGCAGAGCAGGAGCCGCAACGGGTTGAACAACCGCAGCCAGCGGCGGATTGATCTGGGGGTGGGGGTTCGAAAAATCGGGGAATAGGTTTGGTTCAAGTGACCAGCCGATCGGATCGTTGGTGATCTGGGCGACTCATCGTGCCTGATCAGCGCTCGTTTCCCCACGCGGAACACGCCAGAGTTGATGACCGCTGCGGCTCTCCAGCAACCTGGCCCCCGGCAGGGTGCCGGGCAGATTCCTGAGGCGGTGTTCTTCCCCGAAGATCAGGACGCTGCTGGGGCTTGTGCCAGGCCCCCAGAGGTCTTTGAGGGCATCGCGGGCACCCTCAGGGCTGTCCAGGAAAACAGCCTGTCGGCCGCTGTAGAACACCACGCTGTAGCGCTTGTAGCCCACCACCCAGAGCGGTTCGCCGGGCGCTGCCAGCTCTCCGGCCCGCTCCGCCAGCTCCCGCACCGGCCGCTGGCGCTGGCTCTCCATCAGCGGTGCCAGCGGTGGCACCACCAGAGCCAGAAGCAGCAGCATGGCCGCCAGGTCCGGCAGCCACAGAGACCGGGGCTGGCCGGGTCGCAGCAGCAGAGCCACCAGCGCAATGGCAGCTGCCGCCAGGATCATGGCCAGGATCGAGGGCAGGCCGGAGCGGCTCAGGGCCGCCGCAAAACCGGGATAGGCCGGATCCGTGGCGGCCCAGCGGGGCGCCAGGGCGGCGGCGGGCGCCAGGGCGGCGAACACCAGGGCATTGACCCAGGCACTCCAGCGCTGGGGCCGGTCCGGCGGGTTGCCACCATCAGGGGCGACGGTGGCCAGGGGAAACCAGTAGAGGGCCAGCAGCAGGGCGGCCGCTGGCACCAGCGGCAGGATGTAGCCCGCCAGCTTGGTGGCGGCGGCGGAGAAGAACAGCAGCACCGCCAGGAACCAGACCAAGGCGAAGAATGCCAACTGAGCCTGGGGTGGTTGGCGGCGCCAGGCCTTCAGCTGCCAGAAGCGCAGGCGCACCAACGCCACGGGCAGGTGGAACGACCAGGGCAGCAGCAGCAGCAGCACCCAGGGCAGATAGAAGTGCCATGGCCCGGCATGGCGGTACAGCACCGAGGTGAAGCGCTGAATATTGCTGAAGCCGAAGAAGCCCCCGAGGAAGGCCATGCCATGGGCCTGGGCCGCCAGCACGTACCAGGGCAGCACCACCGCTAGAAAGATTGCGGCAACCGCCAACCACGGCAGGCGTCGCAGGTAGGGGATCAGCTGACCCTGGGCGATCAGGAACACCACGGCCACCAGCCCGGGCAGCACCAGGCCCACGGGGCCCTTGGCCAGCACGGCGATGGCACTGAACAGGGGCATTGCTGCAAAGCCCAGGCGACGGGGGCCGCTGCCGGCCGGCTGGCTGTAGCTGAGGAAAAACCCGAACAGGCTCAGGGCGATGGCACTGGCCAGGAACATGTCGGTGACGGAACTGCGGCCCCAGCCGATCCAGCCAGGGTTCAGGGCCAGCAGGGTCGCAGCGAAGGCGGAGCGCTGCCAGCGCTGGCGCAGGCCCTCCTCAGGGTTGCCGCTCACCCAGAGCAGGCCGAACCCCGCCAGCACCACCGCACTGGCCGCCAGGGCCACCGGCAGGCGGGCGGCCCACTCGCTCACACCGAAGAGGCGAAAGCTGAGGCCCACCATCCAGTACCCCCAGACGGGGTAATCGAAGAAGAGTTCGCCATTCCACATCGGGGTGATCCAGTCCCCCCTCTCGAGCATCTGGTGACCCACCTCCACGAAGAGGGCTTCGGTCTTGTCCATCAGCGAGAGGCTGCCCAGGTTCTGAAAGAACGCCAGCCAGCACAGCAGCAGATAACCCAGACCACTTGCCAGCCAGAGCCGACGCTGATCGCGCTCCAGCCACGCCATCCACCCCTGAGTGATCAACACACCATCCGGCAAGGAACAGAAAAAAAACCGGGCGGCAGCCCGGATGGATGATCTCGCTCACCAGGCTGGTGGCGGATTGTGGATTACTTGATGTACTCCTTCAGCACACCATTGCGATTGGGATGCCGCAACTTGCGCAGGGCCTTGGCCTCGATCTGGCGGATGCGCTCGCGGGTCACATCAAAGATCTGACCGATCTCTTCGAGGGTTTTCATGCGGCCGTCGTCGAGGCCGTAGCGCAGACGCAGCACGTCCCGCTCTCGGGGGCTGAGGGTGGCCAGCACGCCTTCGAGGTCTTCGCGCAGCAGGTTCTTGGCCACGTCCTGCTCGGGATTCTCAATGTCGGCTTCGATGAAGTCGCCCAGGCGGGAGTCTTCCTCCTTGCCGATCGGAGTTTCCAGGGAGATGGGCAGCTGGGCTGACTTGGCGATGAAGCGCAGCTTCTCGATCGTCATCTCCATGCTCTCCGCGATCTCCTCCTCGGTAGGCTTGCGGCCAAACTCCTGGGAGAGCACCTTGGTGGTTTTCTTGATGCGGGAGATTGTTTCGTAAAGGTGGACCGGCAGACGGATCGTGCGGCTCTGGTCGGCGATGGCGCGGGTGATCGCCTGGCGGATCCACCAGGTGGCATAGGTGGAGAATTTGTAGCCCTTCTCGTGGTCGAACTTTTCAGCGGCGCGAATCAGGCCGAGGCTGCCTTCCTGAATCAGGTCCTGGAAGGAGAGGCCCCGGTTCATGTACTTCTTGGCGATCGAGACCACCAGGCGCAAGTTCGACTGCACCATCTTTTCCTTGGCACGGCGGCCCAGCATCAGGCGCCGACGGAATTTCACCGGGGGCATGTCCACCAGGACGGCCCATTCCTTGTTGTCGGGATAGTGGCCGTTGTCCTGCTCGAACTGGTTGGCCAGCTCCTCCAGCAGCAGCAGATCAGCGATCTTGCGCGCCAGCTCGATTTCCTCATCGGGACGCAGCAGGCGGATGCGGCCGATCTCCTGCAGGTAAACCCGGATCGAATCTTCGGTGTACACGCCCTTGGGGCCCACCTTGATGCTGGCCAGGGACTTGGCGTTCGCGGCGGGCTTCTTGTCCTTGGCCCCATCAGCGGCCTCCAGCAGGTGGTCGGCCGCCGCGCTGAGATCACTGCCACCGGCGGCGGCGAGGGCGTCAGCCTTGGACTTGGCCGCTGCTTTGGCGGTGGTGGCCTTGGCTTTGGTGCTGCTGGTTTTGGCCGCTGCTTTGCTGCTGACAGCCTTGGTGGCCTTGGCAGCGGGTTTGCGGGTGCGGGTGACGGTGTTGGCCGCCGCCAGGGTCTCGCCTTTGCCACCGGCAGCCGCCGCGGGGTCGGCCTTGGGTTTGGTGGAGGGCTTGGCGTTGCTGGTGGTGGCCTTCGGCTTCAGCTTCACCGCCACTTCCTCTCCCGATGGAGCAGCCACCATCAGAATCTGAGGAACGCCTGGCTTGGGGTTGGCGGCGGACACTGGGCTCATAGCGGAACTGCGACGGGGTGACGGAATGGTCGGGTGAAAACAATTGGGCCGAAAGGATCAGGCCGGCAAAACAGCCAGGCCAATTGCGCGCAATGACACCATCACGACACAAAACGTTGCTTCAATATCCAGGTGCAGCCGATGGCCGACCAGGATCAAGAACAGGCGCCATCAAGGGCCGGGTGGAAGCGGTGGAACCAAAGACCTGACGACGGGGAACGGCCCGGGGGACCGGCAGTGCTGTCAGGGGTGTTCGCAGACCGGGAGGCGCGCAGGGGAGGGGTCCCCAATCGGCCTGCACATCATGTCTTCCCACTGGACGGAACTCTGCCTGGTTCCGACAGCAGCTGGTGGAGCTGCTCAACACCACTATCTTAAGAAACCCCTATGGGGTTTGCAAGGCGAATCTCGACACTGTTGGAGAAGTCCTTGCTCCCGCACTGGGTTCAGGTCTGGGTGGAGGCCGGTCGCGAGGGGCGGATCTTCACCTATTCCGCCCCAGCTGGATTGGTGGTAGCCGCCGGGGATCTGGTGACGCTGCGACTGCGGGGACGCCCCCAGATCGGGCTGGTGGTCGAACTTCTCACGGCGCCCCCAGCCGATCTCGATCCAGCGGTGATCCAGCCCGTGACAGGCCTGCACCAGGCTGCCGCCGTCGATCCCCACTGGCAGGCGCTGCTGCAGGAGGTGGCCCGTCACTGCCACACCAGCCTGTTTCGAACCCTCAAAACAGCCCTGCCTCCCGGCTGGCTGGGCCAGCGGTCGGGGCGGCCCCAGGCCCAGCCGCGCAGCCAGCTCTGGCTGGAGTTGCTGGAGAGCCCCCAGCCGCTCAGCGATCGCCAGCAGCAACTCAGCGAACGCCTGCGGGCCTGCCCCGGCTGGGCGGCCCCCCAGAGCACGATCACGGCCTGGGGCTTCAGCCGCTCCCTCCTCAAGGTCATGGCGGCCAAGGGCTGGTTGCGCAGCAGCCAGCGGCTGGCGGTTGGCAGCGCCGCGGCGGCGGCCGGAGCCGCACAGCTTCCGCCCGATCCAGCCAGCGCAGCACTCGAATCCCCCCGGCCCCTCCTGCCTGAGCAAGAGGAGTCTCTGAAGCGGATTCTCTCGGCCTCCGGGTACCAGGAGTTCCTGCTCTGGGGGGTGACAGGGGCCGGCAAGACGGAGGTTTATCTGCAGGCGGCGGCGGCCTGCCTGGCCTCTGGCCGCAGCGCCCTGCTGCTCACCCCCGAGATCGGGCTAATCCCTCAGCTGCTCGATCGCTGCCGCGCCCGCTTCGGCGGGCGCATCCTCGAATTCCACAGCGGGCTCTCGGAGCGGGCGCGCATCGCCGCCTGGCGCCGCTGCCTGCAGGCGGACAGCGACACAGCGCTGATCGCCGTGGGCACCCGCTCGGCGGTGTTCCTGCCCCTGGCCCGCCTCGGCCTGGTGGTGCTCGATGAAGAGCACGACAGCTCCTACAAACAGGACAGCCCGATGCCCTGCTATCACGCCAGGGACGTGGCCCGCCTGCGCTGCCGCGCTGCTGGAGCCGCCCTGGTGCTGGGCAGCGCCACCCCCTCCCTGGAAACCTGGCTGGCCTGCCGGCGCCGAGATCAGCCGGCCAGCCTGCTGCGTCTCAGCCTCCGCATCAGTGGTCAGGAGGCGGCGCCGGTGCGGGTGGTGGACCTGCGCCAGGAACTGGCGGAAGGCCATCGCCGCCTGATCAGCCGCGCCCTGATGGAGCGGATGGAGCGGCTGCAGGAGCGGGGGGAGCAGGCGGTGGTGCTGGTGCCCCGGCGCGGCTACAGCAGTTTCCTGAGCTGCCGCAGCTGCGGCGAGGTGGTCGAGTGTCCCCATTGTGATGTGGCCCTCACCGTTCACCGGCTGCGAGATGGCAGCCAGACCCTGCGCTGCCACTGGTGCGGCCACCGCCAGGCCCTGACCTCCCGCTGCGGGTCCTGCGGCTCCAGCGCCTTCAAGCCCTTCGGTGCCGGCACCCAGCGGGTGATGGAGCAGCTGGAGCAGGAACTCTCCGGCCTGCGCCTGCTGCGCTTCGATCGCGACAGCACCCGCGGCCGCGACGGCCACAGGCGCCTTTTGGCCCGCTTCGAGGCCGGGGAGGCGGATGTGCTGGTGGGCACCCAGATGCTGGCCAAAGGCATGGATTTGCCCAGGGTCACCCTGGCGGCGGTGCTGGCGGCCGATGGTCTGCTGCACCGGCCGGATCTGCGCGCTTCTGAGCACTGCCTGCAGCTGCTGCTGCAGCTGGCCGGGCGGGCCGGCCGGGGGGAGCGCCCCGGGGAAGTGATCGTGCAGACCTACCTGCCGGAGCACCCCGTGATCCAGCACCTGATCGATGGCCGCTACGACGCCTTTCTCGAGGCGGAACTGCAGCTGCGCCGCCAGGCGGGACTGGTGCCCTTCAGCCGGGCTTGCCTGCTGCGCCTGGCGGGCCCATCTGGAGCCGCTACCGCCACTGCCGCCGCCGCCCTCGCCGAACAGTTGCGCCCCCGGGTGGAGCTGGCCGGCTGGCAGCTGATCGGACCCGCCCCTGCCGTTGTGGCACGGGTGGCCGGCCGCTACCGCTGGCAGTTGCTGCTGCACGGTCCCGCCGGCGCCGACCTGCCCCTGCCGCCAGAAGCCGAGCTGCGCGCTGGCCTGACTCGCCATGTCAGCCTCTCGATTGATCCCGATCCGATCGAGCTCTGATGGCCGCTCTCTGATGGCCCCCTAAGGAGAGGGCAACTCCGGCCAGCCGAATCCCACCTGCCGCCGCAGCCGCTGCAGCACCAGGCTGAGCAGCAGCAGCAGAACGATCAGCAGGCTGCCCAGCCCGAGGCGACTCCAGCGCCAACTGCGCAGCTCCAGCCGGTTGCTGGCCCCCAGCTGCAGGGGCCAGCTGAGCCCCCCGGGCCGCGGCTGCACCGCCAGCGGTTCGGCCGTGCTCACCGCCCCAGCGCCCACTGAGTGCAGGTGTACCTGGAAGCTCAGACCCGGCAGGGGCTGCACCTGGCGCAGGTCGAGCTCGAAGCCCAGTTGCTGCTGAACCCCCAGCAGCCAGTTGCGTTCCTGCAGGCTCAGGACTGGCTTGGGCAGGGCTAACCCGGTGAGCTCGCCGGCATCGAGGCTCAAGCGCTGCAGCAGGGTGCTGGCCTCGGCCGCTGAGACCATGCCACTGCTGATCAGGAGGCGGCCCTGATCCGGTTCCTGGGAGAGCCTGAAGCGGCTCAGCTCAGGGTCGGCGGAGAGGGTGGCGCTGAACTGACGCTGCCAGGGCATCCAGCGCCCACTGGTGCTGGTGAGAATCTGGATGAGCTCGAGGCGGCCCGGCGCCGGCAGGCTCAGGTCGGTTTCGACGCGCAGGCATCCCCCCAGCATCCCGGTGAGCAGCAGCAGCAGCACCGCCAGCACCACAAACGCAAAGCCCAGCGGTGCCCGTGTCGGACCCACCGGCGGCGGCGACGTTTCCGGCTTGGCGCGGCCCGGGCGGTCCTGAGCCAGGGAGACCACCCGCTGCTGCAGCGACTCCACGGCCCCGATCGGCGGCAGGGTGAGCGACCAGTTCTCCGGTCGCTGCAGGTTGGGGGCCTCCAGGATCAAGCTGAGGTCGCGGGCCTGGCGGCGCAGCTCCGGATCGGCGCAAGCCTTGAGACCGCGCACACAGCTGGCCGCCTGCTCCGTCTCCCCCTGGCCGATCAAGGCCGTGGCCATCAACATCCTCGCGCTGCCCCCCAGGGGCACCGTGACCCCATGGGCCGCCACGATCGGCTCGAGCAGGCGCAGGCAACGGCCATACTCCCCCCGATCGATCGCCGCCCGGGCCGGCGCCAGCGGATCCTCAGCCACCCCGCAGCGCACCTGATCGCTCGGCCGCGCGACTGCTGCCGACCACCATCGTGCCGACACCGGCATCGGAGAACACCTCCAGCAGCAGGGCATGGGGCACACGGCCATCGAGGATATGGGCGGCGCCCACCCCCTGGGCCAGGGCCCGGATGCAGCACTGGGTCTTGGGGGTCATCCCCGCGTTGACCACGCCGCTGCGGATCAGCTCCCGGGCCTCAGGAAGGGTGATCTGCCTCAGCAGGGTGGAGGGATCCTCTCGGTCCCGCAGGATGCCCGGGGTGTCCGTGAGCAGAATCAGCTTCTCGGCCTGAAGGGCCGCTGCCAGCTCCCCAGCCACCGTGTCGGCATTGATGTTGTGCGCCTGGCCACTGGGATCGGCGGCCACACTCGAGATCACCGGGATGTAACCGTTCTCCAGCAGGGGGGCGAGCACATCGGGGTTGACCGCCGCCACCTCCCCCACCCAACCGTGGGAGCCCTCCCCCCAGGTGCGGGCCTCCACCAGGCCCCCGTCACTGCCGGAGAGGCCCACCGCTCGCCCGCCCACCCGGTTGAGACCATTGACGATCTGCTTGTTGACCCGGCCCACCAGCACCATTTCCACCACATCCATGGTGTCGAGGTCGGTGACCCTCAGGCCATCGCGGAATTCGGCGGGGATCTCCAGCTTCTTCAGCCACTGGTTGATCTCCGGTCCACCGCCGTGGACCACCACCGGCTGCACTCCCACGCAGGCCAGCAGGGCCAGATCACGGAAGACCGCATCACGCAGGTCTTCGCGTACCATCGCCGCGCCGCCGTACTTGACCACCACGCGGCGGCCGGCGAAGCGCTGGATGTAAGGGAGGGCCTCACTGAGGACAGACACCCGCAGGGTGTCTTCTGCGCTGATGACGGGGTCCTGGCTCAAGGGAGACACGAAGAGAGTGGGTGAGGGGGCCGGGGTTCAGGCTGCGGTAGCGGACTCGGCCACATCCGCGCCGGGCATCAGGCTGAGCTCCAGCTCTCCAGGGGAGATCAGCCGCAGTTCGGCGTGGAGGTCGGGCCCGAAGAAACGACCCAGCCGCTCCTGCCTGGCCTGCCAGCGCTCCGCCGGCACCCCCTGGCAGAGGAAGTGGAGCACCAGGCCATAACCGCCATCCACATCCCGCTCGGCCACGCTCAGCAGCTGCGGAGGTGCGTCGTCGTTCCAGAGCTTGAGGGCTTCGAGGGAGCTCTCCAGATGGGCCTTCTGGCCGTAGCGCCAGCGGGTCACATCCTTGAGCAACACCCTCAGGGGCTCGTTTTCGGGGCGTTCCCGCAGCTCCCGCAGCTCAGCAACCGGCGTCAGCCGCTGGGCTGGAGGAAGCTCGGACGACTTCAGGGCCAGGCCCCCCAGCAGCACCGGAATCCCGTAGAAGACCCCCGCCAGGCTGATGTTGGGGCTGTCGGTGGCGTAGGCGATCGTGCCGATCACCGTGAGCGCCGCGCCCAGGATGGTCAGCAGGCTGCCCGGCGATGTGAGTGCTTCCATCCCGCCATCTTCCTGCAACGCGGTCCAGGATGGCGAGCATTCCCGAGGAGCCGCACAGGCCATGGATCAGCCCAGCCCCGATGCCGATCCGCTTATCTCGTCTGCCGTTGCGTCGTCATCCCCGTCGGAGATTCCATTCAGCGACCCCAGCACGCTGACGCTGCTGGATCAGCTCACCGAAGACCGCCTCTGGCTGTTACAGCAGATCGATGCTGGCCGCTGGCCTGATCTGAGGTTGGATCTCGCGGCCCTGGAGCGGGAACTCGGTCAGCTGCTCGACCAGGCCCGCCAGCGGCTCGAACCCGGCTGATCCAGGCCTCAGAAGGGGATCTCGTCGTCGTCGTCGGCGAGATCTGGCACCAGCGGTGAGGTGTTCCAGGTGGGCGGCGCTGGTTCCGCGGCCACTGCCGGGCGCGGCGCTGGAGTGGCTGGCCTTGGCGCCGAAGGCACCGGACGGGGAATCGTGCGCGCCGGCGCAGCCGTGGCGGCCTCGGATCCCCCGCCCGTCAGGGGATGCAGGCGGGCCAGGGTGAACTCGGCGCGCTTCTCCTTGATGCCATCGGGGCGGGCGAAGGTGCTCATGCGCAGGCGCCCCTCGATCATCAGCCGCTGACCCACCTGCACACGGTTCTGCAGATCCTGGGCGAGATTGCCCCAGCCCACCACCTTCAACTGGCCCGGGGGATCATCGGGGCGGAGCCCGTCGAGCTCGACGGACATCTCCGCCACCGGCGTCTGGTTGTCCTGGGTGTAGCGCACCTGGGGTGCCTCCAGCACCACCACCTCGAGCAAACACTGGTTCACGACCCATTCGGCGACAGCGGGCCCCATCTTGATGCACGGACCCAACTCCACGATCTGGCTGCTGGGCGGCACCGGTGAGGGCCCCTTGATCGCCGCCCGGCTGCTGGCCGCCGGCTGGAGCGTGCAGGTGTCGCTGGTGAGCGAAGACGCCCTGCGGGCCTATGCCCCCCACCCGCGCCTGGGCAGTCGCCTGGGGGCACTGGCGGGGCCCAGGGCGATCGCAGCCGAGCTGCAGGAGGCTCCCCTGGCTCCCTTCCGCTGGGTGATCGACGCCAGCCACCCCTTTGCCTGCCGCATCAGCGCTGATCTGGCGGCGGTCTGCGCCCAGCACCGCCAGCCGCTGTTGCGCCTACGGCGCCCGCCGGCCCGCTGGCGGTCCGGATCCAGGCTGATCCTGCTGGAGCAGCTGGAGGATCTGGCCGGCCTTGACCTGGGCGACGAGCGGCTGCTGCTGGCCATCGGTGCCCGCCACCTGCCCAGAGCGGTGGAGCTGGCGGGCGCCGGGGCCTGTTTTGCCCGCATCCTGCCCAGCCCCACCAGCCTGCGGCTGGCCCTGGCGGCGGGCCTAGGCGCCGAGGCCCTCGCCTGTCACCGGCCCGGTACGGGTCTGCCGGCCTCAGCCCCAGGCGCCATCGAGAGGGCGCTGCTGCTGCAGTGGGCCATCACGGCTGTGCTCTGCCGTCAGTCGGGTGGGCCCACGGAGCAGCTCTGGCAGCAGCTCTGCGCTGAGCTGGGGTTGACCCTGCTGCTGCTGAAGCGACCGGAGGAACCAATCAGTGGGGCTGAGCTGTGGCCCCTGGAGCCGTTGCTGCAGCGGGTGGGGCTCCCAGCTGCTCAGCCACCAGCTGGGGAAGGGACACCCGCGGCCGCGGACCAAGCTGGGTGATCACCTGGCCGGCGCAGAGGGATCCCAGCTGGCCGCAGCGCTGCAGGGGTTCCCCTCGGCTGAGGCCGTAGAGGAAGCCGGAGGCGTACAGGTCGCCGGCCCCGGTTGTGTCCACCAGCGGGCCGATCACCCGGGGCTCGATGCGATGGACCTCGCCGCCGCCCAGCACCACCGAACCGAGGGCCCCGCGGGTGAGCACGGCGATGGAGCAGCGGCCGCGCACCTGCTCCATCGCCTCCTCAAAGTCGTCGCATAGATAGAGGGCGGTGATCTCGGCTTCGTTGGCGAAGAGCACATCGACATGGCCATCCACCAGCTCCAGGAAGCTGTCGCGGTGCCGCTCGACGCAGAAGGCATCGGAGAGGGAGAGGGCGACCTGGCCGCCTGCGGCGCGCATCACCTCAGCCGCGGCGAGGAAGGCCCGCTTGGCCGCCTCCCCATCCCAGAGGTAGCCCTCCAGGTAGAGCATCCCGGCCTGACGCACCAGATCCAGGTCGAGGTCGGCGGGCTCCAGGTCCACGGAGGCCCCCAGGAAGGTGCACATCGTGCGCTGGGCATCGGGGGTCACCAGGATCAGGCAGCGGGCGGTGGCCGCTCCGCTGCTGGCGGCCGGGGTCTCGAAACGGGCCCCCACCGAGCGGATGTCGTGGCTGAAGATCGCCCCCAGTTGGTCATCGCGCACCCGGCCGATGAAGCCGGCCCGAGCCCCCAGCATCGCCAGGCCCGCCAAGGTGTTGGCGGCCGAGCCGCCTGAGGTTTCCAGGCCCGGCCCGGCGGCGGCATAGAGACGCTGGGCCTGCTCGGCGTCCACCAGGGCCATGCCGCCCTTGCTCAGGCCGTGCGCTTCAAGGAAGGCGTCGTCGGAGCTGACCAGCACATCGACGATGGCGTTGCCGATGCCCACCACATCGAGGGTTCGGTCGGTGGCATGGGTTGTCATACGTTCAGCAGGGCGCGCTTGGGTCCGTGGATCGGATCCTCCACCACGATTGTCTGGTCACGCTGGGCACCGAGGGAGACGATCGCGATCGGCACTTCCATCAGCTCCGCCAGGAAGCGCAGGTAGGCCATGGCTGGTTCGGGCAGATCCTCCAGGGCGCGGCACTCGGCGGTGGAGCACTGCCAGCCCGGCAGGGTCTGGTAGATCGGACGGCAGCGGGCGAAAGTCTCGGCGCTGTTGGGGAAATGCTCGATGCGCTCACCATCGAGCTCATAGGCCACGCCCACCTGGATCTCATCGAGCTCATCGAGCACATCCAGCTTGGTGATGGCCAGGCAGTCGAGGCCATTCACCTCCACGGCGTAGCGGCCGATCACCCCATCGAACCAGCCGCAGCGGCGGCGGCGGCCGGTGGTGGTGCCGTACTCGCCGCCTCGGTCGCAGAGGTGGTCGTTGAGGCTGCCCTGCAGCTCCGTGGGGAAGGGTCCTTCGCCCACCCGGGTGGTGTAGGCCTTGGCGACTCCTATCACCCGATCGATCAGCGTCGGGCCGACACCGGCGCCGATGCAGGCGCCTCCCGAGACGGGATTCGAGGAGGTGACGTAGGGGTAGGTGCCGTGGTCGAGGTCCAGCAGGGTTCCCTGGGCGCCCTCAAAGAGGATGTTCTGACGGGCTCGGGCGGCCTTGTGGATCGTGCGGGTGCAATCGACCACGTGGGGGGCCAGCCGCTCGCCATAGGCCAGGTACTCCCTCAGCACCTCTTCGGGGTCGAGCGGTTCGAGGCCGTAGATCCGCTCAAGGATCAGATTTTTTTCGGCCAGCGGCCCCATCAGACGCTGGCGCAGGCGTTCGGGATCGAGCAGGTCGATCACGCGGATGCCGTTGCGATCCGATTTGTCGGCGTAGGTGGGACCGATGCCCCGGCCGGTGGTGCCGATGCGGCGTTCCCCGCGTCGCTGCTCCATCGCCTGATCGAGCAGGCGGTGGTAGGGCATGGTGACATGGGCTGTGGAAGCCAGCTTCAACCCCGAGATATCGATCCCGTAGTCGCCGAGCATGTCGAGTTCTTCGAGCATGATCCGCGGATCCACCACCGTTCCGGAACCGATCAGGCAGATGGTGTCGGGGTAGAGAATTCCAGAGGGAATCAGGTGCAGCTTGAGCACCTTGTCGTCGACCACGATGGTGTGACCGGCGTTGACACCGCCCTGATAACGAACCACCACATCGGCGGATCGGCTCAGCAGGTCAGTGATTTTTCCTTTTCCCTCGTCGCCCCACTGTGCACCGATGACGACAACATTGGCCAAGGACACAGCGGCCCGCAGCCGCTTCTAAGCACAAGGGCCAAGACTCTCAGATGACCAGCCCCTTCGTCAAAGGCCGGTGGCCTGCAGGCAAGCTGGCTGAGGGTTGGGACCCAGCCGTCAGGTTCCGCGGACCACGCTGGTTTCGGCCTTCCTCAATTCCTTCTCCAGGCGGGCCTTGAGCGTGTCGGGCAGTGGACGGTTGGCGTAATTCGTGTAGTGCGCGGCCAGGGAGTTGAGCGCTGTCTGCATGGTGGTGAAGGAGGGCAGTCCGTTCACCCGTCCCTTCGGCCTGTAGAGGGCCATGTAATCGTTGATCAAGACGCGCGCCTCGCTTTCTGCTTCGGAGCGAGCCGGGTCATCTTGGCTGATGGCGATGGTTCCCAGCAGCGATTCAGCCACCGTCATGGTGTCTTCGACATAGGAGCCACTGAGGCTGTTGCTGACGCTGCCGCAGCTGCTGAGGGTGAGACTGAGGCCCAGAACGAACGTCAGCAGGGGGGTGACTCTGCGGCTCCAGTTGGGGGGAGCGAACAGGCTGCTGAGTGCTGCCAGGACAGCTGCACAGGCCTGGCGGGCGGTCCCCAGGGTGGTTTCAGCGGCACGGGAAAGAACCCCCCAGACAACAGTCATCACCATCTCCACATGTCGTTGGGGGATCTTACGAGCTCTGTGTCGCCGTCAGTCCGAGGCGGGCGGCGGTGATGAGCTCCCGCAGCAGCGTCACCACCTCCTCCGCGCCCAGGTCGCGCTTGGCTCCGCTGGCTCGCTCCACCAGCTCCACCTGGGCGGCGGCGGCCCCGCGGCCCACCACCAGCCGCCAGGGAATGCCGATCAGATCGGCGTCCTTGAATTTCACCCCGGCCCGTTCACTGCGGTCATCGAGCAGCACCTCCAGACCCGCCTGCTCAAGCTCGTCATGGAGGCGCTCGCCGAGGGCCACCTGAACGGGGTCCTGGGCGCTGGCCACAACCACGATCACTTCGAAGGGGGCGATTGCCACCGGCCAGCAGATGCCGTGCTGATCGTGGTGCTGCTCAACGGCGGCCTGGGCCAGCCTGGACACGCCGATGCCATAGCAGCCCATCCACAGAGGCTCGTCGAGACCCTGTTCATTGGTGAAGGTGGCCTCAAGGGCCTGGGAGTATTTGCGCCCCAACTGGAAAATGTGTCCCACCTCGATGCCGCGGCTGGACTCCAGCCTCTGGCCGGGGTCCTGAAGACAGCGCTCCCCCGGCTGGGCTGAGCGCAGGTCGGCCACGATCGGCCGGGGGTCGCCGAGGGCCGACCAGCGGGCTCCCACCAGGTGGGTGTCGGGTCGGTTGGCGCCGCAGACAAAGACCTCCAGCTCCGCCGCGGTGGCATCCGCCAGGCGCAGAACAGTGGGCTGCCAGCTGTGGGCGCCGGCCAGCCACTCATCGCCCAGATGCGGGCCAAGGCAGCCCAGGGGCCAGCCAGGCAGGCCTTCTAAGCGGATCTGCTCCGGGGTGATCGGCTCCAGGTCCAGCAGGGCTCCGGCGCTCTCAGCCAGGGCCCCGCTGACGGCATTGGCGAGCTTGGTGGGGTTGAGCTGCTGATCGCCGCGCAGGCTCACCAGCACCACCCGCGCCTGGCCCAAGGCGCAGCGGGCCAGCAGCAGCAGCACCTTCACGGTCTGGCTCGGCTCGAAGCCATGGGCGGCGCAGAGGGCCTCGATGCTGTGCTGTCTGGGCGTGTGCAGCTCCACCGCCTCAGCCGTGGCGCAGACCAGGGGAACGGCTGGCTCCGGCAGGGAGCAGGCCCGCTCCTGGTTGGCGGCGTAGCGCCCATCGGCACTGCTGAGGATCAGATCCTCACCGGCATCGGCGGTGACCATGAACTCCTGGCTGGCCGAGCCACCGATGGCGCCGCTGTCGGCCTCCACCGCCACGGTGCGCAGCCCGCAGCGGTTGAAGATGCGGCGGTAGGCCTGGTCCATCCGCTCATAGGTGAGCCGAAGGTCGGCCTCGTCGGCGTGGAAGGAATAGGCGTCCTTCATGATGAATTCGCGCCCGCGCATCAAGCCGAAGCGGGGCCGGATCTCGTCCCTGAATTTGGTCTGGATCTGGTAGAGGCTCACCGGCAGCTGCCGGTAGGAGCGCAGCAGGTCGGCGGCCAGAGAGGTGATCACCTCTTCATGGGTGGGACCCAGCCCAAGGGAGCGCTCCTGGCGATCCACCAGGTGGAACATGATCCCCTCCCCGGCGGTGTAGCCCTGCCAACGGCCGCTGCGCTCCCAGAGGCTGGCGGGTTGTAGGGCGGGCAACAGGGTCTCCAGGGCGCCTGTGGCGTCCATCTCCTGGCGCACGATCGCCGAGATCTTGCTGAGCACCCGCCAGAGCAGGGGCAGGTAGGCGTAGACGCCCGAGGCGACCCGGCGCATGTAGCCGCCGCGCAGCAACAGCTTGTGGGACGGGATTTCGGCTTCGGCAGGGTCATCCCGCAACGTCACCAGCATCAGGCGGGAGACGCGCATGGAATGGGTAGCCTCAGCGGGCTGGGACCCTATCACCGGGCCTTGCCGAACTCCTGATGGGCCGGTTTAATCACCCCACCGGCTGGGGCGCTGCAGTGGCCTGGCTGACCAGGCCTCCTCTGCTAGCGTCGGCATGAATTCCCAGCCGTCCAAAATAAGTCTTATGGTTGCACCCACGGCCGGCTCCGGCGGAGAGCTTCCACCGACCGTGGCGTCCTCCTGGCCTGCCGGCCTGCCCGACCCCGCGCCCACCGAGCCGAGCGAAGGGCTCATCGGCATCGATGACGTGCAGAAGGCCCTCAACCGGTCCAGGGCCTCGGTGTACCGATACACCAACACCGATCCGCGCAACCTCAACCCACCCTTCAATTCGCGCAAGCTCAACCCCGAATACCGCACTGATCAGAAGGAGGCGCTGCTGTTTCACCCCAACGAGGTGGCTCGCTTCGCTCGCGATGTGCTGCGCATCAAGGAAGTGACCGTGGAGGTGCTCAATTCACCCTCCACCGCCACCCAGCAACTGCTCAGCTCGATCCTGCAGGAACTGCAGGCCATCCGTCACAGTCTCCAGGGACTGGACCAGGGCCCGGCCGTGCTCAGCAGCAAGCGCGATCAGCTGGAGCAGTCGCGCCCCGCAGCCTGAGCTCTTCAACATCAAACGGGCCAATGGCTGCCGGAAGTGGCATATTGAGGTTGGTTCTTGCTTGCTCGCGGGACGATCTGCTTCCCAAGGCCCAGCCGGCACTGCTTCCTTGTTCAGCTCCAGGAGCGGCCTGAGTGCCGCCCCAACGCTGCCCCCGGAAGCTGCTCCCTCCTCCCTCTCCATGGATTCCGAACCTCCGCGAACCGGCACTCCTGTAGCCCCAGCCGTTCTCGCCCATACGTTTTCAGCCACGTCTTCAGTCACTGCTTCACCCACTGCCGCCCAGTCAGGACCGGGTGTCAGTCAAGCCAACGGGGATTCCAGTCCAGATCCCTACAACCCTGACGGGTTTCTTGATCCAGGATCGCCGCTGCTGGGAGCCACCATCGCCCTGCTGGCTCTGATGGTTCCAATCGGTGCCGTTCTGCTGGAGCGCAGCACCTTGCGCTCTGATCCCAGCTCTTCCATCCCCATCAGCCGTGGACATCAGCAGCCTGGCCGCCTCGCCATCCCAGGGATTGGTGAATCTGGTGGTGGAAATCCCCGCCGGTAGCCGTAACAAGTACGAATACAACAGTGCCGCCGGATTGATGGCCCTCGATCGGGTGCTCCTTTCTTCGGTCCGCTATCCGTTCGACTACGGCTTCATTCCCAACACCCTCGCGGAGGACGGCGCTCCCCTCGATGCCATGGTGATCATGGAGGAGCCCACCTTCGCCGGCTGCCTGATCAGCGCCCGACCGATCGGCTTCCTCGAGATGATCGACTGTGGGGCTTATGACGGCAAGCTGCTGTGCGTGCCCGAGGCCGATGGCCGTCAGAGCGGACTGCGCAGCATTCGCCAGATTGCTGCCAATCAGCTGGAAGATGTGGCTGAGTTCTTTCGCACCTACAAAAATCTGGAGGGGCGAGCGGTGGAGATCATCGGTTGGCAGGACGCCGCTGCGGTGCCAGCCCTGCTGGAGAGCTGCATCCAGGCGGCCCGAGCCGATCAGGAGGCGCGCTGCAGCAGAAAGCCCTCGTAATCCAGGGCCTGGAATACCCGCGCCGGATCGCCGAAGCCCGCTGCGTTCACCAGCGCAGTGAGCCGCGCAAGACCCACGGGATGGGTGCCGTGGGTGAGGGGCTCCAGCAGCTCAAGCGGTGCTTCCAGCCGCGAGGCCCTCTGGAACCCGACCCAGGCCTCCGCCATCTGCTCCTCCAGGAGAGGCAGTGCCGGGCGCATCAGATCCACCAGCACTAGTTGGCCCCCAGGCCGGAGGCAGCGGGCCAGGGCGGAAAGAAACGCCAGTTTGCTGCCGTCATCGGGGAGGGACTGCAGCACCAACACCGAGAGCGCTCCATCGAAGCTGGCTCCGGGGTCCAGATCCTCCACCGTGCTTTGCCGCCAGCTCAGGCCAGTGGCCGCTTCACCGAGACGCTGCTGGGCGGCCTTGAGCATCGCCTCGGAGGGATCGATCGCGCTCAGCCCCCAGTCGGGGCGCTGGGCCAGGGCCTCCACCAGCTCGGCTCCGGTGCCGCAGCCGGCCACCAGCACCTGGGCGCCGGCCTTGCCGGCCAGAGGTGAGGCCGCCAGCAGGGCGACACCCAGGCGGGCAAGGCTGGCGTAGCCGGGGATCAGCCCCTGCACCACCAGGTCGTAGCCGGAGAGTTCGCCGCTGTTCGCTGCAACCATGGCCCTGTGCGCTCTCGTTGTGATCGTAGGCAGCGGCGGTCCAGCGGCCGGACCAACAACCGTTGCAGGGCTGGAAAGCCACGACCCCCAGCCAGGTAAGTTGGTTCGCGTCAGTAGCCGATGCGACCCGTGCCCACCATCCGCTTCGATAATGAAGACCAGAAGGTTGGTTGCATCGAGGGGGCCAACCTTCGCCAGGCGGCCCTTGATGCCGGCATCAATCCCTACAAGGGTCTGAACAACTTCAACAATTGCGGCGGCCTGGGCCAGTGCGGCACCTGTGTTGTCGAAGTGCTCGAAGGTGCCAAGAACCTCTCGCCCCGCAGCGATGTCGAGCAGGTCTACCTCTCGGATCGCCCTGCCAACTTCCGCCTCAGCTGCCGCACCAGCGTCAACGGCGACGTCACCATTCGCACCCGGCCTGACGCCGCCGTGGGCAAGGGCTCCAACAGCCTGGTGGGTGCCCTTAAATCGCTGGTCGGCCGGAAGTGAGCCCGGCCGGCTCCTCCTCCGCCGGAGGTCGGCCGCTCCTTTACAGCTACGCGAAATGCTCCACCTGTCGCTCCGCCCTCCAGTGGCTGGCTGCTGAGGGTCTGGAGGTTGATCTCGTTGACATCACCGTGTCCCCCCCATCCCGGGAGCAGCTGGAGCAGGTCTGGGCCAGCCTGGTGAATCCCAGGCGGCTGTTCAACACCAGTGGTGCCAGCTACCGCGCCCTCGGTGCGGCTCAGGTGAAGGCCATGTCTGCAGCTGAGGCGATCACGGCCCTGGCCGCTGATGGTCGCCTGATCCGCCGACCCCTGCTGCTGGCTGAGGGCGTGGCGGTGCTCACGGGCTTTGATCCGGAGGCGTGGCGGCAGGCCCTGAAGCCTCTGCTGCCGGCGGCACCGTGAGCTGATCCAGCTCCCGGATCAGGGCATCGATGCCTGTGCGGTTGATCTGGGCCAGGTAGGTGAGCTTGAGTTCCTCCAGCAGGGCGCAGATCAGCTGCTGGCTGCGCTCCAGCACCGGACCGCGCTCAAGGGCTTCCGCCAGCTCGTCCCAGAAGCGATCGACGCAGTCGCGCAATAGGTCGATCTGGCGATTGTCCTTTCGCTGCAGCCTGGAGCCGGCGCCCCGCGAGAGCTCCATCACGCTCTCGACCATGCCGGCGGCCAGTTGCTGGGTCAGTTGCTGCTCCACCTGCAGCAGCAGTTGCAACTGGCGCAGCCCCGGCGGCACCGCCATCGACTGGAGCGATTGCTGCAGGGCATGGGCCAGGACAGCCTGCAGCTGGGGCGCGAGCCGAGGACCCACATCACTGAGCAGCAGTGGACCCCAGATCCGCAGCAGCTCCACCAGCTCCTGCTCGTCGTTGATCGAAACGCTCTGATGGCTGCGCAAGCGGCGAATCCGCTGGGACCACTGGGGCGAGCGGATCAACCCCTGGGCCCCGTCCATGAGCTGCAGGGCCAGCACCTCGAACAGCTCCACCGCCAGGAGGGCCACCACAGCCCGGCTGATCACGGCTCGCAGGGGCTCCATGTTCACCAGGCCACTGGTCTGAAGCCGCTCCACCACAGGGATCAGGCGCAGCAAGCGCCAGAACGGCATCAGCAGTGGCAGATCGGTCCAGCGGCGCAGCAGGGCATCCCCCCAGCTCAGGCCCGGCAGGCGGCGGCGCAGCCGTGCCGCCCGCAGCAGGATGTCCGCCAGGAAAACGCTTTGGAAGAGGATCAGATCAAAGCGCCAGAAATTGTCGGTGGGACGGCCGTTCTCATCGATCGAGCGCCAGTAGTTGGTGGCCACCAGAGGCAGAAGCTGCTGCTGCCAGAAGCGGCGCTCCTCGCTCCAGGGCTGGCGGCGCAACCAATCGTCGCCCAGGAGCTGTTGAACGGACTGTTTGGCCGAATCCTGGTCGGCGTGCTCGCGCAGCCGGTTCTTGATCTTCTCCAGCGTGCCGGAGCCACCCGAGGCAAGGAAAGGGTTGTCATCGATCATCTGATCGGTGAGCGCCACCTGACGTTGGCGCAGGTCGCTGGCTGTGGATCCCGCCAGCAGGGCGCGGTCCATCTCATCGAAGGCCTCCAGGTAGGCCTGGGTCTCCCGGTGGGCCTCGATTCCCTTGACCCGGTCGTAGTACGGCGTGATGTTGGGCAGGAAGCTGAGACGCAGCACCAGCGGTGCCGAGGGCAGTGGATAGAGGTTGCGCTGCAGCCAGAACGTGCGCAGGGGCACGTAGGTGATGTCGAAGCACACCCAGAGCAGGTTGAAGCTGGCCCAGAGGGCGACGAACTGATCCCAGCGATGCCCGAGGCGGAACGCGTCTGCCGAGGACCTCAGATGCCAGCGCGGCCGGACCATGGAGAACAGCGTCGATCGCCCCAGGGTAGGCAGGGGGTTCCCTCCGCTCCAGAGCTCTAAGGTGGCCGGCTCCAGCAGGTGTGCATTGAGCGCCGAGGACTCCCCAACACCGACCACGCCAGCGGGGGCTCCTGATCCCGCTCCGGAGAAGGGGCCCCAGCCGCAGGATCGCTCCAGCCAGGGACAGGAGAGTTCCTGGGCCTTCTGGCGCAGCGTGCTGCTCACCCTCGGGGTGGCCCTGGGCATCCGTCAGTTTCTGCTGGAGGCTCGCTTCATCCCCTCGGGCTCGATGTTGCCCGGCCTGCAGATCCAGGACAGGCTGCTGGTGGAAAAAATCAGCCTTCGCAGCCGCGCCCCCCGGCGGGGAGAAATCGTGGTCTTCCACTCCCCCTTCCACTTCGATCCAGCTCTGCAGGCCAATCGCAGATCCAACCCCCTGGGCTGCCTGCTGGTGAACCTTCCGGTGATCGGCTCAATCCCTGGGCTGCAGGAGCCCGCCTGCGATGCCTACATCAAACGGGTGGTGGCGGTCCCCGGCGACCGGGTGGTGGTGGACCCCCGCGGGCACGTCAGCATCAACGGCCAGGCCATCAGCGAGCCCTACGTCCAGAATTTCTGCCCTGTCGATAGCCAGGGGATCGGCCCCTGCCGCACCCTCGACACCGTGGTGCCACCCGGGGCGGTGCTGGCCCTTGGCGACAACCGCGCCAACAGCTGGGACGGTCGCTTCTGGCCCGGTGGTCCCTTCTTGCCCCGCAGCGAGATCATCGGCCGGGCCTTCTACCGCTTCTGGCCTCTGAACCGCACCGGCCCGCTGGGGGATCCAGACCCCCTCAGCGGGGCCCCAGCCAAAGTTCCGGCAACAGCCCCGTCGCCAGCACCCGTCCCCTGAGCTGCTCGCCCCTCAGGGGCTGGTTGGCGGCCCGGGAGGCGTAGGCATCGGCGCTGGGGATCCACTCCATCTCGGGGTCGAACAGCAGCCAGCGCCTGGAGCCAATTCGGAGCTCGGGCTCCTGGAGATCCAACAGCCGGGCCGGTCCCCAGCAGAGGGCCTGCCAGAGCGCCGTGGGGCTCCAGCCCTGGTCGCGCACCAGTTGCTGCCAGAGCAGCGGCAGCACGAAGCGGTGCCCTGCCAGGCCAGGCCGTCGTTGATCCAGGGGCAGCAACTGTTCTTCAGGATCGAGGGGCTGATGGTGCACCGCCACGGCGCTGATCACCCCGTCGGCCAGGGCCGCCACCAGGGCACGGCGATCCTCGGGGGTGCCCAGGGAAGGCACCAGCCGCCAGCCTTCAGCCAACGGATCGAGGCTGCCGCTGTCCGCCACCAGATGCCACCAGCAGACCGTGGCCATCGGCGCCGGATTGGCCGCACGCAGCAGCTTCACACCCGCGGCGGTGGAGAGATTCGCCAGGCAAAGGTTCACCCGGGGCAGGCAGGCCGCCAGGGCCAGCAGGTTCTGCAGCGGGATGGTTTCGCTCAGGGGTGGATCCAGGGGCCAACCGGCCCGTAGGGCCTCCACCCCCTCGCGCACGAAGCCGCCGTGATCCAGGCTGGCGTTGCGGGGGGCCAGCAGCACAGGGCGATCCGCGCATTCACCGATGCTCAACCCCCGCTCCAGCAGCGGCAACGGCGGCAGCTCCCCCTCCTCCGCCAGGCCGAGGGCACCGGCGGCCAGCAGGTCGGCATGGGCCGAGAGGTCCTCGCCGCGGCCGCCGAGGCTGAAGCTGCCCCACAGGGGTAGCTCGAAGGGGGGCGCCGCCGCCAGGCGCAGGCATTCGGGGCGATCACGCCAGTTGCGGGCCCGCGGCAGCAGCGCCACGGTGCCGTAGCCGGCCGCTGCGGCTGAGCGCACCAGGCTCTCGAGGGTTTCAGCGCGGCCGTCCTCAGGCTCCTCCAGAACGCTGTGGGGATCCACCAGCGCCGGTGCCAGCAGCCAGGAGCCCGCAGCCAGAGGGGCCAGGCCCAGGCGAGCCGCCCCCTCCCAGGCGCTGGCTCCAATGGCCGTGATCACGCCCTGCTCCAGCAGCACATCCGTGCGCAGCAGCGGCTGGTGGGGGCCCTGCAGCAGCTGAACATCCTTGAGCAGCTGGCCACCCTGCTGCAACGGGGCCGTCATCAGAGGGCGCCGGCGGCGGTGCGGTCGATCACGCCACCCAGGTGGGTGGTGAGGTTGAGGCAGGTCACCACCGGCAGGCCTCGATCGGCTTTCTCCGGCGCCGGCCAGTCGATCACACTCACGCCACCATTGCCCTGCTTGACCATCCAGATGTCGGCCGGAGTGAGGCCGAGGAGGGCACAGAGGATCGTCTTGTTGACGGCGTCATGGGCCACCACCAGGGCGGTCTCCACCGGCTCCAGACTCTCCGCCAGAGCACGCCAGCACGCCAAGGAGCGGTCCCAGACCTGCTGAAGGTTTTCTCCTTCAGGCATCTGCACGGTGTGGGGGGCAATTTTCCACTGCTGCAGCAACTCCCCCCACTGCTGGGAAATCTCCTCCTCCAGGCAGCCTTCCCACAGACCATGGCCGATCTCCACCAGGCCCTCCTGGCTGCTGAGCCTCACCCCGGGGTGGGCCGTGAGGATCGCTTCGGCGGTCTGGCGGGGCCGGGCCATCGAGCTGGTGAAGGCCTTTTGGATCGGCACCTCGCTGAGGAAGTCGGCCGCTGAATGGGCCTGGGCCAGACCATTGGCATTGAGGGGGATGTCGATCTGCCCCTGGAAACGGCCCTGGCGGTTCCAGTCGGTTTCGCCGTGGCGCACCAGCAGCAGCCGCGCCCCTGCTCCCTTCGGGGGAAGTCCAGCGCCGAGGTGAGTGATGACATTGAGCGATTCGATCTGCACCTGCACGCCGCCGCCCACCTGACGCTGCAGGTTGAACACCGAAAGGGAGGCGTTATCAAGACGCAGTCCTTGAAAGCGGCTGGCGGGGAGCCCCAGCAGCTGCAGCACCAGGCAGCGCAGGATGGCGCTGTGGGCCACCGCCAGCACCGTGATCAACCCATTTCCGGACTGATCGAGGTGTTCTCGCTCCAGGCGATTCAGCCAGCGGCGGGCCTGATCCATCAGCTCCGGGATCGGCCGGAAGCGACTGCCATCGGGGCGTTCCAGTTCCAACTGATCAGGAGCTTCCCTCCAGAGGCGATAGTCCTCGGGGAAACGTTCTTTCACCTCTGGGCCCAGCAGACCGCACCAGGGGGCCAGATCCACCTCAAGCAGATCGTCGTCGAGCTGGGCGCGATGGCCGCCCCCCTGGGCCTCCAGCAGCCGGGCGGCGGTGGCGGCCGCCCGGCTCAGGGGCGAGCAGTAGACAGCATCGAGGTGCAGGTCGGCGAGGGCTGCCCCGGTGAGACGGGCCTGGCTCTGACCCTCCTCAGTGAGCGAGGAGAGATCATCCCGGCCCTGAATGCGACGCTCGGTGTTGAAGCTGCTGAGTCCATGGCGGACGAGCAGGAGCCGAAGGGGCACGGGCCTGGAAACCGGAAGCGCCGCCATCGTATGGGAGGTGGCTCAGCAACACCCAGCCCGACGCACGGCCATCCGCCGCCACCAGTGCTCTGCGGGCACAGGGGAGAATCGGGCCATTGCGAGGAGTCGGGGTGGCAACAGCTGGGCGAGGACGGGCTGGGTCGCTGAAAGTGGGGCTGGCCATAGTCAGCCTGGTGCTGAGCCTGTTGCTCTGGCTCAACGGGCTGCTGGAGAGCCTGGACCGCCCATCGGTGGGCAACGATCTGGCCCGCCGCCAACTGGAGCTCAGTGCCCTGGCTTCCCCGGTGGTGCCACTCTCCCTGCAGCCGCTGCTGGTGGGAGCTGATCCGGAGGGCCTGCTGCTCGCGGAACTGGATCAGCAGGCCAAGGAGGGAGGCGACAGCACCACGGCCTCAACGACCACCAGGAGTGCCGGTGAGCGGGAGGCCAGGATCAGCCTGCTGGAGCGAGCCCTGCTGCAGCTGCGCCAGGGGCAGTCGGCTGCTGCCCGCCCCCTACTACTGCAATTGCAGCGGTTAGTTGGCACCGATGATCGGGACCTGATCGAGCAGCTGCTGCTGCTGCCCCAGGGCGGCAGCAGGCCCGCCGAGATCCAGGGGATGCTCGAAGACCCGCTGGTGCGCAGGCTCAGCTGTCAGCTGCTGTCGTCCGCCAGCGACTGCTCCCAGCCGGCCGCCGAGCGGCGGGCCCTGCTGCAGCTGCTGGGCATCAATCTGCTGCCCGCCCTGGCCCTGCTGGCCGGGCTGCTGCTGCTGCTGCGGGAAGGCTGGCGGCGCTGGCGAGGCCAGCAAGCCCCTCTGCCGGCCCTGGTCGGCCCTGACCTGGGGGTGATCGATGTGGTGCTGCTGATCGCTGGCGGTTTCGTGCTGCTGGGCGAAGTGCTCACCCCGGTGCTGCTGAGCCCCCTCCTGCAGGCGGCCCTCAAGGCGCTGGTGATCCAGCCGCCCGTCGCTGACGGCGTCACGGTGCTCAGCATGTACCTCGGCCTGATGGCGGCGCCGCTGCTGATCCTCTATGGGCTGCTGAGATCGGCAGGAGAGGCTCCGGAGGGGGGCTGGCTGCAGTTCCGCTGGCGGCCCCTGGGATCAGCCCTGCGTAAGGCGCTGAAGACTCTGCTGATCGTGCTGCCCCTGGTGTCGCTGGTGGGCTGGCTGCAGCAGCTGGTCTGGAGCGATGTCGGCGGCAGCAACCCCCTGCTGGAGCTGGTGCTGCGCAGCGGAAACGGCCTGACCCTGGCCTGTTTCGCCTTTACGGCGATCGTGTTGGCCCCGCTGTTTGAGGAGACCATCTTCCGCGGGGTGCTGCTGCCGGTGGTGGGCCGTGAGCTTGGTCCTGTGCCCGCTGTGTTGATCAGCAGTGCGGTCTTCGGCCTGGCCCACCTGAGCCTCGGGGAGTTCCCGCCCCTGTTCACCCTGGGCCTGGGGCTGGGCTGGCTGCGCCTCAGCAGTGGCCGGCTGAGCACCTGCGTGGGGCTCCACGCCCTCTGGAATGGACTCACCTTCACCAACCTGCTTTTGCTGGCTCGCTGATCGTCGCCTTGCTGCCCCTTGCGCCCCATGGTTCACTTGCGAAGATTCGTCAGGTCCCGATGGTTGCTGTTCCATCGCCCCAGCCCTTCTTCAAGCGCCGTTCGCTTGAACTGATCCAGGGCTCCTTTTCCGCCCGGCGCGTGCTGCGTCAGGCCCCGTGGCTGGCGGGTCTGCACAGAGTTTCCGACGGCCTGCTCGTGGCCGCTGGCCTGTCGATGGTGGGGCTCACCGCCCTCACCCTGCATTGGCAGGGTGAGTGGACCCGCAGTTTTGAGCAACTGGAGTCCACCCAGGTGCTGGAACACCGCCTGCAGGAATCCACGGCCGTGCTTGAGCAACACCACCTGACGGTCGCCCGCCGTCCGGGCCTGCTCGTGCCCACCAGCCTTCAGAGCCTGATCCACCTGCCCTCCCCCAGCCCCCAGGCTCCTGTGAGCCGGCCTAAGCCCACCACCGCCAAGATCCAGCCCAAGACGTTCAATCTGCAGTCCTTCGATCCCCGGGCGGTCGGCGTGGAACTCACTCGCATCAGCCTCAACTCCCAGATCGTTCGGGCCGGGTACTGAGGGTGGTGCGACGCTCCGCCACCGGTTCACCCCCCATCCGCCTGCATGGGGCCGAATTCAGCCCCACTGAGGTGGCCGATCATCGCAGCAGCCGGCGGAGGGTGGTCCAGCTGCAACCGGTGCCGGCAGGGCGTTTGCTCACCGTGTATCTCACCCTCTGCCTCGCCATGGTGGGTCTGGCGGGTCGGCTGGCCTGGCTGCAGGTGAAGGAGGGCGACCGGCTGCAGCAGCGGGCACGGGCGATCCAGACCCAGAAGACCAAACCAACCGGCAAGCGCCGGCCGATCGTGGATCGAAACGGCCGGTTGGTGGCCCTTGATGAGGAGCGTTTCACCCTCTGGGCCCATCCCCGCTATTTCAATTTCCCCGGGGACGATCCCAACTTGATCCGCAGCAGCTCCGAGACCGTCGACAAGCTCGCCAAAGTGCTGCTGGTGCCGGCGGCCGATCTGATGCGCACGATCGATGGCCGTAAAACTGGCGTCAAGCTCGCCTCCGACCTGGACCCCGAAACCGCCCACCGCCTTCGGGAGCTCGGCATCAGCGGCCTTGACCTGGATCCCTATCCCCAGCGGATCTACCCCCAGGGGTCGCTGTTCGCCAACGTGGTGGGTTTCCTCAACCTGGAACGGGTGGCCCAGGCGGGTCTGGAGCAGAGCCGAGACAAGGACCTGCGCCGCCAGGAGAGCGTGCGCAAACTGCGCCGTGGCGCTGATGGCACGCCGCTGCCCGATGGTCTCCAGGCCGGGGTGCTCTACACCGATGATCTGCGCCTGCAGCTCACCCTCGACGCCCGCCTGCAGCAGGTAGCCCAGCAGGCCCTGGCCAAACAGCTGAAGCAGTGGAAGGCCAAGCGTGGCTCGGCCATGGTGATGGATGTGCGCAACGGCGAAATGCTGGCGCTCACCTCCATGCCCAGCTACGAACCCAACAAATTCTGGAAGTTCTCCCCCGGCCTGTTTCGGGAATGGTCGGTGCAGGACCTCTACGAGCCCGGTTCCACCTTCAAGCCGATCAACCTGGCGATCGCCCTGCAGGAGAAAGCCATCAACCCCAATGGCACCGTCAACGACGTGGGCCAGCTCTCGATCGGCGGCTGGCCGATCTTCAACCACGACCGGCGGGCCAACGGCATTCTGGATTTCGCCACCGTGCTGCAGGTGTCGAGCAATGTGGGCATGGTGCAGGCCATGCGCCAGCTCAAACCCTCCATCTACTGGGAGTGGATGCGCCGCATCGGCATCGACACCATCCCTGACACGGACCTTCCCGGAGCTGTGGCGGGCGAGCTCAAGACCCGCGAGCAGTTCACCACCCAGCCGATTGAGCCGGCCACCGCGGCCTTCGGCCAGGGCTTCTCCCTGACCCCGCTCAAGTTGCTGCAGCTGCACGCCATGCTGGCCAATGGCGGGCGCCTGGTGAGCCCCCACATCACCCGTGGCCTGCGCTCCGGTGACAGCCTGGCCCCAGAACCGGCCGCCAACGGTCTGCAGCTGTTGCAACCCGCCGTCACCCAGCAGGTGATGGCCTGGCTCGAAACGGTGGTGGAGAAGGGCAGTGGCAAGGGCGTCCAGGTACCCGGCTACCGCATCGGCGGTAAAACGGGCACCGCCCAGAAAGCCCTCAATGGTGTCTACATCCCTGGGGCGCGGATCACCAGCTTCGTGGCCCACCTGCCGATCGATGACCCCCGCTACGTGGTGCTGGTGGTGGTGGATGAGCCCCAGGGGGGGAATGCCTACGGCTCCACCGTGGCGGTGCCGGTGGCCAAGGAGATCATCGAGGCCCTGCTGGTGCTGGAGAAGGTGCCCCCCAGCACCGGCAGGAAGCCGGCCAGCGCGCCAACGGTGCGGGGTTGAAAACGCCTTCGGTGGGTCCAGCGGGGCCTGGCTAGCCTCAGCCCAATCGCCGATGCCCGGGGACATGTCCAACCTGCTCGATCAACTCGCTGCCATCACGGTGGTCGTCGCTGACACCGGTGAACTGGAAGCGATCAAGCAGTTCACCCCCCGTGACGCCACCACCAACCCTTCGCTGATCCTGGCGGCCGCCCAGATTCCCCTCTACCAGGGGCTGATCGATGAATCGCTGACAGCCTCCCGCCAGGTGATCGGGGCCGACGCACCGGCTGAAGCGGTGGTGCTCGAAGCCCTCGATGAAATCTGTGTCACCTTCGGCAAGGAGATTCTCCAGATCGTCCCCGGTCGGGTGTCCACCGAGGTGGACGCCAGGCTCAGCTACGACACCGAGGCCACGATCGAGAAGGCCCGAAAGCTGATTGGTCTCTATGCCGAAGCCGGCATCGGCAAGGAGCGGGTGCTGATCAAGATGGCCTCCACCTGGGAGGGCATCAAGGCCGCAGAGGCCCTGGAGAAGGAGGGCATCCACTGCAATCTCACCCTGCTGTTCAGCTTCACCCAGGCGGTGGCCTGCGCCGAAGCGGGTGTCACCTTGATTTCACCTTTTGTGGGTCGCATTCTCGATTGGTACAAAAATGACACTGGCCGTGATCACTATCCCGGCCCTGAAGATCCCGGCGTGATCTCCGTCACCAAGATCTTCAACTACTACAAAACCTACGGCTACCGCACTGAAGTGATGGGAGCCAGCTTCCGCAACATCGAGGAGATCATCGAACTGGCCGGTTGCGACCTGCTCACGATTTCACCCAAGCTGCTTGATCAGCTGCGCCACACGGAAGCTCCCCTGCCGCGCAAGCTCGACCCCCTCAACCCGGCTGCCACCGAGGCCCAGTTCAGCCTCGATAGTTCCAGTTACATCACTGCCATGGCGGCTGATCGCATGGCCAGTGAAAAGCTCGATGAGGGCATTCGCGGCTTCAGCAAGGCGATCGAAACCCTGGAGGCCCAGTTGGCCCACCGTCTCGCCGAGCTGGAGGGCGAGGCCGCCTTCGCCCATGCCGCCCAGGAGATCTTCCTGCTCAACGACATGGATGGCGACGGCTGCATCACCCGCGAGGAGTGGCTGGGCAGTGATGCGGTCTTTGATGCCCTCGACACCGACCACGACGGCAGGCTCGTGCCCGAGGACGTGCGGGGCGGCCTGGGTGCCCCCCTGGCCCTGGCTGCCACCGCGGCCTGAACCCACCATTGCCATTGGCCTGATCCATGAATGCCCTCGACACCCTGCGCGCCCTGGCCACCCAGGGCGAGGTGCGTGAATTTGCCCCGGGTGATCCGATCTTCAAGGCCGGCGAATCCGGAGACTGCATGTTCGGCTTGCTCCAGGGCAGCGTCCAGCTCAGCTGGAATGGAGAGGCCGGCCACGAGCAGATCAAGGAAGGTGATGTCTTCGGCGCCGGCGCTCTGGTGACCTCTGATCACCGCCGCTATGGCAATGCCACGGCCATCAGTCCCTGCACGATCCTGGTGATGAACCGCGAGAAGTTCCTCTTTGCCATTCAGGAATCACCGATGTTCGCTATTGAACTGCTCAGTTCGATCGATCAACGCCTGCGCCAGCTCAAGGATTGCCTGCGCTAGCTCAACCACTTCTGCGCTAGCTCGACCCACGGTTGAACATCAGCCGGCGGATCACCCGCTGGGCGATGTCGCCATAGCCCAGTTCCCCTGAGAGGATCTGGGCGATGCGCCGTGGGGCGGTGGGCCGCTTCACCCCCAGTTGATACCCCACCCGGGGCAGGCGGTAGAACACCTGGGCGATGCGCCGTCCCCAGGCCATCGACTGGCCCCACTCCAGCCGCATGGCTTCGCTGTAGCCCGCCAGAGCCCTGGCTTCACCGCCCAGCCAGCGGTCGAGGGCTTCAGCGGCCCGGGTGCCGCTGAGCAGGGCGGGGCGCAGTCCTTCCGCCAGAAAGGGATCCACAAGCGAGGCCGCATCCCCCACCACCACGGCACCACCGTCATGGTGAAGCCGGTGATGCCCGTCCCAGACCCGCAGGGGAGAGATCCGCCGCTCACCGCTGTCCGGCGGCAGCCCGAAGCTGGGCAACAGGCGCGCCAGAATCGCCTCGGCCTCCAGCGGTTCGCGGCCGATGAAGCTGCCCACGCCGATGCTGAGACCTCCCTGGCGGGGGAAGGCCCAGCTGAAGCCGTGGCGCACCAGACCGAATTCAAAATGGGCCGTCTCAGGCTCCTGCACCTCACCCTCCACCTCCACCGACACAGCCGAGGCGTAGCGGGGCTGGGGCGATCCCAGACCCAGCCCCTGGCCAAAGCTGGAGCGGGCACCATCGGCGATCACCACCGCCCGGCTGCTGAGCGCGCCACCCGTCGTGGTGTGGATCCGCCATTGCTCCCCCTCCCGCGAGATCCGCTCCACGGCGGTGGCTTCGAGCAGATCAGCACCGCAGGCCACCGCCTGCCGGGCCAGAAGGTGATCCAGGCGGGAGCGGCGCACGATCCAGAACGGAGCCTCCCCTGGCAGCTCGGCGATCACCGGATCCTCCAGGCACCAGGTGAAGCGCACCTTGGTGATCACCCGATCCACGGCCGGACGGAGATCAAACGGGAACAGGGTCTGCACGGAGGCGGCCATGCCGCCGCCACAGGGCTTGGGCCTGGGCAGGCTGCGGGCGTCCAGCAGCCTCACCCGCCAGCCCCGGGCAGCCAGGTGATAGGCCGTCGAAGCTCCTGCCGCGCCGGCCCCCACCACGATCACATCGGCATCACAGGCTGGCCCATTGGCAGCGCTGGCCACGCTCACACCTTGAGGATGTCGGCTTCCTTCTCCACCAGGCTTTTCTCCAGTTCCACGACGTAGCGATCGGTGAGCTTCTGCACATTCTCCTGCTCATCGCGACTCTGATCCTCGGAGAGATCCCCGTCCTTCTCCTGCTTTTTGATCCTGTCGATGGCGTCGCGGCGGATGTTGCGCAGGGCCACCTTGCCATCTTCGGCGTAGCGGGAGGCGAGCTTGCAGAACTCCTTGCGCCGATCAGCGGTGAGCGGGGGGATGTTGATGCGAATCAGTCGGCCATCGTTGTTGGGGGTGAGTCCCAAATCACTCATGGAAATGGCCTTCTCGATCGCCGCCATGGCGCCGCCATCGAAGGGCTGGATCTGAATCGTCTGGGAATCGGGGGTGGAGAGATTCGCGAGGGAGCGCAGGGGCGTTTCAGCGCCGTAGTACTCGATGGAGATCTTATCGAGCAGGGAGGGATTGGCCCGCCCGGTGCGGATCGTGTTGAAGGTGCGCTGGGTGGCTTCCAGCGACTTGCGCATGCTGGCGTCGAGATCCATGGGCGTTGCGGGGAGTGTGCGGGGTCAGCCGGCAGGAACGATGCGGGTGCCGATCGGCTCGCCGGCGATGGCGCGGCCGATGTTGCCGGGCCCGAACAGGTCGAAGACCACGATCGGGATGGCGTTGTCCTTGCAGAGGGCGATGGCGGTGCTGTCCATGACGGCCAGTTCACCGCTGAGAACATCCTGAAAGGTGAGCTGGTCGTAGCGGACGGCGTCGGCGTGGCAGGCTGGATCCTTGTCATACACCCCGTCCACCTTGGTGGCCTTGAGCACCACGTCGGCGTTGATCTCGGCGGCACGCAGGGCGGCGGTGGTGTCGGTGGTGAAGAAGGGATTACCGCAGCCGGCGCCGAACACCACCACCCGTCCCTTCTCCAGATGGCGGATGGCCCGGCGGCGGATGTAGGGCTCAGCGATCTCCTGCATGGCGATGGCCGTCTGCACCCGGGTGGGAACCCCCGCCCGCTCCAGGGCGTCCTGAAGGGTGATGGCATTCATGACGGTGGCCAGCATGCCCACGTAGTCGGCGGTGGCCCGGTCCATGCCGGCCGAGGAGCCCTTGAGGCCGCGGAAGATGTTGCCTCCTCCCACCACGATGGCCAGCTCCCTGCCGGCGTTGACCACCGCTGAGACATCCGCCGCAATCGACTGGACGATGGCGGGATCAATGCCATAGCCCTGCTCCCCCATCAGCGCCTCGCCGCTGAGTTTGAGCAGAACGCGCTGGTAAGCCATCGGAATTCAGCGCACGGCGAACACAGTCGGCGGCAGAGTAGCAAGCACTCCCGCCAATGCCGAGCTGCGGCCGCTGTGCGTCAGAACTCGATGCCGGCCTGGGCTTTCACCCCCTGCTCGCGGAAGGGATGACGCACCAGCTTCATCTCGGTGACGAGATCAGCCCGATCCACCAGGCCCTGCGGCGCTCCCCGGCCGGTGAGGGCCACGTGGGTGAGCTCCGGGCGGAGATCGAGGCCCTCCAGCACCTGATCCAGCTCGAGATAGCCCAGCTTGAGGGCCACATTCACCTCATCGAGCACCACCAGCTTCCGTACGGGATCGGCGAGGTACTGCAACGAGCGCTGCCAGGCCTCCTGCACCAACTGGCGGTCCCGATCGCGGTCCTGGGTTTCCCAGGTGAAGCCCTCCCCGAGGGCATGCCAGGCCAGATCGTCGCCGAACAGCTGCAGGGCCCGGGCTTCCCCCGGCTGCCAGCCGCCCTTGATGAACTGGACCACCGCCACTCCTTCGCCGTGGCCCAGGGTGCGCAGCACCAGACCCAACGCGGCCGTGGTCTTGCCTTTGCCATCGCCGGTGAACACCAGCACCAGCCCCTTCTCCAGGCTGCGCTCGCCCACCCGCTGCTGCTGCACCTCCCGGCGCCGTTGCATGCGGCGGCGGTAGGCCTCGGCGTCGCGCTCGGGGGCCAGATCCCCGCCGGGGCCCAGCTCAGCGGCCGCCTGATCGAGCGGGTCAGCCACGGGAGGATTCGACATGGACGCGGAGCTCGGCAACCACCAGCCACTCTGACGCGCAGGTCCGCTCAGGGGGTGGGCCGCAGGCGGGCCAGGGCTGCATCGACGGCCTGCTGCTGATCCCGGCGGGTGATCCAGTGGTGATAGGTGCGGGTGTGAATCGCCACCGAGTGGCCCATCATCCGCGCCGCCACCGTGTCGGGCAGGCCGATGTGGATGGTGCGCACGGCCCAGGCATGGCGCAGGTCGTAGGGGGTGCAGGGCAGCTGGTAGCGGCGGAATTGTTCGGCCACCCGCCGCCCCACCTGCTGCAGAGTGGTGCGCCTCAGATCCGTGCAGACCTCAGGGAGCCGCTGGCCTGCCCCAGCGAGCAGGGCCAGATCAAAGCGATCCACCCAGTCTGGCTGGAAGGGCCAGACCTGATGCTCACCGGTCTTGGTGGTGGGCAGCACACGGATCACCCGGTCACCGCCGGGGGCCAGGGAGGAAAGATCGGCGAAGAACACCTCATGGTTGCGCAGGCCATAGGTGGCCATCAGGCCATACACCAGCCGCCAACGAGGGTTGGGAATGCGCTCCAACCACTCCAGCAGCTGGGCATCGCTGGGCAGGCGCCGGTACTGGGCCAGGTGTAGGCCATAGCCGCCGGCCCGCTCGCGCCAGTCGTCAGGCAGAGCCAGCTCCAACTGCCGGGCCAGGGCCGCCAGGGCGGTGCCGCACTGTTGGCGGCTGCGGCTGGCGGGGGGATAACCCTCCAGCACCTCTAGCAGCTGCTGGCTCTCCAGGGGCTCCCCCTGCTCCAGCCGTGCACGCAGCCGCCGCAGGTAGGGCTGGTAGGCGGCGCTCCAGGTGGTGCGGCTGCCGGCGGGATTGCGGCGGCGGCGGGGATCGCTGAAAAAGGCCTGCTCAAAAGCCTCCAGCCGCTCCAGCGCCGAAGCCGATGCACAATCCACCGGCCTGCCCCAGTCGGCCCAGTCGAAACGTTGCTGGCGCAGGGCCTGGTGCACTCGCTTCAACTCGCGCCGGGCCTGACTCAGTCCTGTGGGGTTGGCCTCCAGCCCCAGGCTGAGGCGCTGCACCCGCTGGGGACCGCCGCGGGGACAGGGCAGGGGGCCGCGCAGGGCCAGCCGCCCCCCCCTCCGCTCCAGGCGCAGGGCCAGGCCGCTGGCTGCCAGACGGGCATTCTCCTGGCTCAGCTCGGCATCGATGGCGGCAAGGGCAGGGGTCAGGGCAGCTGGAGCCGGTGGGCGCGCCGACGTTATCGATCGCTGCCGGCTACCGCCAGAGGGCACCAGCAGGGTTACGCTCTGAGCCAACCGATGGATCAGATCAGGTATGGCAAGGGTCGGCGTCTTGCTGCTGAACCTCGGCGGGCCTGAGCGAATCGAAGATGTCGGCCCTTTTCTCTACAACCTTTTCGCTGATCCGGAGATCATCCGGCTGCCCACGCCCCTGCTGCAGAAGCCTCTGGCCTGGCTGATCAGCACTCTGCGCAGCAACAAGTCGAAGGAGGCCTACCGAGCCATCGGCGGCGGCTCCCCCCTGCGCCGCATCACCGAGCAGCAGGCCCGCGAACTCCAGAGTGAACTGCGCCTGCGGGGGGTCCAGGCCACCACCTACGTGGCGATGCGCTACTGGCATCCGTTCACCGAATCCGCTGTGGGCGACATCAAGGCCGACTCGGTGGATGAGGTGGTGGTGCTGCCGCTCTATCCCCACTTCTCGATCAGCACCAGCGGTTCAAGCTTCCGTGAACTGCAGCGCCTGCGCCAGGCTGACCCCGCCTTCAGCAAGTTGCCGATCCGCTGCATTCGCAGCTGGTACGACCATCCCGGCTACGTGCTGGCGATGGCGGAGCTGGTTGCCGCCGGGGTGAGAAGCTGTCACAACCCCGCCTCCGCCCACGTCTTCTTCAGCGCCCACGGCGTGCCCAAGAGCTATGTGGAGGATGCCGGCGACCCCTATCAGCAAGAGATCGAAGCCTGCTCCATCTTGGTGATGGCCAAGCTGGAAGAGCTGCTCGGCCATGGCAACCCCTACACCCTGGCTTACCAGAGCCGGGTGGGTCCAGTGGAGTGGCTCAAGCCCTACACCGACGAAGCGCTGGTGCGGCTCGGTGAGGAGGGGGTCGAGGAGCTCGTGGTGGTGCCGATCAGCTTCGTGAGCGAACACATTGAGACCCTCGAGGAAATCGACATCGAGTACCGGGAGATCGCCACCGAAGCCGGCATCAGCAACTTCGTGCGCGTGCCCGCCCTCGACACCTACCCCACCTTCATCAAGGGGCTTGCGGATCTGGTGCAGCTGGCCCAGGCCGGCCCTGAGGTGAACCTGGATCAGGCCGCCTCCCTGCCCACCCAGATAAAGCTTTACCCCCAGGACAAGTGGGCCTGGGGCTGGAACAACAGCTCGGAAGTCTGGAACGGCCGCCTGGCCATGCTCGGCTTCTCCGCCTTCCTGCTGGAACTGTTGAGTGGCCGAGGTCCGCTTCATGCCCTCGGTCTCCTCTAAGCCCCTCAGTATCGTGGCCGGGCTGGTGGGACTGCCGCTGGCTCTGAGCCTCGATCTGGCGCTGGCTCCCCCACCGGCCCGCTCGGATCTGCGCTGGGCCCGGGGGGTGTTTCCCATCGTGCACTTCGCCGGATACACCAGCCATTTCGGTCGCCGCAACGGACCAGGTGGTGGCAGGGAGATGCATTCCGGTCTCGATATCGCCGCCCCCCTGGGTTCGCCGATCCGCAACTGGTGGGCCGGCACCGTGGTCGATGTCTTCCATGACGGCGGCTGTGGGGTGGGGCTGGTGATCCGCTCGGGGGAGTACGAGCATATGTACTGCCACCTGGCCGGGGCGGTGCGCGATGGTGCCTATGCCAGTGGCCGGGTGTTGCTGCGCCCCGGTCAGATGATTCGGGCCGGTCAGCTGATCGCCCACGTGGGCCTCAGCGGGCGCACCACGGGTCCGCACCTGCACTGGGGAATCCGCTATCGGGGCAGCTGGCTCGATCCCGGTTTGATCCTGCGGGCGATGGTGCGCGGCCGCAGGCTGCAGCCCTCACTGCCGCAACAGTTCTCCCAAGGTCGGAAGTGAGCTTCTACGCTGATGGTCTTCGTTGCGTGTGTTGCTCGCCACCGTGACCGTGACTACCGGGACTTCAGCCACTTCCAGCCCAGCCATCAGCACGGCTGCGCCTGTCTCAGCCGGCCCCACCGGCGTCAGCTCGATTCCCGCTGAGGCTGGGGACCAGGCGGTGCCGGGGCGGCTGAGCGGTGCTGATGCCCTGATGGATGCGCTCCATCGCCACGGCGTCACCGACGTGTTCGGCTACCCAGGCGGAGCGATCCTGCCCATCTACGACGCTCTGCACAAGGCCGAGAGCCGGGGCTGGTTGAAGCATGTGCTGGTTCGGCACGAACAGGGGGGCACCCACGCCGCCGACGCCTACGCCAGGGCCACCGGCCGGGTGGGGGTCTGCTTCGGCACCTCCGGGCCCGGCGCCACGAATCTGGTCACCGGCATCGCCACGGCCCAGATGGATTCGGTGCCGATGGTGGTGATCACCGGTCAGGTGCCCCGGGCCGCCATCGGCACCGACGCCTTCCAGGAAACCGACATCTTCGGCATCACCCTGCCGATCGTGAAGCACTCCTGGGTGGTGCGCGACCCTGCCGACATCGGCCGGATCGTGGCCGAGGCCTTCCTGATCGCCTCCACCGGCCGTCCCGGTCCGGTGTTGATCGATGTGCCCAAGGATGTGGGGCTCGAGGAGTTCGACTACACCCCGGTGGAGCCGGGCAGTTCGATCCCGGCGGGATTCCAGCTGCCCAGTGGTCCAGCCCCGGAGGCGATCGGCCAGGCGATCGAGCTGATCCGCCAGGCGCGCCGCCCACTGCTTTACGTGGGAGGCGGCGCCATCAGCTCCGGAGCCCACACCAGCCTGATTGCCCTGGCCGAGCGCTTCCAGCTGCCGGTCACCACCACCTTGATGGGCAAGGGCGCCTTCGATGAACGCCACCCCCTGGCGGTGGGAATGCTGGGGATGCACGGCACCGCCTACGCCAACTTCGCCGTCACCGAGTGCGATCTGCTGATCGCTACCGGCGCCCGTTTTGACGACCGGGTCACCGGACGGCTGGATAGTTTCGCCCCCCGCGCCCAGGTGATCCACATCGACATCGATGCGGCTGAAGTGGGCAAGAACCGCCTGCCTGAGGTGCCGATCGTTGCGGATGTGCGCCTGGCCCTCGAGGCCCTGCTGGCCGCCTCAGCAGGGGAGAGCGATCAGGGCCGCACCGCTCCCTGGCTGGAGCGCATCAACCGCTGGAAGCGCCATTACCCGTTGGTGATCCCCACCCCGGAGGGGGCCATCGCTCCCCAGGAGGTGGTGCTGGCCCTTCGCGATCTGGCTCCGGACGCCTTCGTCACCACCGATGTCGGGCAGCATCAGATGTGGGCCGCCCAGTATCTGAACAACCCACCCCGCCACTGGATCAGCAGCAGTGGCCTGGGCACCATGGGCTTCGGGCTGCCTGCGGCCATGGGGGTGCAGGTGGCCTTCCCCGCGGACCAGGTGATCTGCGTGGCCGGAGATGCCAGCATCCTGATGAACATCCAGGAGCTGGGCACCCTCTCCCAGTACGACCTGCCCGTGAAGGTGGTGATCCTCAACAACGGCTGGCAGGGGATGGTGAGGCAGTGGCAGGAGAGTTTTTACGGGGAGCGCTACTCCGCTTCGGAGATGACCCGTGGCATGCCTGATTTCCCCAGGCTGGCTGAGTCTTTCGGCATCAGGGGTGTGGGGATCAGCGAGCGGGAGAGCCTGCGCGAGCAGCTGGCCGAGGCCCTGGCCCATCCAGGCCCTGCCCTGATCGATGTGCGGGTGCGCCGCAACGAGAACTGCTACCCGATGGTGCCCCCCGGCGCCAGCAACGCTCAGATGGTGGGTCTCCCCAGCCACCCCGAGCTGGCGATCGACACCACCCGCCAATGCGGATCCTGTGGCTTCACCACAGAAAGCGCCCATTTCTTCTGTCCCAGTTGCGGCGCCAAGCTCTGAGTCCCCTGTCGCTGCTGTTGGCCTTGATCCTGGCGGTGGGCCTGCTGTTTGATCCCATGGCGGCCCAGCCCGCTGGCGCGGCGGAGGTGCTGCAGGTGCGCAGTGGTGTGCTGCTGCAGGTGGGTGATCAGAACCGCAGCTACCCGGTGCAGCTGGGCTGCATCAGCGTCACCCCCGAGCAATCCGCAGAGGCTGAACGCTGGCTGCGGAAGGAATTGCCCCGGCGCACGCGGGTGAACCTGCGGCCGCTGGGGTCGGCCGATGGGGTGCTGCTGGCCCGCGTTCAGGCGTTGCGGGGAGGGGATGATCTGGGCTCAGGCCTGATCCATGCCGGCTTGGCCCAACCCTTGCCCTCGCTGATTCGGCCCGAGGGTTGCCCCACCACCCCGGACGACTCCAGGGAGCCATGAGCCTGAACCGCACCGCCAAGGGAATCGTGCTGGTGCCCACCCTGCTGCTGGGGGGCGCCTTCCTCAGCGCGGCCCTCTGGAGCAGCGAGGGAGGTGCAGCCAACCGGCCCCTTGCCCTGGGAATTGCCGCGGTGCTGCTCTGCGGAGGTCTGCTCACCCAGCTGCTGCCAGAGGCAGCAGCTGAAGCCGCCGAGGACGGGGACGAGGAGGGACCGCAGTAGGCGGTCCTCAGCGCTTGGGTGCTACCGGCGGCGGCGCGCCGGCTGAGCCAGCCCCCTTGGCCCTTGACTGCTGCTCCACCAGGCGGAAGTACTCTGGTGTGGGATAGAAGGCATAGGTGTCCTTGGACTGCTTCACGATCTGATCCATCACGGCGCTGAGATCAGCGGCTTGGACCGTGAGCTTGTTGCGGTCGGGGATTGCCGCCATCGCCTTCTGCAACGAGGCGTAGTTGAAGAAGAAGAGCCCGCGCTCCCCCTGGGGTGTCTTGACGGTGATCAGCGGTTTGGTGAAGAACACGGGAACCGAAAGGCCCTGCTGGATCGCTTTCTGATCGAGGCCCTGTTTTGCCAGGAGGGTGCGGGCCTGGCTCAGATCGGACGGTGTGGGAATCACCGGTGAAAGCAGCTTCAGGCCCTTGAGGGTCTTGTTGAGCTCCTGCACCCGCTCCAGGGCCACATTCATGGGCATGGGCAGAACCCCCGCCTTGATCGTGGGGTTGACCTTCAGGAATGCCGCCAGTTCCTGTTCCGCCTTGACACGGTCGAGGTAGAGCGGCAATACCAGGGCTTTCTCCCGTTGCAATGGCAGCGGTACGCCTTTTGCATCGGCGAGCACGAACACCGGGATGACCGCCAGCTTTTTCATGGCCTCTTTCTGGGGAATGGCCAGCGCCGGCAGGGGCTGAAGCAGACCCATCAAGCCGCTGCAGCCCACGCCGATGCTGGTTAGCAGGGCCAGCAGTCGGCGGCGGCGGCCCAGGCCCCTGGGGCACACCGGCCCTGAGCTCAGTGGTGCAGTAGTGGTTGAGCTGGTGCGTGCGCTGGTCGGCGCGGTGATCGGGCCCGACATGCGTCCCTAGTGGAGAGATTCCAACCTAGGAACGAAGCTGCACGTAACCTCGCTGGTCTGGACGGTACTGGTCATGACCACTGGGGGACAGGCAAGCGGAGGGAATCCCCCCCCAGGGCGCGGATCGGGGTTGCCCCTATGGAGTGTGGGCGCGGGGTTGGCGGCGGTGCTGGTGGGGGTTCAGGGCCTGGCGGCCAGCAGCCCGTTCTCCCAGGACGTGTTGATGCTGCTGCCCAGTGAAGGGCTGCTGGCTGGGGTGGGGGATGGCCTGCGCCGCGGCTACGCACTGGCCATGGAGGAGACCCGGGCCTGCGGCGTGCGCCCCCCGAGCAAGGGACTGGGCTGGCTGCCGCCGGAGCAGGATCCAGAGGCTCTGTTGCAGGGCGTGCCGATGCCGGAGCTGCTAATCGCCCCTCCCGCTGCCAATTTGCTGCCCTTCGGCCGCCTGGCCCAGAGCCGTGAGGTGAACGTGCTGTTACCACTGCAGCGGGGCAATTCCTTGCGGCGGCTGCCCAGTCAGGTGGGGGCTGACAGGCTCTGGCCGGTGCTGCCCTCGCGCAGCCTCGAGGCCGATCGGCTGGCACGGGGTCTGCTGGAGGAGGGCAAGGGCAAGGTGATGGTGATCCATGACGGCGGCGCGGAGCAGGCGGCCCTGGCGGATCGCTTCGTGGAAACGATCAATGGCAGCGGCGGCTGGACCGTGGGTGCCACCAACGACCCGGAGGCGATTGTGGAGCCCACCAAGAAGCTGATGGCCCAGCTGCGCGATGACGTGAACTGGTACACCCCCTCCTCGCTGGTGGTGATGACAACCCCGGGCAGCCCACTGACGCAGGCCGTGGCCCAACTCGATCTGCCCACGGCCCTGACCCTGGTCTGGCCGTTTCCAGTGCGTGAACCCCTGCCCCTGGCCCAGCTGGGTGTCGATTCCCTCAGCCGCGGGCCGGGCTGGGATCGCTTCGAGGTGTCCTTCAAGAAACGCAACGGCTATTCCCCTGGGTTGGTGGAGGCCGCCGGCTTCGACACCGGCCAGCTGGTGTCGGTCGCTTCGGTCGCTGGGCAGATGTCGAGAACATGGTCGTTGGATTGGCTCGATGCCAAGGCCAAGCCCCTTGATCTCTGCCCTGCCCTCAAAGCCCGCCAAGCCGGCAAGCCGGTGGCCCTGCGGGGAGCGGCCAGCCGCCTCGACCTCTCACCCGGCATCCCTCCGGACGGAGAGCTGCGGCTAACGCCCCTGAAGGCAGACCCAGCCGCCAGCCGTTCCTAGCCTGGGTCTCTGCGCGACTCGATCGCCATGGACCCCAACCTCGGCGCCAACTCCAACGCCAGCACCAGCGCCTCCAGTCCAGCCGTGAGCGATCCCCCTTTGCTGAGGCGGTTCGAGGAGGTGGGCATTGCAGACATTGCTGAAGTGGGCGGCAAAAATGCCTCCCTGGGGGAAATGATCCGGGAGCTCACCAGCCAGGGCGTGAGGGTGCCCGGTGGCTTCGCCACCACCGCTGCCGCCTACCGCCTGTTTCTCAGGCTCAATGGCCTGGAGGCTCCGCTGAGGTCCATCCTGGGCCAGCTCGACAGTGGTGATCTCGCGGCGCTGCAGCAGGCCGGACAGCGCGCACGGAACCTGATCCTTGGCGCCCAGCTGCCAGTGGAGCTCGAGGCTGCCGTGACAGCGGCCTACGGCGAACTGGGGAGCGGTCCGGTGGCGGTGCGCTCCAGTGCCACGGCGGAGGATCTGCCCGATGCCAGTTTCGCCGGTCAGCAGGAGACCTACCTGAACGTGCGCGGTGTGACGGATCTGCTGGCCGCCTGCCGCCGCTGCTACAGCTCCCTGTTCACCGATCGGGCCATCTCCTACCGCCAGATCAACGGCTTCGATCACCTGCAGGTGGCCCTGTCGATCGGCGTGCAGCGAATGGTGCGCTCTGATCTGGGCGCCGCCGGGGTGATGTTCACGATCGACACCGAGACCGGCTTCCGCAACGCCGTGCTGCTCAATGCGGCCTACGGCCTGGGAGAGAACGTGGTGCAAGGGGCGGTGAATCCAGATGAACTGCTGCTGTTCAAACCCACCCTGCGCGAAGGCTATGCAGCGATCGTGAGCAAGCGCCTGGGCAGCAAGGCGATCCGCATGGTGTACGGCGAAGGCGGCACAGTCCGCAACGAACCCGTGCCGCTGCAGGAGCGCGGCCGTTATGCCATCAGCGATGAGGAGGCCCTCACCCTGGGCCGCTGGGCCTGTCTGATCGAGGCCCACTACAGCGCCCACCATGGAGCGGCCACACCGATGGACATCGAGTGGGCCCGCGACGGGGAGAGCGGTGAGCTGTTCATTCTTCAGGCCCGCCCTGAAACCGTTGAATCGAGACGATCGGGCTCGGTGCTCTGCCGCTGGCAGCTCAAGCCCCACCAGGCGGAACTGATCACCCACGGACGCGCCATCGGGGCCTCGATCAGCAGTGGCCGCGCCCGGGTGATCCTCAACCCCAGTGGCATCGATCGCTTTGAAGTGGGCGATCTGTTGGTGACCGAGCGCACCGATCCCGACTGGGAACCGATCCTCAAAAAAGCCCGGGGTGTGATCACCAACCAGGGGGGACGCACCTGCCATGCGGCGATCATTGCCCGCGAGATGGGCATCACGGCCGTGGTGGGCTGTGGCGACGCCACCGAGCGCATCCACGACGGCGAAGCGATCACCGTCAGCTGCGCCGAAGGCGAGGACGGCATGGTCTACCGGGGACTGCTGCGTTACGAGATGGAGGAGCAGAAACTGGAGCAGCTTCCGCCCACGCGCACCCGCATCCTGATGAACGTGGGCAACCCGGAGAAGGCCTTCCGTTTTGCGGCTATCCCCTGCGATGGCGTCGGTCTGGCCCGGTTGGAATTCATCATCGCCAACCACATCCGGGTGCACCCGATGGCGTTGCTGCAGCCCGAGCGGGTGAGCGATCCAGCCGAGCGGGAGGCCATCGCCACCCTCACCGCCGGCTACGACGACCCCACGGAGTACTACGTCGACCGGCTGGCCCAGGGCATGGCACGGATCGCGGCGGCCTTCCATCCCAGGCCGGTGGTGTTGCGCTTCTCCGATTTCAAGAGCAACGAATACGCCCGCCTGCTCGGTGGCCGGGCCTTTGAGCCCAGCGAAGCCAATCCGATGATTGGCTGGAGGGGAGCGGCCCGCTACACCTCCCCGGAATTCCGCTCAGCCTTCGGTCTGGAATGCCGTGCCCTGCTGAGGGTTCGCCGCCAGATGGGTCTGCGCAACACAATTCCGATGGTGCCCTTCTGCCGCACCCCGGAGGAAGGCAAGCGGGTGCTGGAGGAAATGGCCCGCCACGGCCTGGTGCGCGGCCAGGACGACCTCAAGGTGTATGTGATGTGTGAGCTGCCCAGCAACGTGATCGGCGTTGAGGCCTTCTCGGAGCACTTCGATGGTTTCTCGATCGGTACCAACGACCTCACCCAGCTCACCCTCGGCATCGACCGCGACTCCTCCCTGGTGGCGAATCTGTTCGATGAACGTCATCCGATCGTTCAGGAGATGATCCGCCTCGCCATTCACGGCGCCCACCGCTGCGGCCGCCCGATCGGCCTCTGCGGCCAGGCCCCCAGCGACTACCCCGAATTCGCCCGTTTTCTGGTGGAAGAATGCATCGATTCGATCAGCCTCAACCCCGATGCGGTGATCTCCACCCGCCTGGCGATTGCGGCGATCGAGGCCGAGCTGGCGGCGGCAGGCTGAGGGGTTGGCAGGCTGCCGAGGCTGCCCGCTGCAATCAGGCCGCGGAAGGCGCCGATAGGGTCAGTTTTCGCTGCGGGGCTCCCTCTCAGGCCCGACTGCCCGGCCGGAGGCCGCAAGCCCCCAGGATCAACCGTTTCAGGCCCCCACTGGCGAAGCGTTGCTCCCCAGGCTGGGCAGCGACCGGGAGCGGGGTCTGAGCGATGGGGAAGCGTCCCGGCGCATGGAGTGCTTCGGTCCCAACCAGATCACGGCGCTGCCGGGACGGCTGGCCTGGCTGCGTTTCCTCGAGCAGTTCCACAATCCACTGCTCTACAACCTGCTGATCACGGACCTGATCAAGCTCTGGATCGACTCCCTCGGCGAAGCACTGGTGATCTGGAACGTGACGCAAATCAATGCGGCGATCGGCTTCGTTCAGGAGGATCGGGCTGAGTCGGCGATCGCGGCGCTGGCGCAATCCGTCCGCACCGAGGTGGATGCGGTGCGGGCGGGCGGGAGCTGCGCCTGCCCTCCGAGCAACTGGTTGTCGCGGATCTGGTGCGCCTCAGCGCTGGCGCCTGGGTGCCCGCCGACTTGAGCCTGCTCCAGACGCGAGAACTTCGGCTGGATGAATCGGCGCTCACCGGCGAATCCCTGCCGGTGGCGATATCAACCCAGGCGGTTGCGGTAGAGGTGGCCCTGGGGGATCGCTGCCGGCCTGGGCCATGGGCTGGTGGTGGCCTGTCCCGGGGCCACCGAAGTGGGTCGGATCTCCTCGGTGCTGCGCCAGCACCAGAGCCTGAGCACCCCGCTGACGAGCAAGTTCCAGCGCTTCAGCCAGAGCCTGCTGAAGGTGATTCTGGTGCTGGCCGCCCTCACCTTTGCGGTGGGCATGATCCGGCAGCGGGGCTCCGCTGAGATGTTCGATGGGGCCGTGGAGCTGGCGGTGGGGGCGATCCCCGAGGAGCTGCGGCGATCGTGACCATCACCCTGGCGATCGGCGTCAGGCGCATGGCCCGGCGCAACGCGATCATCCGCAAGCTGCCTGCCGTGGAGACCCTCGGCAACACCACGGTGATCTGCTCCGACAAGACCGGCACCCTCAGCCAGAACCGGATGCTGGTTCAGGAGATCTATGCCGGCAGCGACCTGCTCAGGCTCGAGAGCCTCCGGGGCGAAACCCTACTGGCGGTGTTGCTCTGCAATGACGCCCGCCACGGCGAGGAGGAGGGGCTGGTGGGGGACCCCACGGAAACGGCCCTGCTGGTGGCGGCCCGTTCAGCGGGCCTGGGTGCCCAACGCAGCCTGCTGGAGCACCCCAGGTGCGACGCCATTCCCTTCGTGTCGGAGCGGCAGTTCATGGCCACCCTGCATGGCAGTGCCCGCATCCTGGTGAATGGCTCGGTGGAGGCCGTGCTGCCCCGTTTCCTGAGCCAGCTGGGAGCCAGCGGCCAGAACGAGCCCCTGATGCCACCGCCATTCACGGGGCGGCGGCCGCCATGGCGGGCCGCGGTCAGAGGGTGTTGGCCATTGCGGTGGGCCAGGACCAACCCCGGCCAGCCAATCTCGAGGACCAGCACGTGGCAGAGGGGCTGCAGTTCGTGGGTCTGCAGGGGATGCTTGATCCCCCCCGGCCGGAAGTGATCGCGGCCGTAGCGGCCTGCCGTGCCGCTGGCATCCGGGTGAAGAGGATCACCGGCGATCACCTGGATACAGCACTGGCGATCGCCACCCAGATCGGCCTGGGCCGAGGCCATGGCCCCCTGGAGTGCCTTGATGGCCTGGCCCTCGCGCTGCTGACGCCCGCTGAGCTGGCCCACCAGTTGGACCAGCTGGTTGTGTTCGCCGGGGTGGCTCCGGCCCAGAAACTGGAGCTGGTGCAGGCGCTGCAAACCAACGGCGAAATCGTGGCCATGACCGGTGATGGGGTCAACGACGCCCCGGCCCTGCAGCAGGCCGACATCGGTATCGCCATGGGCAGGGTTGGCACCGAGGTGGCCCGTGAGGCCGCCAACATGCTGCTCACCGACGACAACTTCGCCACGATCGAAGCCGCCGTGGAGGAGGGGCGGGCGGTTGACCTGAGCCTGGGCAAAGCACTGGCCTTCGAGCCCCGCTGCGACGGGTTGATGCTGCAGCCGCCTTCAACGGACTGATCAGTGGCAGCGCTGAAGCCGGCACCCAGTGGTTGTTGCTCAGCACTGCGGCGGCCTCGTCGCTGGTGCCGAACATCCCGCTGCTGGCCACGCTCACACCCGTGCTGCTGGAGAGCAGCCGCCAGGCGGGGCTGCTCTCAGCCGGTGAGGCGGTGCCCCAGGCTCTGTAGCCCAGCTTCTTCGCTCTGATGCTGGGCGGAACCCGGGGGGTAACGCGCTGATGCAGCTGGCCGCTTCGGCCCTGTGGTTGCAGCAGTGGCCAGCGCCAGCCGGCTGACTTGGGACCCTTGGTGGCGGCGGAGCCGATCAACCACGCTTAACGGAGTCATAGGCAACGCAACTTCATTAGGCCGCCCCTGGCGCACGGGAAACCCCTAAGGTTTTGCGACTCTCCCTCAAACCGCACAACGCGATGACCGTCCCCTTCTTCGAGACGGCCTGGTTGATTCCGCTCTACCCGTTACTCGGCGGTTTGTTCTCTTTTCTCTGGTCGCCTGGTCTGATCAGCCAGAGCGGACCGCGGCCAGCCGGGTATCTCAACCTGGTGATGAATTTTCTGGCGTTCAGCCATGGTCTGCTGGCCTGGATCGGCTGCTCCGGCCGCAGCCTCAGCTTCACCTGGACCTGGCTCTCCACAGCCGGACTCACCATCAATTTCGACGCGACGATTGATCGCAGCGTGTTGATTGCGATCACGATGATCTGCGGCGTTCATCTCCTGGCGCAGGTTTATGCGATCGGCTATCTGGAGATGGACTGGGGCTGGCCCCGCTTCTTCGGATCCCTAAATCTGTTTGAAGCCGGTCTCTGTGCCCTGGTTGTCACCGATTCGCTCTTCTTCTCCTATGTGGTGCTGGAGCTGCTCACCCTGGGCACCTATCTGATCGTCGGCACCTGGTACAACCAGTCGCTGGTGGTGAAGGGGGCCCGGGATGCCTTCCTGACCAAACGGGTGGGTGACCTGGTGCTGCTGGCCGGGGTGATCGCCCTGCTGCCTATGGCGGGCAGCTGGAACTTCAACGATCTGGCCGATTGGGCGGCCCAGGCCGAACCGTCGCCGGCCCTCACCTTGATCCTGCTGGCGCTGGTGGCCGGTCCGATGGGCAAGTGCGCCCAGATCCCCCTTCACCTCTGGCTGGATGAGGCGATGGAAGGGCCACTGCCCTCCACGATCCTGCGCAGTTCGGTGGTGGTGGCCGGTGGTGCCTGGGTGCTGTTGCGTCTGCATCCCCTGCTGGCCATCAGCCCCACCGCGCAGGCCTTCCTGGTGGTTGTGGGTGGCACCACGGCGCTGGTGGGTGCGCTCATCGCCCTGGCCCAGGTGGATATCAAGCGGGCCCTGTCGTTTCTGGTGAGCAGCTGGTTCGGCCTGCTGTTCATGGCCGTGGGCTGTGGCTCCGTGGATGCGGCCTGGCACATGCTGCTGATCTACCCCCTGCCGATGGCACTGATGCTCATGGCCGTGGGCACGGTGATCAGCAGCAACGTCACCCAGGACCTCACCCAGCTGGGTGGCCTCTGGTCGAGGCGACCGCTCACGGGCCTGGCCTTTCTCGTCGGTGCCGGCGGCATGGTGGCCCTGCCTCCACTGGCTGGGTTTGGAGCTCTCAACGAGCTGGCCGGTTCCTTGCTGGAGGGGTCCGCCCCATCGGCCCTGCTGGTGGTGGTGCTGCTGACCAACGGACTGATCAGCGCCTGCCTGGTGCGCATCTTCCGGCGGATCTGGGGTGGAACTCCGTCGGTGTTCACGGCCCGCTCGGCTGAGGTGCTCTGGCTGATGGTGTTGCCCACCATGGTGGGAGCGGGGATGGTGCTGCACCTGCCGGTGCTGCTGGCCCCTACGCCCTTCGGTGGCTTCAACTGGGGCCCCATGGCCCTGCCTCTGCTGGCCTCCACCTTGCTGGGGGGAGCGCTCACCTGGCAGCAGCTCCCTCACCCCCTCGATGGCCTGCAGCACTGGTTGGCTGCCGACCTGCATACCGAAACCTTCTACCGCCGAACCGTTGTCGGTCTGGTGGTGGTGCTGGCAGCGGCCAGCCGCTGGGTGGATCGTCGCCTGGTGGATGGCTTCAGCGACCGCAGCGGCGGTCTGACCATGGAGGGAGCCCGTCGACTCAGCTACAGCACCTCAGGTCGGGTACAGGGCTACGCGCTCACCGTGCTGATCGGCGTCCTGCTGATGGGGGCCTGGATCCTGGTGCGCCAGCCGGCCATGGCGCCGACCCTACTTCGTTTCTGAAGACCGTCTCCCCAGCCGTCAACTCCCATGCTGATTCTGCTCCTGTTACTTCCGCTGGCGGCTGCGCTGGCGATGATCGTCGCTCCTGCGGGGCCCTTGCCTCGCCGTCTGGCCCTTGGGATCCCCGGCCTTCAGCTGCTGCTGGTGGTCCGGATGGCACTTCAACCGGCCGCCGACCTGCGGCTGGAGTGGCTGCCCCAGCTGGGTCTCGATTTTCACCTGGGCCAGGACGGCCTCTCGCTGCCGCTGGTGGGTCTGACAGCCCTGCTCACCTTGATGACCGTTGCCGCCACCAGTCTGGAGATGCCAAGGGAGCGGCTGTTCTTCGCACTGGTCATGGCCACCAACCTGGGTCTGCAGGGGGCCCTGCTGGCCCGCAATGGCCTGCTGTTCGTGATCGCCTTCGAGCTGATCCTGATTCCCACAACCCTGCTGATCGCCATCTGGGGCCATCAGCTCAGCCGTCAGGCCGCCATTCGCTATCTGCTGTATGGCGCTGTGTCAGGGGTGGCCCTGCTGGCGGCGATGCTGGCCCTCGGCCTGCTCAATGCCAACGGCTTCAGCCTCGCCTACGACGACATGGCCACAGCAGCACTGCCTGAGGGTTCCAAGGTCTGGATCCTGGGGTTGCTGGTGCTGGCCTTTGGCCTGAAGCTGCCGGCGGTTCCTCTGCATGGCTGGCAGCCCCTGGCCTACAGCGAAGCCTCGTCACCGGTGGCGATGCTTCTGGCCGGTGCCGTCTCCAAGCTCGGGGCCTATGGCCTGCTGCGCTTCGGGGTGGGCTTCATGGGTGACACCTGGGAAGCGTGGGCACCGCTGATCGCCGTGGCGGGCACCGCCGGTGCGGTCTATGGAGCCCTCAATGCCATCGCCCAGACGGACATGCGCCGGCTGGTGGCCTACAGCTCCCTGGGGCACATGGGCCTGCTGCTGCTGGCGCTGGCGGCAGCCACCCCCCTGAGCCTGCAGGGGGCCGTCGCCCAGGTGTTGGCCCACGGGGTGATCTCCTCGCTGCTGTTCTGCGTCGTGGGCCTGATCGAAGCCAAGACTGGCACCACCGAGATCGCTGAACTCTCCGGCCTGCTTAATCCCCTGCGTGGTCTGCCCTTCACCCTGGGCCTGTTCCTGCTGGCCCTGATGGCCGCCGCAGGTCTGCCCGGCATGGTGGGCTTCGTGGCAGAGCTGGTGGTGTTCCAGGGCAGCTGGACCGTGTTCCCCCTGCCCACCCTCGGCTGCCTGTTCGCTTCTGGCCTCACGGCGGTGTATGCGGTTCGCCTGTTTAACCGGGTGGGCTTTGGCAAGCTCGATAACGCCAAGGCCTTCTATCCCGCCACCACCTGGAGTGAGCGGCTGCCGGCTCTGGTGCTCTCCGCCCTGGTGCTGATCGGGGGGCTCTGGCCGCCGCTCACCCTGGGCTGGAGTGAATCCGTCACCACTCCGCTGGCTCGCCACCAACCCCTGATCGCCTCTCTCCCCTCCAACCCCATCCTTCAGGAGCTCCCCTCATGACGGTGTTGACCCCGAAGCCCACGGTTCTGCCCCCCTCCACCCACCCCTTCGCTGAAGTGGTGCAGCGGCTGGAGGCGGGAGGTTCGATGCTGCCTGACAGCCCGGAGAACCTCAAGCAGATCATCGGCATCTACAAGGCCTACGCCGTGCCGATGGACTTCTACTGGCGAGATCTGCTCTATATCGCTGAGCGGGTGTTCCTCAACCCCCTGCCGGCCTTCAAGTATTTCCCCAGCCAGGAGTATCTCGATCTTCCCAATTCCTATGCCGGAGACAGCGCCGACTTGCGCATCTGGCGCGGCGAGGCCGGGGCTCACCCCGAGCTGCTGGAGTTCATGGAGAAGGGGGAGACGGGGCGGATGCCCAAGCTGCTCCACCACCTCTGGCACGACCGCATCAACATGGAGTTTGCGGAGGCCTGCATGGATGCCATGTTCTGGCACCAGGGCATGGGCGGACGCTTCTACGCGTACCTGGAGAGCGACACCTACAAGGCCAACGCCGATCGGGCCATCAAGGCCTATTTCAAGGGCAATCCCCTGATGCTGGGGCTGCACAAGCTGTTTCCGCAGATGTTCCTGGAGCAGGTGCGCAAGCTCAGTTACTACGCCAACCTCGGCCTGTTCTGGGAGGTGATGGCTCCGGTCTTCTTCGAGATGAGTGATATCTACGATGAAGGGGGATTTTCCGGTGTCCCTGCTGCCATGGACTTCCTGGTGAACGGCATCTTTGCGATTGCGGGCCGGCCGATCTATCACCACGTTTACATCAACGGAGAGTGCCTAGAAATTATCCCTAAATCCGAGGGGTTTACCTGGCTCTACGAAGCGGCTCTGCCCTATGTTGAGGCTGTATTTTACCGCACGGCACCCTTTCGCGGTACTAAATCGTATAACGCCCAGGCGGGGCAGGTGCCGGCCGAGCAGGCGGATTTCCACTACGGAATCCTCTATGCCGATGTCTTCCCTGTAGGCTCCGCAGGCATCCCACCCACCCTGCTGATGCAGGACATGGTGCATTTTCTGCCTCCCTATCTCAAGGAGATCTACCTCCAGCACCGCCGCGGTGAGGAGGATCAGCTGATTCAGCTGGGCATCACCTTCCAGCGCTCGATGTACAACGTGACCTCCGCGGTGATCCAGGCCCTCAGGGCCGCACTGTTCTATCCCCTCGATGACCCCGATCCTGAGCACCTCCTGGCCAACCGACGCTTCTTCGAGAGCCAGATGGATCGCTTCCTCCGGCCCGAAGCACGCCTGCGCGATGTCCAGAGCCAGGACTACCGCTGAGCTGATCATCCATTCCTCCGACCACCATCCCTGTGCCTGACATCCTTGACACCGCCCGTGCGGCCGGCTGTTTTCAGACCCTGTTGGCGGCCGTTGAAGCCGGAGGGTTGCTGGAGGCCCTGGCCAGCCCGGGCCCCTTCACCGTCTTCGCCCCAGTGGATGACGCCTTTGCGGCCCTGCCGGCCGGCACCGTCCAGACCCTGGTGCAGAATCCGCCGCAGCTGGCACGAATCCTCAAGTATCACGTGCTCTCTGGGCAGTACACCCGCGAGCAACTGCTCACCCAGGCGGAGTGGACCACCCTCGAGGGGGCGCCGCTGCCCATTCGCCGCGCCGATCCGTTTGAGGTGAAGAACGCCAGTGTGAATGCCGCCGATGTGGTCTGCGACAACGGCATTGTCCACGTGATCAACCGGGTGATGCTGCCGGGCTGAACCTCACTTTCAGAGTGGTGCGGCTCCCTGCATCAGCCAGAGTCCGTGCAGACCCTCCCAGACCAGATAGGCACTGATCAGCAGTGCCAGGACACCGACAAGCCATTCGCCGTGGTGCTCCATCCATCCCTCCAGGCGGCTAAGGGGCTCTCGGATACCACCTCCGGTGGCGATCCAGGCCAGGGGTGGCAGCAGTAGCAGGGAGCTGGCCAGCAGCACAAACACCCCGGTGAGTTCCAGATCCGTTCCCACCCCCGGCTGATTGATCAACAGCAATCCGGCTTCCTTGAGATAAAAGACTAGATTCTCGGGGGTGAGCAAGGCACTGGCCGCTCCAATCAGCACCAACATCGGAGTGCTGAAGTCGGGCAGCTGACTGATCAGACGCATCGCCATGCCCTGCTCGTCGATGGCAGCGGCAGGGGTGAGCTGATAAAGGCCAAGGCCCATCAACACGGCCGCACCCACCAGATCGATCATCACCTGCCCGCGTTCTCCATGGTTGAGACCCAGGGCAAGTCTGTCGCCCATCACCATCAGGGCCACGATCGCCAGTCCATTGGCACTGGTCCAGCCACTCACGAAGGCCAGGGCACGCCTGAGCGGTGTTTGTCCAAGCAGAAGCAGCACCACCACAGCAATATGCAGTGGACTGAAGGCGATGCCGAACCCGAACAGGGAGGACTGACTGAAGAGCGCTGCGGAGCTGAGGTGCTGAGCTGGGCCGAGCAGTTCAAGGCTTGACACTGGATCGCCAGTACCGACGTGATCTCGGAGACCGTAGTGGCCCGGCGATCCCCAGTGCGAGAGAGGGCCCTGGCTCAGAGGGCGATCGTGCCCGTTTCCGAGGTGCGGATGCGCACGGCCATCTCCACAGCGGTCACGAAGATCTTGCCGTCTCCGATCTCACCGGTGCGGGAGGGGCCAGCAATGGCTTCGATGGCCGCGTCCAGCTTGTCGTCGTCAACCACGACCTCCACTTTCACCTTATTGATGAATTCCACGGTGAATTCGGTGCCGCGATAACGCTCAACTTGCCCTTTTTGGCGGCCGAAGCCCCGGCAATCCGTGATGGTCATGCCGATAATGCCGGCATCGACAAGAGCCGTTTTGACATCGTCGAGCTTGACAGGACGGATGATGGCTTCAACCTTTTTCATGATGAAAGACAGTGGGATAGCAACGTGAATGTGATGGAAGCACGGACGAGGGTCTCCGATCGTGCGGGCAGACCTGCGAACAATGCGGGTCAGGCCCACTCTGCTCTGTAGCTGTCGAGACAGAATGCACGGCTACAGCCTGTTTGGGGTGAATCTGACGTTCCGCGCCGCTGCTGAGGCCATCTCCGTCCATTGCCGGGATGCCTGGGCATGACAGCTGGCGCCAGGCCCCCGAGTCTTGGGACCAGCAGCGCTCCGGCGCCTTCCCGGTCCCAGCCCGTGGCGACCACCAGCAACGATCACGAGCCTCCACGGGACTTCCTGTATGGGGATGACATCCCAACCCCCGCCCATGCCCGTGTGGATCGCCGCCAGGGGCATGCCGTGCTGCCCTGCGTGGCCCAGGGGGCGGTGGAGCAGCAGCAGGGCTGGCTGGGGGGCGATCAGATGATCGACAGCCTCGCCCTGGGGGAAAGCACACCCGGTCCCCTGATCATGGTGGTTCCCTTCCTGTCCTCCTTCCTGTTCTTTCTCGTGGGCGGTCCAGTGGTGGAGGCCAGCCGCGGTGAGCTGAGGCTGCAGGGTCCGCTCACGGCGATCATCCGCACCACCGCGGCGGTGCGGATGATCGCCAATCTGGCGCTGTTCTTCGCCGGCCATCTGCTCTGACCCCAGGGAGTCATCGGACCGTTCGACGCCCTGGCCCTGGCGCTGATCCTGCTGGCGGGCTGGTTGCTGATCGCCCGCCGCTGGTCGGTGCTCAGGCTGATCGCGGTGGCGGCCCTGGTGGGCGCTCTGGTCACACCCCTGCGAAGCTGAAAGGCCGTTCCTGAGGGTTCCGCACCATGGCTGCCCCCGCCAGGGAGCTGATCGCCGAGATCCTGCAACGCAGCGGCGAACACCTGGTGCTGGTGGCTTTGGCCATGGCCCTGGCCCTGGCCATCAGCGTGCCGGCCGGCCTCTGGATTCACGCGCGGCCCCGCTGGTCAGGCCTGGCGCTGGCCCTGGCGGGGATGGTCCAGACGATCCCCAGCCTGGCAATCTTCGGCCTGCTGATCACCGTGCCCGTTCTGGGGGGTATCGGACCCGTACCGGCGGTGGTGGCCCTGGTGCTCTATGCGCTGTTGCCACTGCTGCGCTCCATCGTCACCGGCCTGGCCGGCGTCCCAGAAGGGCTGCGCGAAGCCGGCCTAGCCCTTGGACTGAGCAAGGGAGAGGTGCTTCGCCATGTGGAGCTGCCCCTGGCTCTGCCGGTGATCGTGGCCGGGATCCGGGTGGCCACGGTGATCACTGTGGGGGTGGCCACGATCGCCGCCGCCATCGGCGGTGGCGGGCTGGGGGTGTTCATCTTCCGCGGCCTGGCCACGGTTAACAATGGTCAGATCCTGGCCGGTGCGCTACCGGCAGCGGGGCTGGCCCTGGCCGCTGATGCTGCCATCGGCCGGCTGCAGAGGCGCACACCCCGGCGCTGGCCCCTTCAGCCCTGGGGATCGGGCCGGCGCCGCGCCTGGCTGGCCGCCGCCCTCGCTGGCGGCCTGATATCCCTGGTGGCGGCGGCCCAGGTGGGACTGGGACCGTTCAGCGCCGACCCCGCCAACGGCGGGCGCATCACGATCGGATCCAAGAGCTTCACCGAGCAGATCCTCCTGGGCGAGTTGCTTGCCCAGCAGATTGAGCGCCACAGCACACTGCAGGTGGAGAGGCAATTCAGCCTGGGGGGAACGGCGATCTGCCAGGAGGCGGTCCGCAGCGGCCGCATTGCCGCCTATGTGGAGTACAGCGGCACCGCCTGGACGACGATCCTGAACCAATCGCCCCTGCAGGACGCCAGGACCGTGCTGGAGCGAACCCGGAAGCTTTACCGAGAGCGATTCGATCTGGTGGTGTTCCCTTCGCTCGGATTTGAGAACACCTTTGCCGTGCTAGTGCGCCAGGAGACGGCCCGGCGCCTCAGGCTGAACACGATCTCGGAGGCGGCGGTTCACAGTCCCGGCTGGCGGGCCGGATTTGGCTATGAATTCCTGAACAGGGCGGATGGCTACAGGGGCCTGGCCAGCAGCTACGGCCTGAGCTTTGCAGCCCGGCCGGTTTCGATGGACCTGGGCCTGGTCTACCGCGCCCTGGCCAACGGCCAGGTGGATCTGATCGCCGGAGATTCCACCAATGGCCTGATCACCAGCCTCCAGTTGAAGGCCCTGACCGACGATCGCCACTACTTCCCGCCCTACCAGGCCGTGCCGGTGGTCCATGGGGCCAGCCTGCGGCGATATCCCCAGATCGGCCCCGCCTTGAACAGTCTTGAGGGACAACTCAGCGCCCAGACCATGCAGAGACTGAACGCCCAGGTGGACCAGGACGGCGACACCGTGGGGATGGTGGTGCAGCGCTTCCTCGACGGAATCGAGGCCGGCGGACCCCGTTGAAGGCCGCTGGGCCCTCAGAGAATCTGCGCCAGGAACTGGCGGCTGCGCTCGTGCTGCGGGTTGGTGAAGAAGGTTTCCGGGGGCGCCTCCTCGACGATTTGCCCCTCTGACATCAGCACCACCCGGTGGGCCACCTCGCGGGCGAAGCCCATCTCGTGGGTCACCACCACCATGGTCATGCCGTCGGCGGCCAGTTTGCGCATCACCTCCAGCACCTCACCCACCATCTCCGGGTCCAGAGCACTGGTGGGCTCATCAAAGAGCAGGATGCGCGGCTCCATGCACAGTGAGCGGGCGATGGCCACCCGCTGCTGTTGGCCGCCCGAGAGCTGGCCCGGGTATTTACGGGCCTGCTCGGCAATGCCCACCCGCTCCAGCAGGGCCATGGCCTGGGCCTCCACCTCGCTGCGGCGGCGCTTACGCACCACCACCGGCGCCAGGCTGAGATTCTCCAGCACCGTAAGGTGGGGGAAGAGATTGAACTGCTGAAACACCATGCCGGTGTCGCAGCGGATCGCATCGATGTTGCGCAGGTCGTTGGAGAGGGCGATCCCATCGACGCTGATGCTGCCCTCCTGGAACTCCTCGAGGGCGTTGAAGGTGCGGATGAAGGTGCTCTTGCCAGAGCCCGAGGGGCCCATGATCACCACCACCTCCCCCTTCGACACGCTCAGGTCGACGCCGCGCAGGGCGTGAAAGCCATTGGGATACCACTTCTGCACCCCGCGGGCCTCGATCATCGGCTGGGTCGACGGCATGGTTCAGGCGGGGGAATGGGTGGGATCGAGGCGGCGTTCCAGGGCCCGGCTGCCCAGCCCGAGGGCCGCGCAGCAGCACCAGAACAGCACAGCAAGGGTTAGATAGACCTCGGCGTTCTTGCCCAGGAATTCGGGATTGGCCATCACGGTACGGGCGGTGCCAAGCAGATCGAGTAGGCCGATCAGCGACAGCAGGGTTGTGTCCTGCAGCAGCGAGATGAACTGCCCCACAGCGCCGGGCAGGGCAATGCGGAGGGCCTGGGGCAACACCACCCGCTGCAGTGCCTGGGGCATCGAGAGCCCCAGGGAACGGGCGGCCTCCAGCTGACCGGGGGGAACGGCGGAGAGGCCGGCGCGCACCGCCTCGGCCAGATAGGCCCCGCAGAAGAAGGTCAGCACCCAGGCGGCCCGCCAGACCCGATCCGGTGCCCAGCCGCCGGGGAGCATGTAGCCGAGGATGTTCTGGCCCAGGAACAGCAAGGTGATCAGCGGTGCTCCGCGGATGAACTCGATGTAGAGCACCGAGGCCCAGCGCAGCAACGGCAGGCTGCTGCGGCGCCCCAGGGCCACCACCACGCCGATTGGAAAGCTGAGCAGGATCGCGAAGCTGGCCATCAGCAAGGTGAGCAGCAGCCCGCCCCATTCCGACGGCGGCACCCGGGGAAGGCCCAGCCCACCGGCGATCAGCACCATGCCGAACAGGTAGAGCAGCGGCCAGCTCATGGGCACCAGCTTCACCAGCCGCGGAGGCCAGCTCCGCCCCCAGTGGCCAGCCAGCCAGCGCGTGGCCACCAGCAGGGCGGTGATCACCCACCAGCGCAGTTGCAGGGGAAGACCAAGGGCCAGAGCGGCCGGCAGCCAGGCAGCCAGGAAACCCAGCAGAGCCACCGCCAACCTGTCGTTGAACGGCCAGATCTCGCCGCTGCGATCCGCCCGGGGGAAGGCCCTCAGCAGCCCCCAGCTCACGCCGCTGAGGGCTGCCACCAGCACCACCAGCAGCCAGAGGCGCCACTGCTGCTGGATGGGGTAGCGCCCGATGGCGAACAGGGTGGTGTTGGCCTGGATCACGGCCCACTGGGCCTGACCGAGTGCCCAGCGCAGCAGCCCCACCGCCGCCGCCAGGATCACCATGATCAGCAGCACCGAAACCAGGCCGTCGGTCCGGCTGGCGAACAGTTCCTGCCGCAGGGCGCCGGCCCAGCTGGGCTGAACAGACTTCGGAGCCGGCCTGGCTGGGCGAAGGGGTGGGGTGCTTCCGGACTCCGGCCCGGGTTGGATGGAGGTCATCGGCTCAGCGCTCCCGGATCTGCACCAACTGATTCACGCCGTTCATCACGGCGGAGATCAGCAGATCGATGATCAGGTATGAGCCCAGAAGCAGCAGAAACACCTCCAGGGCCCGTCCGGTCTGGTTGAGGGTGGTTTCCGACACGGAGTACAGATCCACATACCCCACAGCCACCGCCAGCGAGGAGTTCTTGGCCAGGGAGATGTACTGGCTGTTCAGGCCCGGCACGATCACCCGCAGGGCCTGGGGCAGCACCACCGAGCGCATGCTGGCGCTCCAGTGCAGGCCCAGTGAGGTGGCCGCCTCCCACTGGCCCTTCGGCACCGAGGCAATGCCGCCCCGTACCACCTCGGCCACGAAGGCGCCGGTATAAGTGATCAGGCCGGTGAGCAGGGCTGTGAACTCCACCGAAAAGCGCAGCGGAGCCTGCCAGACCCCATTGACCAGCTCCGGGCCATGCCAGCTGAAGCCCTGGGCGAACCAGGCCAGATACAGCCCCGACTTGGAGAGCACGATCCCAGGCAGCTGAAAAGCGGCGGTGCCGTTGGGCAGGGCCAGAAACACAACGAAGTACCAAAACAGGAGCTGCAGCAGCAGGGGAATGTTGCGGATCACCTCCACGTACACCCGGGCCAGCCGCCGCAGCAGCCCATTGCCGCTGAAGGAGGCCATGCCCATGGCCGTGCCCAAAAGAGTGGCCCCCACCAGGCCCACGAGAATCACCCGCAGGCTGTTGACCAGACCCACCAGCAGGGCACGCCAGTAGGGCATTGAGGCATCGAAGGGGATCAGGCTCTCGGCCACATCGAAGCTGGCGGGCTGGCCCAGCCAGCGCCAGCTCAGCAGTAGCCCCGCCGCGGTGAGGTTGCGCACCAGGTTGCCCACCAGAAGCGCGATCACCAGGAGCAGGACGAGGCCCACCACCGCCTGGACGATCCAGGGCATGACCCGGCGGTCGCGCCACCAGGGGATTCGTTCGGGGGTGGCGCTCACAGGGGTGGCGCTCAACGGAAGGGTGGCGAATAGATCAGTCCACCCTGGGTCCAGAGGCGGTTCTCGGCGCGCTCTAGCTTGAGCGGGGAGCCGCTGCCGACATTGCGCTCAAAGAGTTCTCCATAGTTGCCAACCGCTGCGATCGCCTTGGGAACGAAGTCGGCCGGCAGACCCAGTTGCTTGCCGAAATCACCCTCCACCCCCAGGAAGCGGCGCAGGTCGGCCAGATTCTTGTTGGCCTTGGCTTCAGCCACCTTGGTGGCCACGTTGGCCTTGGTGATGCCCAGTTCCTCAGCCTGGAAGAGGGCGAAAACGGTCCAGCGCATGGCATCGGCCCAGGCGGGGTCGCCATTGACGCTGGCGGGGGTGAGCGGCTCCTTGCTCATCACCTCCGGCAGAAGGATGTGCTCATCGGGATTGGGGAAGCTGCTGCGCTTGGCTGCCAGCTGGGAGCGATCACTGGTGACGGCGACGCAACGGCCACCCAGGTAGGCCGCATAGGTCTGGTCGCCGGTCTGGAACTTGAGCGGGGTGTAGGCGATGCCCTGCTCCCGCATGCGATCGGCCAGGTTGAGTTCGGTGGTGGTGCCGCTCTCCACGCAGATCGGTTTGCCGTCCAGATCCTTGAGGGTCTTGGCTCCGCTGGCCACAGGCACCATCACCCCCTGACCGTCGTAGAAGGTGGTGGGCCCGAACGTAATACCGTTCCCGCCGGCTGAATCACGACTCAAGGTCATGGTGGTGTTACGGGCCAGCATGTCCACCTCACCGCTGGCCAGGGCCGCGAAGCGCTCACTGGAGTTGAGGTCTCGGTACTCCACCTTGGCCGGGTCGCCCAGCACAGCTGCCGCCACAGCGCGGCAGGTGTCGGCATCGAGCCCGCTGTAGGTGCCGTCGGGGCCGAGGAAGCTGAAGCCTGGCAGCTTCCCGTCCACACCGCAGACCAGCTTGTCGCGACCTCGGATGGTGGAGAGCTTCATGCTCTGAACACCGCCTCCGCTGCCACTGTCGTCGGCACAACCACTGAGGGTGAAGGCCAACAGCAAGGGCAGGGCGAGGAGCCAGCGGGGCGAGGGTTGCATCAACCGGAAGCAAAGCAGTGGGCGCAGTTTGCCAGCTCTGCCACGGACATGCCGCTAACCCGGGCTGATAATGGGATCTCTGCGGAATCGATGGGTGCCAGGCAGAGCCAGTTCCTCCTCCAGGCCATCCACCACCATCGGCACCAACCCCATCCGTGAGCTGTTGGAGCCCTTCCAGCAACGGCGGGGGCACGCTGCTGATGGCCCTGGTGCTGGGCCTGGACCGAGCCGTGAGCACGGAGGGGCAGGCGTTCTCCTTCCTGCAGAAGCTGTTCACATGCATTTCAGCCATTGCCACCGTGGGGCTGGATGTGGGGGTGACCGCCGAGCTGAATCGCTGGGGGCAACTGGTGCTGATGGTGGGTATGTTCGTGGGCCGGATCGGCATGCTGCTGCTGCTCTCGGCGATCTTTGGCAGGCCTCCCACGTCGCGGATCTTGTACCAGCATGAGGAGCTCTACTTCTGAGTCCGACCTCCCTTGAGCCGTCTGAGCTCTGGGGAGGTCGGCCGCCGGGGTTGAGGATGGATCTTCTGTGCGCGACAGCGGCTCCATGGCGGCCATTCCACGGCAACTGCTGATCCGCCGCCCCGACGACTGGCATGTGCATCTGCGCGATGGCGCCATGCTGCGGGCCGTGGCGCCGGAAACAGCCCGGGTCTTCCGGCGGGCGATCGTGATGCCCAACCTGCTGCCGCCGATCACCACTGCTGCTGCGGCAGCGGCCTACCGGGAGCGCATCCTCGCGGCGGTGGACGCCAGCACCGGCTTCGAGCCGCTGATGACGGCCTATCTCACCGACACGATCGCGGCGGCGGAGCTGGAGCGGGGCTTCGCCGAGGGGGTGTTCACGGCCGCCAAGCTCTACCCGGCCCGGGCCACCACCAACGCCGAGGCCGGGGTCAGTGATCTGGCCCACATCACCCCGGCGCTGGAGGCAATGGAGCGGATCGGCATGCCGCTGCTGATCCACGGGGAGGTGACCGACCCTGAGGTGGATGTCTTCGATCGCGAGGAGGTGTTCATCGAGCGCCACCTGGATCCCTTGCTGCGGCGACACCAGGGACTGAAGGTGGTGTTCGAGCACATCACCACCGCCGAAGCTGTGGCCTTCGTGGCAGCGGGGCCCCCTACCCTGGCCGCCACGATCACGCCCCACCACCTGCAGATCAACCGCAACGCCATGTTCCGGGGCGGGCTGCGGCCTGACGCCTACTGCCTGCCGGTGGCCAAGCGGGAATTGCACCGCATCGCCCTGCGCGGTGCCGCCACCTCAGGAGAGCCCCGCTTCTTTCTGGGCACTGATTCAGCGCCCCACTCGCGTCAGGCGAAGGAGTCGGCCTGCGGATGCGCCGGAATCTTCAATGCCCCCCATGCCCTTGAGAGCTACGCCCAGGTGTTCGAGCAGGAGGGCGCCTTGGAGCGGCTGGAGGCCTTTGCCTCGGAGTTCGGGCCCCGCTTCTACGGCCTGCCGCGCAACGAAGACAGGATCGAGCTGGTGCGCCAGCCCCTGGAGGTTCCCTTGATGATGGAACTGGGCGGCGCAGGGGAATCGCCCCAACCTCTGGTGCCGTTCCAGGCCGGAGAGACCCTGCCCTGGCAGATCAAGTCCGCAACCGATTGATCTGGCGAAGGGCCTCAGCCGATTGGGCTCAGGCGATCCGGTTCAGGGAATCATGCTGGTCTTGGCCGCAGGGTTGGGCACCAGTCCCAGGGCCCGGGCCAGGTGGGGCAGGCTGATGCCCTGAACGAACAGATTGACCACCACCACGATGAAGATGATGCTCTCGGCGTTCTGGCTGAGTTCGTCAACGATGGCGGGGTTGATGCCACGGATTCTGGGAATCGCCAGGCTGAGGTCATGGGCGAGGGCTAGGGGAACAGCGCCGCGCAGGCCGCACCACGACACCAGCAGTGATTCCTTGAAGCTGAAGGGTGAGAACGGCTGAAACATCAGCACACTGATGGGCCGTGCCACCAGCATCAGCCCCAGGGACGCAAGAACTCCGATCGGCAGGGCATCGATCAGATCAGGCGGATAGACCAGCAGACCGAAAACCAGGAAGATCGTGATCTCCGTCATCGTGTTGAAGGGGAGCAGCACCTCCTGAATCGTGATGTGATTGATCTCGGGCGAACGGTATATCGTGTTGGTGAGGAACAGCCCGGTCACGTAGATGGCAATGAAGCCAGAGCCCCCGAGCAGGGTGGCCGCTCCATAGACCACAAAGGCCACCGACATGGCCACCACCAACAGCTGGGACCGCTCCTCCACCAGCCAATTGACCACGAAGCGAGCCAGATAACCAAAGACAAACCCCACCACCAGCCCTGCACCGATCTGCTGCAGAAATAACCTGATCTGGGTGAGTACTGTGCTCTCCAGGCTGGAGGGGCCTGCGGTGGCACCAGCGCTCACGCAGATGCCCACCACCAGCCCGTAGAAGAGCAGGGCGGAAGGATCATTCACCGAGGATTCAAATTCCAGCAGGTGCTGCAGCCGCAGTGGCACCTGGCGTCGCACCGAGCGCAGCACGCTCAGGGTGGCCCCCGCGTCGGTGGAGCCCAGGCAGGCGGCGATCAGCATTGCGGCGCCGATCGGGATGGCTTCCACGCCCCCCAGGGTGAGGGAGCTGGCCCCGGGGGAGGCCAGGAACCAGATCACCCCACCCAGCAGCAATGAGGACACCACCACCCCGCCGATGGCAAGGATGATCCCGTATTCCAAAAATCCCCGGATTGCCGCCAGATCAGTCTTGAGCCCGGCGTAGAAGAGCAGCAGGGCCAGGCCCAGTAACTGAAAGTTCGCCGCCTGGGCCTGGGTGATGTTGAGGCTGCTGACATTGATCGAGAGACCCAGCAGCAGCACCCCGAGGATGGCTGGAATGCCGATCTTCGGCGAGAATCGACTGATGGTCAGAGTGCCAAGAAACAGAACTCCGATGAACAACAGATGCGTCTGAATGGGAAAATCCAGTGCATTGGCCTGCTCCGTCGATGCGGCGGCCAGGATCGGGGTGAGGGGTGGGGCCAGAGTTTGGACAAGAAGCATCCGCGAATCAACGGCAGGGCAGGGTGGATTGGGTGTGGGCCGCCAGCAGATCGGCCTGCTCCTGACTGAGGCGATTGGCCGTACGCAGGGCGCTGGTGATGCGCTCGATGCCCACCACCGCATGGCAGGCGTAGCCCTGGGCCTCCAGACGGGCAACGGCCTGGCCGCCGTGGTCGATGAACACCACCACGTCGCGCACCTTCAGGCCAGATGACTCCAGCTTGGCGATGCCCTCCAGCACGCTGCCGCCGGTGATCAGGATGTCATCGACCACCACGACGGTTTCGCCCTCCTCGAAATCCCCCTCGATCAGGCGCCGGGCCCCGTGGGCCTTGACCTCCTTGCGCGGGTAGATCAAGGGCACATGCAATTGCAGCGACAGTCCCGTGGCCGTGGGCAGGGATCCATAGGGAATGCCGGCGATGCGGTCGAATTGCAGCTGGGCCAGGGGCTGGGCATAGGCATGCAGCACCCGGTGGAACAAGTTGGGATCGGAGATGATCCGCCGGAGATCGATGTAGTAATTGAAGACCGCACCGGAGGCCTGCACGTACTCTCCGAAGAGCAGGCAGCCAATGTCGAACAGATCCACCAGCAACTCATCAAGCCGCTGGTCGTCCAGGCGCTGATCTTCGAGCCGCCCCAGCTCAAGGACCTCGGCGGCGGTGGGAGCGCTGGAAGTCGTCGCTGCTGTCGCCCCTGCAGCCGCTGATCCGCCGCGGGGAGCCGGCAGCCAGAGATCACAGCGATCGGCCGTGCCGCCGTCCCAGTTCGCCCGCATGGTCTCGATCTGCTGGCGCAGGGCCCTGGTGCCCGCCGCCATGCCCTCCTCCACCAGCAGGTGTTGGGGGAGCGGCAGTAGTAGGCCATCGGCTGAACTGTTCAGGCCCGCCTGCAGCAGGGCCTCCAGGCGCTCTTCCTCTCCCCAGAGGCTGCGCAGGATCAGGAAACGCTCCGGGGCCTCCCGCCGCACCCGCGCCAGCACCGCCGGATCGCTGGTGCCCACCTCCAGCAGCAGGTGCTCCGGGGTGCCCCAGAGCTGGGTCTCCCGCACAATCGTGATGTAGAGCGGGTCGTCTTCGTTGGGGTGGTGCTGCACCACCCGGGCGCCGGGATTGGAGCTGTGGCAGGTGAGCACCACAGCCCGATCGGGATAGAGCAGAAAGGGCGCGGCGATGTCCTGCCCAGCCAGCGGCGAGAGGGTGACCGCATCGGCACCGAGGTCGCGGAACAGATAGTGGGCCATGGCTGAGGAGCTGTTCAGATCGCCATGCTTTGCATCGATGATCAGCGGCAGCTCCAGCGGCACCAGCTCGCGCACCTCCCGCAGCAACTCCAGGCCGATGGGCCCGAGGGCCTGGTAGAAGCCCAGGCTCGGCTTGTAGGCGCAGACGCTGTCGGAGGTGGCTTCGATCACCGCCTTGATCCAGCGGCGGGCCTGGGCCAGGAACGACCCGCTGCCGGCGTTATGGCGCGTCCAGGTCTGCAGCATCTCCGGGTTGGGATCCAAGCCGGTGATCAGCAGCGACTGGCGGCTGGCCATCGCTTCGGTGAGTTTGACGAAAAAGCTCATGGCGCCTGCCCCTTGGCCAGCATGGCAGTGCAAGCCACCCCCGTCCGCTCAGCCCCGCGCCAGGTGGTTCATGCGGCTGATCAGGCTGGAGGGAATCTCCTTCGGGCAGACGGCGGAGCACTCCAGCTGGTTGCCGCAGGCGCCAAAGCCCTCCGCCGCCATCTGCTCGCGCATGCGCAGGGAGCGCTGCTGGGCCTCGGGCTGACCCTGGGGCAGCAGCTCGAGGTGGGCCAGCTTGGCCGCCACGAACAGGCTGGCCGAGGCATTGGGACAGGCCGCCACGCAGGCGCCGCAGCCGATGCAGCTGGCGGCATCAAAGGCCTGGGCGGCCTGCTCCCGAGCCACGGACAGGGCATTGGCCTCCGGCGCGCTGCCGATGTTGATCGACACATACCCCCCGGCCATCAGCAGCCGATCGAGGGCGGAACGGTCCACCACCAGGTCCTGGATCAGGGGGAAGGCACGGGCCCGCCAGGGCTCGAGGGTGAGGCTCTGGCCATCGCTGAATTCGCGCAGGTAGAGCTGGCAGAGGGCGGTGCCGCTGCGCGGCCCGTGGGCCTGGCCGTTGATCAGGAAGCCGCAGGACCCGCAGATGCCCTCGCGGCAGTCGTGGTCGAAGGACACCGGCCGCTCGCCCGCCAGCAGCAGCTGTTGATTGAGCCGATCGAGGGCCTCCAGCAGGGAGAGATCGGGGCTCAGGTCCGTGAGCGGATAGCTGAGAAAGCGCCCGCCCGGCTCATCCTGACGCTGTCGCCAGATCCTCAGGCGCAGGCTGAGGCTGCTGGGGGCGCTCATCGGTAACTCCGGGCCGTGGGGCTGATCGCCTGGAACTGCAGCGGTTCCTGATGGCGGATCGGTGCTCCATCCGGCCGCCACTTCCAGGCGGCGATGTGGCTGAACGCGTCGTCGCGGCGCAGGGCCTCCCCGCTCTCGCTCTGGTGTTCCTCACGGAAATGGGCTCCACACGACTCCTCCCGCGCCAGGGCATCGCGCAACATCAGATCCGCAAGCTCGAGGTAATCCTGCAACTGCAGGGCCTTCTCCAGCTCGGGATCCAGGGGTGTGCCGGGATCGACCAGCAGCAGATCCTGATCGAAGCTGGCCCGCAGGGCCGCCACCTCCTCGAGGCCTGAGCGCAGCCCCTGGGCCGAGCGGCTGATGCCGCAGCTCTCGATCAGCAGGCCCCCCAGCTGACGGCGCAGGTCTTCAGCTGGCTGGCGGCCACCGATGGAACGCAGGGCGGCGATGCGCTGGCGCACGCCCTCCACGGCCTCGCGGCAAGCGGGATGGTGTTCGTCGAGCTCGGGGTGGGGCTGCTGGGCCAGCCAGGCCGGCACCGTGGCCGGGGCGATGAACAGCCCATCGGCGAGGCCCTGCATCAGGGCGCTGGCCCCCAGGCGGTTGGCGCCGTGCTCGGAGAAATTCGCCTCGCCGAGCACGAACAGCCCCGGGATCGTGCTCATCAGGTGGTAGTCCACCCACAGACCCCCCATCGTGTAATGGGGAGCGGGATAGATGCGCATCGGCTCCCGGTAGGGATCGCTGCCGCTGATGCGCTCATACATGGCAAACAGATTGCCGTAGCGCTCTTGGATCACCCCGCGGCCCACGCGCTCGATCGCCTCCTGGAAATCCAGATAGATCGAGCGGCCGCCGGGCCCCACCCCATGGCCGGCCACGCAGAGTTCGCGGGCGCGCCTGGAGGCCACATCGCGGGGCACCATGTTCCCGTAGCTGGGGTAGAGCCGCTCCAGGAAGTAATCCCGTTCCGCCTCGGGTACCTGGTCGGGGCGCCGCTGGTCCCCCGGCCTCCGCGGCAGCCAGACCCGCCCGTCGTTGCGCAGGCTCTCGCTCATCAAGGTGAGCTTGCTCTGGTCGGGGTCGCCGCTGGGGATGCAGGTGGGGTGGATCTGGGTGAAGCAGGGATTCGCCATCAGGGCGCCGCGGCGGTGAGCGCGCCAGAGGGCGCTGGCGTTGGAGCGCACCGCGTTGGTGGAGCGATGGAAGACGTTGCTGTAGCCACCGCTGGCCAGCAGCACGGCATGGGCCGTGTGGGTTTCGAGGGCACCACTGAGCCGGTGACGGCAGATGGCGCCGCGGGCCACACCATCGAGGCAGATCAGATCCAGCAGGTCGCGCTGGGGGCAGAGCTCCACCCGACCCGCCGCCACCTGGCGCAGCAGGGCCTGAACCACGCCGTAGAGGAGCTGCTGGCCCGTCTGGCCGCGGGCGTAGAAGGTGCGGCTCACCTGGGAGCCTCCGAAACTGCGGTTGCAGAGGCTGCCGCCGTACTCGCGGGCGAAGGGCACCCCCAGGGCCACGCACTGGTCGATGATCGATCCACTGATCTCAGCCAGCCGGTGGCAGCCGGCCTCCCGGGCGCGGAAATCTCCGCCGCGCACGGTGTCGCGAAACAGGCGCTCAACGCTGTCGCCGTCGTTCTGATAGTTGCGGGCGGCGTTGATGCCACCCTGGGCCGCCACGGAATGGGCCCGCCTGGGGCTGTCGTGGTAGGTGACCAGCCTCACCTGATAGCCCTGCTCGGCCAGACTTGCGGCGGCCGAGGCGCCCGCCAGGCCACTGCCCACCACCAGCACCCGGAAGTGGCGCCGGTTGGCGGGCGCCACCAGCGGCAGGTCCTGGCGTCGCCGGCTCCAGGCCTCAGCCAGCGGACCCGTGGGCAGCTGGGGATCGAGCCGCATCAGAGCCCAGCCCCCGCCACGGCACCTGCGGAGCGCAGCGCCAGGGGCAGCAGGGCGAAGCCAGCACCGAGCACGGCCGCTAGGGAGCGGCTGGCCAGCCGCAACCCCTTGGCGTTGCTCTCGTCGAGCCAGCCCAGGCTGCGGCTGAGGCTCTCGGCCCCGTGGAGCAGGTGCAGGCCTAGGGCCACTCCGGCCAGCACGTAGAGGACAAGGGCCCAGGGGGAGGCCAGCGCCAGGGCTAGGGCCTGGCGCTCCAGTCCATCGCCTGGCCGGTGCCAGCGCAACTGGGTGAGGTGCACCACCAGAAACAGCAGCAGCAGGCCACCACTGACGGGGGCCATGCGGCCAGAGAGGGCCGCCAAGGGCTGCCCACGCTTGCTGCGCCACTGGCTGTAGGGCACCCCCCCCCGGGCCCGGTGGTTCGCGATCAGGTGCCGAACGCTGAACCCCAGGTGAGCGAGGGCGGCCAGTGCCAGGCTGATTTCCAGGGGCAGCAGCCAGGGGGCGTGATGCAGGGCTGTGGAGTAGCTCTCGAACGCCGCTGGGTTCAGCACCGACAGGCCAGCCCCCAGTCCATGGGCCAGCACGAACAGCATCAGAATCGATGCCGTGATCGGAATCGCCTGGACCATGCCAGTGCCTGACCTCCAGTCCACGCCAAATGTCAGGCAGATTCTATCGAGACAGACCCGGCCCCCAGCACCGACCCCTCTGTTGAAGGGCGCCACGCCGATCGAGCTGGAGGGCCAGGCGATCCGGCTCAAGGCCCAGTCGAAGCCCAGCGGCCTCGGCAAGGTGTTGCTCTTCAACGACGACGGCTCCATCCCCGCCGACAATCCCTTCCGCTCGGATCGAGGTACTGATCCAGCGCTGTGGAGCCTGGGTCATCGCACCATTCAGGGTCTGGCCTACGACCCGCTGCAGGGGCGGATCTGGCCCAGCGAGCACAGCGCCCGTGGCGGCGAAGCGCTCAATCCGCTGATGGCGGTGGGCAGCGGCAGGGCCGTGGCTGCCTGAAATGGCAACCTGTTCGCCGGCGGACTCTTGTCGGGCGATGTGCGCCGCATCGAGCTGGGTCCCAGCGGGGAGGTGCTGAAGCAGAGCAGCCTGTCGGTGGGGCAACGGGTGCGGGATGGGGCCCTGATTCGGCTGGAGCCCGCGGGCGCCGCTTTGCCTACATTGCCAACAGGGTTGCGGCAGACAAGGTGAACGAGACCGCAGGTGATGGTTCGGCCCGCTCCTACCCGGTTCCCGCCGATGAGGCCCTGCGGCTGCGGGAACTGCAGCGCCATCAGCTGCTCGATCAGGCGGGTGACCATCACTTCGATCGGATCGTCAAGCTGGCGAGCGCCATCTTCGACATGCCCATCGCCCTGATCTCCCTGGTGGACCACAACCGCCAGTGGTTTCTCTCCAGGGAGGGGCTGGAGGTGAGCGAGACCCCACGGGAGGTGGCCTTCTGCGCCCACACCATCGCCAGCGACGAGGTGATGGTGGTGCCCGATGCCCTCAACGACGAGCGCTTCAGCGGCAACCCCCTGGTGGTCTCCGGTCCAGGCATCCGCTTCTACGCGGGCGCTCCCCTGCGCACCAAGGACGGCCACAACCTCGGCACCCTCTGCGTGATCGATCAGAAACCGAGGGAGTTCAGCCCGGAGCAGGTCCAGCAGTTGCGCCTGCTCGCCGAAGTGGTGATGCGCGAGATCGAATGGCGCCACGACTCCAGCCTCTGCCCCGTGACGGGACTCTCCAACCGCGGCGCTCTGTTCAGCGTGGGGCAATGGGAGATGGAGGACGCGCGCGCTGCGGCAGAACCCATGGCCCTGATCTGCCTCGACATCGACAACTTTCGTCAGATCAACAACCGCTGGGGGCATCCCGCCGGCGACCAGGTGCTGCTTGATTTCAGCCACCTCTGCAAGGGGTTTCTGCGCGAGCAGGACTTCATCGCCCGCCTCGGGGATGAGGAGTTCGTGATCCTGCTGATCGATCAAGGCGGCGATGCGGCTCTGCAGCTGGCCGAGCGGATTCGCCAGGCCACCAGTCGCATGGGCGGTGTGTTCTCGCGCTCCGGATACCACCTCAGCGTCAGCGGTGGCGTCTCAGCACTGGGCCACGACGACACCGACTTCGGCGACCTGGTGCAGCGAGCCGAGCGAGCCCTGGAGCTGGCCAAGACCAACGGACGCAACCAGATCGCGTCCGTACTCGGTTCATGACGGCATGCGACCGCTCCAACCATGGAGGGCACGCTGGGGTTAAGGTAATTCAGTCAGGCTGAAGCCGGCGAGCCGCGCAGCTCGCACAGAGCCTGATCCAGCACCGCGCCACTCCCTTTGCTTCCCGGGGTGGCCATCAGGTTCCCAACGCCATCCGCTACGCCGGTCCCTTCAGGATCTGCGGGTGACGCCCGGTGCAGAAACCATATCCAGATCACACGTTGTTCCCATGACCTTCATCCTGTCCCAGGCGGACGTTGCATCCGCCGACCGCTCCAGCCGCCGCACGGCCCCAGCCTCCCAGCATCAGACTCCTCCCAGCTGGGAGGATCTGCTCGGTCGCCGCTGATCCAACCAGCGGCCCTCCTGAGATTGCGTCACCACCGGCATGCTGTTCGAGATTCACCATTCCATCCGCTTCCGCTATGAGCGGCCGGTGTTTCTCGAGCCGATGACCGTCCGGCTCAGTCCACGCCAGGACGTGACGCAGCGGTTGATCTCCCATGCGTTGACGGTGACGGAGGCTCCGGCAGGCCACAGCCTGATTCTCGAGCCAGATGGCACCGACGCCAGAGTGCTCTGGTTCAGCGACAAGCGCGAGCGCCTGCACCTGCAGGTGAGCTCGGTGGTGGAGACCCTGCGCTGCAATCCCTTCGACTGGATCCTCACCCACCCACAGGCCCAGAGGCTGCCGGCGGCCTACCCCGCTGCCGAGGCTGGGTCCCTGGCTCCCAGCCTCTCCACACCGGGCTCCAGCGATCCCGGTTCCAATCCTGTGGGCGCCTGGGCCGCTGGCCTTGCTGCCGAGGTGGAGCATTCCACCCCTGACTTTCTGATGCGGCTGGCCGATGACATTCACCACGGCTTTCACCACATCGGCCGCCTCGATGGCGAACCCTTCAGCCCGGAGGAGACTCTCTCGGGCCGCACCGGGGCCTGCCGTGACACGGCGATGCTCTACGTGATGGCCTGCCGCAGCCAGGGGCTGGCGGCACGCTTCGTCAGCGGCTACTCGATGCATCACCCGCCGGAGGTGAGCGAGCACGAACTGCACGCCTGGGCGGAGGTGTACCTGCCGGGCGGTGGCTGGCGGGGCTACGACCCCAGCCTGGGGCTGGCGGTGGCCGATGGCCATGTGGCCCTGGCGGCTTCGCCCGACCACCTGATGGCCGCTCCCACCACCGGCACCTACCGCGGCACCGATGTGGGCTCGCAGCTGAGCTACACCATTGAGCTCAAGGTCTCCGGTCCAGGCTCCGAAGCCGGCGAAGCGGCGGCATAGCCTCCGTAGGGGGTGGCCGGTGGCACTGCGCTGATGGCATCGAGTTTGGCGGCCAGCACCGCATCCGCCCGGGTGAGGCCATCCACCTTGTGGGTGAAGATCACGGCCTCCGCCCGACCCCAGCCCAGGGAGAAATCGGCGTGGTGACCCGCCGCCTCACAGACCGCCCCGGCCCGGTTGATCCAGTCGAGTGCCGATTGAAAATCAGGAAATGACCATGGCTTGTGGAGGTGATGGTGGTCGACCAGCTGCCAGCCGCTCAGGCTGGGCATGAGGGCGTCCAGCTCCTCGCTGGTGAGGATGGGGGCACCATCGCGGCAGGGTACGCAGCGCTCGTTGCTCAGATCCATGGCCGTTCTGATCGGCCCCCAAGTCTGCCAAAAAAGATGGAACCACGCCTCACTAGGTATTTCTCCTCAGTAAGGGGGCTGATTGTGGTTCACTCCAGTGACGATATCTTTCAACCATTGCCTGCATGCGTTCACAAATCCATTCTTCCCAGGCGGGAATGGACTGACTGCCTGAAGATCAAGGCGAAAGCTTCGTCAAGCCAGGCCAGCAGCAGCCCCAACGGAGGTTTAGGCTGATGTGTATCCGTGAGCCGCTGTATGCCGGATCGATCTCGGCCCACGGATGATCTGATCGACCCTGCATCCAGACCAGGATCCAATCCCCTTGAAAACCGGTTCTGAATGGCCATGACTGAAGCAGCCTCCCTGACGGTCGGCGAGCTTGAGGCGAACTATCACCTCTATTGCAAAGCCATGAAAATGTTGATCATGGAGGAGAGAACCTCCCAGGAAATTCAACGCACAGTGTGCTGGAGCCGCCTGGAGACACTCCACAATTGTCTGCCCAGCATGTATAAAGCCCCCGACTATCTCTTCACCCTGCTGCGGCGTGAGTATCTGCAGAAGAAGGAAGCAAAGTAGTTCTCCTCCAGCCTCCGGCTTGTCAGCACCACAGCCCCGAACGGATGACCCTTGGAGCCCCCAGCACACTTCAGCTGACGTTGCACGGCTTCAGGGCGGGCCCCTTCCTCAGCGTCGTGTTGCTGGCGGTGATGACCCTCAAGAGCGGCCCTGCCGCTGCCCAGGCCGAAACGCCACAACCCGCAGAGGCACCCCAAGCGGCCGACATTCCGGCCAAGGTTTTCGTTCCTGAAGCGGCTGATGCCCTCACCGCCAAAGAAAAGGAACTGCTGGAGCAGATCCGTCGTCTGAAGGCCCCCCGCTGGCGCAGCTTCGGGGCCTGCAAATACGACTGGACCAGCTGGCGCTTGAGTGCCAAGGGTGTTCGCACCACCATGTTCCGCTGCGGTGATCCGCCGATCACGGGCAATGTGGCAGTGTTCTGCTCCAGCCTACGCATCAGTCGTCAGGTCGCCGAGGCCCAGTGGGAGTCGTGGCGGCTGCCGTTGAGCCTGGGCGAATCGGCAGCCACAGGCGGTGAAGACCTGATGGTGGCCAATCTCTGCGCCAATGCCAAACCAGCTCCCAATGCCAGCAAAGAAGCTCCGGCCCAGCCCGGCGCAGTCAGCAAGCCCGCAGCCCCACCAGCGGCTAAACCTGTTGTACAGCCTGCGGTCAAGTCCGCGCCCAAGCCTAAGCCTTCGACCTGAAGCCCAAAGACCTCACTAATGGCGGGGGTGTTGGCCTGGTGACAGCCGATAGAGACGGGACTGCAATCCTCTCGGTCATTTGAAACTCGGGGTTCGACGGGTTCATGCATTGACATGCTGATGTTGGGCGCTTGGTTTCAGGCGTGGCTTGACCTCTTTGGAGAAGATCCCGATCACTTCGCACCGAGCCATTTGAAAGGTACAGAGGGCTTGAAAATCCCAGAGATCTCACCCGCAATCGCCTGGCCTTGCTCAATGCGGATCATCTGCGGTGCTGTTCCCACAGACAGGTCAACCTTGCTCATGTCGATCCAGGAGACGGCGGGAAAAATCACAGACTCGAAATAGTAGATCTTGGCCTTCTGATCTGCCACGGTTCGCCACAGGGTCATGGCGATATTGGGCTTATTGGGATTCGACATGCCAAGCGGAACGCTCATGGCGCGCATCTGCGAAAAGACTGAAGCCAGTGCCAGTTCCGGTTCTTTGTACTTGGGCGAAGATTTGAGGTTATAGCTCAAGCGCACAAAGCGATCGGCAGCACTGATCGTGCCTGGAAGAAAGTTGTTGCCACCGAGCTGCTCCCAGTAGGCGTTCAGCGCGAGCTGCTGATCAAAGGTTGGCGAGTTCGTCATCACCTGGTATTGCGGGCCGTGATGAATGACCAGCTTGCCTTTGATGTATTCAAAAATCGCCGAGTCGCCCGATGCATCAGAAATGGAGAGATGAAGGCCGGCTGCCTTGCCATTGGGCAGTGGCGGGGCAATGATGGCGAAGGGCGAAGTGGCCATGGCAGCCACCGCTTCTTTCACCGTGGCGTAGTTGTCGAGCATGTACTGCGCCCAGGCTCCCACCGAAAGGGTGGGTTTTCCTGATCGCGCACCATCGCCGAAATCTGCCTCATTAAGATAGAGCAAATTGGCAACAAATCCTTTATCATTCATTCCATCTGCTGTTCCAACGTCATAGAATGACGTGGCCAGTGAGCCGTGCTTGGAGGTCCACTGGATCGGCTTGGAGCCCGCCCCTCCATTACGTTTCATCCCTTTCGGGAACACCCAGAGCGCCGTAGCGGCCGTGGGGTCTGCCCAGTCCATGGTGCGTCCAGTGATGAAGCTCTGACGCCCTGTTTCGTAGAGAACACGGGAGCAGGCCTGAACATCACGCACAGACGCCAGCGCTAAAGCGGCAACGGTGATTGCGGCCATGGCGGCTTGTGTGGTGATCCATGACTGGGATGACTTCATCGTGGCTGGCTCACGCCTGTACTGGGCGCTGAAGGAATGGTCATGGTATTCCTGGCAAGATCAGCAGGTGATGTCACTGCAGTGATTGTATCCAGCTGTTGGAAGTTCTGTGCCTCAACTCGTCACGGGGCCTCACGGCATCATGTCGGCTGCCTCAGAGTCACTAAGCCAGGAGCCCCCTCTTGGCACGACCACCGAAGGGTAGAAAACGGTTGCTCGCAGGACGAGCTGATCCAGGTCTGAGCCTGACTGCCCGACACATCTCAGCCGAGACGGTCATGCGACAGCCAGCAGTTGGGACTGGCGTGGCGGTGGCGGCAGCTCAATCCGTGTGAACCAGGGCTCTTTCTGCCGTCGCAGCACGCCGCGACTGGGGATGCAGGGCCCCAGCTCTCGCAGCGGGATCGGTATCCAGGCCAGCAGAGTTCTGCCGGCGTGGACCACAGCCTGTTGCAGCCACTGCAGGCCGATCCGCACAAAGCTCAGGACCCGCTGCCAGTGGGGATCGACGCTGCGGCGCTGGCCGGCCAGGCTCACGGCGAATCCCTGAAGACTGCTCACCAGCCCGGCGATCATCCAGCCCAGCAGCACCAGGTGGCGCTGGTCGCAGAAGGCGCTGTGTTGACGCAGGAGGCCGATCAGCTCACGATGGAGCCGGGTCTGGGGATCCACTGGGGATTGGATTGGTTTCGCAGCCCCAAGCTCCCATGGCTCCCTGCCCACCCCATTGACTGAGACGCATGCTGTTGCAAGG
>NZ_JAGQBF010000019.1 GCF_024345495.1 Synechococcus sp. RedBA-s | reverse complement strand
CACGCTCTGCCTGTGCGGCGGGCTCATCCGCCTCCTCACATCAGCCTTGACGGCCTCGCTGTATCCGCGCATTGGTCATGTCCTCAAGCCCCCGGATGGAAGGATCAAAGGGGTGACATCTTTCCTGAACCCGGGGGCCTTGCATCTCATCCTCAATTACGCCTTGAAAGCTGAGGGTCCAACTATCAAGAAACTCGACCATTTCAATAGCAGTGTTGAGGGTTGAAAGTGAAATACGTGGCGGGCTAGGGATATCAGGAGAAACGACCTGGAGGATATGAAGCAGGCCAGCAACACGAAGAGCCTTACCGGCTTTCTTGCCGAGCAGTGCGCAATGAGCGCTGCTGGGCGCCTCCTGTACGTCTAGGGAAGCTCTGAATAACTTCCTTGGGGTCGGCTTTCCCTGCCGAGACTCATTGCATCGCAGTGTTCCCAATTCCCCGATCCAGAGTTGATCAGAGGTTCCCTGGCTGGGCCTGGTGCCCGTATCGACAGAAGGCTTCAATGGCACTCTGATCGAGTTCATAGGTAGCTGGTTCCAGGTGAAACACCCTGGAGGCATAGGTCTGAAGGACGGTCTCAGCACTACGAACAGCATCAATGGTTTCTTCGTTGACCTGGGTAGGCAAAGGACACGTCATTTCCCTCATAGGAAGGAACATGAATCGAGCCCATCTGCCATCAGGATCACCAGTTTTGACGAGATCACGCAACACCTCAGGCTGAATGTTGCCTTGAATAGACACATGGCAGCGCTCGTAGGAGCGATCACCGCTAATGCGAATGGCATTACTGGCGTGACCGTCATAGATTTCTAGGAGCTGCTGGGCGTCAGCGCCTAGACCTTTGCGATAGGCATTCATCGAGCAAAGCAGGCCAGAGATTTCATCCCTTGTAAGCAATAGACCCCTCTTCTTTCCTTCAAGAACACTGAGTAGGGCATTAAGCGCCTCTCCTGTGTAATCAGATACATGAATGGAGACTCTGGGTGGCGGTTTGGGCTTATCTCGCCCGTCTTCCTTGGCGTCCTTGCAGGCGGCTATCCATTCCTCAAAAAGCTCTCTGTTGATATCGGCTACCTGAGAGAGCAGGTTAATAGCAGGCTTACGGATCGTTAGCTGATGAAGTGGTGTCTTTTTCTGGCCTGAACGCCCGACCGTTGCGATATAGAGATTGGGAGGGACGTTGTAACTGGTGATTTGATTACCGCAGATAAGCGTCCCTAGCTTGACTAGGCCGCTGATGCCAGCGAGATAGTTCATTCCAACAACATGCTCGTCATAGGGTAGGTGTTTGGTGACTTCCTTGAGGGCATTAGCGATATCAAGAGGAAGAAGCTGACTGAGTGTTATTCCCCTTTCCTCAGGGGCCTCTGCAACGTGAAGGGCAGGAACGGCAGAATTGATAGTGCGAACAGGAGTATTCATGACTTTAGGTTGGTGAATAACAAAGATTGAAAACAGGCGACCATCTCCTAGTCCGTTAGGTTTCTCGCCTACATATGCCCATTTCTGGTCGTCGTTGCCTTTGATTACATCACCAGGGCTTAGGCCTTTCGGCGGTGCGTAGGTCTGCCCTTGGCTGCAATGCACCTCAAGTCGTCCATCGCTGCGTCGGGCGGAACGGCAATCACCGCTCTTAAGTCCGGTGCCAGGTCGTCCGCATATCCAGCACTTTGGCTTCGGGCTCTCCCACGGCAACTCCCTCTGAGTGCCGTCTGTGACCCTCCCCGCTGGCTTGTTTGCGGCCTTCTTGGCCTCGACCTTGGCCTTGGCTTCAACGAGCATCTGGAACCAGTTGTCGGGCAATGTGGCGATTCGATCGGGATGGCCGGACCAGCGATAGCCGCCGCCTTCGGGATGAACGCCGAGGGCAACGGCTTGGCAGTGATGGCCGAGAAATTCAACGGCCTCCTGCTTGATTCCCTTTTCCTTGTCGGCAGGAATCAATACGAGGCTGAATTTGGTCCTACCTAGGAGGTCTTGCTGCTCTGGCGTGAGGATGAATGGAATCTTCCACCGATAAACCACGGAGGTGCCTTCATCATCAACCCGATAAATCCTCCAGCCAATATCAGGTCCTAGGGGATCACAGCCCTTTTCCTTTACATGATCAACGGCGGCCTTTCCGTCCAGATCAACTACATAGAGGTTTTTACGCTCGCAATGTAGGCCTACTGCCCTGACATGTGCCGATATATTTCGGCAATCTACTCAGGGTTGTAATATCTGTATTGCCATCCCACCGCCGGTTCTGCCGGGTTTGGGTGGACTGGAACTTTGTAGCCGTTGACCGGTACAAGATCAAAACGACTGAGTGCGGCTAGATGAGGCGTGAGCCCGACCCTGCCGCCGCTTAGTGCGGATGCGGATTCCATGGGGGAATGGTCGTGAAGTGGGCTCTCCTTTCCCCGACAACAAGCTAGAATCCTGTGTAGCGATACAGGCTGGCTTCGGTCGGCTAGAAACGGCTCCCCACAAGGGAGCTTTTTCTGTGCTTTCGGCGTAGAGATTTGGAGGCGCTGCCCCAAGCCGGAAGGGTTGTCCGTATTCTATAACGAAACAGGCAAAATAGGAAGCACCGTGCTAAACGAATACCGTAACATACTTAAGCTAAGAAAACAGAATCAAATCAGATAGGCCTTGTCGTTTCCTTGGCCCGTGATATACTTGAAGGGCGAAGGTGGCTCGATGCCGCTGAGTGGCGCTTACCACTCCACCCGGCTTTCATGCATCATCTCCATGAGCATTTCAACCGTCAAACTCCAACACGAATGGGAACAAAACCTTGCCAGTGACATAGAAGCAAGCGACTGGTGCGCTGACAACGTATTCCTTGGTGTCCTGGTAATGGGCGCCAATGTATTGATTGAAGCCCACCGCGTCATGACTGGTGTGACTTTGGTCAAAGCTGTAGAGCAGGGCAGGGATGCCAGGCGTCGGAATTACAGGAGCAATCAACGATGACAATTCAAGAAACCTGGGCCTCTGTGCTTGAGGCGCTCCCGCTCACCAGCACCCGGCTTCTCTTTAAGGACCAAGCAAAACTCGTCACTATTCTCTATGGAGCCGATGGCGACCCAACAAAGCTATTGCTTCAAATATCGGAATAATGGTGAGGCATGCTTAGGGACCACTCCAAGCTTCTGCAGGATGCAGCTACTCAAGTTCTCGGCTGCAAATGCGTAATCGAGTACTGGGCTCAGCCTACAGCAAAGTATCGAAATTTGGCTTAGTTGGTATAGAAGCAACATGTAGCGGGGCGAAACTTGCTGCCGTTGGCCAGGGGGAATGGCGACATACTGATTTCGTGCCGTTCCTCCTCTCCATATGTGCCGTGAAGCTGATTGATACCTGAATCGTCAATGATTTCTATAGGCATAGCCCTCAGCGCTGAGGGGCGCTAGGATATAGGAGTGGAAAGGCGCTGTTGCTGACACCTTTCTGACTTAAAAGCTTTTAACGACATGCGCTTTGGCATGGCCGGCTATTTTGCTGCTCCTGTCCGTCATGGGCCAAGGAACTCAAGGGACGGAGGGTCAAGTGTCTCGGCTCCTTTGGCTGAACTCAACAACATATGAACCTCCCCAGGGCTGCAGCTATGACCTGCGATTGGTCCTAGCAATAAGTTCATCTAATGCCATTTAGTCCTTTTCCGAGGGAAGTTTTCCTATAGAATTTCCCTGCTTCCCTTCCCTTGGCGGCATCCCTGCGTTTCAGGTTTTCCTGAGTTATCAACGGAGGGGGCGGGATTCGAACCCGCGGAAGGTTTCCCTTCGCCGGTTTTCAAGACCGGAGCCATCAACCACTCGACCACCCCTCCAGGGGCCTGCCATCGGCCCGTGGGGCCAGCGACCTGCTCAGTTTCCCATGGAGCCCAGGCCCGGGTGGCGGGGGCTGAGGATGGATAGCGCCAACGGCAGCGCCGACGATGGCCTCCAGCAGAGCATCGACGGAGCCAGGGGCCGCCCTGCCCTGGGGCTCCCGCACCTACGTGATGGGGGTGATCAACCTCACCCCTGATTCCTTCAGTGATGGCGGCCGCTTTGATCGGCCCGCCGCCGCCCTGGCTCAGGCCCGGGCGATGCTGGCCCAGGGGGCGGATCTGCTGGATCTCGGTGGCCAGAGCACCAGGCCGGGGGCGGCTGTGATCAGCGCCGAGCAGGAGCTGCAGCGGCTGTTGCCGGCCCTGGAGCTGATCCGCACGGCCTGCGCCGAGAGCAGCTGCGTGAATTCGGCCGACGCCCTGCCAGGCGGCCCGCTGCTCTCGATCGACACCTTCCGGGCCCCGGTGGCCGCCGCTGCCCTGGCGGCCGGAGCCCACTGGATCAATGATGTTAGCGGCGGCCGGCGCGATCCCGAGATCCTGGCGGTGGTGGCGGAGCATGGCTGCCCCTATGTGCTGATGCACAGCCGCGGCGACAGCGGCAGCATGGATGGGCTGGCGCATTACAGCGATGTGGTGGCCGAGGTGCGCCAGGAGTTGCTGCGTGCCACCGACAACGCCCTGGCGGCGGGCGTTCGGACTGATCAGCTGATCTGGGATCCGGGGCTGGGCTTCGCCAAGACCACCGAGCACAACCTCGCCCTGCTGCGAGGGCTCGCCGAGCTGCGCCGCGACGGGTTCCCCCTGCTGGTGGGCCCTTCGCGCAAACGCTTCATCGGCGCGGTGCTGGATGAACCCCGGCCCCGCGCCCGGCTGTGGGGCACGGCGGCGGTCTGCGCCCAGGCGATCACCCAGGGCGCCGATGTGCTGCGGGTGCACGATGTGGGTCCGATCGCGCAGACCGCCCGGATGCTGGACGCCATCGTCCGCCCCTCCTAGGGGGGGTGCTTCAGCTGGGGCTGGAGCCGTGGGAGGCGTCAGGGACGAGATCGAGGGCCATCACCTTGCTCCAGGCCGCCGCGAAATCGACCACGAACTTGGCCGGGCCGTCGTTCTGGGCGTACACCTCCGCCAGGGCCCGCAGCTGGGAGTTGGAGCCGAACACCAGGTCCACGCGGCTGCCACGCCAGCGCAGGGCGCCGCTGTGGCGGTCGCGCCCCTCAAAGCTCTCGGCGTTCTGGGCGCCGGGGGTCCACACCGTTCCCATGTCCAGAAGATTCACGAAGAAGTCGGTGCTGAGGGTGCCCACGCGGTGGGTGAACACCCCATCGCCTGAGCCGGCCGCATTGGCACCGAGCACCCGCAGCCCCCCCACCAGCACCGTCATCTCCGGTGCGCTCAGGCCGAGCAGCTGGGCCCGGTCGAGCAGCAGTTCCTCCGCCCGCACTTTGAAGGCCCGCTTCTGGTAGTTGCGGAAGCCATCGGCCTGGGGCTCCAGCACCGCAAACGACTCCCCATCGGTCTGCTCCTGGGAGGCATCGCTGCGGCCCGCTCTGAACGGCACCTCCAGCCGATGGCCGCCGGCGGCGGCCGCGGCTTCCACCGCTGCCCCGCCCGCCAGCACGATCAGATCCGCCAGCGACACCCGGGTGCCATCGGTCTGGACGGCGTTGAAGCCCCGCTGGATCTCCTCCAGCACCGCCAGCACCCGCGCCAGCTGCTCGGGCCCGTTCACCTCCCAGCCATTCTGGGGCGCCAGGCGCAGGCGGGCACCATTGGCCCCGCCGCGCTTGTCGGAGCCGCGATAGGTGGAGGCTGAGGCCCAGGCGGTGGCCACCAGCTCAGGCACCGTGAGCCCGGAGGCCAGCACCCGCTCCTTGAGCTCGGCGATGGCGGCGGCGCCGATCAGGGGATGATCCACCGGAGGAATCGGGTCCTGCCAGATGAGGTCTTCGGCGGGCACTTCGGGGCCGAGATAGAGCGCCTTCGGGCCCATGTCGCGGTGGGTGAGCTTGAACCAGGCGCGGGCGAAGGCGTCGGCGAAGGCCGGCTGATCCTGGTGGAAGCGGCGGGCGATCGGCTCGTAGATCGGATCGAAGCGCAACGACAGATCGGCGGTGGTCATCATTGGCCGATGGCGCTGGCTGGGGTCGTGGGCGTCGGGTATCAGGTGCTCCTCGCGCACATCCTTGGCTCGCCACTGCCAGGCTCCGGCGGGGCTTTTCTCCAGCTCCCACTCGTAGCCGAAGAGCATCTCGAAGTAGCCCCGGTCCCAGGTGGTGGGGTTGGGCTTCCAGGCGCCCTCGATGCCGCTGGTGGTGGCATCGCCGCCCTTGCCGCTGCCGAAGCGGTTGCCCCAGCCCAGTCCCTGTTCTTCCAGCGAGGCGCCCTCCGGAGCGGGCCCGACCAGCTCCGGACTGCCGGCCCCATGGGCCTTGCCGAAGGTGTGACCGCCGGCCACCAGGGCCACCGTCTCCTCGTCGTTCATGGCCATGCGCGCGAAGGTTTCGCGCACATCGCGGCCGGAGGCCACCGGGTCGGGAACGCCATTGGGGCCTTCGGGGTTCACGTAGATCAGCCCCATCTGCACCGCTGCGAGGGGACTCTCCAGCTCGCGCTCGCCGCTGTAGCGCTCATCGCCGAGCCAGGTGGTCTCCTGGCCCCAGTAGATGTCCTCCTCCGGTTGCCAGATGTCGACGCGGCCGCCGCCGAAGCCGAAGGTGGGGAAGCCCATCGATTCGAGGGCGCAGTTGCCAGCCAGGATGATCAGATCGGCCCAGGAGAGGCGGTTGCCGTAGGTCTGCTTGATCGGCCAGAGCAGCCGCCGCGCCTTGTCGAGGTTGCCGTTGTCGGGCCAGCTGTTGATCGGCGCAAAGCGCTGGTTGCCGGTGCCACCGCCGCCACGGCCATCACCGGTGCGGTAGGTGCCGGCGCTGTGCCAGGCCATGCGGATGAACAGACCGCCGTAGTGGCCCCAGTCGGCCGGCCACCAGTCCTGGGAGTCGGTCATCAGGGCATGGAGATCCCGCTTCACGGCGGCGAAATCCAGCTTGTTGAAGGCCTCGGCGTAGTTGAAACTGGCCCCGAGCGGATTGGCGGACGGCGCGTGCTGGTGAAGGATGGCCAGGTTGAGCTGGTGGGGCCACCAGTGGCGGTTCGACTGATCCCCGGCGCTGGTGGGCGAACCGGAGCGGCTCGCGAACGGGCACTGGCTGATGGCGGTCATCGATGGTCTCCGGGCAAGCGACGGGGGCTGGAGTCACCCATCTCGACCGTATGCAGCAGCGCCGCCGTGAACCGATTCCCAACACAATCCGTAGCGGCAGACCCGCTCCAGGATTGGAGGCAAACTGCTGTGTTGATTAGGGTGCAATGATCATGCCGCCATCCAAAGAGAGCGAAACGTCCTGGATGAAATAGGAGGCTGCACTGGCCAGAAACAGGGCCACATTGGCCACTTCTCTGGGCTCCCCAAAGCGCTGCAGTGGAATTCTTTTTTCCTTGTTTTTTCTGGCCTCTGCCATCGCAGGATCATCCCAGGTGTCATGGCCAATCTGGGTCAGAGTCACCGTGGGGCAGAGAGCATTCACCTGAATATTGGAGGGCCCCCATTCAACGGACATGGTTCTGGTGAGTTGGCTGAGGGCTGCTTTGGAGGCGGCATAGACGCCCAGTCCTGGGCTGCCAATGAAGGCCCCGATCGACGAGATGTTGATCACCTTCCCATGCCCTCTCTGGTTACGGTGGGCGCCGTTGGAGTGCAGGCGTGGGATTGCTGATTGATGGGGTCTGGCACGACCAGTGGTACGACACCAGCAGCAACGGCGGCCGCTTCATCCGCTCCAGCTCGCAGTTCCGCCACTGGATCACACCGGATGGCCGGCCCGGCCCCAGCGGCGACGGCGGATTTGCCGCCGAAGCGGATCGCTATCACCTCTACATTTCCCATGCCTGCCCCTGGGCCCATCGCACCGCCATCTTCCGCAGCATCAAGGGGCTGGCCCGGATGGTGTCGCTCTCCGTGGTGCACTGGTACATGGGCGAGCAGGGCTGGACCTTCCAGCCGGGCGATGGCGTGATCACCGACCCGATTCACCACGCTCAGGTGCTGCACGAGGTCTATACGGGCACCGATCCGCACTACAGCGGCCGGGTGACGGTGCCGGTGCTGTGGGACAGGGCGACTGGGCAGATCGTGAACAACGAATCCTCGGAGATTATCCGCATGTTCAACAGTGCCTTTGATGGCCTTGGCGCCGCTCCCGGCGACTACTACCCCAAGGACCTCTGGGAGGAGATTGATCGGATCAACCAGCGCATCTACGACACGGTGAACAACGGCGTTTACCGCTGCGGTTTCGCCACTAGCCAGGAGGCCTACGACGAGGCCATCCAACCGCTGTTCACCAGCCTTGATGTGCTGGAGCTGCGGCTGGCGGATCAACCTTACCTGCTGGGCAACCGGCTCACCGAAGCCGACTGGCGGCTGTTCACCACCCTGTTGCGCTTTGATCCGGTCTATGTGGGCCACTTCAAGTGCAACCTGCGCCGCATCGCCGATTATCCCAACCTCAGCCGCTATGTGCGGGAGCTCTACGGCGTCCCGGGGGTGGCCGAGACCGTGAACATGCAGCACATCAAGGGGCACTACTACCAGAGCCACCCCAGCATCAACCCCTCCGGCGTGGTGCCGGCGGGGCCCCTGATCGACTGGATGTAGCCCCTCAGGGGGCGGTGACGCCCTCGATCCGGTCTTCGATCTCCTGGTAGATCTCCTGGAGCTGGGCGATGTTTTCCTCGCTGGTGTCCCAGTAGCCGCGGCCATTCACTTCCAGCAGGGTGCCGACGATGCGGCGGAAGCTGTGGGGGTTGAGCTCCATCAGCCGCTTGCGCATCTCCTCATCGTTGATGAAGGTGTCGTTGGCCTCCTCGTACACGAAGTTATCGACGGCGCCGCTGGTGGCGCTCCAGCCCAGGGTGAAGTTGAGACGTTTGGCCACCTCACGAACGCCCTCATAGCCGGAATCGAGCATGCCCTCGTACCACTTGGGATTGAGCAGCTTGGTGCGTGAATCCAGCCGAATCGTTTCGCTCAGGCTCCGCACCTGGGCGTTGGCGGTGGTGGTGTCGGCGATGTAGCTGGTGGGGGCTTTGCCGTCATCGCGCAGGCCGGCAATCAGCTTGGTGGGGTCGGAGTCGAAGTAGTGGCTCACATCGGTGAGCGAGATCTCAGCGGAATCCAGGTTCTGGAAGGTGACATCGGCGGTTTTCATCGCCGATTCGAACACCTCGCGGTTCTGGTTCATCTCACCGGGGTTGTCGGCGTTGAAGGCGAAGGTTTTGCGCGAGAGGTACATCTCCTGCAGTTCTCCTTCCTCCTCCCAGGTGCTGTTCTCCACTGCCAGGTTCACATTTGAGGAATAGCTTCCGCTGGCATTGGAGAACACCCGGGTGGCCGCCTCACGCAGGCTGATGCCCTGCGCCGCCGCCTGCTCCTGGGAGTGCTTGCGCACGAAGTTCAGCTCCAGGGGCTCATCGGCCTCAGCGGCCATCTTCACTCCCTGATCGATCAGACCCATCTGGTTGATGAACAGATCGCGGAACACACCGCTGCAGTTCACCACCACGTCGATGCGGGGGCGCCCCAGCTCCTCCAGGGAAAGAAGCTCCAGCTTGTTGACCCGACCAAGCGAATCGGGCACGGGACGCACACCGATGAACCAGAGGATCTGGGCGAGGGATTCGCCGTAGGTTTTGATGTTGTCGGTGCCCCAGAGCACGCAGGCGATCGTTTCGGGCCAGGTGCCCTGCTCGGCCTTCTGGCGCTCGATCAACCGGTCGACCACCACCTTGGCCGCCGCAATGGCGGCGCGGGTGGGAATCGCCTGGGGATCGAGGGCGTGGATGTTCTTGCCGCTGGGCAGCACGCCCGGGTTGCGGATCGGATCACCGCCGGGGCCGGGGATCACGTATTCGCCATCAAGGGCCCGCAGCAGGCTCTCCATCTCCATGTCGGCGCAGATCTGCTCCAGGCAGAAGCGCAGGTAGCCGAACAGCTTGTCGAGCTCGGCCGGATCCACGGCGGCAAAGCCGGAGCTGCGGCAGGAGCTCAGCCAGGGGCTGGGGCGCTCATAGCCGAAGCGCTCCAGCAGGGCGAAGAACCAGCCGAAGCGGCCCTTGAGATCCACCCGGCCATCGCTGCCGGTGACCGCCCGCACCATCGACGACACTGCGGCGCGGCAGGCCTCGGTGATCCGTTGGTTGAGCTCCACATCCACCAGCACGCCGGCGTCGTTGCCGCGGTACACCGCATCGATCGTGCGGCCGATGCTCTCGGCCAGCAGAGCCGGCAGGCTGCGGTAGCCCTCCTCCTCCCGCTCCAGGGCGGCGATGTTCACCAGGGTGGCGATCGCCTCCTCGGCGGTGGGAGGCTTGCCGATCGTGTGCAGGCCGCAGGGCAGCAGCCGGCTCTCGATCTCCATCAGCTGGCTGTAAAGCGCCCCCACCACGCCGTCGCGGCCGTCGAGGTCGAGCTCGCTGGCATCCACCTCCGGCAGGACCACGTCCTTGTCGAGGTTGCACTGGCGGGCCGTTTCCACAATCGCGTTGACGATCTGGACGCCGCGGCTGCTCTCACGCAGCTGCTGGTAGGAGCCCACCAGCTCACCCAGTTCCTTCAGGCCCCGGTAGAGCCCGGCATTCTCGGCCGGCGGGGTGAGGTAGCTGATGGTGGCGGCATAGCCCCGCCGCTTGGCGATCGTGGCCTCCGAGGGGTTGTTGGCCGCGTAGTAATAGAGATTCGGCAGGGCGCCGATCAGCGAATCCGGGTAGCAGGTTTCGCTCATGCCCATCTGTTTGCCGGGCATGAATTCCAGCGAGCCGTGGGTGCCGAAATGCAGCACCGCGTCGGCGCCCCAGACCTTCTCGAGGTAGGTGTAATAGGCGGCGAAACCGTGGTGGGGGCTGGCGCTGCGGGAATAGAGCAGCCGCATCGGATCGCCCTCATAACCGAAGGTGGGCTGCACGCCCACAAACACATTGCCGAAGTGGCGGCCGTAGATCAGCAGGTTGGTGCCATCGCTGTTGAGGTTGCCGGGGGGCTTGCCCCAGTTCTCTTCGAGCCGCTCGGAATAGGGGGTGAGCCGCTCATACTCCTCGACGCTCATGCGGTGGGCGATCGCCAGCTCCGGTGCACCCTGAAGGGCCTCGGGATCGTTGATCACCGCTTCCATCAGCGCTTTGGAATCCGGCGGCAGGTTCTGCACGTCGTAGCCCTTGCGCTTCATCTCCTCCAGCACTCTGTGGATGGAGCCGAACACATCGAGGTAGGCGGCGGTGCCCACGTTGCCCTTGTCGGGCGGGAAGCTGAACACCGTGATCGCCAGCTTCTTGTCGAGGCGGGGCTTGGTGCGCAGGGAGGCCCAGCGGATCACCCGCTCGGCGATGGCCTCCACCCGGTCCTGCAGGGTGTGGGCCTTGCCGGTGGCGTCGTCGCGGCCACTGAGCACGATCGGCTCGATGGCGCCATCAAGTTCGGGGATGGCGATCTGCAGAGCCACCTGTACGGGGTGCAGACCCAGATCGCTCTCCTCCCACTCCTGGGTGGTCTGGAACACCAGCGGCAGGGCCACCATGTAGGGGCGGTTCAGCTTCGAGAGCGCCTCGATGGCTCGGGGGTGGTCCTGGCGGGCCGGGCCGCCGATCAAGGCAAAGCCGGTGAGGCTTACCACCCCGTCCACGATCGGCTGGTCGGGATCAAGCGGGTCGTAGAAGAAGGCCTTCACGGGCTTGGAGAAATCGAGCCCGCCGCAGAACACGGGAATCACCGTGGCGCCGCGGTATTCCAGTTCCTGGATCACGGCCACGTAATGGGCCTCATCACCGGTGACGATGTGGCTGCGCTGCAGCACCAGGCCGATCACCGGACCGCCCTTGGCCTTCTCGCTCAGGTCGGCGCGGCTGGCGTTCCAGTTCAGGTATTCCTTGAGGTCTTCGAACATCCCCGGCGCCAGGGGGTGCCAGAGGCCCAGATCCGGGAACACCACCGGCTCAGCCACCTCCAGGGCGGGGCGCCCGCTGTCACCCCGGGGGAACACGTATTTATCGGCCAGCATCAACAGCAGGTTGCGCAGGTTGTCCGGCGTTCCCCCCAGCCAGTACTGGAAGCTGAGCATGAAGGAGCGGGCGTCCTGCGCCTTCTCCACCGGCAGATACTTGAGGACCGTCGGCAGGGTGTTGAGCAGTTTCAACATCGCGTCCTGGAAGCCGGCGCCGTTGGCCTCCTTGCGCTTCTTCATGAAGCTGGCGATGGCGCTCTTGCTCTGGCCTAGCTGGGCCATCGAGAAGGTGCCCAGCTTGTTGAGCCGCATCACCTCCGGCATGGAGGGGAAGACAACCGCAGCCTTGAGCCGATCGCGGTGGGGCGCCACCGCCTCCACCACCTTCTGGGCCAGGTCTTCGATGAAGATCAGCGAGGCGATGAACACATCCGCTTCGGCCACATCGGCACAGAAGGCGGCGTAGTTCTCCGGATCGCGCAACTCCTCGATCAGGTAGCCGCTCAGGTCCACCGCCAGGGCCGGGTTGGTGGCGTTGAGGCTGGTGGCCGCTTGGGTGAGGGCGTTCTGGTACTGGGGCTCGAGCACCACGTAAACCGCCCGCATCACCGCCCTCCCCTCACTACCGGCTGGGGCCTCGCCGTTGCCGGGACTGACCCGGCGGTTGGCGGAGCGGACCTGCGTGAACATCGGCGCTGGAGTTGAGCAATGTGAAGGAGCCTACGAAAGCTGCTCCAGCCGCGCGACTTTGCCCCCCAAGGCGTTACAGGAGCGCCGCCGGCGCCGGAATCGAGGCCATAGGCTCCCCCCACGCAGCAGCCATGCCCGGCCCATGACCCCCAGCGACGCGTCTCCTGGCTCGATCCCGGTGGTGGTGGCCGGCGCCCTCGGTCGCATGGGGGCCGAGGTGGTTCAGGCGGTGCTGGCGGCGGCGGATTGCCACCTGCTCGGCGCCATCGACACCACCCCCGATAAGGAGGGGGCCGACGTGGGTCTGGAGCTGGGCCTGGGGGAACTGGAGGTGGCGATCACCGCTGATTTCGAGGGCTGTCTCTGCCAGGCCAGCCAGGCGGTGCGGGGCGATGGCCCCGGGGCCGGCGCGGTGCTGGTGGATTTCACCCACCCCTCGGTGGTCCATGAGCACACCCGCGCCGCCATTGCCTACGGCGTGCATCCGGTGATCGGCACCACGGGACTGAGCCCCAGGCAACTGGGGGAGCTGGCGGTGTTCGCCGAGAAGGCCGGCATCGGCGGTGCCGTGATCCCCAACTTCTCTGTGGGCATGGTGCTGCTGCAGCAAGCAGCCGCCGCCGCCGCCCGCTTCTACGACTTCGCCGAGCTCACCGAGCTCCACCACAACCGCAAGGCCGATGCCCCCAGCGGCACCTGCCTCAAGACCGCCGAGCTGATCGAGGAGCTGGGCAAATCCTTCAATGCGCCCCAGGTGGAGGAGCACGAGACACTGGCGGGCTGCCGAGGTGGCCAGCGGGAGAGCGGCCTCCGTCTGCACTCCCTGCGGTTGCCGGGGCTGGTGGCCCACCAGGAGGTGATGTTCGGTGCCCCCGGCGAGACCTACACCCTGCGCCATGACACGATCGAGCGTTCCGCTTACATGCCTGGTGTGCTGCTGACCGTGCGCCGGGTGCGTCAGCTGCAGGGCCTTGTCTACGGGCTGGAGCGCCTGCTCTGACGCCATGATCATCCCTCTGAAGCCCGGTGAACTGCAGCGGCTGATTCCGGCAGTGGCCAGCGGACCCCAGTTCAGTTTCTGCAGCGGCAACCCCCAGAAAATTCTGCAGCGGGTGCTGATTTCCGTGATCGGCGGGGTGATCTCGCTGCTGATCGCCCAGAGCCAGTTCTCCTATCGCTTCGGCTCGATCTGGCTGGTGGCGGGCTTTGTACTGCTGCTTTACGTGCTCTGGGGCCCGATCCTGGAGGCGGGCCGCAAGAACGCCACCCTGCGCCGCTACCCCAAGGCGGCGCTCTACGAGGCGCGGGTGGGGGACCTGTTCACCAAGGAGCTGGTGGAGCAGCGCAATGAGCAGGCGGATCAGCGCGGCCGGCTGGAGCTGGTGGAGAACCGGCGGACCTGGCTTTCGCTGGAGCTGGAAGACGACGACGGCTACCTGGGTTCGGTGCGTTTCCCGATGGAGAAGAAGCACAAGACGATCCGCCGCGGCATGGTCGTGCGCGGCCTGGTGCTGAGCGAGCGTCCCGATTTCTCTCGCATCGATGCCATGAGCGACGCCTGGATCCCGCAGCTGAAGGCCTGGGTGGGCGAGTACCCCTACCTGCTGAGGCCGGCCTTTGAGGAGCTGTGCCTGAGGCGGCTGCGCTGAAAACCAGGGGAATCCGTTTACGTTCCGCAACAATGTGTTACAATAACTTCATTGACACGGAGACCCCATGGCCCAAGCCACCGCCACCGCTCCCACCAGCACTGCCCCCACCAGAGCCAGCGAGCGCGCCACCATTCGCGGCGCCACCGTCACGACCGAAGACGGGGGCCGTCTGAATGCCTTCGCCACTGAGCCGCGCATGGAAGTGGTGAGCCCCGAGAGCGGCTGGGGATTCCACGAGCGCGCCGAGAAGCTCAACGGCCGCATGGCCATGCTCGGCTTCATTGCCCTCCTGGCCACCGAATTCGCCTTGGGCGGCGAAGCCTTCACCCGCGGTCTGCTCGGCATCGGCTGAGCCCTGGCGGCCCATCCTCCACCGCACTCCACCACTGGCCGCAGCAGACTTTCTGTTGCGGCTTTGTGCTGGCCGCACCCGACGTGTCCATGAGCGCTGATCGCCTGCCCTTGCTCCGGGCCCGTGTGCTCGGCGGCGGCCCCACCGGTGCCCTGGCGGCCCTGGCCCTGGCGCAGGCGGGCTGGCGGGTGCAGCTGATCGATCCCCTCAGTGGCCCTCAGTTGCAGGCTCGCCGCCGCGCCTATGCCCTCAGCCACTCCAGTCGACTGTTTCTTCAGCGCCTAGGCCTGTGGGAGCGGTTGCAGGCGACGGCGGTACCCTTTCGCTCACTGCGGCTCTGTGATCTGGAGGCGGGGCGAGTCATTGGCTTCGGTTTGGCCGAGGTGGGGTCCGGCGCTTCCCGCGCCGATGGGGCTGCGGCAGTGGGCTGGATCCTTCAGCACGGTCCGCTGATGCAAGGGCTGCTGGAGCAGCTCGAGGCCCACGACACCATCCGCCTGAGCCTGGGGGCTGAGGCGGATCGCAGCTCTGGTCCAGCGGATCTGGTGGTGGCCGCCGATGGCAGCGCCTCGCCCACCCGGCAGACGGCTGGAATCCGGCGCTGGCGCCTGCCCTATGGCCAGGGCTGTCTCACCGCCCAGGTGCGCCTGCGCGGCTCGGCTCCCGATCAGGCCTGGGAGCTTTTTCGCCGTGAAGGCCCCTTCGCTGTGCTTCCTCTGGGCGACGGCACCGCCCAGCTGGTCTGGAGTGCCCCGGCCGAGCGCCTGCGCCGGCTGGAGGCCCTTGATCCCGTGGCCTTCCTCGATGCCCTGGCCGCCGCCCTGCCAGACAGCCTGCAACCCGACTCGCTGCTGGAGCGGCCCCGGGTCTTTCCGGTGGCCCTCGAGCTCGCCCGCCGCTTCCACCGCGGCTCCCTGGCCCTGGTGGGCGAGGCGGCTCACCGTTGCCATCCGGTGGGCGGGCAGGGGATGAATCTGTGCTGGCGGGATGTGGAGGAACTGCAGCGGCAGGCCCTGCGGGCGGCCTCTGGCGAGCTGTCCCCTGCCGCGGTGGCCGGCGCCTACGGCCGCCGCCGCTGGGCTGATGTGCTGCTCACCCTGCTGTTCACCGATGTGCTGGTGCGCGTCTTCTCCAACCGGCAGCCGCTGCTGCTGAAGGGCCGCCGCCTGGCGCTCGATCTGATGCGTCGCTCCGGATCCTTGCGGCACCTCAGCCTCAAGGCCATGACCCTGGGCCCTTGCCGTCTGGCGGCCCGCTGGTCAGAGTGAGTTCTCGGGTGATCCGATGGTGATCAGCACCTCCCCCCAGCCGATTCCCTCCTCCGCCCTGGTGCGCTACCTGCGCTATGAGCAGGGTCTGAGCGAGAGCGCCCTGGCACTGGGCATCCGCCAGGCCGACCAGGAGCAGGCCCCGCTGCCGGTGATCCTCTGGCGCTTCGGGCTGATCAGCCTGGATCAGTTCGATCAGGTGCTGGCCTGGCAGGACCAGCAGACCTGAGCAGGCGCCCTTGCTCAGTCGCAGATGTCAGTCGTAAATGATCAGGGATTCCACCGGATGCTCACCCGGCAGGCGCGCCCGCCCGCCCAGGCCCGCCAGCTCGGCCACGAAGCCGTAGCCACAGAGGTCGCCACCGGCTTCGTTCACCAGCTGGGCGCAGGCCGCGGCGGTGCCGCCGGTGGCCAGCAGGTCGTCGATGATCAACACCCGCGGGCCGCCCGCGAGGGCGTCGTGCTGGATCTCGAGCCGGTCGTGGCCGTATTCCAGGGCGTACTCCACGGCATGCACCTGGCCGGGCAGCTTGCCGGGCTTGCGCACTGGCACAAAGCCGATCTCCACGGCCGTGGCCAGGGCTGTGCCCACGATGAAGCCCCTGGATTCGATGCCCACGATCAGATCCGGGCGCAGCTGCTCGCAAAGCCTGGCCAGCAGGTGCATCACCTGCTTCCAGCCGCGGGGATCACGCATCAGCGGCGTGAGGTCGCGGAAGAGGATGCCGGGCTTGGGGAAATCGGGGACATCCCTGACCAGTCCTCGCAGATCAATGGACTCGCCCAGCTCGGGGGATGCGGTGCTCAGGGACATCAAAGAGCGATCGGGTGACGGATCGGCGTCGGCGCTGGCATCATCGCAGGCATGGCCGACGTCACGATCACCGCTCCCACCGCGGCAGCCGCTGTGGAGCAGCTTCCACCGCCACGGCCTTCCGCCCGGCTCTCGCGCCGGGGTCTGGAGCGCCTCGACCTGATGCTGCTCAGCGTTGAGGCTCTCGATCTCAACGGCGGCGAAGCCATGGTCTGGATGGCCAGCCAGCTGGGCTTCGGCTCGTTGTTCCCCAACCGGGTGGAGCTGTGGAAGCGTCGCTGCTACAACCCCCTGCGGCTGGCCTGCCGCCGAGGCGAACTCAGCGAAGCTGAAACCGACGCCCTGATCAGCCTGCTCTGCGCCATGGCGGAGCGCCTCTACCCGATGTTGCGGCAGCTGCTCTCGGCCTCGGAACCCGAAGCGGCCACCCAGCAGCGCTGGCAGCTGTTCCGCACCCGCCTTGATGAGCTAGTGAGGGAGCGCCTCAACCCCCGTCGCGGCGGAGTGCAGAAGTTGCTGGATCCCCAGGACGGGCCCCGGCTGCAGCGTCAGCTGGTAAAGGGGCTGGCCTTCGGCACCGGCCGAGGCGGCTTCGATCGTCTCAAGGCCAGCTTGATGGATGCTGCGGCATGAAACTCAGTTACCGCTTTGAGCAGACCAGCTGCCGCCTGCGCATTGACGGGCTGCCGGATCTCTCCGCGGGCCACGGCCCCGAGGTGATCGGTATCCTGTCTGGTTGGGAGATGGATCTGGCCGGTCATCCCACCCTGGAGGGCAAGCGCGATCACCTCCAGGCCCTACTGGCCGCGGTGCTGCCCTACGCGCGCCACCTGGTGAGCTCGGTGCCCCGTCCGGTGGGGGCGGCGACGGATCCGGTGCAGATGGAGCCGATCGCCGCCCCTCGGGCTGGCCTGAGCAACCGCCCGTCCCACCGTCTGCGCCTGCACAGCAGCCAGCCCGACACCCAGCCCCTGGAACTCAGCTTCGACGACGCCGAGCTGGCGGACCTGGTGCGCTGCTTGGATCAGCTGCGCCTCGATCCCCGTGTTCAGCTGGGGCTGACCCTTCCGCCCGATCGCCCCCTGCTGCGCCGCGAGATCCTGGAGCGTGTGCCCAAGCGCCAGCGCCTGACCGCCCCTGCTGCCGGTCTGGTGGCCCTGGCGATCACCGCCGCCATCGGTCTGATGGTGCCCCTGCCGCGGCGCACGGCCAGCCCGGCCGCCAGTCCCCCGGCCAGCCCCACCTCCCCTCTCACCCCACCTCGCTAAGGGAGCCAACCCATGACCACCAAGCCATGACGACCAGCTGGTCAGAACTGCGCCGCCGGGTGAATCGGCTGGGGGCCTCCCTCGATGTGGTGGTGCGCAGCGATCCTGAGGTCTGTGGCCTCAGCGGCAAGGACTTTCACCTCTCGCTCCACCACGGCGGCCAGGGAGACTGCACCGTGGCGGGCCTCAGCCTGGTGGATTGTCCCAATGAACTGGTGCTGCTGGAATTCGAGCGCTGGATGCGCGGGGCTGGCTACACGCTCGATTGAGAGGCGCCGGCATGAAACCCCACCTGCCGGATCCCGGCCGCAAGAGCCGGATGCCCCGCCAGGTGTTCTCGCGCCAGCGGCGGGGTGGAGCCCCCTGGCGCGAGGGGGGGATCTCTCTGCTCAACGGGGCGGCCGGACTCGGGGTGCTGGTGCTGCTGCTGCAGCTCCCCAGTCGATTGGATTCGCTGCTGGTGCTCAGCAAGGTGATCAGCGCCCTGATCAGCGGGCTGAGCCAGATCGGCCAAGGGCTGATCACGCTGCTGCTGGGGGTGCTGCAGGCCCTCGCGTTGCTGCTGCTGCTCGGTCTGACGGTCGGGGCGCTGCTGTTGCTGGTCAATGGGGTGTATCGCCTGCTGCGCCTGGCGATGCCTGGGCTGGGTGGGCTGCTGGCGCTGCCGGCGGGTCTGGCGAGATTGGTGTGGTCGGTGGTGCGCATCCGGCCCCCGGATCGTCCCGAGCGCTGAGCTCCGCTGAGCCTTGCTGCGATCAGATCAGATCAGATCAGGGCCTAGGAGCCAGTGAGCGCCGAGAGTCCCAGAGCTCCTCAAGGGTGACAGCGCCATCGCGATTGAGGTCGATCTCCAGGAATCGTCGGTTCAGCCAGGGGAACGACCGGGCCTCCTGGCGGCTGAGCTGGCCGTCGCCGTTGCGGTCGGCCTGGGCGAACACCGTGCGCAACCGCACCCCCAGGAAGGCCTTCTGGCGGGGGGCGAGGTCGCTGGGCAGCAGGTAGCCCCGGCCCTGCTGATCCAGCCGCTGAAAATTGGTTTCCAGATAGGGCTGACCTCGGCTTTCCTGGGGAGTCAGCCTGCCGTCGCGATTGCGGTCCAGCCGCTCAAACCAGATCTGCATCCGCTGGTGATACAGCTGCAGCGATCGGGTTTCCTCGGCGTGACCTGGCAGCGCCTGGCACAGCACCAACGAAGCCACCGCCAGCCCCAGGCCAATCCCCAGCCGGCCACGGCCGGCCGCCGGGTTGAAGTTGGTTGTGGGGCTGGTGGGGGGCGCCATGGAGTTCACCTTATGGAGAGAGGCAGGCCTGGTCAGCCCCTGGGGCCGCCGCCGCTGCGGCCAAGCCATGACCGGAGTTGTCTGCAGGGCGTCGCAGTCACCTTTGGCAAGGCGCGCTGTCTGGGCGCCCCTGGGCGCTTGGGGTTCCGCTCCATACAGTCGGGCCAGCTGCGGCCACCGCCTTGAGCCGAACCCACACCATCTGGGTGGTCGATGACGACCCCGAATTGCGCCAGTTGCTGGGCACCTACCTCACGGATCAGGGCTACGAGGTGCGCTGCCTCACCGATGGCCGCCAGCTGATGGCCCGCCTGGAGTTCCAGCGCCCTGATCTGGTGGTGCTCGATCTGATGCTGCCCGGCGACGACGGCCTCACCCTGCTGCGGCGCCTGCGCGATGCCAGCGATGACTTGCCTGTGGTGATGCTCACCGCCCGCGGCGAAGCGGTGGACCGGATCATCGGCCTGGAGCAGGGCGCCGACGACTACCTGGCCAAGCCGTTCCTGCCCCGGGAGCTGATGGCCAGGATCGAAGCGGTACTGCGCCGCCGCGGCAGCCTGCCGGCCGGCACCCCACTTGCCGATGGTGAGGTGGTGACCTTCGGCAACAACGTGCTGGATCTCTCGGCCCGCACTCTGGAGCGGGAGAATCAGGCGGTGACGATCACCAGCGGTGAATTCAGCCTGCTGGCCGCCTTCGTGCAGCACCCCCACCGCCCCCTGTCGCGGGAGCGGCTGATCGAGCTGGCCCGGGGTCCCGCCAGCGACACCGACACCCGCAGCATGGATGTGCAGGTGTCACGGGTGAGGCGGCTGGTGGAGCCCGATCCCAGCCGGCCGCGCTACATCCAGACGGTCTGGGGCTACGGCTACGTCTTCGTGCCCGACGGTCAGCCCCGCAACCGCTGAGCCATGGCCCCCTCGCTGCGCTCCGCTGCCCTGTCGTTGCGCCTCGGGGTGTTCTTCCTGGGAGGATGGGCCCTCAGTCTGGTGCTGCTCCAGGCGCTGCTTGGCAGCCGGATGGGCCAGGCGCAGATTGCCCAGATGGGCCCCCAGGTGGCGCTGAATCTGAGGCTTTCCGAGTTGGCGCTGGAGCGTTTCCCGCCGGCCACGGTCTCCCAGCTCAGCGGCCTGCAGCTGGGGGTGGGACAGCCGCCGCGGCAGCCCCGCCGCTGGGGACTGCTGGGCCACGGGGATGACGTGCGCCTGGAGCGGCAGGCCGATCAGCTGCAGCTGGAGCTCTGCCGCCGACTGCCCCGCTGCCCCGAGGTGGTGCCCAACCACGGCACGGCCCGCGGCGTCTGGATCGAGCTGGCCTCACCCCTGGAGCCCGTCTGGCTCTATGCCCCGATTCGGCCGCGCTTCGGCTGGCCGCCCGACCCGTTGCTGGTCACCCTCTCCCTGGCGAGCGGCAGCGTGATGGCGGGGGCCCTGTTTCTGCTGCTGGAGGTGCAGCGACCGCTGCAGCAGCTGGAGCGGGCCCTGGCGCGGGTGGGCCTCGAAGCTCAGCCAGAGCCGATGCCCCAGCGGGGTGCTCCCGAGGTGCGGCGCCTGGCCCAGCGCTTCAACGCCATGCTCCAGCGCCTGCAGGACAGCGAGCGGGAGCGGACAACGATGCTGGCCGGCATCGCCCACGACCTCAAGACCCCGCTGACGCGGTTGCGGTTGCGCCTGTCGCTGCTGGGGGATGCCTCCGCTAGCGCCAAAGCCGGAGCCGATCTCGACGACCTCGAGCGGATCACCGGCCAGTTCCTGCTCTTCGCCGGCGGCGGCGGAGCGGAGGAGGCCGTGAGTGTGCCTCTGGCGGAGCTGCTGGCGGAGCTGGCGGCCCGATACGACGGCCAGCCGGTGGAGCTGGATCTGGCTCCGGTCACCGCCAGGGTTCAGCCGATTGCCCTGGGCCGTGCCGTGGCCAACCTGATCGACAATGCCCTCAGCTATGGGCAGCCGCCGGTGCGTCTGGTGCTGCGGGCCCGGCACCAGGACGGCTTCGAGCTGCAGGTGTGGGACCAGGGGGAGGGCATCGCCGAGGATCAGCGCTCCCAGGCACTGATGCCCTTCCAGCGCCTGGATGAGGCCCGTAGCGGCAACGGCCATTGCGGATTGGGTCTGGCCATTGCCCAGCGGGTGGCCCGCACCCATGGCGGCGAACTGCGGCTGGGGGCTGAGCCCCTGGTGGCCTCCTCGACCCAGGAGGCTCCGGGGAGGTTCTGCGTGAGCCTGAGCGGCTATTCCCTGGCCGATGGCCGTGTCAGGGCCTCAACAATTGGCCTTTGACCCGTTCCCGATTCACACGATTGCCCCTAGACAGTGGAGATTGTTAAGGCTTGGGGTTGAGCTGGATGGGCAAAGCCAAGGGTGAGGCCAAAAAGTCCAGCTCCGGCAAGCACGGCAGCGCCAAGACCAAAGCCAAGACCAAAGCCAAGACCAAGATCAAGGCCGCAAGCCACCCTGAGTCCGGCCTGGATGTTGCCTTCCTCCAGAGCAGTCAGCAGGATCGTTATCACCCCTCCTATCTGGTGGGGGAGCACGAAGACGAATTGGGCGCTTCCCCCGAAGACAAAGTTCAGAAGCTCAGCAAGAAGTTCTACGAGAAAGAACTGGAAAAACTCCAGGTCGAGCTGGTGAAGATGCAGTACTGGGTGAAGCATGTGGGCTTCCGCCTGGTTATTCTCTTCGAAGGCCGGGATGCTGCCGGTAAGGGTGGAGCGATCAAGCGCATCACCGAACCGCTCAACCCTCGGGGTTGCAATGTGGTGGCCCTGGGCACGCCTTCTGATCAGCAGCGCACCCAGTGGTACTTCCAGCGCTATGTGGAGCACTTCCCAGCCGCCGGTGAGATCGTGATGTTCGACCGCAGTTGGTACAACCGTGCCGGCGTGGAGCGGGTGATGGGCTTCTGCTCCGACGGGCAGGTGGATGAATTCATGCAATCGGCGCCCCAGTTCGAGCGCATGCTGGTGCGCTCCGGCATCGTTTTGCTCAAGTACTGGTTCTCGGTCAGCGACGAGGAACAGGAAGTGCGTTTCCGCTCCCGGCTGGATGATCCTGCCCGCCGCTGGAAGCTGTCACCGATGGATCTGGAGTCGCGTGATCGCTGGGTGGAATTCTCCAAGGCCAAGGACCAGATGTTCGCCCACACCAACATCCCAGAGGCGCCCTGGTTCACCGTTGGTGCCGACGACAAGCGCCGGGCCCGTCTCAACTGCATCCGTCATCTGCTCTCGAAGATCCCCTATGAGGACATGACGCCCGCACCGATTGAACTGCCTCCGCGCAAGACTGGAGGGGATTACCAGCGGCCACCGATGAACGAACAGTTCTTCGTGCCCAACGCCTATCCCTGATCCACTGATCGCGGCTGCTCCAGCGCTTACGCCTGCTCCATCGCCTGTCCCCGGCCATGACCTGCTCCGACGATGACCCGGCCCTGCCACCGGACTCCTCCTTGACCGTTCCCGCCACGGCTCCCCTGAGGGGCCCAGAGGGCAGCCTGCTCTACACGGGCAGCGACGGCCGGCAGTACATCGTCTGCGGGGATCCCTCCCAGGCCCTGGATCAGGATCTGATGGCCTCCTTCCAGGCCCTGCGTTCCGGAGCCCCGCGCCTGGAGGCCCTGATCCAGGCCGCCAAGGACTGGGTGGAAGAGGCCAGTGATCAGGGTCTGAGCCCTGAGGTGGCTCGTCGCACCCTGCTCTCTCGCCTCAGCCAGGCCCTCGACGATGAGTAGGGCAGGCTCGGCAGAGCAGGGATCAGTTGAGGCGATCAAACCAGAAGCCCGCCAGCTGCCAGCTGCTCCAGAGAAAGACCAGCAGGAACAGCCAGTTCAGCCAGGGGGGACGTTGCTTGTTCTCCAAACCCATCGGCCTGCGGTGGCGCCAGTTCTCCAAACCTATCGGCCCGGATGCCCAGGGCCAGTGGTCTAGTTTCCGGGCTTCTCGGGAGCACAGGGGAGCAGCTCCCCGCTGGACTCGCTCTGGCACAGTCCCCAGCGCTGGCCGCTGGCTTCCTCCACCCAGCGCAGCACCTGAGGTCCACCACCACGCCCGGTCGCTGCCGGCACCGTGATCACCGCCAGCCTGGCCTGGCCGCGGCGGTAATCGAAGCGGCAGTAGCCCAGCCCCGTGCCGGAGCAGCCACTGAGGCTGTCAAGGCGACTGCCGGAGCGCTCCCGGTCGAGGCCATCGGCGCGGGCGACCCCAGCGGGCGACCAGCCCAGCTTTCGCAGGCGCTGGTCGCCCGCAAGCATCGCTTCACCGACCCGAAGCAGCGAGGCCAGGCCGAGGTCATGGCCGCTGCGCTGCTGCGCCAGGGCCAAGCCGGCACCGCCCAGCAGGGCCAGCAGCAGCATGCCCCCGAGGGAGCGGCCGCCCCAGCGCTCGATGGGACAGCGGGGGCATTGGGGAAGCGGACCTTCTCGAGCCGTTGCCATGGACATCCCCGCGGTGTATTCCTTTCTGGGTTTTCCCGGATGGGCACCTGTTCATCTCTACCTCCCCCGTCAGGGGGATCCAGCCGGGGCGGCCCTGAGGCTGGGTGCCGCCCTGGAAACCTGCCAGGCCGATGGTCAGGGACCCGGTGGTCTGGTGGCGGGCTTCCTGCGCTGCCATCGCCAGGCTGAACCCCTGGGGTCGCCGGAGTTTCGCCGGGATTGCCGCTACCGCTATCTGATTGTGTATCGGCCCCAGGGGCGCTGGGCGCTGCGGATCACCGCCTGGCGGCACCCCATCGCTCAGCAGGGCTGGCGGCGCCGCTGTGGACCGATCGAGCTGGATGGATTCCTCAGGCGCTTCCATCCGTGCTGGGGAACACAGCGGCTGGTTTACTCCGCCTGAGGTCGTGGAGGCCCTCCAGCTGGTTGTAGACCGCCAGCAGCTGCTGGCGGATGTGATCAGTGTTCTCCAGCTTGGCGAGGTTGGCGAGGACTGCTTCGATCTGGTCTTTGCTGTCGATAAGCAACCGGCATTCACTGGTACCGGGTTCGTAACTCATGGCGACTCGTGGGTGGAAAGGAACGGGATGGCTTACGCCCTCGGCATCGTGCTGTCGTCACCATCCAACGGAAAGGTTGGCGCTGACGCTGTTGGATCGGTTGCATTTCAACCGATCACCCCTCAGCCGATGTCCTCTGGTCCTGACAGGCCGGCCAGCTGACGGGGCATCAGCACCAGGAACAGCCACCACCACAGCAGCACGCCTGCTGTAAGGGGAACCGTAAGCCACCAGATCCCTAGCCAGATCCAGCTGCCGGCGATCAGCAGCACCCCGGTGAGCAGGATCGACCAGGGCTGGCACCACCAGGGTTTGAGCTGCCATACCGACACCGCTCCCACCACTGGGGAGGTGTCGCCGGGGGGCTCGCTCATCGGTCCAGGGTCATCAGGAATGGAATAGAAGCACCAGGCCCATGCGCAACTGGTGGAACTCCCGCTCCTCGCGGCTGAGGTCCAGCCCCACGTCGAGACCTTCCTTGAGGGCGGCTTCGTAGGGGGGGGTGGAAGGAGCCGCACCAGCACGCCAGAGGGCGGCGATTCCCACGGGGGTGGCATGCCAGCTGAAACAGGGGGTGAGCCCGATCGAGGGTTCCTCGAGGGCATCTTCAAGCAGGTCGCGGATTGGCATGGCTGGCTGGGCTCCGTTCAGCATCCAGATCCAGGCCTGGCCACGCAATGAGCTGAGAGTTTTCGTGATGTGATTGGCCAGGCGCGGGCCCTACGGTGCCGCCATGTCAGGACTTCCAAGCCGGATCGCCCTCGTGCATGAGTGGTTCACCCCCCGCTCGGTGGGAGGGTCCGAACTGGTGGTGCAGCAGATCGATCGTCTGCTGGGCGAGGGCCGCCCCGCCGCCAGCCTTTTCGCCCTGGTGGATGGCGAAAGCGGCCGGCCAGGCAGCTGGCTGCAGGGCCGGCAGATCCAGACCAGCTTCATCCAACGCCTTCCCTGGGGGGTGAGCCACGTGCAGCAGTACCTGCCGTTGCTGCCCCTGGCGATCGAGCAGCTGGATCTGACCGGCTTTCCCCTGGTGCTCAGCAGCAACCACCTGGTGGCGAAAGGAGTGCTCACGGGCCCCGACCAGCTCCACATCAGTTACGTGCACACGCCGGTTCGCTATGCCTGGGATCAGATGCACGCCTACCTGGGCGGCTCCGCCATCGCCCGCGGACCCCTGGGCCCTTGGGTGCGTTTTCAGCTGCATCAGCTGCGTCAGTGGGATGTGAGCAGCAGCGCCCGGGTCGACCATCTGCTGGCCAACTCGCGCTTCACGGCGCGGCGGATCTGGCGCTGCTGGCGCCGTTCCAGCCAGGTGCTGCATCCGCCGGTGGCGGTCGAGCGTTTTCGCTGGGATCTGCCCCGCGACGACTTTTACCTCTGCCTCTGCCGCCTGGTGTCCTACAAGCGGGTGGACCTGGTCATTGAGGCCTGCAATCGCCTGGGCCTGCCCCTGTTGGTGGTGGGCGATGGACCGGAGAGGGCCCGCCTTCAGGCCCTCTCCGGTCCGAGCGTGACCCTGCTGGGGGGCTGCTCTGCGGAGCGGGTGAACGATCTGATGGGCCGCTGCCGGGCCTACATCTACGCCGGCCTGGAGGATTTCGGCATCGCTCCGGTGGAGGCCATGGCCGCCGGCGCCCCGGTGATCGGCCTCGGTCAGGGGGGGCTGCTGGACACGGTCCGCTGCCTGAGCGCCGAGGCTCCCCATCCCACCGGCCTGCTCTTCCAGCAGCAGAGCGCCGCCTCACTGGTTCAGGCGCTGGAGCATTTCGAGCAGGGACAGTTGTGGCACCGCCTGCCGGCGGAGCGCCAACGCCAGTGGGCCGAGCGCTTCTCGCCGGAGCGCTTCCGCCAGCGGCTGCAGGCGGTTCTGGAGCAGCGCTGGCAGCAGCATCAACGGCGCCTGCGGCGCTGTGCCTCTGGGCTGAGTGACCGCGAGAGCTGGTGAGTTGACGATTCGATTTTTAAAGTTCCCTCACCTCGGGGGCGTTGATGTCCGGCACCTCGCTCAGCGCCTACGAAGCCGCCGGCCCTGTTGTCCGGCCTCTGCAGCTGGTTCGCCCGCTCGTGGTCGCTGATTCGATGACCACTGCGGTGCCCACGGCCGAGCAGCTGATCCGGGCGCAGTCGAAGCGCGCGCGCGTGCTCAAGCGCAGCGGCGACATCGTCTTCTCCCTGGCGGTGCTGACCCTGGGCAGTCCCCTGCTGCTGCTGCTGGCGGTGCTGGTGAAGGTGAGCTCCCCTGGTCCGGTGTTCTATGTGCAGCGCCGCATCGGCCGCGGCTACAAGGGCTTTGGTTGCATCAAGTTCCGCACCATGCGCCGTGACGCTGACCGCGTCCTCAAGACACTGCTGGAGCAGTCGCCCGAACTCAAGGCTGAGTTCAAGAAAGACTTCAAGCTCAAGGCCGACCCGCGCATCACCTCGATCGGAGGCTTCCTGCGCCGCTCCAGCCTTGATGAACTGCCCCAGTTCATCAACGTGCTCAAAGGCCAGATGAGCGTGGTCGGCCCGCGTCCGATCGTCTGGGATGAACTGGAGCGCTACGGCCGCCAGATGGATGAGGTGCTGGCGGTGCGTCCGGGTCTCACGGGCCTCTGGCAGGTGTCGGGGCGCAACAACCTCAGCTACGACGCCCGGGTCAAGCTTGATGTCAGCTATGCACGGCGCCGCACGGTGCTGCTGGATCTGGCGATCATCCTGCGCACGGTGGGGGTGATCCTCTACCCACGGGATCGCGGCGCCTACTGAAGCTGTCCCAGGGCCAGCAGCAGCGGCAGACTCACGGCCAGCCAGAGGGCTTCAAGGCGGCTGCTCAGCGTCAGGATCAGGCCCACGGCGGTGGGATCGGCCGCCGGGAAGCCTCTGCCCAGGATCGGTTTGGCTCGAGCCACGCCGCCGTAGTGGTTCACGCCCCCCAGTTGAACCAGGGCCGCCAGGGCATAGGCCGCCATCGACACCCCGGCGTTGGGGGAGGGATCGGCAGAGCCCTGGCGCAGGGCCTCACGCCCGAGCCCAGGGCCCTGCCCAGGCCGGCCGGCAGCGGCCGGCAACGTGAAGGCCACCAGCCGGGCGGGCAGCCAGGTCAGCAGGTCATCGAGGCGGGCGCCGGCGGTGCCCAGCCAGCGCAGCCGCCCGCGCCGGTAGCCGAGCATCGAATCGAGGGTGCTGGCGGCCTTGTACATCCAGACCAGACTCAGGGGGCCCGGGGCCCCGCCAGCCGCCCCAAAGATCACCCAGATCCCGACACCGGCCAGGATCCAGAACAGGGGGCCGAAGAGCCCATCCACGGCATTCTCGGCGGCGGTCTCGGCCGCGGCGCGCAGCATCTCTGCCCGGCTGAGCCCATGCACATCCCGGCCGACGATCCAGGCCAGCCGGCGGCGGGCCTCTTCCAGGCCCTCCAGCTGTTCGGGGTCGTCAGGGTGTTGAAGGGATGCGGCGGCCGAGCTCCCCAAGCCATCGATCGGGGCCAGCACCCCCCTCACGGCCCTATCCAGGCTGCCGCCGGCCAGGGCACTGGCCAGGCACACCAGCAGCAGCGGCAGCCCGAGCCAGCCCAGCGGGGCGGGCAGGCTCAGCGCTGAAGCCGAAGCCAGCGCCAGTTGCTCCACACTCCATCCCGTCAGGCCACTGGCCCCCACCACCAGGGCGGTGAGGCCCAGGCCCACCAGGCGCAGCCGGTTGGGCTGATCCCCAGCCCAACGCTCGCCGGGAGCCCGTAGTTGTTGGATCAGCCAGCCCATCGCCTGAACGGGGTGGGGCCAGCCGATCGGATCGCCCACCAGGCGATCCAGGGCACAGGCCAGCAGCACCAGCAGCCAGAGCGGGAGCGGCTCCTCCAGCGCAATCACTCCGGCCGTGGGGCGCGTGCCAGGGCCGGGGGCAGCACCAGGGCGGCCACAACGAACAGGCCGATCTGAAGGGGCAAGGCCACGGGCAGGCCGAGCAGCTGGGCCATCAACCCCATGGCCAGGCTGCCCAGCAGGCCGCCGATGGCCCCGGAGCGCGCCAGGGTCTGCCAGCCCAGGGCCTCATCATCCAGGTGAACGAGGCCCCGCACCTGGCCAAGGTCGCTGGCCTGGGCCAGGCCACCCATCGGCAGGAACAGCAGCAGCACCCACCAGCCCGGCAGCCAGCGGGTCGTGCCCAGCAGCAGGGCCATGGCGAGATAGCGGAAGGCTCCCTCCCGGCGCGCTCCCCCCTGGCCCCGGGCCGCCGGCCACCAAGCCAGGCCCCAGTTTCCGCCCAGGCTGCGCCCCAGCCCGTAGGCGGCCAGCACAAGGCCGAAATCTAGGCAGGTGCCGGCTTCCACCTGACGCACCCACAGGGGCAGCAATCCGAAGAGCCCGCCGAAGAGCGCCCCCTGCAGGGCACAGCGCCAGCTGAACGCAACCGGTGCAGGCGGGGACTCTGGGCCTGGAGTCTGGCTGCGCCTTTCACCCCGGGCCTGACGGGCCAGGGGCAGCAGCGGCAAGAGCAGCACCAGGGCCTGGCTGAACTGGAGCAGGGCGCGGCCGATCGGGAACAGCAGCGCCGTGAGGGTATGGCCGAGCAGGGCACCGAATTCTCCGGCCCGCCGCAGCTGAGCCATCGGCAGTTGGTGCACCCCCAGCAGGGTCCGCTGCAGGGGCAGGGCCGTCATCTGGGTGCCCATCGCCACCGCCAGCACCGAGACCATCGCCAGCAGCACGACAGCCGAGCTGGCTGGCGTCGGGGAGCCAACGGCCGCGCTGGTTCTCAGCCCCAGACCCATCAACACCAACACCGCCAGCAGTTGCAGCATCACCCCGGCCAGGGGACGACGGATCAGGGGAAGCAGCGCCGGCAGGGTGACCAGGGCCGGCAGCAGGCTGTTCAGCAGCGGTGAAGGGTTGAAGCCGCTCACCATCCAGGCGGCGGCCGCCAAGGTGAGGCTGGTGCTGGCCTGGGCACTGCCCCAGGCCAGCACGGGCAGATTCAGCCTTGAGCCCAGTGTTGAACCCACCTTCGAGCCCATTGCTGAGCCTCCGGGGCGGTGTCGCCTCAGGAGGCCTTCAGCCAGCTGAACATGGAGCGCAGGCCCACGCCCACCTGCTCCACCGGATGGGCCGCATCGCGGTGGCGGGCCTTGGTCATCTCGGGCTTGCCGGCCTCGCATTCGGCCACGAAGTTGCGGGCGAAGGTGCCGTCCTGGATGTCGCCGAGGATGCGCTTCATCTCGGCTTTGGTGTCGGCGGTGATCAGGCGCGGCCCGCTGACGTAATCGCCGTACTCGGCGGTGTTGGAGATGGAATCACGCATGGCGGTGAGGCCGCCCTTCACCATCAGATCGACGATCAGCTTCACTTCGTGCAGGCACTCGAAGTAGGCCAGCTCGGGCTGGTAGCCCGCATCCACCAGGGTTTCGAAGCCGGCCTTCACCAGTTCGCTGAGGCCACCGCAGAGCACGGCTTGCTCACCGAAGAGGTCGGTTTCGGTCTCTTCCTTGAAGTTGGTCTCGAGGATGCCGGCGCGGGTGCCGCCGATCGCCTTGGCGTAGGCCATCGCCAGGGCGCGGGCATGGCCGCTGGCGTCCTGGTGGATGGCGAACAGGGCCGGCACTCCCTGGCCGTTCTGGTATTCCCAGCGCACGGTGTGGCCCGGGCCCTTGGGCGCGATCATCACCACATCCACATCCGCGGGCGGCTTGATCAGCTCGAAGCGGATGTTGAAGCCATGGGCAAAGCTCAGCACCTTGCCGGGCTTGAGGTGGGGCGCGATCTCGGCGTCGTAGACGGCCTTCTGGGTTTCATCGGGCAGCAGCACCATGATCCAGTCGGCGCGCTCGGCCGCCTCAGCCACGCTAAGCACCTCAAGGCCATCGGCCCTGGCCTTCTCCGCCGAGGGGCTGCCGTCGTAGAGGCCCACCACCACACTGACGCCGCTGTCTTTGAGGTTGAGGGCGTGGGCGTGGCCCTGGGAGCCGTAGCCGATGATGGCCACCGTCTTGCCGTCCAGCAGGCTGAGATCGGCGTCGGAGTCGTAGAAGAGCTGGGCCATCCGGCGAATCGCTCAGGGCAAACAATGAGCCTACGTAAGCGCCGGTCGGAGCTGGGGCTGAGCGATCCGGGCTCAGGCCTCGCCGGGGTGGGAGATGACCCGGTCGATCAGGCCGTAGTCCTTGGCCTCAGCGGCGCTCAGGAAGTAATCGCGGTCGGTGTCCTTGGTCACCTTCTCGAGGCTCTGACCACACATGTCCGCCAGGCTCTGGTTGAGCATGTCCTTCATGCGCAGGATCTCGCGGGCCTCGATCTCGATATCGCTGGCCTGGCGCTGGCTGGTGCCACCCAGAGGCTGGTGGATCATGATCCGCGCGTGCGGCAGGGCCAGGCGCTTGCCCTTGGTGCCCGCCGCCAACAGAAAGGCGCCCATGCTGGCCGCCAGGCCCACACAGATGGTGATCACATCCGACTTGACGTACTGGATCGTGTCGTAGATCGCCAGCCCGGCCGTGACCGATCCCCCAGGCGAGTTGATGTAGAGGTAGATCGGCTTGCTGCTGTCGTCGGAATCGAGATAAAGCATCTGAGCGACGAGGCTGTTGGCGATGCTGTCGTTCACCTCCGAGCCGAGAAAGAGGATGCGCTCCACACCAAGGCGGGTGTAGATGTCGACCCAGCGCTCGTACTGGCTGCCGGGCAGGCGATAGGGAACGCTAGGAGTGCCGATGGGCATGGCGGTGGGTGCGGAACGGGGTGGTGACGGAGTGAAAGACGAACGGGTGGGGGGCTCAGGCCGAGCCCACCAGGGGCACCGGTAGCTGCTTCTGGCTGGTGAGGATCCGGTCGATCAGGCCGTACTGCAGGGCTTCCCCCGGGGTGAGATAGGTCATGCGATCGGAATCCTTCGAGAGCTGCTCCACGCTGCGGCCGGTGTTGTCGGAGAGCATCTGCAGCATCACGCGCTTGTTGTGCAGCACTTCCTGGGCGCGGATCTGGATGTCGCTGGCCTGGCCGCGGGCGCCGGAGCGGGGCTGGTGCAGCACGATCGAAGCGTGGGGCAGGGCCGCCCGGTGGCCCTTGGCACCCGCCGAGAGGATCATTGCGGCGGTGCCCATGGCCTGGCCGATGCAGATGGTGTGCACCGGTGGCTTCACGTAGCGGATGGTGTCGCAGATGGCGAAGGCCTCGGTTTCAAAGCCGATGGCGTCGCCGGAGTACCAGCTGGTGCCGGTGGAATTGATGTAGAAGAAGATCGGCTTTTCGGGATTGTCGAACTCGAGGTAGAGAAGCTGGGCAATGATCAGCTGGGTCACATCGATCCCCATCTGACGCTTGGCGTCGTCGTCGGAGAAGAGGGGCAGGCCGAGGTAGACGATCCGCTCCTTCAACATCAGCGACGGCAGATCGGGCGGCGGTGTGCGCATCACGGCGGAATCGCCGTAGTAAGGGGCCGACACCGACATCTGAAAACGCTCTACAGGGCCTGAAGGGGAGCCTAGCGGGGGCCCGTCGGCTGCTGGATGGCAGCGGGCTGTTTCGGCCCCTCCTGATCGCAGCGGGCGAAGACCATTCTCCCCGCAGGGGTCTGCAGGGCTCCGGTCACGGTCACGGGCAGGCGCTGGCCGATGCGCGCCCTGGCGGATTCCACCACCACCATGGTGCCGTCCTCCAGGTAACCCACCCCCTGGTTGGCCTCCTTGCCCTCGCGCACGATCTTGAGCTGCAGGGCATCGCCGGGCTGCACCTCGGGCCGCAGGGCGATCACCAGGGCGCTCAGGTTCATCACCTTGAGATCCTGCACCTCGGCCACCTTGGCCAGGTTGTAATCGGCGGTGAGCAGGGTGCCGCCGGTGTCGGCGGTGAGCTTGAGCAGCTTGTCGTCGGCGCCGTTGCCCTCGTAGCGCGTGCTGTTCACCACCAGGCGGCGGCCGTAGGTCTCGCGCAGTGCAGCCAGCAGGTTCAGGCCGCGTCGGCCCTTGCCCCGCTTCTCGGCGTTGCCCGAATCGGCCAGCTGCTGCAGCTCATCGATCACGGCCTGGGCCACGATCACCTGGCCCTCCAGCAGGCCCGATTCCAACAGCCCGCGGATGCGTCCGTCGATGATCACGCTGGTGTCGAGGATCTTGGCGGTGGCCGGTTGCAGCACCCCATCGGCCACCAGCAGCGCCTCGGTGCTGGAGGGGTTGAACAGCCGCAGCAGCGTGCGCCCGTGCACCTCGGCGAGGTTGTAGCCCAGCACCCCGAAGAACACGTTGCTGAGCACCGCTGCCAGCGGCTTGACGAAGATCACTTCCCAGGGCAGCGGCAGCAGCAGGATCGGTGCCAGCAGCAGGTTGGCCACCAGCAGCCCCAGGATCAGCCCCACGGCGCGGCTGACCAGCAGGTCGGTGGGCATCGAGCGCACCTGGCGCATCAGGCGGCGTCGCAGCAGCTGAAAGAAGAAGCCGGCCAGCAGCCCGAAGAAGGCTCCGAAGCCGCCCAGCACCCAGCGCAGGCCCTCGAGGTTGGTCACCTGCAGCAGCAGGTTCTCCGGCAGCAGATCCACCCCGAGCCAGCCGGTGGCTGCGCCGGAGATCAGGAACAGCAGCAGGATGAGCGGGTCCACCATGGCTGGGTTGTGGGCTGCCCTGAGCCGGGAATCCGCAGCATGGCTGATCCAGTCCCGTTTGACCGGGAAAGGTATCCGTACATTTGCCTACGGACATGTGGCTAATCCTGAAGCCGACCACGCCCAACCTCTCCCCAGGCCGTGACCGCACCCCGCGCCGCCTATCTCCACATCCCCTTCTGCCACCGGCGTTGCTTCTACTGCGACTTCGCTGTGGTTCCGCTCGGGGACCATGCCGATGGCGCCCATTCCGGCTCGATCGCCGCCTATCTGCCCCTGCTGCAGGCGGAGATCGCCGCCTCGCCGAACCCGGCTCCGCTCTCCACTCTCTACATCGGTGGCGGCACCCCCTCGCTGCTGACCCCTGAGCAGATGGGCCAGCTGCTGGAAGGCCTATGCCTGCACTTCGGTTTCGCCCCCGGCGCAGAGATCACGCTGGAGATGGATCCGGCCAGCTTCGATCGCCCGCGCCTGGAGGGGATGCTGGCTCTGGGCATCAACCGGGTGAGCCTGGGCGGCCAGAGCTTCGACGACGCCGTGCTGGAGCGCCTGGGCCGCCGCCACCGCCGCCAGCACCTGCTCCAGGCCGCCGGCTGGCTGCGCCAGGCCCGCGCCGCCGGTGCGCTGGCCAGTTGGAGCCTGGATCTGATCCAGGGGCTGCCCGAGCAGGATCTGCCCCACTGGCGGCAGCAGCTGCAGCAGGCCCTGGAGCTGGAGCCGCCCCACCTCTCCGTCTACGACCTGATTGTCGAGCCCGGCACCGTCTTTGAGCGGCTTCAGCAGCGCGGGCAGCTGCCCCTGCCGGATCCGGATCTGGGGGCCGACCTGATGGACCTCACTGGGGAGCTGCTGCGCGGCGCCGGCTACGGCCGCTACGAGATCTCCAACTACGCCCTGCCCGGGCACGCCTCGCGCCACAACCGCGTCTATTGGAGTGGGGCCGGCTGGTGGGGGTTCGGCCTCGGGGCCACCTCGGCTCCCTATGGCCAGCGCCTGGCCAGGCCGCGCACCCGGGAGGCCTATGCCGCCTGGCTGCAGACCCCTGGCACGGCCAGTGCGCCGCCCGGGCGCCCACCCTTTGATGAGTGGCTGATGGTGGGTCTGCGCCGGCGGGAAGGGGTGAACCTGGAGCAGCTCGCCGGGGCCGCGGGCCTGAGCGCGGCTGATTGCGGCTCGCTGCAGGCCTTGATGGCCCCCTGGCGTCAGCGGGGGCTGCTGCTGGTGGAGGGCCGGCGTTGGCGGCTGGCGGATCCGCAGGGGCTGGCCCTCAGCAATGCGGTGCTGAGGGAGCTGCTGGCCTGGTGGGAGACCCATCAGCCTGCAGAGGGTCCCCTTCTTGGGGCGGAGCGGCGGAGTGCAGCCAGCTCCTGAGGGCCTCCACGCAGAGCTGGCGCCCCGCCAGCAGCGGTGGGCTGAAGGGCGGTTGGCTGGGGGTCAGGCCCAGCAGGTCGGCCGTGACCCGTACCTGGCCGTCGCAGTCGTCGCCAGCGCCGATGCCGATCACGGGAATGGCCAGCTGCCGCCGCAGGCTGCCGGCCAGATCCGCCGGCACGTGCTCCAGCACCAGGGCGCAGCAGCCGGCGGCCTCCAGGTCCAGGGCCTGGCGACGCAGGCGTTCCTGGCTGATGGGATCCCTGGCCTGGCGCCGGTAGCCCAGCCGGTGCACCGACTGGGGGGTCAGGCCCAGGTGGCCCATCACCGGGATGCCGCTGCGCACCAGCCGGTCGACCACGGCCACGGTTTCCGGCTCACCCCCCTCCAGCTTCACGGCGGCGGCCGCACTCTCCTTGAGCACCCGGCCGGCGGCGGCCACCGCCTGATCACTGCCGCACTGATAGCTCAGGAAGGGCAGATCGCAGATCAGCAGCGGCTGCTGGGCCAGGGGCCGGCGCAGGCCCCTGGCCACGGCCTGGGTGTGGCCGATCATCTCCGCCAGGGTCACCGGCAGGGTGGTGGCGTGGCCGAGCACCACCATCGCCAGCGAGTCGCCCACCAGCAGCACATCGCCACCGGCCTCCTCCACCAGCGACGCCGAGAGCGCGTCCCAGGCGGTGAGCATCAGGATCGGCTGCCCCGCCTGCTTGCGGGCCACCAGATCACCGGGTCTCAGGGGCACGGGCAGGAACCTCTCGGGCTTGCGTTGCTACCATCATCACGACTCGGACCCACGCGGCCCGGACGCCCAAATCTGGTCAGGACCGGAAGGGAGCAGCCACACGGGATGCTCCAGGCAGGCGTGGACTCCGGGTCACCCCCTTGAATCAGTGGTCGCTCTTCAGCTGTCGCTGCTCCGGCTCTGGCGGTTGAGCAGGAACGGTGGGATCTTGGCGCCGCGCTGCTCAGCCTCTGTCTCGGTGTGGGTGAGTTCGGGGCTGGGGGCGAAGGTGGCGCGGGGGCGTTCGCTGCGGTATGTGCTGCCCGCCTCGAAGCCGGTGGCGATCACGGTCACATGGATCTCGCCTTCAAGCTTCTCGTCGACCACCGCTCCCACGATGATGTTGGCGTCGGGATCGACCACGTCGTAGATCACCTCCGAGGCCGTGGTCATGTCCTCAAGGGTCATGTCCTTGCCTCCGCTGATGTTGATGACGCAGCCCTTGGCCCCATCAATGCGGGCGGCTTCCAGCAATGGGCTGCTGATGGCGGCCTGGGCGGCTTCCACTGCCCTGGAGCGGCCGGAGCCCACACCGATGCCCAGGAGGGCCGTGCCGGCCAGGGTCATCACCGAGCGCACATCGGCGAAGTCGACATTGACCAGGCCAGGCTTGGTGATGATGTCGCTGATGCCCTTGACGCCCTGACGCAGCACGTCGTCGGCGGCGCGGAAGGCCTCCTGCAGAGGTGCTCCTGCAATGGCATCACGCAGGCGGTCGTTGGGGATCACGATCAGCGTGTCGACGTACTCCGCCAGCCGGGCAATGCCCTCCTCGGCCTGCTTCATGCGCTTGCGACCCTCGAAGCCGAAGGGCTTGGTGACGATGCCCACGGTGAGGGCGCCGCATTCCCGGGCCACCTCGGCGAGGATGGGGGCTGCACCGGTGCCGGTGCCACCCCCCATGCCGGCTGCGATGAACACCAGATCGGCCCCTTCGAGGGCTTCCTGAAGTTCGTTGCGGGATTCTTCGGCCGCCTTTTGGCCGATCATTGGATTGCCGCCGGCGCCGAGCCCCCGGGTGAGCTTCTGACCGAGCTGCACCCGCCGCTGGGCCGCTGATTGCAGCAGGGCCTGGGCGTCGGTGTTCAGCACCCTGTAGCCCACCCCTTCGAGATCCGAGGCGATCATCCGGTTGACCGCGTTGCTGCCTCCACCGCCAACACCGATGACCTCGATCCTGGCGCTCTGGCTGGGAACGATGCCGTTACTGGAGGGCGAGGAGGTCAATGGGGGTCCGAGTAAGTCGTCAGGTGGGATGGGGCGTGGTGCTGCCGTGGGCTGGCTGCCCGGGGAACCGTTGACACTCATCTCGGGCAGCATTATGTCGGCGACGGGGTTGAAAAATCCTGTGCGATGCGGCACTTTTGCGTGAATTCGATTTTCTCGCAATGGGTCGGTGCGGGTTTGCAGGCCGTTGCTGACCGCGTGCTCCAGCGGATTCAGTCCACACCTTGCCCAGGCCGTTTCGGCTTGGTGGCAGCGGCTGCCGGAGCGGGCAGCCCCAGTTCGGGCTGGTCCGGGTCGCTGAGATCGATGGAACGCACCCCCTGCCCCTGCATTCGCTTCGGCAGTTCCCCTGACAAGTAGCGCAACACATCCAGGCGATGGGCGAGGTCGCCGTCCGGGCCACCGAGTTTCACCTCCCCCAGGGTGCCGGTGGTCAGCCAGAGGGTGCCGTCGGGCTCGAAGCGGATGGTCCTGAGGGGGCTTCCCAGGTCGTTGCGGCGGTCGATGAGCTGGACGATGGTGGGTCTGAAGCGGCCCTGCCATCCCTGTACCCGGATCGCTGTTTCGGGCTGGCTGCCGCTGGATCCCATGCCCTGCTGACTGCTGCTGATCCAGTTGCCAAGCCGATCGACATAGCCCTGCTCGCTGCCCCTGGCTGTGCGCCGCTCCGCCCGTGCCACCACCTGGCGGTCCACCAGTTCAATGCGCAGTCGGGGCGGCAGGATCAGCCGCTCCACGGTCACCTGCTCCACCGGCAGGGCCTCGAGGAGTTCGGAGCGCAGCAGGCGAGGATCGAGGGTCAGCAGCGGCATGGGAAAGCGCAGCTCGGCGGCGGCGATCGCCTGCTCTCGGCTGATGCGCTCACTGCCGCTCACCTCCACCTGCGAGGGGCCGCTCAGGGTCCAGCCCTGGCGCAGCAGGCCGTAGCCGAGGCCAGCGGCGGCGGCTGAGAAGACCACGATCCGCCAGACGTTACGCAGCCGCTCCTGCCGGCGCTGCAGCCGCAACTGCCGTCGTCGCTCCACTCCTGGTGCCTGGGGACCTGAGCTCACAGCTCACAACGGGAGCGGGCCATCAATTCATCCATCCAGCGGCGTGCCCGCTCGGCATCGGAGAAGGGCAGATCTTCCTGTTGGCCATCGCCCACCAGCCGCACCCGGCAGCTGCCCTGGCTTTCCTCGGTGAGGGGAGCATCCCCCGATCCCAGGGACATCAGCTCCAGTAGTTCCAGCTTGCTGATCACGAAGGATCCCTGGGGTTTGAGCACCCCGGCTTCGAAGGTGCTCCAGGTCACGACCCCCTCACTGAGCCGCGCCGCGCCGCAGCCATCGAGTTTGGAGAGTTCCGAGCCTGCCGCCCAGTCGCGGAAGAGCCGTTGACGCCGCCGCTCCAGCCACCCCAAGGCCGTGAGCAGTACGAAGACCACCAGCAGGGGCAGCCAGAGCAAGCCGTGACTCATTCCGCCGGGTCCTCGTGTGATGGTCCACCGTCCCATTCTCCCGCGCTCTCCACCAGTTGGTGCACGAGATCTGCCAGCGGCACGCCGCTGGCAGCCCAGAGCATCGGATACATGCTCTGGCTGGTGAAGCCCGGCAGGGTGTTGATCTCGTTGAGCCAGAGCCGCTGCGCCGCGTCGTCGTAGAAGAAATCCACCCGGGCCAGCCCTTCGGCGGCCACCGCGGCACAGGCCTGAAGCGCCATGGCGCGCAGGCTCTCGCTCACGGCTTCGGGCAGCTGGGCCGGAATCACAGTGGAGCTGAGCCCCGCCGTGTACTTCGTCTCGTAGTCGTACCAGTCGGCGGCGAAACGGATCTCCCCCACCACCGAAGCCTGCAGGCCGCCCTGGCCCCCCGCCCCCTGACCAAGCACGGCGCACTCCAGCTCTCTGGCCGTGACCCCTTGCTCCACCACCAGGCGCGGATCCAGGCCTGAGGCCAGCTTCAGGCCCTGCAGCAGGGAGCTGCGATCGCTGGCCTTGCTGATGCCCACCGAGGACCCCATGTTGGCCGGCTTGACGAAGCAGGGGAACCCCAGATCGCGCTCCAGCCGCTCCAGCAGCCCCTCGGCGTCCTGGAGCAGGTCTGCCGCCTGCACGGAGGCGTAGGGCACCTGGGGCAGGCCCGCGGCGGCGAAGGCGGCCTTCATGGCCTGTTTGTCCATGCCCAGGGCCGAGCCCAGCACGCCAGAGCCCACGAATGGCACCTGCATCAGGGTGAACAGACCCTGGATGGTGCCGTCCTCGCCGTTGGGACCGTGCAGCACCGGAAACCAGACATCAACGCCTTCCGACTGGCTGGGAAGGGCGCGGAAGCCGGTGCTCCCCAGGGGCTGATCCGTGGCGGACCGGCGCAGCTGCTCGTCGGTGGCTGGTGCGGCGCTGGAGAGCACGGCCTCGGCCAGCTCAGGCCCCCACCAGCGGCCGCGACGATCGATGTAGAAGGGCAGGACCCGGTAACGCAGGAGGTTCTCGCCCTCCCTGAGACCTCCCAGCACAGTGATGGCCGAGCGGATCGAGACCTCATGCTCATCGGAGGCCCCCCCGAACACCAGGCCGACGCAGCGGGGGGAGCTGGGCATGGGGGCGGCTGGATCCGAGTCGGCGCCAAACGTATCAGCCCCGCCCTGTTTCATCTCACCACCACGCCGGTAAGCGAGAAGGCACGCACCTCTTCGATGCGCACGTTCACCAGATCCCCCGGCTGGATGCCGCCGCTGGCCAGCTCCCCTGGGCTGGGGGATGGGGCCGGATCGGGGAAGAAGGTGAGCCGGTTGGTGCGGGTGCGGCCCATGCGCTGGCTGGGATCGCGGGGGTTGCCGCCCTCCACCAGCACCTGTTCGGTCCGTCCCCGGTAGCGCTCGCTGCGCCGGCGCGCCGTGCGCTCCACCAGGGCATTGATCTCCTGCAGACGCTCCACCTTCACGGCCTCGCTGAGCTGATCGGGCCAGTCGGCAGCTGGGGTGCCCGGCCTGGGCGAATAGGCGGCGGTGTTCACCTGGTCGAAGCCGATCTCCTCGATCAAGGCCAGGGTGCGGCGGTACTGGCCGTCGCTTTCACCGGGGAAGGCCACGATCACATCGGCGCTGATCGCCGCATCGGGCATGCGCTCACGGATGCGCTCGAGGATGCGCCGATAGCGCTCCACGGTGTAGCCGCGCGCCATCGCCTTGAGCACGTCGTCGTCGCCGCTCTGGAAGGGGATGTGGAAGTGCTCGCAGAGCTTGGGCAGCTGGGCGCAGGCCTCGATCAGCCGCTCGGTGAAGTAACGGGGGTGGCTGGTGGCGAAGCGGATCCGCTCGATCCCGGCCACGTCGTGGACTTGGTGGAGCAGGTCGGTGAGGGTGTGCTGACGGCGGCCCTCCGGGGTGATGCCGGGCAGGTCGCGGCCGTAGGCGTCGATGTTCTGCCCCAGCAGGGTGATCTCCTTGAAGCCCCGCTGCGCCAGCTCCTCCATCTCCAGGCGGATGGCTGCGGGGCTGCGGCTCTGTTCCTTGCCGCGCACCGAGGGCACCACGCAGTAGGTGCAGCGCTCGTTGCAGCCATAGATCACATTCACCCAGGCGCACACCGTCGACTCGCGGCGGGCGGTGGTGATGTCCTCGAGGATGTGGTGCTCGCCGGTGGCCACCACTTGCTGGCCGCTGGCCACCTGCTCCAGCAGGGTTTCCAGGCGGTTGGCGTGTTGGGGACCCATCACCAGGTCGAGTTCAGGCACCCGCCGCAGCAGGCTTTCCCCTTCCTGCTGAGCCACGCAGCCGGCCACCACCAGGGTGAGGTGGGGGTTGGTGCGTTTGCGTTGGGCCTGGCGGCCTAGGTAGCTGTAGACCTTCTGCTCGGCGTTATCGCGGATCGTGCAGGTGTTGTAGAGCACCAGATCGGCGCTGTGCTCACCACTTCCGGGTTTATAGCCCATGCCTTCAAGGATTCCGGCCATGCGCTCGGAATCGGCCTTGTTCATCTGGCAGCCGAAGGTGGTGATCCAGTAGCTGCCGCGCGTTGGGGTGGTCACCGTCATCCCACAAGTTTCGACCATGGCCGAAACTTGTGGGATGCAGGCACGCCTTCGCTGGATCACGCTCACCAAGGCGGTGCCCCTGGCGATCAGCCGGGGCACCACGGCGTCGGTGCGGCGGCTGGTGGTGGAGCTGGACCACGACGGGCTCGTGGGGCGCGGCGAAACCGGCGGGTTCGAGACCGGCCATCGCAGCTACAGCACCGAGGCGGTGGCGGCGGAGCTGGAGGCCCTGCTACCCCGCTTCGCCTCCGACGAAGGGCGGGCTCTTGCGGCGCAATTGCCGGCCTTCCAGGCCCTGGAGCCCTGGTTGTCCCCGCTGTCCCCGCCGGCCCGCTGCGCCATCGATCTGGCCCTGCACGACTGGTGGGGCCAGCGGTTGGGTCAGCCCCTCTGGCGTCTCTGGGGCCTGGAGAGGGCCGCCTGCAGTCCCACCAGCGTCACCCTCGGTCTGGCTGAGGTGGAGCAGGTGCTGGCCCGGCTCGATCTCTGGCAGGAGCGTCTGGGCTGCTGGCCCCAGCGGGTGAAACTGAAGCTGGGCAGCCCTGATGGCCCAGACCACGACCGCGCCCTGGTGCGGGCGGTGACCCGGCGGCTGCAGGAGCAGGCCCAGCGCCATGGGGCCGCGGCAGTCAGTGAGCTGCAGGTGGATGCCAATGGCGGGTGGGATCTGGCCACAGCCCAGCAGCTGATCCCCTCACTGGCGGAGCAGGGGGTGGTGCTGGTGGAACAGCCGCTGCCCGCTCAGCTCGACCCCGATGCCGATGCCGCCAGCTTCGAGGCCCTTGATCTGTGCTGCCCGATTCCCCTGGTGGCCGATGAGAGCTGTTGGAACCTGGCCGATCTGCTGCGCCTGGCCCCCCACGTGGATGGGGTGAACATCAAGCTGCTCAAGAGCGGAGGCATCAGTGAGGCCCTGCTGATGGCCCAGACCGCCCGCAGCCTTGGGCTGGATCTGATGCTGGGCTGCTACTCCGACAGCGCCCTGCTCAATGGCGCCGCCTCCCAGCTGCTGCCGCTGGTGCGCTGGCCCGACCTCGATAGCCACTTGAACTTGATCGACGATCCCTTCCAGGGCCCAGATCTTCAGGCCGATCACCCCCTGCCCTCCGCTCGCCCCGGGCTGGGGGTGATCGAGGCACCAGGAGCCGCTGCCGCTGGTGCGCCGTGCTGAGCGTCGATGCGCCGGTGGTGCTGCTGCTGCACGGCGGCCTCGACAACCTCTCGGGCAAGACGGGCCTGGCGATGTTGCGCTACCGGCAGGGCCCGGTGGTGGCGGTGGTGGATCCGGCCCATGCCGGCGCCGAGCTGGAGGCCATCACCGGCATTCGGCGGCGGGTGCCGATCGTGGCCGACCTCAATGCCGCCCTGGCCTATCAGCCGGCGGTGGCGGTGGTGGGGCTAGCCCCATCGGGCGGGCAGCTGCCGCCCGAGCTGAAAGCCGATCTGGCGGCGGCCCTTCGGGCCGGCCTGCACCTGGCCAGCGGGCTGCACACCCTCCTGGCCTCTGATCCTCAGCTGGCCGCCCTGCGGGGGCCTGGACAGTGGATCTGGGATCTGCGCCAGGAGCCCCCCGGCCTGGAGGTGGCCGCGGCCCGGGCGGCAGCCCTGCCGGGTGAGCGGGTGCTAGCAGTGGGCACCGACATGGCGGTGGGCAAGATGAGTGCCTGCTTGGAGCTCAGCGCCGCCGCCCGGCGGGCTGGAGCGGATGCCCGTTTCGTCGGCACAGGCCAGGCCGGCATCCTGATCAGCGGCACGGGCGTGCCCCTGGATGCCGTCCGCGTCGACTACGCCGCCGGGGCGGTGGAGCGGGCCTTACTGGAGGTGGCCTCAGAGCCGGCCTGCAGCCAGCAGAGCCTGCTGTTTGTGGAGGGCCAGGGCTCCCTCTGCCACCCTGGTTCGTCCGCCACCCTGCCCCTCATCCGCGGCAGCCAGCCCACCGCCCTGCTGCTGGTGCACCGCGCTGGCCAGAGCCATGTGAACAGGCATCCCCAGGTGGCGCTGCCACCGCTCTCTGAGCTGATCAGCGTGCTGGAGGGTCTGGCGGCCCTGGGCCGGCCCATGGGCACGACATCGCCCCGGGTGAAGGCGGTGGCCTTGAACACCGCCGGCCTGGCCCAGGACCGTGCTGATGAGGCCTGTGCCGCCCTCAGTGAGGCGCTAGGGATTCCCTGCGCAGATCCGGTGAGGGATGAACCAGCAGCCGATCGACTGCTGGTTTCATTCAGGGCGAGCGAGGGGATTCGAACCCCCGGATGGCGGCACCACAAGCCGCTGCCTTAACCACTTGGCGACGCCCGCCGTGGTCTTTGCCAATGTATCAAGCAGCCTTGCACCCTCCCTTTGCGGCCCGCCTCTTCGCTTCGCCTCGCCCGCTGGGGCACCGTCCTGGCCCTGGGCGGAGGGGTCACCGGCGCTGCCCTGGCCTTCACCAATCCAGGGATGGAGGAATTCGAGGGCTTCGCCGGCGACCAGCTGGCTGAACTGGCGGTGGAAGAGGTCTGTGCCAAGCGCCTGCCGATGCCTCTGCAGCTGGCGATCCAGAACTGTCCTGAGCTGATCCGCAGCCAGCACAAGGTGCTCGGCGACCTGGCCCGCCGCAACACCCGGAGGCAGAATTTCGGACTGTTCAGCCTCTACCGCACCCGGATCGGTGGCCCCTCGGTACTGCCGTTTCTCGAGCTCCCCGTGTACCGCGTGCTGACCGTGGCGGCCGCCGGGCATTTCAGGATCCTGACCACCTCCAGCGACAACGACCAGGAGAGGGCCTCCGCCGATCGTGCGCTTTGGTGAGCGCGACTGAATCGCTTCCTCCTGTGATGCCTCAGCTGTTGCCACCGCTGCTGCTGCCGCGTGCCCTGATCGATCCCCAGCTCAACAACTTGCCCCCGGCTGATGAGGGCGGACTGGTGGCGGTGCGCCTGAGCCATCAGCACGGCGTGATCACGGCGATCGAGGCCCACCCCCGCCGCGATGGGGAGTTGCTGCCCCTGGCGCTCACCCCCCTGGTGGAGCCCCATGCCCACCTCGACAAGGCCTTCAGCTGGGAGGGCCACCCCAACCCGGAGGGCACGATGCAGGGTGCCCTGGCGGCCAACCTGGCGGAGCACCAGGGCCGCAGCCTCCAGCAGGTGCTGGAGCGGGGCGAACGGGCCCTGGAGCGGGGCTGGCGCTATGGCCTCAGGGCCGTGCGCAGTCATATTGACAGCCTCGGCTCCGGTGCCGAGCCGGGATGGCAGGGACTGCTGGAGCTCCAACAGCGCTGGGCTCCGCGGCTGTGCCTGCAGCTGGTGGCCCTGGTGCCGGTGCGGCACTGGGCCACGGCGGCTGGCGCGGCCCTGGCCCGCCAGCTGGTGAGCCGTGGGTCCCAGGGAGCGGTGCTGCTGGGGGGTGTACTGGGCGCGCCCATGGCCCCCAGCCGTGCCGATGCTGAGGGGCTGCTGGCCCTGCTGCAGCTGGCCGACAGCCTGGGGGCTCCGGTGGATCTGCACGTCGATGAGAGCGGCGATGGGGGGGGTGCGGGGGTGGCGATGGTGGCCAGGCTGGTGCGGCGCCACCGCATCGGTGTGCCGGTCACCTGCAGCCACAGCTGCTCGATGTCTCAGTTGGGGGCAGCCCGCCTGAGTCGGCTCGCTGATGCCATGGCCGACGCCTCCCTGGCGGTGGTGGCCCTGCCCCCCACCAACCTCTGGCTGCTGGGCCACGCTGCGGGCAACACCCCGGCCAGCCGCCCCCTGGCCCCGATCCGTCAGTTGCAGCGCGCCGGGGTCACGGTGGCGGTGGGGGGCGACAACGTGCAGGACCCCTGGCATCCGGGTGGGGATTTCGATCCCCTGGAGCTGCTGCGCTTCTGCCTGCCGGCGGCCCACCTGGCCCCCTGGCAACGGCAGGGGCTGGCCCCCTTCACCACCGCCGCCTCCCGCCTGATGGGCCTGGAGTGGGACGGGGTGCTGCGTTGCGGGGCCCCAGCCGATCTGGTGGTGCTGGCCGCCGGCAGCTGGAGTGAACTGCTCTGCCGGCCTCCCCAGCGGCGGGTGCTGCGTGCTGGCCAGTGGCTGCCGGAACCGGCCCCGGCCCGACCGGAGCTGGCGGCGCAGCTGGAGGGGATGGCGGCGAGCCATGGCCATGGCTCTGGGTTGGTCCAGCTCGGCTGACTAGACCGGAAGCAGGCGTGAGTTTCCGCCTGCTGTTTGCCGCCCCGCTGTTGTGCCCCTCGATCCAGCCCTCCGTCCCGCTGAGCTGGCCGTTGCTAGCCAGCTGCCGAGCGACCTGCCGGCGCCCGCCAGCGACGCCCAGATGGAGGCACTGGTGGCCGAGCTGAGTTCAGGCGCCGCGGCGGGTCTGGTGCTGATCCGCAGCGGGCCGGAGCTGGAGCGGCTCTCCCGCGATTTCTTCTCCTATTCGCCGGTGCTGACGCCCCTGCTGCAAGACAGGCTGGCCCAGCTGGTGGTCAAAGCCAGCTGTTCGGAGCAGGTGCGGCTGGTGGCGGGAGCCTGTGCCCGCCATGGGGTGCCCATCACCCTGCGCGGCAGCGGCACCGGCAACTACGGCCAGTGCGTTCCCCTGGCGGGGGGTGTGGTGCTCGACCTCAGTGGCCTCAACCAGGTGCGCCAGCTGGATTCCCTCAGCGGCGTACTGACCGCCGAGGCAGGCTGCCTGCTGTCCGACCTGGAGCAGCAGCTGGCGCCCTATGGCCGGGAGCTGCGCCTCACCCCGAGCACCCGCCGCAGCGCCAGCCTGGGGGGGTTCATCGCCGGCGGCTCCGGCGGCATCGGTTCAGTGCGCTGGGGCTTCCTGCGCGATCCCGGCCACCTGTTGGCCCTGGAGGTGGTGACGGTGGAGCCGGAGCCGCGCCTGCTTCAGCTCGATGCCAGCGCCAGCGCCCCGCTCAACCACGCCTACGGCAGCAACGGCATCCTCACCGCCGTGACGGTGGCCACGGCCGCGGCAGTGCCCTGGCAGCAGCTGGTGGTCGATTTCAGCAGCTGGACGGCCGCCCTGGCGGCGATCCGCAGCCTGCCCGCTACCGCCCTGCTGCTCAATGGCCTCTGTCTGCTGGAAGCAGCGGTGGCCCGGCAGCTGCCCTGTCCGGGGGGGCATGGCCCGGACACCTGTCCCGCGGCCGATGGACATCGCCTGCTGCTGCTAGCCGCCGCCGATGCCCTGCCGGTCCTGGAGCCGCTGCTGGCGGCCCTGGGCGGGCGGCTGGTCTGGCAGGCGCCGGAGCAGGGCAGCCGTGGCGTGCCCCTGCGGGAGCTCTGCTGGAACCACACCACCCTGCACATGCGCGCCCACGACCCCGGCTGGACCTACCTGCAGATGCTTCTGCCTCAACCGGAGGCCCCGGCGCTCGACGCCCTCAAGCAGCGCTGGGGGGATGATCTGCTCTGGCACCTGGAGGCCGTGCGTCAGCAAGGCAGCCAGCGGCTGGCTGCCTTGCCCCTGGTGCGCTGGCGGGGTCGGGCGGCGCTGTTGGAGCTGATGGAGCAGGCCCGGCAGCTGGGGGCCTTCCTGTTCAACCCCCACGTGCTCACGGTGGAAGACGGCGGCCTGGGGGTGATCGACACCGATCAGGTGGCGGCCAAACAGGCCTACGACCCGGCCGGGCTGCTCAACCCCGGCAAGTTGCGGGGCTGGACTGAGCGACCTGGGGCGAGCGCTCCTTGGCCTGGCAGCGTGGCTTAGGGGCAGTCGAGGCTGAGGCGGGTGCTCACTCCGGTGGTGGGGTTGGTGCCCTGGGCCCGAAGACAGAGGGAGCGTTGATCGGAGCGATCCAGCAGGGCATCGCTGAAGTCGGCGTCATCGATCAGGGCGCCGCTGAAGCTGCTGCCGGCGGCGATCACACCCCGCAGCAGGGCACCGCTCAGGTCGGTGCCGCTGAAATCGGCCCGGTCCATCAGGGCATCGGAGAGGTCGGCGCCGCTGAAGTCGGAACGCAGAAACGCCGACTGGGTGAGGATCGCTCCGCGCAGATCCGCGCCACTGAAATCGGCATCCCGGGCCATTACGCCGGCGAAGGAGGTGTTGGCCAGTTGCTGGCCGCTGAAGTCCTTGCCGTCCTGGTTGGTGAGGGTGTAATCGACCCGGTCTTGAAACAGGGCACGATCCTGCAGGCCCACCCCTGTGCTGGTGTCGAGGGCGAAGGCGGGGGCGCTCCAGGGGCCGCTCAGCAGCGCGGCCACCAGCAGCGCCAGCAGCAGGGCGCCCAGGGTGGCGGGTCTGCCGCGGCGGGGCTGCTGTTGCCCTTGGTGGCCCTGGGGCTGGAGCGGATGCGTGGCAGGGGTCATGGGCTGCTGCGGGAAGTGGTCTCCACTCTCTCCTGGATCACCCCGATGGATCACCACGAGTCCTGGAGGGCCCCTGAAGCGATTAGTCCGCCGATCAGGTAGAGCGATCCCGCCACCACCAGCGCCTGGCCGCCAGCCCTGGCCGTGGCGGCGCCGAGGGCTTCAGCCAGCGTGGGGCTTGCCAGCAGGCGTCCGGCCAGCTCGGGCGCCTCTGCCAGCAGGTCCTCCAGGCTCCAGCAGGCGTGCTCCGGCACCGGCACCAGCCAGGCCCGATCGGATGGGGCCAGCAGGGTGCGCAGCATCGCTGGTGCCGGCTTGTTGGCCAGTACCCCCAGCAGCCAGCAGCGGCCGCCTTCGCTGGCCCCGGCCTGATCCAGCTCCTGGCGCAGGGCTTCGGCGGCCGGCAGGTTGTGGGCCCCATCCAGCAGCAGCGGGTGCCCCCGCCAGAGCACCGGCTGCAGCCGCGCCGGCCAGCGGGCCCCCTCAAAGCCCTCAACGATGGCCTGATTGGGGATCGTCCAGCCCCGTTGGCGCAGGGCCCTCACCAGGCCGAGGGCCACGGCGGCGTTGTGGCGCTGCACCAGGCCGGGCAGGCCGCTGCGCCAGCGCAGCTGGCCGGCCAGCAGATGCTCGCCGTCGCTGGCCAGCGGGTCGACCCAGAGCAAGGGGCTGCCGCTCTCGATGGCGCGCTGACGCAGCACCGCCGCGGCCTCAGGTTGCTGGGGGCCGCTCACCGCCAGGCTGCCGGGGCAGAAGATGCCTGCCTTTTCCGCAGCAATGGCCGCGATCGTGGCGCCGAGCACCTCGGCATGGTCCATGCCGATGGAGGCGAATCCCAGCACCTGGCGGTCTGGGTGGACGGTGGTGGCATCCAGTCGTCCCCCCAGGCCCACCTCCAGCACCACGATCTCGAGGCCGGCGTCGGCGAAGGCCTGGAACGCCGCCAGGGTCACCAGCTCGAAGGGGGTGAGGTCGTGGCGCCGGGCCAGGGGCTGCAGGTCGCCCAGCAACTGGCGCAACTGCGGCTCGGCGATGGGCTGTTCCCCCAGCCGGATGCGCTCACACCAGCTCACCAGGTGGGGGGAGGTGTAGAGCCCGGCGCGGAGGCCACTGGCCAGTAGCGCGGCGTGCACCAGGGTGCAGATCGATCCCTTGCCGTTGGTGCCCGCCACCTGCACCGCCGCGTAGCGGCGCTCGGGATGGCCCAGCTCCGCCAGGGCGCTGCCCATCCGCTCCAGGCCCAGATCAACCCCGCGGCGGTTGAACGGCTCGATCAGGTCGGCGAAGGAATCGATAACAGGGCCTGCTCCAGCAGCGCCACCGCCAGGCGCAGCTGGCGGGGCTGAATCACCAGGGGCGGCACCAGGCGCACCACCCGTGGCCCGGCGGGCACCACCAGCAGGCCCTTCTCAATGGCGGCCTGGACGATCTGGGGGGCGGTGGGGGCCTCCGGCCTGAGCACCAGGCCCTGGAGCAGACCCCAGCCGCGCACCCCCTCCAGCCACTGGGGGTGGCGGCCCACCAGCTCAGCCAGCACCTGCTGCAGCAACTCGCCCATCTGCTGCACATGGGGCACCAGCAGGCGCCGCTCCAGTTCCTGGGCCACCGTCAGGGCGGCGCGGCAGGCCAGCGGGTTGCCGCCGAAGGTGCTGGCGTGGTCGCCGGGGCGGAAGTGATCGAAGGCCTGCTTCACCGCCAGGGCGCCGATGGGGAAGCCACCGCCCAGCCCCTTGGCTGTGGTGAAGGCATCGGGTTCGACACCCAGCTTTTCGTAGCCCCAGAGGCAGCCGCTGCGGCCCATGCCGATCTGCACCTCGTCGAAGATGAGAAGGATGCTGTGCTGATCGCAGAGCTGGCGTACCCGCTGGAAGAAGGCCGGATCGCCGGGGTTGACGCCTCCCTCGCCCTGCAGGGGCTCCAGCATCACAGCCGCCACGCGCGGACCATCGGCTTCACAGCGGCTCAGCAGTGCTTCGAAGGCTGCTGTGTCGTTGTAGGGGAAGAAGTGGAAACCCTCCACCATCGGCTCGAAGCCCTGGTGGTATTTAGGCTGGCCTGTGGCGCTCACCGTGGCCAGGGTGCGGCCATGGAAGCTGGCCTGGGCCGTGAGGATCAGCGGCCGCTCGATCCCACGTACCTGATGGCCGTGCTTGCGGGCCAGCTTGATGGCGGCCTCATTGGCTTCGGCGCCGGAATTACAGAAGAAGACCCGATCAGCGCAGCTGCGCCCCACGATCCAGCGGGCCAGCTCCTCCTGCTCGGGAATCCTGTAGAGGTTGGAGACGTGCTGCAGCTTGCCCAGCTGTTGACCCAGGGCCCGGCGCATCACCCGATCGCTGTGGCCCAGCGTGCAGGTGGCGATCCCGGCCACGCAATCCAGATAGCGGCGTCCCTGCTGGTCGCGCACCCAGACCCCACGCCCTTTGACCAGCTCCAGTGGCAGGCGGGCATAGGTGTCCATTACCGCCGAGGCCGGCCTATGAACCACCTCCGTGGGTGCCTGCGGCTGGGGGGGGGGCTGGCTGGTCCGAGCCATGGTGATGGGAGCGGTGGGACTTGAACCCACATGCCCGAAGGCGCTCGATTTTGAGTCGAGTCCGTCTACCAATTCCGGCACGCTCCCGCGAGTGCCACTTTACGTGGCAGCTGCTGGCTTAGGGCTCCAGGCGCCGGATTGAGGCGCCGACGGCGTTGAGCTTGCCTTCGAAATCGGCGTAGCCCCGATCCAGGAACTCCAGGCCGCCAACGGTGGTGACGCCATCGGCGGCCAGACCGGCCAGCACCATCGCGGCCGAGGCGCGCAGGTCGGTGCCCTGCACAGGAGCGCCACTGAGCCGAGCCACCCCCTCCACCAGGGCGGTGTTGCCCTGCATGCGGATATCGGCACCCATGCGCTGCAGCTCAGCCACGTGCTGAAGGCGGTTCTCGAAAATGTTCTCCACCACCATGCTGGTGCCCTGGGCTGTGGCCAGCACGCTCATGAAGGGGGCTTGCAGGTCGGTGGGAAAGCCGGGAAATGGCTGGGTGCGCAGGTCAACGGCCTTGATCTGCTCAGCCCGCAGGGTCATGCCCTCGCCATCGGCAGTCAGCTCGCAGCCCGCCTCCACCAGCTTGTTGAACACGGCGCCGAGGTGGTCGGGGACCACCGGGGTGACGTGGAGGGTGGAGCGGGTGATGGCAGCGGCCAGAAGGAAGGTGCCGGCTTCGATGCGGTCGGGGATGACCGCGTAGTCGGCGCCGTGGAGGCGCTCGACGCCATCGATGACGATCGTGGGAGTGCCGGCGCCGCTGACGCGGCCGCCCATGGCGTTGAGCAGACCGGCCAGATCCACCACCTCAGGCTCAAGGGCGGCGTTCTCGATCACCGTTTCGCCATCCGCCAGGGTGGCGGCCATCATCAGGGTTTCGGTGGCGCCGACGCTGGGGCATTCCATGTGAATGCGGCCGCTGCTGAGACGCTGGCTGCGGCCCGGCACGGCGGCTGACACCACCCCGTGCTCGATGCTCACCTGGGCGCCGAGGGTCTTGAGGCCCTTGACATGCTCGATCACCGGCCTGGATCCGATCTTGCAGCCACCGGGCAGGGGCACCTTGGCCATGCCCAGGCGGGCCAGCAGGGGGCCGATGCAGAAGAAGCTCGCCCGCAGGCTGTTCACCAGCTCATAGGGAGGGGTCGACTGGCTGAGGTGGCTGGCATCGAGCTCCACCCAGTCGCCCCCCCGTCTCACGCGCACCCCGAGGGCGGTGAGGATTTCGCTCATGCCGGCGATGTCCGTGAGGGGCGGCACGTTGCTCAGGCGCAGGGTGTCGCGGCTGAGCAGGCAGGCCGCCATCAGCACCAGGGCGGAATTCTTGGCACCACTGACCCGGACCTCACCGGCGAGCCGTCGTCCACCGGTGATCTCGAGCTGGGGCACAAGCAGTGAGGTGGGCGTCGGTGCGACGGTCAGAGTCATGGCAATCGGGCCGACTTTTGGTTCCGGAATCTTGACAACCAAGCCAGCGACCGTCTAGGCGTCCGCCCATGAAACTGTCATGGATAGTCGCAAGTTTGCCTGATCGCCTCTGGCAGGTGGTCTGGCGCTGGTCGGGGCGGCCCGCCGTGATTTAAGGTTTCTCAGTCGCTTCGGTGGCACGCCAGCGGATGTGGCGGAATTGGTAGACGCGCTAGTTTCAGGTACTAGTGGCAGCAATGTCGTGGGAGTTCAAGTCTCCCCATCCGCACTTTCTCCAGCCCACGCCCTCTTCTCTCCCCTGCGGGGACCAGTGTTTCCGGCCGTGGTGCCGCCCCACCCATGATTGTCATCAAGATCACGAACTCTTCTGAGGTGGTCGCCAAGAAGATCGGTAAGTTCCTGGAAAGCCTCACTCCCGAAGGCATGGATGAAGCCACCATCGAAGACATCGTCGTGAGCCGCCTGGTGGAAAACCTCAGCAGCGAGGGCATCGAAGGTGAGGTGGCCTCGATCCGTGGCCTCGATCTGGAAGAGTCCGGGATCCTGATCAAGGACTCCACGCATGTGCGCCGCCGTCAGACCTTCTGAGGCCAGTGAGGGCTCCGCTGGGCATTCCCGCGCCCCTGAGCTGATCAGCAGCCGCCGCAATCCCCTCGTGGGTCGGCTCCGCGCCCTGCACCAGCCCCGCGGCCGCCGGGAGCAGGGCCTGCTGCTGGTGGAGGGCACCCATCTGCTGGTGGAGGCCCTGCGCCTGGGTCTGTCGCTTGATCAGGTGCTAGCCAGCCCCGGCTGGATCGAGCGCCACCACGCGTTGCTGGCGGCCCATCCGCGGATGGCCGCCGTGCTGCAGCCGGTCGCTGAGCCGGTGCTGGAGGCGGTGGCCACCACCGCCCACCCCGATGGGGTGGTGCTGACACTGCCGTGGCCCCAGCCGCCGGCTGACCAGGGACTTGGGGGCGAGTGCCTCGAGTTCGTGCTGGCGCTCGATCGCCTCCAGGACCCCGGAAATCTCGGCACCTTGATGCGCACGGCCCTGGCGGCAGGAGTGCAGGAGCTCTGGCTGGGGGAGGGGGCCGACCCCTTCCAGCCCAAGGTGCTGCGTGCTTCGGCGGGTGCGGCTCTGGCCCTGCCCTGCCGCCGGCTGGAGCAGCTGCTGCCCCGCCTCGAGAGCGCCCGCGCCGGCGGAGCCCAGGTGGTGGCCTCGGTGGTGGCCGGCGGGAGGCCCTACTGGCAGCTCGACTGGACCCGCCCCACCGTGTTGCTGCTCGGTAACGAGGGAGCCGGGCTGGCGCCGGAGCTGCTGGCGGCCAGCAGCCACCTGGTCACCATTCCCCACAGCGGGGCTGTGGAATCGCTGAATGTGGCGGTGGCCGCCGCGCCCTTGCTGTTGGAGCGCTGGCGTCAGCTGACGGGGGAGAATGCGGGGCAACAACCGCAGCAGTTCAGGTGAGCGACGCCAGTGCAGCCAGCTTTGACTTCGATCTGATCGTGATCGGTGCCGGCTACGGTGGCTTCGACGCCGCCAAGCACGCTGCCGACCATGGCCTGCGCACGGCGATCGTCGAATCCCGTGATATGGGTGGCACCTGCGTGAACCGGGGCTGCGTGCCCTCCAAGGCCCTTCTGGCTGCCAGTGGCCGGGTGCGGGAGCTGGCCGATGCGGAGCACCTGCGCGGCTTCGGCATCCATGCGGCTCCGGTGCGCTTCGAGCGCCAGAAGATCGCTGACCACGCCAACCAGCTGGTGGCCACGATCCGCACCAACCTCACCAGGAGCCTGGAGCGCGCCGGCGCCACGATCCTGCGCGGCAAGGGCCGGCTGGAGGGGCCCCAGCGGGTGGCTGTGCGTGAAGCCAGCGGCATCGAGCGGGTGTACTCCGCCCGCGACGTGATCATCGCCACCGGCTCCGACCCCTTTGTTCCCCCCGGGATCGAAACCGACGGCCGCACCGTCTTCACCAGCGACGAGGCCATCAGCCTGGAGTGGCTGCCCCGCTGGATCGCGATCATCGGCAGCGGCTACATCGGCCTGGAGTTCGCCGACGTCTACACGGCCCTTGGCTGTGAGGTCACCATGATCGAGGCGCTCGATCGGGTGATGCCCACCTTTGATCCCGACATCGCCAAGATCGCCGCCCGCAAGCTGATCGATGGCCGCGACATCGACGCTCGCGCCGGCGTGCTGGCCAAGACGGTGACCCCGGGTTCACCGGTGCGAATCGAGCTGGTGGAGATGGTCAGCCGTGAGCCGGTGGAAATCCTGGAGGTGGATGCGGTACTGGTGGCCACCGGCCGGGTGCCCGTGAGCAAGGAGCTCAACCTCGAGAGCGTCGGGGTGACCACCAACCGCGGCTTTATTCCGGTGGATGAGGCGATGCGCGTGCTGGTGGATGACAAGCCTTTGGCGCATCTCTGGGCCGTCGGCGATGTCACCGGCAAGATGATGCTGGCTCATACGGCCGCTGCCCAGGGAGGCGTGGCCGTGGACAACATCCTGGGTCACCAGCGCCTGATCGATTATCGCTCGATTCCGGCAGCCACCTTCACCCATCCCGAGATCAGCTCCGTGGGCCTGAGTGAATCTGACGCCAAAGCGCTGGCCGCCAGCGACGGCTTCGAGCTGGGGCTGGTGCGCAGCTACTTCAAGGCCAACTCCAAGGCCCTGGCGGAGCTGGAGAGCGACGGCCTGATGAAACTGCTGTTCAACCGCTCCAGCGGTGAGGTGCTGGGGGCCCACATCTATGGCCTCCATGCCGCCGACCTGATCCAGGAGATCGCCAATGCCGTGGCCCGGCGCCAGAGCGTGCGCGAGCTGGCCAACGAGGTGCACACCCACCCCACCCTGAGCGAAGTGGTGGAGGTGGCCTACAAGCAGGCGGCCGCCGCTCTGGCCTGACGCCTCAGCGCTCCTACGATCGCTTCACTGCTTCCATTGCCGCCAATCCTTGGAGATCCGTCGCCGCCCGCCCAATCTCCCCGTGCGGGTGGCCCACCTGCAGTTCGGCATTCCCCACGAGGAGGCGGCCCCGCGCCACATCCTTGAGGAAATCCTCTGGGAAAAGGACCGGGAACTCACCAGCTCGCGGGAGCGGGTTCCCCTCGACAAGCTCAAGCAGCAGGTGGCCGACCTGCCCCCATGCCGCGACTTCGTGGCCGCCCTGCGCGCCAGCTGTCGCAAGCCGGCCGTGATCGCCGAGGTGAAGAAGGCCAGCCCCAGCAAGGGCGTCATCCGCGCAGACTTCGACCCCATCGCCATCGCCCGCGGCTACCAGGCGGGGGGCGCCAGTTGCCTCTCGGTGCTCACCGACAAGGCTTTCTTCCAGGGGGGCTTCGAGGTGCTGGTGGACGTGCGCCAGGCGGTGGAGCTGCCCCTGCTCTGCAAGGACTTCATCCTCACCCCCTACCAGCTGTATCAGGCCCGCGCCGCCGGGGCCGATGCCGCCCTGCTGATCGCCGCCATCCTCACCGACCAGGACCTCACCTACCTGCTGAAGGTGGCCCATGCCCTCGGCCTGGGGGTGCTGCTGGAGGTGCACGATGCCGCTGAGATGGAGCGGGCGCTGGCCCTCGATGGGGTGGAGATGATCGGCATCAACAACCGTGATCTCACCAGCTTCCACACCGATCTGGCTACCACCGAGGAGCTGATGGCCCGCTTCGGGGAGCGTCTTCGCCAGAAGGGCGCCCTGCTGGTGAGCGAGTCGGGGCTGGCCAGCCGCGATGATCTCGACAGGGTGATGGGCGCCGGCGCCGATGCCGTGCTGGTGGGCGAGGCGCTGATGCGCGAAGCCGACGTGACCCTCGCGCTGGAGACCCTGATCGGAGCCTGAATCTCCCTGGCCGGCGGCGGCTTGCGGGCGGCCAGGGGCCCTGGAGGTCAAGGGAAAACCCCCAGCCGGAGCCTCTACAGAGTAGGAGGGTCCAGCTGGGGGTTTGGGTGGGCCAGCTCCTGCCGGAGCCAGCCAAGAACTGAACTGGGAACTCAGACCTTGCGGCTGTAGAACTCCACCACCAGCAGTTCGTTGATCTCGAGGGCCACCCACTCGCGCTCGATCCGCCCGTTGACCTTGGCGGTGAACTTGTTCTTGTCGAGTTCGAGGTTGGGGGGGATGTTGGCCAGACCCGGGAATTCCAGGTTGCCTTCGGCCAGCTGACGGCTGGCCTTGCGCTCACGCACGACGATCACGTCGCCGGGGCGGCACTGGTAGCTGGGCACATCCACGACACGGCCGTTCACGGTGATGTGGCCGTGGTTCACCAGCTGGCGGGCACCGGGAACAGTGGGGCCGAAGCCGAGGCGGAAGCAGATGTTGTCGAGACGGTTCTCCAGGAGCTTCAGCAGGTTGGTTCCGGTAGAACCCTCCTGGGCGCGCGCTTTCTTGACGTAGCGCACGAGCTGGCGCTCGGAGATGCCGTAGTTGAAGCGAAGCTTCTGCTTCTCTTCGAGGCGGATGGCGTATTCGGAGCGCTTGCGACGGGCTTGGCCGTGCTGACCGGGGGGATAAGCCCGCTTGGCGGACTTACGGGTGAGACCGGGAAGGTCTCCCAAGCGCCGCGTCACCCTCAGGCGAGGACCGCGGTAGCGAGACATGCAGACAGAAACAGAGGACGGGGTTCTGGAACGAAGCGCAGGCTGGCCGTGGGCCAGGCCGTCCGGGGAGCATGCTGGAGGCATCCTCCAAGCACCCGGTCGTGCAACGCCAGTTGTCGATCCTATCCGTTGGCTTCTCAGGTCTCAGCCGGGCGCTGCAGCAGCTCCTGCTCACCCTGATCAGCGGCTACCGCCGCTGGCTCTCGCCCCTGCTCGGTCCCCGCTGCCGCTTCATCCCCAGCTGCAGCGCCTATGGCCTTGAGGCGATCCAGCGTCACGGCCCCTGGCGAGGTGGCTGGCTCACCCTGAGGCGCCTGCTGCGTTGCCACCCCTTCACCCCCTGCGGATGCGATCCGGTGCCCGAGTGAACCTGCCCGCTACCCCCCTGCCGGAGCTGCTGCTCTACAGCCGTGATGGCTGCTGCCTGTGCCAGGGCCTGGAAGAGCGGCTGCGGGCCTTGGTGCCGCCTCCACCGCTGCAGGTGGTCAATGTGGATCACGATCCCCAACTTCAGGCCCGCTATGGCCTTGAGGTGCCCCTGCTGGCGGTGGTCCGGCAGGGGCGGCCGCAGTTCTTGCCGAGGGTCGGGCCGCGGCTGGGGGGCGATGGCCTGCAGCGTTGGCTGCGGAAGTGTCTGGCGGAGCTGCCTGGTCCGCCTTTGAGCGCCTAAAACAGCCCGAACTCCAACCGCGCCGGCCCCAGCCCCTGGGGACGACCTCCTGATGCCCCAGCTGCTCCACTCCCTCCTGCAGGACTGCGCTATGGCGATTCCTGCCCATCTGCCCGATGCCGTTGTCACCGGCCTCAGCTGTGATTCCCGCAGGGTCGCCGCCGGCACCCTGTTCATCGGTCTTCCCGGGGGGCAGGTGGATGGGGGAAGCTTCTGGCCAACCGCCCTGGAGCGGGGAGCGGTGGCGGCGCTGATCGGACCAGCGGCGGCAGCCCAGCGCCCCCCGGGGCCAGCCGATCCTGTGCTGGTGCTGCAGGACCCGGTGGCGGAATGGGCTGGCAGGCTGGCGGCCTCGTTCTGGAACGACCCCAGCCGCCGCCTGGCTGTGATCGGTGTCACCGGCACCAACGGTAAGACCACCACCACGTATCTGATCGAGCACCTCAGTGCCGGCTGCGGCCAGTCGACAGCCCTGTTCGGCACCTTGATCAACCGCTGGCCGGGGCACAGCGTCACGGCGGCGCACACCACGGCCTTTGCCGATGTGCTGCAAGGCCAGCTAGCCCAAGCAGTGGACGCCGGAGCCCAGCTGGCGGCCATGGAGGTGAGCTCCCACGCCCTCGACCAGCGCCGGGTGGCCGGCTGCCATTTCGCAGGCGCCGTGTTCACCAACCTCACCCAGGACCACCTCGACTACCACCCCTCGATGGAGGCCTACTTCGAGGCGAAGGCCCGTCTGTTCTCACCCGAGCGGCTGGATGGCACGGCGGTGGTGAACATCGACGACCCCTGGGGCGCCCGACTGGCCGAGCGGCTCTCGGGGACGCTTGGGGAGAGGCTCTGGCGCAGTTCCCTGGCTGCGGCGACGGCTGAAGCGCGCCCCGATGAGCTGGCCGAGCTGCGGCTCGACGACCTGGTCTTCGCCGCCGATGGGGTGAGCGGCACCCTGATCACCCCCCTGGGGCGTGGGGAGTTCCGCTCCCCCCTGGTGGGCCGCTTCAATCTGATGAATCTGCTGCAGGCTGTGGGGGTGCTGCAGCAGCAGGGATTGCCCCTGGACAAGCTGCTGAAGGCGATCCCAAGCTTCCGGGGCGTGCCCGGCCGGATGGAGCGGGTGGTGCTGCCCGAGGCCGCTGAGCTGCCGGCGGTGCTGGTCGACTACGCCCATACCCCCGATGGCCTGGAGAATGCCCTGGCGGCCTGCCGGCCTTTCACCCAGGGCCAGCTGATCTGTGTGTTCGGCTGCGGCGGCGACCGCGACCGGGGCAAGCGCCCCCAGATGGCCGCGATCGCCGCGCGGCTGGCCGACCGGGTGGTGGTGACCTCCGACAACCCCCGCACCGAGGATCCCCAGCGCATCCTCAGCGATGTGGTGGCGGGCATTCCGGCCGGCACCGACTTGGTGGTGGAGCCAGATCGGGCCGCGGCGATCGCGGCGGCCGTCGCCGCGGCAAGCCCAGGCGATCTGCTCCTGATCGCCGGCAAGGGCCACGAGGATTACCAGATCCTGGGCACCACCAAGATTCACTTCGACGACCGGGAGCAGGCGGAGCAGGCACTGCGCTCCAGGCTTGGCTGAAGGCAGGGCAGCGCCTGGAAGTGGCCGATGCGGTAGTCCGCCAGGCGTCCTGCCCCGTACCTTGACCAGGCTCCAGATCTTCACTCCGCCTTCCTATGGCTTCGCCCGTGCCCTTGTCGAGGAAGTTCCTCGCTGAACTGATCGGCACCTTCTGGCTGGTGTTCGGCGGCTGTGGCAGTGCTGTGCTGGCCGCCGTCTTCCCCTACGCCCAGGCCGAGGCCAATCCTCTGGGTCTTGGTTTCCTTGGGGTATCGCTGGCCTTCGGCCTCACCCTGCTCACGATGGCTTACACCATCGGCCACATCTCTGGCTGCCACATCAACCCCGCCGTCACCTTCGGCCTCTGGGCGAGCGGCCGCCATCCAGGCTCACAGCTGCTTCCCTACATCGTCGCTCAGGTGCTGGGGGGCCTGATCGCCGGCGGACTGCTCTTCGGCATCGCCAGTGGTCGACCCGGCTTCGCGCTGACCGGCAGCAACCCCCTGGCGACCAACGGGTTCGGGGCCCACTCACCCGGTGGCTACGGATTGCTGCCGGCTCTGGTGATCGAAGTGGTCCTCACCTTCATCTTCCTGCTGGTGATTCTTGGCACCACCCACCGGGATGCGATCAAGGACCTGGCCGGCGTTCCGATCGGTTTGTCGCTGACGCTGATTCACCTGATCAGCATTCCGGTCACCAACACCTCAGTGAACCCGGCCCGCAGCACCGGCGTGGCCTTCTGGGTGGGCGGCGATGCCGTTGGCCAGCTGTGGCTGTTCTGGCTAGCGCCCATTGCCGGCGCCCTGCTGGCCGGCTGGGTGCAGCGTTACCTGCTGGATGGTCGCAGCGACTGAGTGCTCAGGCCTCTTCCTTGTCTTCACGGCTGCGCAGCACCAGGTAGCTGCCTGTGGCCAGCGTGATCGGCACCAGCAGGGCCCAGAGCTTGCCGGTGTTGACCAAGGGGGCAGAGGCGATGGTCTCCTTGGGAGCGGCATAGGGTGATTCCTTTTCGCTCCCTGGCGCCTGGGTTCCTTCGAGGGGCGGAGTGAGACTGGCCGGACTGCCCCAGGCCGGTGTGGTCGATGCCACGAGACAGGAGGCACCGAGGAATGCCGCACCCAGCAGTGACAAGCCCGGGTGGATCGTCAGGGGAAGGGGACGCATGGCAGGAGACACGACGACTGGATCAGTCTGATCGCCTTCCTCCGGCCTGACAGCCAAGGTTGAGCAACTGGTGCTCCGGGTCAGGGCCGGCCCAGGCTGCTGAGTTCGGCCAGGGCATCGAGCAGCAGCTCCACCTCTTCGCCTGTGGTGGTGATGTGGGTGCAGGCCCTGAGGCAGTGGGGATCGTCGAGGGTGCGTAGCCAGATGGCCCGCTGCCCCAGCTGATGCACCAGATCCCCTGGAGCCACTCCCTCCACCACGAAGCTCACCAGGCCTGCCGGTGGCGGCACCTCCAGAAGGGGATGCACGCCCGGCAGCTGGGTAAGCCCATGCCAGAGCTGGTGGCTGCGCTCCTGGATCAGCTCCAGCCGTTGCTGCGCCG
>NZ_JAGQBF010000018.1 GCF_024345495.1 Synechococcus sp. RedBA-s | reverse complement strand
AGCATTCGCTGCTGGCGTCAACCGGAAGAAGTGTGGATCAACAAGCCACCAGAGGACTCAGAACCGATCCTGGCGCTACCATTAATTCGGGTTGCCTGAGTGGCTGCCAAGGAGTGTCACCTTCCCTGAAAGTCACCGCTTCTGTTGGCCTATCAGTTAAGACATCTTGGATGCACGTCTGGAGCCATCCAAGAAGCTCAAAAGCGTTGATGGTATAGTTTGTAGGGTGAGATATACCTATATCATTCCTCATATCCAAGATATGCTTAAGCTTCTTGTGAGTTATGTCACTGATAAGCTCAAGCTTTCTGCAAGTGTTTAATAATACTGAGTCACTGAGTGCCGGCAGATCATCTTCGCTTTCGTAGAACGCTCTCTTTGTGCCACCTACTGCGGCATCGTAAAAAATGTCAAGGCTGTATGCAATCGCTTTTTTGCGTAGATCTAGGACAACCTCGTTCCAAACAGAGTTTAGTGCATAGTCAAATAACCCTATGCCTGCCCCAACCACAAACTTTGAAAGGTACCGCACACCTTGCTTTGCCTCCGCCGGCAAGCATTCAACTAACTGAGGTAAATTCAGTGAGATTATTTGCCGTTGATCTTGTGCTGCAATAATATTCTCGTGAGGTAGGCCAATATTCTGAAGGAAATCGACAATTCTTTGCGCCTGTGGGTCTAGGAGCTGAATCTGGCTTGCCGCACCGGTAGGAATAAGCTCACTCATGTGATACGCCAATGTTTGTGGAGGAAGCCTAACAGGTTCATGATCTAACGCTCAAGATCAGCGGCGGGAAGATCCTCTGTGCCGTATTCAAGAACAGGTAGGCCCGACCGCTGAATCTTGATGTTGGAAGGCAACGGTTTGGTCATGTTGCCTCTTCGGTGGATGAAAGCTTTTTGAGGTAGTGGCTGGCCAGGGATTCCTTGGATACAAGCGCAAACAGCTCTGAGAACTTGTGCTTTAGCTCTTGTCGCGAGCATTCAAAGAGTGGCTCAATATCACCAAACTTGCCGCGACCAACTCGGTATACATGGACTATCTGGCCATCAGTTACCAAAAAGAATTCACACTGCGTCCAGTAGCAGTAGCTTTTTGCTTGATCATGCGCTTTCTGGAGCTGCTTGGCTTTTGACAGATAACTATCGCGCTTGGCTTCTATTGTCAATAGTGGCTGGCCTTTCAAAGCATCAAGCTGTGAGTTGAATGCAGCGTGATCAATTACCAAGGTAGAGCCGCGTGAGCCGTGGGACGCTGGAACAGGCATTCCATCAAACCTGTCCTCGTCGGTGTATCCAAGCCGGATGAGAAGCGGAACTGCAAATTTTATCTCTACTTCCCTTTCAGTTCTTAGTAGCAGGCCAGCGACTTTGTCAAACCACCCATCTGAATTCCAGTCTCGGGGAGGAGAAAGTTGCTTCGTTTCTGAACTCTCGCGTGTCCCTTTGACAATAGATAGATAAATCCAGTCTTCTGTGCTGATCTCCCAGCTGTCGCCATACCTCACCAAAGGCGGATTAACAGTGAGGCCCGCTTCGCTTAGAACCCTAGTAATTTCTGCGGTATTACTGTCTGATCTCTTCTCGTAGCCAAACTTGGCCAGCAGGGTGCGAAGCTTTAGCCGCTTTGAATCCGACGACGCACTCTCAACATCAGCGGCAAGAGCTTGGGCTATCTCGGGGAACAGGTCAGATGACTTCATATCCAGAGTATAAGGTCAGATTGTCCTTCCAACGGCTGAGTTAAGCCGAGCCGCGAAGCGGCTTCGGCTTGAATGAATTGTTATGCCCCACCCAGTGAACCCCAACGTGCCATTGCTCAAGGGCTGTGCGCACGTGAGAAAAGAGCGCCCCGTTACGCAATGTGCGCTGCGAAATTCCCGAAATATTTTCTTAATGCATCAGATATTTCGTTGCAATGATCGCCCTTGGCGAGTCGAACAACCAACTCCGGTAGGCCACCATTAGCCAAGCCAAGTGCTCCACTAGCTTGTGAGGACAGAGACTTGCGATTGTAGAGTGCTAGCAGGCCCTCAAAGTCCTTCGCAGAGATCACTTGGTTAAATGCAGTTAGTGCCTGAGAATATATGGCGTCTACATCGATGCCATTTGCTAACGATTGCAAGGCTGCCTTCAGTGCGACAGGACCTTTTTGTTTCTCGTCCAGCATGTTGAGTTGAAATTTAATTTCGCTCACGGCTCTGAGCGAAACTTGTGCTTCGAGTTCTGCTTGCAGACGGTTGAATATTGCTTCAGAAACCGTCTGAAAATCAGCATTGACATCGCGCGCCAATCGGTTGCTAACTACGGCCAGAACTTCCCGAACGCAAAAAAGATTCTCGACCTCAGCAACTGAGAGAACGAAGATTGCGCCTTCCTCTAGCTTCTGAATCTCAACGGCAACCCGCCTGTCACGATCAATAAGTCCATATACGTCCAAATGATGAAGCTGGTTGTTCTTCTTTAGCGCTTTTACCGACTGAATGACTTGAGAGCAGCTGCCTACAGGAATTACAAGAAAATCCTTTAGGACTGCTGCGTAAAGGGCGGAGTCGTAACTCCCGTTCACTCCCTCGACAAACACCACCGGCTTCCTGCTGCCAAGTATCTCGAGAAGTAGATCTTCTGGAATGTCGTCGCTTGGACTAAAAGGCTCCCAGTCCCACGTCGTTCCATCAAAGGATTTTAGCCAGATCTTCTTGGCGCTTTCTTTAGCTGCTGCAAAATCAACATCGTGAGTGAGATAGACAAACAGGCAATCCGGCCGTAGACGTTCTATCTCTGTCCAGAGTGGGGTTTGAATGGATTTATGCAAATGCAACTCTGGCTCGTCAATTACAACGATTCCGTTCAGGGGCGCTGCTAAACACTGACCTACGAGGTAAAAAACTACTCTCTCTCCATCACTCATATCTGACGAGTTGTATTTCTTGGTATCGTCGCTTGCAACTGACGTTTCAATCTTGAGGCCGCCAATGATTAACCTTCTGTGCGGCAGAATTCTTTCCCAAACGGCCTTCACCTGATCTAGCTTTGTTATTGGTGGGCTTACGCGAATATCAGTTGATTTCGAGGCGGCTAAATATTTTGCGCTTTCTTCCGTGTGGTCGGAGAAGAGATAGACCATCAGCTTCTGGAAGTCGCTTAGGAATGAAACAGCGGGCTTATCACCCCAGCGATATGCCTGCTTGTTTTGCCTCCCGTGAGTCGGGTTGCCGAATAGAAGATCCGTCTCCGCCAAATCGAGTGCTGTTGGCGTCGAAGTGTCTGGCATGGTCAGAGATTTTTGAGCGGAAATTCTGTGGACGCGCGCCGCGTCCGGAGAACTGAACTCAATCCAGCTACCGAGTCTTGTTTTACCCGCCCCATTCGCGCCGACGAGCAACAAACTGTTTGAGGTTTCAATTTCGATGTTGCCTTTGTCTTTTGTCGGCAAAGTTAACTTGTAGTTTTTGAGCATGGGCAAACCTTTAATCTCAATGGGGCATAACTAGTATTTCGGCGGGTCCGGTATCCATCCGACACGGGGCTCTGCGGCCGTATAAGACGCCTCCTGACTGTGGGCCTGATCCTGGAACTCCCTCCAGCGTATGGCATTTGCGTGGTATCGCCCCTGGGTGAGGGAAAGATCGGTGGGTCCGCGAACCATATGTTCATTTTGCTACAGAAGTTCCACTAGGCTCATCATCCCGCAAGGGCCTCGATTCAGCACATGGGTGTCGATCATCGTGGTCTTCACGTCGCTGGACTCCATCAACTCCTAGATCGTGCGGTTGATCTTCCACACTCCAGCCGATGGGTGGCAATCGACTGTCGGAAGGTGCACTGAGCCCCGCTTGGCGGATCGGGTCTGCGTCCTTCATCCACCTCGCTTCCTACGCTGCCTGCGGTTGTCGTCTCGCACCGCTTTGACCGCTTGCCTGCCTGATGGTCCCCAGGCCCGGCCCGAGGTGGAGGCCCTGGTGGCCTACAGCGCGCCGCTGGAAGGCCGCCGCGGGCTGCTTCGGCTCGACTTCAACGAGAACACCGTGGGCCCCAGCCCGAAGGTGGTGGAAGCGATCCGTGCCATCCCCGCCGACCACTACGCCATCTATCCCGAGTACGACGGCCTGCGCGAAGCGGTGGTGGCCTCTCTGGGTGGGATGGGCCTGAGCCCGGCCCACATCGGCCTGTTCAACGGTGTCGATGCCGCCCTCCATGCCGTGTTTCATGCCTACGGCGGCCCGGGCGATCGGCTGCTCACCACCAGTCCCACCTTCGGCTACTACACCCCCTGCGCTCGCATGCAGGGCATGACGATCGAGGCGTTGCCCTACCGGCTGCCTGACTTCGGCTTTCCTCTCGAGGAGATCCGCGCGGCGCTTCTCGGTCCCGGTGGTGGTGGCGAACCGAGCGGCGACTGGCATCCGCCGCGGATCCTGCTGCTCTGCAACCCCAACAACCCCACCGGCACCCGCCTGGCGCCTGAGCGGATCCTCGAGCTGGCAGCCGCCGCGCCGCGCACCCTGGTGGTGGTGGATGAGCTCTATGAGGCCTTCACCGGCGACAGCGTGCTGCCCACTGCCGACTTCGCCGCCACGCCCAACCTGGTGGTGCTGCGTTCCCTGGCCAAGACCGCCGGCCTGGCGGGTCTGCGCATCGGCTTCGCGATCGGCGCGCCGGCCCTGGTGGACCGGATCAGCCGCGTGACCGGTCCCTATGACATCAACAGCTTTGCCGTCACGGCCGCCTGCGCCGCCTTGGCGGATCAGGCCTATGTGGATGGTTATGTCTCCGAAGTGCTGCGCGCCAGGGCCTGGCTGCTGGAGCAACTCCAGTCCGCTGCTGTGCGCCACCACGCCGCTGGCGGCAACTACCTGCTGATCTGGCCCGCCAGGCCGGAGGCGACGGTGGAGGCTGAGCTGCGCCAGGCGGGCATTCTGGTGCGCTCCATGGCGGGCAAGCCCCTGATCGATGGGGCTCTGCGGGTGAGCCTGGGCACCCGCGAGCAGATGGCGCGATTCTGGGACACCTACCAGGCGATCGAAGCGCTGATGCTCAGCGCAACACCTTGATCTGGAGCCCATCGCTGAGGGGAGCGCTGAAGCTCGCCGTGCGTCCCACCCGCTGCACCGGCGTGCCGCTCATCGCTTCGAGGAAGGGTTCGATGCTGCCTTGGTCGCAGCCGGCGGGGGCGCTGCCACTCACGTATTGCACCGGGATCACCCGCCGGGGCTCGAGCGCACGCACCACGACCGCCGCCTCGGCTCCGTTGTAGACCTTGGCGCCACCGCCCACACCGATGATCAACACATCGGGCTTGCCGATCAGCACCCGGTCTTCGGGGCGCAGGGCCGAGGCCGTGCCGCCCAGGTGGGCGATTTCCAGGCCGCCCTGCTTCCAGCGCCAGAGGGTGGCCTGGCCGAAGCGCCGTCCGCCGACGCGGTCGTGGGGGATGGCGGCTCCTTCCAGCTTCAGGCCCGCCACCCGGTAGGAGCCGGGGGTCACCAGCATCCGGCCGGAGGCCACCGGGGCGCCCTCATCCGGGAGCCGGCTGCTGGCCAGGATCACATCGGCGCGCACCCGCGGCTCGCTCAGGCCGGCGGCGCAACCGACGGCCTTGAAGGGATTGACCAGCACCGTGGCACCACCGCCCTGGATCAGCAGAGCACTGTGGCCGTAGCTGGTGACCGTGACGCCACCGGCGGCCAGCCCGGCGCCAGGCACACCCAGACTCACAGCCGCCATCAGGGACGCAGCGCCCACGGCTGTTGCCCGGCGGTGAAGGGGCCTGCTGACGGAGCTGGAGGGGCCGTCGTGCGGTTGCCCTGATGCGGAGACCATGCCTGCTGGTGCGCCCCGCAGGCGCCGATCGTGGCGCGAACCTAGCAGCGTTGCCCCGGGGCTTTCAGCAGGGGGTTCCGGTGAGCGCTCTGGCGCCGCCGGCTTGGTGCTGGGTCGCCTGGCGCAGGAAGTTGGCCAGCAGTTGGTGGCCGTTCTGGGTGAGCACGCTCTCGGGGTGGAACTGGACGCCTTCGATCGGGAAGTGGCGGTGGCGCAGGCCCATGATCGTGCCGTCCTCCAGCCAGGCGCTGATCTCCAGCTCCTCCGGCAAGCTGGCCCGCTCCGCGATCAGGCTGTGGTAGCGGGTGGCTGTGAGCGGGCTGGGCAGGCCGGCGAACACACCTAGTCCCCCATGCAGCACCGGGGATGTCTTGCCGTGCATCAGCTCAGCGGCTCGCACCACCCGGCCGCCGAACGCCTGGGCCAGGCACTGGTGACCCAGGCAAACCCCCAGGGTCGGCACAGTCGGTCCCAGCTCCCGCATCACATCCAGGCAAACCCCAGCCTGGTCGGGGTCGCCAGGGCCCGGTGAGATCAGGATCGCCGCCGGCTGCAGGACTCTGATCTGATCGACGCTCAGGGCGTCGTTGCGCTCGACCCGCAGGTCAGCGGCGATCGGGTGCTTCGCCGCCAGTTCGCCGAGGTACTGCACCAGGTTGAAGGTGAAGCTGTCGTAGTTGTCGAGAACCAGGAGCATCAGGCCAGCCGCCAGTGCTCCATTCAAACGCCCAGGCGCAGCAGCAGGGGCGGCAGCAGCAGCAGCGCGGCGATCAGCAGCGAGGCCACTGCTGCCACCAGCACGGCGGCAGCGGCGCAGTCCTTGGCGATGCGGGCCAGGGGATGGAAGCGGCGGCCGATGGCCAGATCCACCACCGACTCGATGGCCGTGTTGATCAGCTCCAGCACCAGCACCGCCGCCACGGTGAGCACCAGCAGCGCCAGCTGTTCGGTGCTCAGCCGCAGCCACACCCCCAGGGCAAAGACGCAGCCGCCGGTGATCGCATGGATGCGGAAGTTGCGCTGGCTGATGAAGCCATAGGCCAGGCCCTGGGCGGCATAGCGAAAACTCAGGGGCAGGTCGCCGGCCACCCGCCAGGCCCCGCTGCGCTGGCTCCGCCCCCGACGAGGGGAATCGCTGCTCATGGGATCCGCCAGCGCGAGGGGCACCGGTTCGAGGGGGACCGGGTTGACCATGCTGCCTCCTGCTGGCGTTCCGCTGCTGCGCGCGTCCGGGTTGAACGTTACCGCTGCCGTCCAGGGGGCACGCTGCCGTCGCTACAGGGTCTGCTCTCCAGCAGCTGGTCCTGGCGGCGCAGCATGGCCTCCAGGCGGGCGTCGTCGGGGTGGTCCCAGCCCAGCAGGTGCAGCAGGCCGTGGCTGGCCAGCCAACGCAGCTCCCGCGCCAGGCTCATGCCCGCCGCCTCGGCCTGACGGGCCGCTGTGTCCAGGGAAATCACGATGTCGCCCAGCTCAAGCGGTTCCCGCTGCTCGGCCAACGCCTGATCAGCGGCCTGCTTCGGTGGCTTCGGCATCGCCGGAGCTCCCTCCAGCCCCTCGTCCTGGGCGGCGAAGGCCAGCACATCGGTGGGGCCCTGCTGGCTTCGCCAGCTGGCATTGAGCTCGGCCATCTCCCCGTCGCCCACCAGGCTCAGCCCGAGGCTGTAGGCAGGCGCCCGCAGGGCCTGGGGCAACTCGGGCTGCAGCTGCTCCAGCCAGGCCGCCAGCAGATCACTCCACGGCCCTTCGGCGTTGGCGGGGTCGGCCAGCTGGCCAGCCTCCTCCAGCAACAGGGCGCTCAGCTCTTCATCGCAGCTGAAGGCCAGGTCGAGGTCGGGTGGAGCGGCCGTCACTGGGGCAGGCTGGGCCGACCGAACCAGGCCAGCAGAAAGAGAACGGTGCTGAAGCCCACGGCGGTGAGCCCGAAATGCAGCAGGCTCTGGCGGCCCTTGCGCACCATGTTGCGCATCGCCAGCTTCACGAAGCTGGGCGGCGGGCTGGCTGCAACCTCAGGAGTTGCAACCTCCGGAGTCGGGGCTGGGCTGGGCTCCAGGGGGGTCGTGCTGTCAGTCATGGGGAAATCGGCAGGGCTCAGGTGTCCCCATCGGCGGCGATCTCCACACCCTGGCGCAGCAGGGCCTGGATGAAGGGGTCGAGGTCGCCGTCCATAACGCCCTGCACATCGGTGGTCTCCACGGCGGTGCGCAGATCCTTGACCATCTGATAGGGGTGGAAGACGTAGTTGCGGATCTGGTTGCCCCAGGCCGCTTCGACGATGTCGCCGCGGATGTCGGCGATCTCCGAGGCCCGCTGCTCCTGGGCGATCACCAGCAGCTTGGCCATCAGCAGCGCCATCGCCTTCTCCTTGTTCTGGAGCTGGGAGCGCTCCTGGGTGCAGCGCACCGCCAGGCCGGTGGGCAAGTGCTGGATGCGCACCGCCGTTTCCACCTTGTTGACGTTCTGACCGCCGGCACCGCCGGAGCGGGAGGTGGTGATCTCCAGGTCCTTGTCGGGGATGTCGAGCTTGACGTCCTCATCGAGCATCGGCATCACCTCCACCCCTGCGAAGCTGGTCTGGCGCTTGTCATTGGCGTTGAACGGCGAGATCCGCACCAGTCGGTGGGTGCCCTTCTCATTGCGCAGGTAGCCGTAGGCGTAGCGGCCGTCGATCTCGATCGTGCAGCTCTTGATGCCCGCTTCCTCCCCTTCCGAGAGCTCATCGACGGACACCTTCATGCCGTGGTCCTCGGCCCAGCGGGTGTACATGCGCATCAGCATCAGCGCCCAGTCCTGGGCGTCGGTGCCGCCGGCGCCGGCATTGATCGAGATCACGGCGCCCTCCTTGTCGTAGAGGCCGCTCAGCAGGCGCTCCAGCTCCCAGCGATCGAGGGCGGCCTTGAGGCTCTGCAGGCCGCCGTTGGCTTCGGCCAGGAGCTCCTCATCCGCTTCGAGGTCGTAGAGCTCGAGGGTGGCGCGGCCATCGTCTACAGCGCTGCGCCACTGCTGAAGCTGCTCCAGCTGGGCCTTCACCTCATCGAGCTGGCGCATCTGTTTCTGGGCCTGCTGCTGGTCGTCCCAGAAGTCGGGCTGGGAGGCCAGCTGCTCCAGGTCCTGCTGGCGGGCGTTCAGGGCCGGTACGTCAAAGACAGTCCTGGGCATGGCCCAGGCGGTCGGTGAGCTCGGAGAGGTCGCGTTTGAAATCGGTGAGATCGAGCACCGGCTGCCGCCCAACGGTTTTCACGACCGTATCAGCGGGGGTGGGCTCCAGGCGGGGATTCTAGGATCCCGCCACTGCCATGCACCTGGGCGATTGTGGTGAACACACCGGCGAAAGTTGAGATCTATACCTGGCGCTTCTGCCCCTTCTGCGTGCGGGCCAAGGCCCTGCTCGATCGCAAGGGTGTGGCCTACGAGGAGCACTCCATCGATGGGGATCAGACGGCCCGCGCCGCCATGGCCCAGCGGGCGGAAGGCCGCTCCAGCCTGCCCCAGATCTTCATCGACGACCGGGGCATCGGCGGTTGCGATGAACTCCATTCCATGGAGCGGGCCGGCCGGCTCGATCCGTTGCTGAAAGGGGCCTGAAGGTGCCGAGCCGAGCCGAGGCCGCCAGCCGTTCCCACCTCTTTGTCATCGATCCGATCCAGCGTCTGCGTCCGGTCAAGGATTCGAGCGTGGCCCTGATGCAGGCGGCCCAGCGCGCCGGCCATCAGGTCTGGATCTGCGGCCTGGCCGATTTGGCGGTGGAAGGGCAGCGAGCCGATGCCACTCAGCCTGGTCACCGCCCCACGGTGCTGACCCAGCCCGCCCGCCTCGCCGAGATCCGCCCCACTCCGGCCGGTTGGGAGATTCCTGAGCCCTGGGTGGAGCTGGGGGAACCACAGCGGTTGCCGCTCGACGCCTTCCCCTGGGTGTGGATGCGCAAGGATCCGCCCGTGGACGAGGCTTACCTCTATGCCACCCACCTGCTGGAGCTGGCGGAGCAGGCTGGAGTGCGAGTGCTCAACCGGCCGGCCTCCCTGCGGGCCTGGAACGAGAAGCTCGGCGCCATGCGTTTCAGCCATCTGATGGCGCCCACCCTGGTGAGCGGCAACATCGAGCAGCTCTCGGCCTTTGTCGCCGAGCACGGCGAGGTGGTGCTCAAACCCCTCGGTGGACGTGCCGGCCAGGGTGTGGTGCGCAGCGAAGCGCGGGCACCGGGGTTGCGGGCGCTGCTGGAGCTGGTCACCCACCAGGGGCAGCTGCCGGTGATGGCCCAGGCCTTCCTGCCCGAAGTGGTGGCGGGCGACAAGCGCATCCTGCTGGTGAATGGTGAACCGCTGGGCGCGGTGAACCGGCGCCCAGCGCCTGGGGAGTTCCGCAGCAATCTGGCGGTGGGTGGGGAGCCCGAGGCCACGGCCCTCACCGACGCCGAGCGCCGCATCTGCGCTGAGCTGGCACCGGCCCTGCGCGCTGCCGGGCTGTTCTTCGTGGGCATCGATGTGATCGCTGGTCGCCTCAGTGAGATCAACGTCACCAGTCCCACGGGCGTGCGCGAGATCGAGCGGCTGGGCGGCGTGCCCCTGGCGGATCTCAGCATCGAGGCGCTGTTGGCGAGCTGAAAGGAACTCGAACTACTCTGCAGCTGAATCATCCCGTGCGGGACCGATGAGCTCCGATTCCCTCCCGATCCATCCCGATCAGAGCGACACCCTCGCCAGCAGGGATGACGCCACGAAGAAGGCAAGCCGGCGGGCTGACCGGTTGATGACTGAAGAGATCGAGGACGCGGTTCAACCTCTGTTCAAGGTGAACCGTGCCCTGGGCTGGTGTCGGCTCCTTCTCCTGCTCCTCCCGGCCCTGGCCTGCCTCGTGATGTATGTCCGGGAGGCCTATCTGCCGGTGGCAGTTCTCTGGTTGTTGGCAGCGGCCGTGTTCTACGCCTTCGTGATGATCAGCACCCACGACATCAGCCACGCCAGCCTGATCGATCTCGGCAGCGCCGAGCAGGCCCTGGGATGTGTCCTGAGCTGGCCGGTGGCCTGGCCTTATCGCACCTACCGCAATCTGCATCAGCTCCACCACCGCATGAACGGGATGGATCTGCGCGATCCGGAACGACGAGAACCGTCCGAAGAGGAACTCGCCAGGGCCGGCTCGTGGCGGCGGCTCCATTTCAGGCATCCTTTCTGGCTGAGCGTTCTGGTGCTTGGGGGCATCCAGTTGATCGGCTCCATGATCTGGTTCGGCTGGAAGCTGCGCGACAGCCAATCCCGGTTGATGGGCGGCATGGTCAGTGATCTGATCGGGATCTTGGTGGTGCAGGCCGCGATGCTCACCTGGGCGATCGGCCATGGTCAGGTGATCAAGCTGTTGTTGATGCTGGTGGTGGTGGAGCGGGTGGTGGGAGCGCTGATGCAGGTGCGCGGCATGATCGAGCACCATGGCCTCTGGAAGCGCTTCTCTACCTACGAACTCACGCAGCTCTACAGCACCCGCAACATTGCCGCCGGCACTCTGGTGAATCTGCTGATGGGAGGACTGCCCCATCACTCCCTTCACCACGCCTACCCCTCCATTCCCTACGACAAATTGCCTCAGGCCACGGCAATCGCTGAAGCCGTGCTCTCTAGCCACGGCCATCCGCCGCTACCCACGGTGAACAACTACGCCGAGGGGGTTGCTCTTCTGCTCTGAGCTCTGTCTGGTTCAAGGCTGTTGCTCAGCTTCGCCTGATCGCCCCCAGCCACCACCGCAGCCCCACCAATAGAAAGCGAGGGTCGCCCATGAACTCCGGCAAGGTTCCCTCCACGGCGTGACCGGCGAACTGGAAAGCCCAGCCGGCCAGGAACAGCCCGAGGGCAGGGGCCCAAAGCCCTGGTCTCCAGATGGCCAGGGCTGCTGCTCCGACGGAGATCACGATCAGGGGGATGCCGATGAGATGGCAGGTGCGGTTCAGCGGGTGTTGATGGCTCCGCTCGTAGCGATCGATCCATTCACTCCAGGGTCGTCCGTCCAGCATCGTGATCAAGACTCCTCCACCAAGGAAAGGGCTTCACGGGCATGGCTGTAGCCAGCCTCGAAACTCTGAATATAACTCTTCCACTCCAGAAAGGGAATGTGGCCGATCTCCGGCTTGAGCACGAGATCGGCCAATCGCTCCTGGGATTGGGATGTGGAGTGGGAGGCACACATCATCGCATTGATCAGAGTTTTAGCCAGTGAAGGGCGCTGCCGCTTGCGACCCGGACCATAGTTGTTTGCCGAATCTGGCTCTACATCTAGCGATACCGCAATGATCCGCCCGTCGGTGAGAGCACGGGCCGGAGCGATTGGCAGGTTGTTCAGGATTCCCCCATCCACATGCAGGTTTCCCGTGGCATCTTCCACGGGTGGGAAGATTCCCGGCACCGACATGCTGGCCACCACGGCGGTGGGGATGTCGCCGGTGGTCCAGGCATGCAGCTGATTGGTGGAGAGGTTGGTGGAGAAGCACTGCAGCACCAGCCAGCTGTCCTCGACGCGCGAGCTGCCGAAGAAGGCCTTGAGTTCACGTTCGGAGTTGACCAGTGAGAAGAGTGATTGGCGCGGAAGGGTGAGCGAGTAGGGCCGTGAACGGATGATCACTCGCTCGAGGTGGCCGAGAATCTCCTCGGCCTTGAGATCGAAGGCGGCCAGCGACGACACCAGCGCTCCGATACTGACCCCCATCACCATGTCGATGTCATCGGTCCGGCGCTCCTGCAACGCCGCGATCGTTCCCACATGGGCAAATCCCCTGGCCCCTCCCCCGCCAAGCACCAGCACGTTCTGACGACGCAACACCGTTCGGGCCAGCCGCTGCAGATGGCTGAGCTGGCCGGCCCGGACATTGAGCACGAAGGAGACGCGCCTGCCGCTGCACCAGGGCTTCGAGCTGGGGCGCTCCTGCTCGCTCGGCCAGAGCCGCACCAGAATGCACTCCGCTTTGATTGATTCTGGAATCTGGACGTGATCCGCGGTCCCGTCCGTGAGGATCACCAGCCGGTCGAGCAGCTTCTGATTGCGGGAGCTCAGCAGCTCTGGAGCTTGCGTGAGAAACACCCTGACCCGGCCCGCTCCGGTGGCCTGGGTCAGCTCCAGATGGAGATCTTCTTCATTGGTGGAGGGGCTGAGGAGGGGGGCATTGCCCAGTGAGATTGCACCGGCAGCCTGGCTGATCAGCAGCTCTGGCAACCCCTCTAGGACCCGCTGGGTAAGGGGGGAGTCTGGGCTGGCGTTGTGAATCAGGATCGTGCCCAGAGCCGATCGTCGCGGGTCACGTCCGATCGAGGCCGCATCCGCCAGGGTTGTGATCAGCAGCGATTGAAGCTCTTCCGACAGTGACAACAGCTTGCGCAGATTCTCCAGGTTGAAGCCAAAGATGCTCAGGTCGGTGAGTGCGATTGCCGAGGCCGACCGTGGCTCATCGCCCAGCAGTCCGTATTCCCCCACCAGATCCCCGCGCACCACTTTCCGGAACCACGCCGTGCTGGGGCTCAGAGGGCCGTTGAACAGGCCGAGGATGCCCGACTCGATCACATACGCGAGCTCGGCCCTGTCACCTTCCCTGAAGAGCAGCTGCCCCTCCACGAGGCTGAGCGGATGTGGATTCAGGGCTTTTAGGCACTCGGGCGGGATGGTTCGGAACAGTCGAGAGCTGGCAAAGACCCTCTGGAGGCGCCGCTCTGGGGATAGACCGTCGGCGCTTGAAGGCAGGCTGCCGATGGGTTCGTTGCTGCCGCTCATCCCCACCAGGACGTCCGCTCGCCATGGGGCTGGCCACCCCGAAGGATGGAGGGTTCCAGCGGAAGATCGAGTTGCTGCTGCAGCACCCCCAGCTTCAGGGCCACTTCCTGGAGTTCCCGCTCTGGCTCGGACCCTCGCACCAGCCCGGCGCCTGCGGTGAGCTCGAGCGTGTTGCCGTGAAGGCGGCCGCTGCGGATCGCCACCCGCAGCTCGGCATCGCCGGCACTGTCGATCCAGCCGATCGGTGCGGCGTAGTGGCCCCGCTCAAATGGTTCGAGGCTGCGCAACCAGGCCATCGCTTCCCGCCGTGGCAGCCCCGCCACCGCCGGGGTGGGATGCAGGGCCTCGGCCAGGGCCAGGGGCTGATGCTCTGCCAGGGCGGCGGTGATGGGGGTGTGTAGATGGACCAGCCTGCCGTGGCGGGCCAGCCGCGGACGGCGGGGCCTCCGAGGCGTTAGGCCCGCCTCCGAGAGCACCCGGGTGATCGCCTCCACCACCAGTTCATGCTCATGGCGGTCCTTGGTCGATTGGGTGAGCTGCTCGGCCGGTGGTCCAAGCGGGGCGGTGCCCGCTAGGGCATCGCAGCGCAGTTGCCCCTGGCGCACCGCCAGCAGCCGCTCGGGGGAGGCGCCGATCAGGGCGTCGCCGGGACGTTGCTGCCAGAGGAAGCGGCAGCTGCCCGGTTGGTGACGGCGCAGGCGGGCCAGCATCTCCAGGGGCTCCAGCGGTTGATCCAGCCCCACCTGCTGGCGCACCGCCACCACCAGCTTGCGCAGGGATCCCTCCTCCACCAGGGCCAGGGCCTTACGCATCGCTTCGCGGTAGTCGCTTTCCCAGCAGGACCGGCTGGTGATGCCCACCCTGGGGTGGGGCGCCGGCCCGACATCGCCGTCGGCGGGCAGCCGGCTCAGCAGCTGGGCCCGCTCCCAGAGTTCCTCGGCCACGCCGCGGGGGGTGACATCACCGCCGATGCAGCGCTGCAGCCGCAGCCAGCAGTGGCGTCCCTGGCGGCTCAGCTGCCAGCGGGGCAGCACGGCCTGTACGCCGGCAACGGTGCCGCTGCCCTCCTGCAGGGGACTGTCGAAAAAGGAGAAGGCCAGCAGCACCCGCGGCCTGGCCAGGGGCGGCACGTTCTGGGGCTGTTGCCCCAGGCGGCTGAGGCTCATGGCGCTGAAGCGCTGGGCCAGCTCGAAGCGCCTCGGTCCGCTCAGCTCCAGGCGATGGGTGGTGCCGCTGGCGGCCAGGCAGAGTCCCGGTGCGCCGTCCCAGAGAAAGCGGAAGCGTCCGCCGTCATCGAGGAGGGGGAGCAGTGCCAGGGGATCCCGGCAGGGCATGGGCAGCGCCAGGCTGAGCACGCCCTCCTCCTCCAGCTGCCGTGCCCCCTGGGCGGCGGCGGCGAGCAGTTCGGTGAAGGAAGGAACGACCTGCACCAGGACGACGGCGGCGGTGGCCAGGGAAACTGCTCAAATGTATGGGCCCTTCCCGGTTCGCCGTCCCTGTAGCCCATGTCCGACCCCCAGGTCGTCGCAAGCCGTTACGCCGATGGGGACTCCAGCGGTGGTCTCTCGCCCGCCGACCGCTCCCACGATCCGGCCCGCCGTCGCCTCTGGAAGGCGGCGATCAAATGGCCGATGTACTCGGTGGCGGTGATGCCGGTGCTGCTGGCCGCGGGCTGGTGGGCCGGCCAGGGCCAGGCGCCGCGCCTGGATCAGTTGCTGACCTTCCTGGTGGCGGCGGTGCTGCTGCTGGCCTGGGAAAACCTGGCCAACGACGTCTTTGATGCCGACACCGGCGTGGACCGGCTCGGCAAGCCCCATTCCCTGGTGAATCTCACTGGCCGCCGCGACCGGGTGGCGCTGCTCGCCAACGGCTGCCTGGTGATCGGCCTGGCCCTGTTCGCCCTGGTGGCGGCCCGCAGCACCCCCCTGGTGCTGGCGCTGGTGCTGGGCTGCTGCGCCCTCGGCTACGCCTACCAGGGACCTCCTCTGCGGCTGGGCTACCGCGGCCTGGGTGAGCCGCTGTGCTGGCTGGCCTTTGGCCCGCTGGCCACCGCCGCCGCCCTGCTGGCGCTCGCGCCCACGGCTGCCGCCGGGCTGGGCGATCCGCTGCCTGCCGCCGGGATCCCCTGGAGGGCCGCCCTGCTGCTGGGCAGTGGTCCGGCCCTGGCCACCACCCTGGTGCTGTTCTGCTCCCATTTCCACCAGGTGGAGCAGGACGCCAGCCACGGCAAGCTCTCGCCGGTGGTGAAGCTGGGCACCGCCGGCGCCGCCGCCCTGGTCCCCTGGTTCATCGCCCTGACCCTGGCCCTGCAGTGGGCGCCGGTGCTGCTGGGCCGCTGGCCACTCACGGCCCTGCTGGGCATGGTGGGCCTGCCCGCCGCCAGGGCCCTGATCCAGTTGCTGCGCGAGCACCACGACGCCCCGGAGCGGATCGGCGGTAGCAAGTTTCTGGCCCTGCGCTTCCAGGCCTTCAATGGCCTCGGCCTGGCGCTGGGGCTGGCGATCGGCCCCTGGCTGCCACTGCGGTGAGGCTGGGCCTGCACTGGCGGCGCTTCGAGCTGGCCCTGCCCACGCCCCTGGTCACTGCCCGGGGCAGGCTGAGGAGCAAGCGCGGCTGGCTGTTACGGCTCGAGCTGCTGGCAGGGGGAGATGCCGAGTCGGCGCCGTTGCTCGATCAGGGCTGGGGGGAGGCGGCTCCGCTGCCGTTGGGCGCCCATCAAGGCGTTGATGAGCCGGAGCTGGTCCGCATCGCCAGGGCCATTGAAGCCCTCGGTTCCACGATCGATCACCAAGAGCTGGAGGGTCGTCTGCCGACCCTGCCGGCGGCCCTGGCCTTCGCCCTCGGAGCAGCCCTGGGCGAGATCCATGGGCTGGTGGGAGCCGGCAGCGGCGGCTGGCTGCCGCCGCCGGCTCCAGCATGGCTGCTGCCGGCAGCAGCAGCGGCCCTGCCGGCCCTGGAGCGGGTCCTGGACAACCACCAGAGCAGCCAGTCGGCTCAGCAGGACGGTGATGGTCTCCCCCTCACGTTGAAGTGGAAGGTGGCGGCCACCGATGACCTCCAGGAGCGCCAGCTGCTGGAGCTGCTGCTGGAGCGCTTGCCGAACGGCGCCAGACTCCGCCTCGATGCCAATGGAGGCTGGGGGCGCACCATGGCCGCGGCCTGGGCGGCAAGGCTGGCGGCCGACCCCCGCCTGGAGTGGCTGGAGCAACCACTGACTCCTACCGATCACGCTGGTCTGCTCGCCCTGGCCGCTGGCTCCCCGGCCCTGCGGGTGGCCCTGGATGAATCGTTGGCGCAGGATCCAGGCTTGCGCAACAGCTGGCGCGGCTGGCAGGTGCGACGGCCCTCCCAGGAGGGAGACCCCCGGCGCCTGCTGGCGCAACTGCAGGCGGGGGTGCCCTGGCTGATGCTCAGCACTGCCTTCGAGACCGGCATCGGCCGTCGCTGGCTGCACCACCTGGCTGCCCTTCAGGCAGGGGGACCCACCCCCGCGGCGCCGGGTCTGGCCCCGGGCTGGGGCGCCAGCGGTGATCTCGCCAGTACCGATCCCGAGCGGGTCTGGGCCGCATCCGCCGGGCGCTGGGCGGAGTCGCCAGAGTTGGCGTGAACGACATTGCCACCGCCACCGCCATGAGCCTCAGCAAGCAGGACACCCTGGCGGCCTCGGCCCCCTGGGTGGCCGTGGTCCTCAACCTGGTGCCGGGCCTGGGAACCGGCTACATCTATCAACGGCGCTGGCGGGCCTACTGGATCACCTCGGCCTTGAGTACCGGCTGGTTTGCCCTGGGGCTGGTGCTGGGCCAGGGGGGCGGGGCCGATCTGGGCGCCCAGACTGACCCGCGTCAGCAGTTGGTGGGTCTGCTCGGTCTGCTGTTGCTGGCCGGTGTCACAGCTGTGGAGGCGGGGATCGCCGCCCGCCGCGCCCGGCAGGCCTAGGCCCGGGATCGTCGCTGATGGGTTCTCCTCTGCTGCTCACCAGCGTCGCGCCGGCCGAGGCCCTGGTGGCGCACCTGGAGCAGGCCTGGCGTGAGGAGCGCCTGGTGGGCCTCTGCGCCGAGCAGGAGCAGGAGCTGCTCGGTGCAGCCTTGGCTGGATCGGCCCTGACCGGGGCCGGTGTGGTGGTGGGCAGTGGTGGCAGCGCCGGCCGCCGCCGCTGGTGCCTGCAGCCGCTGGCCCACCTGGAGGCCTCAGCTCGCGCCACTGGGCAGTGGTTGCAGTCGATCGGGCTGGATCCTTCATCGACGCTGCAGCTCAACCCTCTGCCACTCCATCACGTCAGCGGTCTGATGCCCCTGGTGAGGAGCCGGGCCTGGGGAACACCCTGGCGCTGGTTGTCCCCTGAGCTGATGCGCCGGCCCCGGGAGCTGGCGGCGGCGTTTCCCCTCCCAGCCGACCGCGGGGCGCTGCTCTCCCTGGTGCCCACCCAGCTGGAGCGGCTGCTGGCCGCAGCGGAGGGCTGCGCCTGGCTGCGGCGCTGCGCCGTGGTCTGGGTCGGAGGTGCGGCGCTTTCTGCTGAGCTGGCGGCCCGGGCCCGCGCGGCTGAGATCCGGCTTTCGCCCTGTTATGGCGCCAGCGAAACCGCCGCGATGGTGGCGGCCTTGGCTCCGGAGCGCTTCCTGGCGGGGGAGGATGGCTGTGGCCAGCCCCTGGCCGATGTGCAGCTGCGACTTGACCCCGATGGCGCTCTGCTGGTGCGCACCGGACGCCTCAGTCCCGGCTGCCTGGAGGCTGGGCAGCTGCAGTCGCTGGATCGGCAGGGGGCCTGGTGGCGCAGTGGTGATGGTGCCCGCGTCTGCCCTGCCGGCCTCGAAATCCTGGGACGGTTGGATGGGGCGATCAGCAGCGGCGGCGAAACCGTTTTCCCTGAGCAGGTGGAGGCCCGGCTGCTGGGCTGGGCCCGGTCGGAGGGACTACCCCTGGCCCAGGTGCTGCTGCTGCCTAGCCCCGATCCCCTCTGGGGTCAGCGCCTGGTGGCCCTGGTTCGTCACGGCGGTGCCCCAGGGCCGCCAGGGCCTGAGGCAGACACTGCCACCACGGCGGCCCTGATCACCGATTGCCGGCGGCTAGCCCAGCGGCTTCCCCCCGCCCAGCGCCCCCAACACTGGCTGGCCTGCCCTGATCTGGCCCCCAACGGCCTTGGCAAGTGGGAGCGGGGGCGCTGGAGCGGCTGGCTGCTCCAGACCTGTGACGGAGGAGCCCGCGCGGATGACGCTGCCGCTGAAGTCCGCTATAGCTGGTCAGTCGCGCCCCTTGGATGACCTCCTCTGCTGATCCGGAACTCTCCAACAAGAAGCTCGCCGCAGGGCTGCTGGGAATCTTTCTGGGTGCCTTCGGGATCCACAAGTTCGTGCTCGGCTACACCACGTCGGGCGTGATCATGCTGGTAGTGTCAGTTGCCGGAGGCGTGGTCACCTGTGGCATCGCCAGTTTCGTGATGGGGGTGATTGGCCTGATCGAGGGAATCATCTACCTCACCAAAACCCCCGAAGAGTTCAAGGCCACCTACATCGACGCGAAGAAGGAGTGGTTCTGATGGCTGGCCGCGGCCCCACATCCCTGAAAGCTGGGACCCTCAATCTGCGGGCACCCGGGCTCTCCGGCCGCCTCGGCCTGACCCTGCTGATCGCCCTGGCGGCCTCGGTGAGTTTCTCCCTGGCGGGGGTGGCGGTGGAGGATGGCTTCCATCCGCTCACCTTGGTGGCCAGCCTGCTCCCGTTGCAGCTGGCGGCCCTGCTCTGGGCTGTCTCCCTCAGGCCACCGATCCTCTGACTGGATCGTTCAGCGTCGGCTCCGGCCTTGATCCTGGGATCAGGACGGTGAAATCCCGCTGGCCGAGGCCTCCAGCCAGCGCTCGATCGGCTCCGGCAGGGCACAGCGCTGGCGGCTGGCCGCCTCGATCGCCACGTGGCGGGTGAGGCCACAGGCCACAGGGCGGCTGGTCCCGTCCGTGCGGGCGAAGCTGTAACTCACTTCGAACGTTCCGGGATCAAGCCGTCGTGGTGCGAGGGCGATCGCCACTGGATCACCGCACACCAGAGGTGCGAGGAAGTCGGCACGGCAATGCACGATCGGTAGGGCCAGCGGCGGTTGGCTGGGGACGCCCTTGCCATGGGTCTCAGGGGTCCAGCTGGGCGTGGGAAAGATCGCAGCGGCCGAGATTCCGAACGCTTCGAGGCTCTCCTCATAGGCCTCATGGCACCAACGCAGCAGCTGGTGGAAATGCATCACCCCGGCAGCGTCCGTTTCCCCGAAACGCACGCTGCGGCAGAGCAGCAGCCAGCTGCAGGGATCGAGTCTGGATGACGCGCTGCCATCCGCTTCTGTGCCAGCAGCCCCAGTGGTCATGTCGTCTCTTGATGAGCTAGCAAGCTCCGCGAGATAGCAAGCTCCTTGCTCCTCAGGAGTCGCTCCGGCAAGCAGGGCAGCTATTGATCGAAGCTTAGGGCGTGGATGGTGCTGCTGAAGCTGTCTTGAGATTGCTGAACACCGCGTTGAGGATCAGCGTTGTTGTCCGCTCGGAGTGCTGAGCTGACGCTCAGCCATCCACAGGCAATCGAAATCGGCTCCAGGGGTCCGCACAGCGAGTGGGCCAAAGTCGATCCACCTCGCTAAGGTCCAGATGAGGCTGTAGAGCCAGCGTGATGCGATGGCCTGCCCAGCCTTGTCATCCTGCTGACTGGTGCTGCTGGATGGAATGATCACTCCGCTGTCTGCTTGTATGACGACCACCATCTTCGATCAGGCGTCCGATCTTTCTGCCTTCGATCCCAAAGCGTTGCGTCAGCCTTCGCCTAAGTCCATGGGCTATCGCTGGAGCCGCAGCCTGGCCACGGGCTTGAACAGCTCCCAGATGGCGATGGCGGAGGCCTACATCAACGGCCTCGAAATCCCAGACGCTCTTTTTCGAGGTATGCTCCACGCCTCGATGCCGATCCTGTTCCGCCACTTTCCTGCCCTGCTGGCACCTTACGAATGGGTGCTTAATGAGTCAGATCAGATTGCTGAATCATCCAAGGAATTGATGTCGATTCAGTATGAGCGACCGCAGGAGATGCTGAATCGGATGTTGGGTGACTGGGAACCCATTTATCCCAAATACAGCACTGGATTCTGGGAAAATGGCGCCGAGGATCTGGAAACATCCCAGAAACACATGATTGATCAGATGATTGATCGGTTGGGGATCGAAGATGGCGACCATCTTCTCGATTTTGGCTGCGGCTGGGGCTGTGTTCCCAATTATATCCTTTCAAGATTTCCAAATGTGCGCTGCACGGGGGTCAACCTCAGCCGTGGCCAATGTGCCTACATGCGAGACAAGATGAACGACCCATGCAGCCAACTGAGCTCGGGCAGGTTCACCCTCGTGGAGGGCGACATCAACGAGGTGGTGTTCCCCGAAAAATTCAACAAGATCATCTCGGTTGGTGTGTTTTGCCATGTGGGCAATCTCACCAAGGCTTTCGCCAGGCTGGCTTCCCTGCTGGAGCCTCAGGGGAAGGTTCTGATTCATATCATCACCGTGCGGATCCCAAACAATATGTCGTCGGGCTTTACTCATAAGTACATCTTTCCCCATGGACGCTATTGGAGTCATGACGCGGTACCCAGTCACAGTAAAGATCTCAAAACCGTTCAGCGGTGGTACATGAATGGCATCAACTACCACAAAACCCTCGCCGCCTGGCAGAATCGCTTCGATGCCTCGCAGGATATTTGCAGTCGTCTGGACTACGGCATGGAGTATGCAAAGTTCCGGCGAATCTGGCGGTTTTATCTGTTGTTGCTTGGCACGATTTTTGCCACCTGCGATGGTGAATTCAATGGCAATGGCCAGTACCTGATGACCCATGCCTGAGCCGATGGCGGGCTCAGGGTGCCCAGGCTCAGGTTATGGGTTCGGAAACGCAGCCCTGCCGAGCCCATAGGTGAACACCATGCGCACCGCCCAGTAGAGCACCAGTAGCCCGGCCGTGAGCCCCAGGTGGATCTCCCTGAGGTCCTTCGGCACCAGACGGCCGCTGCGCAACGCCTGAACCGACCACGTCAAAAGCAGTGCCGCGGCGGCCGGCCCGAAGGCGTGCCACTGAAGCGCTTCCCCCAGTTCCCCGTTCAGGGCGGCGGCGGTGGCCCGGGTCAGGAAGCAGGTGGGGCAAGGAATCCCCGTGAGCGCCCGCAGTGGGCAGCCCAGGCCTGGCAAACCTGGGTGGCGGCCTTTGAGCCAGAGATAACCGGTCAAGCCGGCCGGAATCAGCACACCGCAGCGACGCAACTGTCCGAGCCAGCGGCGCCGCAGTGGAGTAGGCCTCAAGGCTTGAGGGGTGGAGCGAGCGTTCAGCGGTCCACCGAGCCCATGATCACGTCGATCGAGCCGAGGATCGCCATGATGTCGGCCACCTTGGCCCCGGTGAGGATGTGGGGAAGAATCTGCAGATTGTTGAAATCAGCGGCGCGGATCTTCCAACGCCAGGGGGTGACATCATCGTTGCCCATGATGAACACGCCCAGTTCGCCTTTGCCCGATTCCACCCGGGCGTAGAGCTCACCGCTGGGAATCTTGAAGGTCGGGGCCACTTTCTTAGCCACGTATTGGTAGTCGAAGCCATACCACTCGCTCTTTTTGCCTTCGCTCATGCGGCTGGCCTCCAGATTTTCGGTAGGGCCACCGGGGATCGCCTTGCAGGCCTGGTAGAGGATCTTCAGAGACTGCCGCATCTCCTCGATGCGCACCCGGTAGCGGGCATAGCAATCCCCTTCTGTCTCTGTGGCCACGTCCCAGTCGAAGTCGTCGTAGCACTCGTACTTGTCAATCTTGCGCAGATCCCAGGGCACACCTGAGGCGCGCAGCATCGGACCCGAGAGACTCCAGTTGATCGCCATCTCGCGACTGATCACCCCCAGGCCCTCGATGCGGCGCTTGAAGATCGGGTTGTTGGTGATTAGCTTCTCGTATTCATCGATCTTCGGGCCGAAGTAATCGCAGAAGTCGAGACATTTCTCCAGCCAGCCGTAGGGCAGGTCAGCGGCGACACCGCCGATGCGGAAGTAGTTGTTGTTGATCAACCGCTGGCCGGTGGCCGCTTCCCAGAGGTCGTAGATCATCTCCCGTTCACGGAAGATGTAGAAAAATGGGGTCTGGGCGCCCACATCCGCCAGGAACGGGCCAAGCCAGAGCAGGTGGTTGGCGATGCGGTTCAGCTCCAGCATCAGCACTCGGATGTAGCTGGCGCGTTTCGGCACCTGGATGTTGGCCAGCTTTTCGGGAGCGTTGACGGTGATCGCCTCGTTGAACATGCCAGCCGCGTAGTCCCAGCGGCTCACGTAGGGCACGAACATCACGTTCGTGCGGTTCTCGGCGATCTTCTCCATGCCGCGGTGCAGGTAGCCGATCACCGGCTCGCAGTCCACCACGTCTTCCCCATCAAGGGTCACCACGAGCCGCAACACCCCATGCATCGAGGGGTGGTGGGGCCCGAAGTTGACCACCATCGGTTCCGTGCGCGTTTCCAGTTGCGTCATGGGCCCGTGGACTCGAAGGCGAACGTGCGGATCTTAGGAAGGAACCATGCCGAAGACGTTCGATCACCTGCCGGTTCTGGCCGCTGCCGTGGTAGCCGGCTTTACCGACTTGCCCTGTGAAGGAACCCTGCTGGATGCCACCGTGGGCGGCGGTGGCCACAGCGCCCTGTTGCTGGCGGCTCATCCGGGCTTGCGTCTGATCGGCCTCGATCAGGATTCAGCGGCCCTGGCGGCGGCCGCTGAGCGCTTGGCACCCTTTGCTGATCGGGTCAGCCTGGTGGCCTCCAACTTCGCCACCTACACCCCCAGCGGGCCCCTGGTGGGGGTGCTGGCCGACCTCGGGGTGAGCAGTCCCCAGCTGGATCGTGCCGAGCGGGGGTTCAGCTTCCGCCTCGATGGGCCCCTCGACATGCGCATGAACAGCGCTGCGGGTGAGACGGCCGCTGAGCTGATCGACCGGCTGGAGGAGAAGGATCTGGCCGATCTCATCTATGCCTATGGCGAGGAGAGGCTGTCGCGGCGGATTGCCCGCCGTATCGTTGAAGCCCGACCGTGGCAAGGCTCCAGCCAGGGGACGGCCGCCCTGGCCTACCTGGTGGCCGGTTGCTACCCCCCCAAGGCCCGCCATGGCCGCATCCATGCCGCCACCCGCACCTTTCAGGCCCTGCGCATCGCCGTGAACGACGAACTCGGGGCACTCGATCGCCTGCTTCAGCACGCTCCCCACTGGCTGATGCCGGGTGGTGTGTTCGGTGTGATCAGCTTTCACTCCCTCGAAGACCGGCGGGTGAAGGCGGCATTCCTGGCGGATCAGCGCCTCGAGCGCCTCACCCGCAAGCCGCTGGTGGCCGCTGAAGCGGAGCAGGAGGACAATCCCCGCAGCCGCTCGGCCAAATTCCGCATGGCCCGCCGCCGTTCGCCCGCTCTGGCAGGGATGGTTGAAGGATGAACCGAATGGAGCTGTTCTGGTGGCTGGCCCTGACCATCCAGCTGCTGGCGATCCCCGGCACCTTCCTGCCGGTGCTGCCGGGTCTGATGCTGCTGCCCCTTGGCGCCGGAGTGTGGATGTGGGCCGCCGGCTGGAGTTCAGCCTGGCCCGAACTGCTGCTGGCCTCGCTGATCCTGCTGCTGGGTTGGGGTGCCGATGTGCTCGGGGTGGCCCTGGGCGCCGCCCGGCTGCAGGCCACCCGCTGGGCCTACATCGGCGCCGCCATCGGCCTGATGGTGGGGCTTCTGGGGTTGCTGCCCGCACTTCCCGTCGGTGGTCCATTGCTGGGGGCCCTGTTGGGACCCCTTCTGGGAGCCTCCCTGGGGGAACTGATCACCGCTTCCACAGAGTTGGGACCACTAGGCCTGGGGCGGTTGCGGCGTTCGTTGCTGGTGGGACTGGCGGTGGTGGCCGGGATGCTGGTGAGCCGGCTGGCCCAGGTGATCCTGTCCGTGATCGGTGTGCTGGGATTCGTGCTGCTCAGCAGGATCCTGGTCTGATCGGCTGGGCATGGAGGGGTGGTTTCACCGACTAGCGCTGGTCTGGGCGGCGGCATCCTGCGCCAAGGGGCGCACCCAGCCCAGCTTTCGCTCCAGCTTCTGAATCATCTTGCCGGCCAGATCCTTGCCGGTGGCCGCTTCGATCCCCTCCAGCCCCGGGCTGGAGTTGACTTCCAGCAGCAGCGGCCCCCGGTGGGAGCGAAGGATGTCCACGCCGGCCACATCAAGGCCCAGCACCTTGCAGGCCTTGACGGCCATCTGTTTTTCTTCAGGCTCGAGTTGCACCATGCTGGCCGAACCGCCTTGGTGCAGGTTGGCGCGGTACTCCCCCTGGGCGGCCCGCCGTTCGATCGCTGCCACCACCTTGCCCCCCACCACGAAACAACGCAGGTCCGAGCCACTCGCTTCCTTGATGAACTCCTGCACCAGAAGATTCGCATCCAGACTTTGCAGGGCATTGATCACGCTTTCGGCCGCTTTCTGGGTTTCAGCCAGCACCACCCCCTTGCCCTGGGCCCCCTCCAACAACTTCACGATCAGCGGAGCACCGCCCACCATCTGAATCAGATCCACGGTGTCATGGGGGGAATCCGCGAAGCCGGTGATGGGTGAGTTGAGACCGGAGCGGACGAACTCCTGGGAGGCATAAAGTTTGTCGCGGGAGGCTGTGATCGCCTGAGCGCTGTTGAGCACCTCCACTCCCATGGATTCAAATTGCCGTGTCACGGCGCAGCCATAGAAGGTGACGCTCGGACGGATGCGCGGGATGACGGCATCCACGGCCCCGAGCACATCGCCGCCGCGGTAATGCACTTCCGGATTCTTGGCATCCAGACGGATGTAGCACTGCCTGATGTTCAAGAACTGCATCTCATGGCCGCGCTCCTCGCCAGCTTCAATGAGACGACGGTTGCTGTAGAGATCCGGATTGCTGGCCAGCAGCACGATGCGCAGTCCACTTTTGTGCTGCACCGCATGGGCATACAACGCGCGGCTTTCCTCGGGGCTGACCTCACGCAGTTGATGGCTCCCCTCCGGATCCACGAGGATCCGGCCCACCATGGCCTCCCGGCCCAGCAGCATGCGATATCCCATGGCGTCGCGGTTGGCGAGGGTGAGGTCCACCTCCCAGCTCTGGTCCCCGAGCACCAGGCGCTCCCGGATCAGGTAGCGGCTTTCCACGGCGCCGCTGCTGCTCCTCACCTCCCGCTTGGAGCGCACGGGGGCCTCATGGCGCACCACCACACTGCGGTCGCCCTGTAGCGGATGGACTTCAAAGCTGACCCAGGTGCAGCCATCCTTCTGGAAGGGAACGATGTTGACGGCATGCAGCGAAGAGGTGGCCGCGCCAGAATCGACCCTTGCCTTGATCGCCGGCAGCCCCGCTTCTGGGAAACTGCACCACTCCTCGCTGCCAACGATGATTTTTGGCCTTCGCTGCCCGTCATGGCTCGGTGGGGTGCGGTGGAGCGGAAGAAGAGTTCACCACAGACATGCTGATGGCTCTGTCGGCCGTTGTCGACACCTGCGGGGCCTGGAGCGGTCCAGCGGTCGCTTGGCAGCGAACCTCGTCCCAGGGGTCGGTCAGGGTGTGAGGGCCGTCCGCCAGAACCCAGAACCTGCCGTCCAACAGGCGATGGTGGCGAGCCATCGCGCTGATCGCCGCACTTGAGGCGATGGCCCTTCGCCACCTACGCCTCGCTGCATCGTCGACACAGCGCACAAGGGGGTCGTGCTGCGCAGCTGTGATCCCCGACTGCCGGCCCGGTTGCGACTCGATCTGGCCGGTGTGCTGGTGGTGCACCTGGCCATGCTCGGCCTGGCTATCGCCCATGCTGTTCTGCTGCGCTACCTGCTGTTCTGGCTGGTGGTGGAACGCATCATCGGTGTGATCATTCAGACCCGCGGCTTGATTGAGCACCACGGCCTGTGGACTCCCTCAGCGAGCCATCGGCTCACCCAGCTGCGCTCCTCCCGCAGCGTCGGTGCCAGCATCTGGCTCAATGCCTGCCTGGGTGGGCTGCCCCATCACGCTGCCCACCACGCGTTTCCGGCCATCCCCTTCCAGCGGTTGCCTGAGGCCAGCGCGCGCCTCTCGGCGGTGCTGGAACGGCATGGTCTGGAGCCTCTGCCCCGCTTCTGTCACTACGGCGAAGGGGTTCTCCGGCTGCTCTGAACCAGGAGTACCACCATCGCCTGGACTGAGTGCACCCATTCCCGTGAGAGGGCCGTGATCAGGGGTTCATGCTGCTCAGTCGGGTGCTGCTGCCAGGTTGAGCTGGGTCGGATCGGGCTGGGCCCAGCGGAGGTAACAGCGGCCGGAATGCAGCAGCACACCCAGGGAGAAGAGGCCTTCAGCAACCTCCTGGTCGCGGGTCACCAGCACAGGAATGGCGACGTCGTGCTTGAGCATCACCACCGGCACATAGAGCAGGGCTGCAAAAAGGAAGTATCCCAGCAGCGTGGAGTGCGGCAGAACCGCATCGGCCAGCGAGCGCGGGATCAAGCGTCCGTTGGCCTCAAGGGTGAAACGTACGCCCACCAGAAGGGTCACACCCACGCATACCGCAGCCGTGATGGTCCAGATCCGGTCCTGAATCAGCGCCAGGTTGTGCAGGTTCGTTTCCTTCTGGGCGTTGGCGGTAATGAGCAGCTCAGGAGTATCCCAGTTGAAGATGGTCTGACCCCAGCTCATCTCCTCGAAGCCGATCAGCAGGCTGACCACGCCCAGGGTGAGGAAGAGGGCTCCGAGACCCCGCCGTCGCTTGCCCCTTCCCGGCCCCCATTCCCCGCGGCCGGTGAGCAGGAAGAGGACTCCGGCGGCAAGAAAGAACAGGAACGTCAGCCACTCCACCACGCTCCCTTCTGACACCAGAACCTTGTAGGCGTCCACGTCACTGACTCCGATCCTGTAAATGGCAAACAAGGCCATGGCAGCGAAGGGAAACCAGCCCAGCAGGCGCTCAAGACCCCGGCGCCCGTTGGACGTGGCCGACCAATCCATCAGCTCGCGGCCGAGTCTCAGCCAGCCGGCTGTGAGCAGCAGCAATCCGAACCCGGCCACCACGGCTTGCACGGACGTGGGCTGACTGCCGCCGATGCCGGCGATCCTCCCGGCGGCCGAGAGCATCAGGGCCGCGCCCAAGGCTCCCAGCAGTCCGTCGATCGCCCCGGCAAGGAAGCGCTCCCGCTGCCTCCGCTGCGTCGTTGTTGCCAGTGGCGGCAGGATCGGGTCCCCTGCAACCAGTGCGGAGGCACGGATCGGGATGGACCTCGGCAAGGCATGCCTCCCTAACTGAGTGTGGTTGGTTAAGGATCAACCATGATTCATTCAAGGTTGAGGAAAGGTGGCCTTTGAGGCAAGGTTCCTTCATCAGCCCCGCAGCTCGTTCAGGGCCGCCGCCACCACCAGCACGGCCAGGTCGATCTCCGCTGCCGTGGTGGGGCGTCCCAGCCCGAACCGGATCGAGGCCGCTGCCTTCGCTGGACTCAACCCCAGGGCAGCCAGCACGTGGGAGGGGCTGCCGCTGCTGCAGGCCGAGCCACCGCTCACGGCCAGCTGGCGGCGCAGGGCCCGGTGAAGCTGATTGCCATCCACCCCTTCCACCTGAATGTTGAGGTTGTGGGCCAGGCGGTGCTTCAGGCTGCCGTTCAGCTGCACTCCTCCCAGCTCCAGCAGCCCCGCCAGCAGCCGATCCCGCAGCCCGCCCAGGCGTTGCTGTCGCTCCTCCCAGTCGTGGCTGGCCAGCTCCGCCGCCCGCTGCAGCCCCACGATCAGGGGAACCGGCAGTGTTCCGCCCCGCAGGCCCCCTTCCTGGCCACCGCCATGCTGCTGGGGTGCCGGGCTGATCCCTGGAGCGATCACCAGGGCGCCGATGCCCTTGGGCCCATAGAGCTTGTGGCCGCTGAGGCTGAACAGGTCGATGCCCAGCTCGCCAGGGTGGATGGCCTGATGACCGAAGACCTGGGCCCCGTCGCTGTGCAGGGCGATGCCCCGCTCGCGGCAGAGCGCCCCGATGGCGGCGAGGGGCTGCAGCACGCCGATCTCGTTGTTGGCGGACATCACGCTCACCAGCAGGGTGTCGTCGCGCAGGGCCTCGCTGAATCGGTTTAGGTCCACCAGGCCATCGGGCTGCACCGGCAGCACGGTGAGCTCGAAGCCATGGCCGGCCAGGTAGCGCAGGGGCTCCAGCACCGCCCGGTGCTCCGTGGCCAGGGTGAGCAGGTGGCGCCCCCGCTGGCGGCGGGCCTCCACCAGCCCCTTGATCGCCAGATTGTTGGCCTCGGTGGCTCCACTGGTGAAGACCACCTGCTGCGGCGCCACCCCCAGGTGCCGGGCCAGACTGCAGCGGGCCAGATCCACCGCGGCTGCCGCCTCCAGCCCCGGGCGATGGGAGCCGCTGGAGGGATTGGCGAACAGCTCGCTCCAGTAGGGCGCCATCGCCGCCACCACGGCTGGATCACAGGGGGTGGTGGCCTGGTGGTCCAGGTAGGTGGTGGCCATCCCTCCTTTCCATCCCAGCGGAACCATTCCATGCTGACAACCCAGCCGCCATGAACCAGCCGATGGCTTCCCCCACGCAATCGCGGCTCCTGAGCGCGTCCCTTGCCGGCCTGGCCCTGGCCCCGGCTGTGCTCCTCTCCATCCCCTCCGCTGGAGCCCAGAGCGTGTTCGTGCGCCCGGACCAGAACCGCCCTGCCGGGATGGCCCTTCTGCTGGAGCGGGACATCGCCGATGGCAAGCAGGCCCTGGGGGTGTTCGGCATCAGCGCGGATCCCGTCCAGCCCCAGGTCTGGCGCATCAAAGTGTGGGAGGAGCTGCCCAACGACGTCAAGGTGCGCTCCGAGACCGTCCAGTGTTCGCCCTCGGCGCCGCTGCGGGTCACCAACGACGGCCGCAACTTGATCCTGCGGGAACTCAATCCCGGCGGCGCGGTCACGCCGGCCAACCGCATCGACCATCTGGTCTGGTGGGCCACCTGTTTCCCCCAGCAGGCGGGCAAGGACCCCAACGGCCTGCGCAGCCTGGCCCGGGAGCTGGGCTACAGCGGCCACCGGGTGGAGCGGGAGCAGGTGGTGCCCGCCGGCAACCTCTGAGTGCTGTGCAGGGAGTGCGCTTCAGGCCTCGATAGATTCCCCCCATCGCCAGCCGGTCCATGAGCCAGAACGAGTCCATCAGCAGGCCGGAAGAGGACACCAGCGCCGAGGAGCCGATCAGCCCACCGGCCCCGGCCCGCCTGCTCCTGGTCGATGACGAGCCTGGGCTGCGCACGGCCGTGCAGGCCTATCTGGAGGATGAGGGCTTCGTTGTGGCCACCGCCAACGACGGCGAGGAGGGCTGGGTGGCGGCCCAGGAGTTGATCCCCGACCTGGTGATCAGTGACGTGATGATGCCCCGCCTGGATGGCTACGGCCTGCTCAAACGCCTGAGAGGCGACGAGCGGCTGGGGGGCACTCCGGTGATCTTCCTCACCGCCAAGGGCATGACGGCCGATCGGATCGAGGGTTTCCAGGCCGGGGTCGACGACTACATCCCCAAGCCCTTCGATCCCGATGAGCTGGTGGCGCGGGTGCGCAACGTGGTGCGCCGGCAGGAGCGGCTGCTGGCCGAGGCGGCCCGCTACGCCGATGCCGACATCGGCCAGATGGCGCGGCAGATCACCGAGATCCGCTCCCTGCTGCAGCAGACCGGATCCCAAAAGAGCGCCACGCAGGCCATTCATTCCTTCACCCCCCGGGAGGGGAGCGTGCTCCAGCTGGTGGCCGAGGGACTGATGAACAAGGAGATCGCCCGCCGCCTGGAAACCTCGATCCGCAATGTCGAGAAGTACGTGAGCCGCCTGTTCACCAAGACCGGCACCACCAGCCGCACCGAACTGGTGCGCTACGCCCTCGAGAACGGTCTGGTTGACTGAGCCACTGCCGCCGGGCTGGCTGCCGGCCCAGCTCAACGGCGGCTGGACCTACAGCGACCGGGTGGGCCAGCCCCAGGCGTTGATCAGTGCATTTCTGGCGGAGCGCCACCGCCATTCCGCTGCCACCCTTTGGCGGCAGCGGCTGCAGCAGGGCGAAATTCTGCTCAACGGCCGCCGGCTCGATGGCGATGGCCCCCTGAAGGCTGGCGATCGGCTCCAGTGGCAGCGTCCCCCCTGGCTGGAGGAGGCGGTGCCGGCTCGTTGGCGGGTGATCCACGACGACGGTGATCTCCATGTGATCGACAAGCCCAGCGGCCTTCAGGTGCTGCCCGCTGGCGGTTTTCTGGAGCACACCCTGCTGCACCTGCTGGAGCGCTCCTGCGAGGGTCAGGCGCTGCCGAGGCCTGTGCACCGGCTCGGGCGCCACACGTCGGGGTTGCTGGTCTGTGCCCGGAGGCCCCAGACCCGCGCCTGGTTGAGCGCCAGGTTGCGTGAGAGCACCGCCGACCGCCCAGCCGATCCTGAAAGCGCCAGCCCTGCCGCTGCCTGCCGCAAGCTGTACCGCGCCCTGACCGTGCCGGCCCCGCTGCCGCTGGACCCCGGCGACATCCTGGTGATCACCACGCCGATCGGCCGGTGTCCCCATGCCGGCCTCGGCCAGATCTGGGCCGCCGCTGCCGGGCCCGAAATCCCCGGCGCCCTGGCCGCCTGGAGTGAGCTGCGCCTGCTGGAGCGCCGTCCCCAGGGACATCTGGTGGAGGTGGCGATCCGCACGGGGCGGCCCCACCAGATCCGCATCCACCTGGCCAGCGTCGGTGTGCCGCTGCTGGGCGACCCCCTCTACCAACCGGGCGGGGCGGCCCGTGCTGAGGCTCTGCCGGGGGATGGCGGCTACCGGCTGCACGCCCACCGGCTGCGCCTGCCGTTGCCCGATGGGGGCTGGCTGGATTTAGAGGCCCCGGCGCCCCCGGAGCTGCGCTGAGCTCCCTTCAGCGGGGGTGCTGGCGCATCAGCCGCTGCACCTCTCCGGCGTGATAGCTGCTGCGGGTAAGGGGGCTGCTCACCACCTGCAGGAAGCCCAGGTCCCCCTCGCCGCTCGCCCTGTAGCCGTCGAACTGGGCGGGGGTGACGAAGCGCTGCACCGCCAGGTGCTTCGGCCCTGGCGAGAGGTATTGGCCGATGGTCACGATGTCCACCTGGTGGGCCCGCAGGTCCCCCAGCACCGCCACCACCTCCGCGTCGGTTTCCCCCAGCCCCACCATCAGCCCTGATTTGGTGTAGGTGCGGGGCCAACCCTGGCGCACCCGCTGCAGCAAGTCCAGCGAGCGCTCGTAGATCCCCTGGGGCCGCACCTGCCGGTAGAGCCTGGGCACGGTTTCGATGTTGTGGTTCAGCACCTCGGGCGCCCCCTCCATCACGGCGGCCAGGGCCTGCCAGTTGCCGCAGAAATCGGGGATCAGCAGCTCGATGGTGGTGCGGGGCGAGCGGTGTCGCACCTCGGCGATGCAGGCCACGAACTGGCTGGCGCCTCCGTCGTCGAGGTCATCGCGGTTCACCGACGTGATCACCACGTGGGTGAGGCCCATGCGGGCCACCGCCTCTCCCAGCCGCTCCGGTTCGCTGGGGTCGAGGGCCCTGACACTCTTGTCGAAGTCGATGTCGCAGTAGGGGCAGGCGCGGGTGCAGCCGGGCCCCATGATCAGAAAGGTGGCCGTGCCGCCGGCGAAGCACTCGCCGATGTTCGGGCAGCTGGCCTCTTGGCAGACCGTGTTCAGTTTGAGGTCCACCAGCAGATCGGCCACCGCACCGATCCGCTCCCGCTGGGGAGCCTTGACACGCAACCAGTCGGGCTTGAGCAGGGCGTCGGGGGCCATCACTGCCGGAATCCTGGGAGCAGAAGTCTAGAAACCCGCCCCGGGGGCGATCCCGTAAACTGCCTTCGGCGGGATGTGGCGCAGCTTGGTAGCGCACTTCGTTCGGGACGAAGGGGCCGCAGGTTCGAATCCTGTCATCCCGATTTCAACTGAGCTCAGCCCTGATCAGCTCAGCTCAGTTCAGCGCCCGGGTAGCCCCTGGGGGTCACCATCACCCCGTCCTGGCGGCGGGAGGTGCTGTTGCCCACCAGCACCAGGCTGAGCATGTCCACCTGCTCCAGGGGCAGCTCCCCGAGGCTGTACAGCTGAACGCTCTCATCGGCCCGACCCAGCTGCCGTGCCAGCACCACCGGGGTTTCGGCGCTGCGTCCCTCCAGCAGCAGCTCCCGGGCCCGGCCCAGCTGCCAGTCGCGACCGAGGGAGCGGGGGTTGTAGAGCGCCACCACGAAATCGCCGCTGGCGGCAGCCCGCAGCCGTTGCTCAATCGTTTCCCAGGGGGTGAGCCGGTCGCTGAGGCTGATGGTGCAGAAATCGTGCATCAACGGGGCACCGGCCCTGGCCGCGGCCACCTGCAGGGCGGAGAGGCCGGGATGCACCGTGAAAGCAGGTCTGGTCCGGGGGGCGCGCTCCAGCCAGAGCTCCAGGGCCAGCCCGGCCATGCCGTAGATGCCGCTGTCACCCGAGGACACCAGCGCCACACTCAGCCCGGCGTCGGCCAGCTCCAGGGCCAGCCGGCAGCGGTCCCGCTCCTGGGTGAGCTGGCCGTCGCGGCGCAGCTGGTCGGGGCGCCGCAGGGGCTCCAGCAGATCCAGGTAGAGGCCATAGCCCACCCAGACGGTGCTCTCGGCCAGGGCGAGGCGGGCGTCAGGGGTTAGCAGGTTGAGCTGGCCCGGGCCGCTGCCCACCAGATGAAGTCGTCCCCGCTGCGGGGCCCACTGCCCGGCCGTCTGGGCCACCGCCAGGGTGGCGGCACCGCGTTCTCCTGGCTGGGCCCGCTCGATGCGCTTCTCCAGCAGCAGCTCCGGCCGCGGGGATGAGGCCAGCAGGGCGGCCGCTTCAGCCACGCTGGCGGTGCCCATCTCCCGAAGCACGGCCTGGGATGGGCTGGGCACCGGTACCTCCGAGAGAGCCTCGGCACTGAATAGCCGCAGCGGCCAGCCATGGCGGCGGGCCAGCTCCAGCAGGGCCGGTTCATCCCCTTTGCGGTCGATGCTCGCCAGCCCGGCGACGGCTTCCGGGGCCAGCTGGGCGTCATCGAGCGCCTGCTCCAGCAAGCGCTCCAGCAGGCTGAGGCTGGTGTCGCGCTCGCAGCCGAGGCCCAGCCAGAGGCTGGGGGGATGCCAGCGACAGCCGGGGCCCTGGCGGGAGCTGATCACCAGCTCCAGCGGCCGATCCACTGCTGTCGAGCCCAGCAGCGGGGCGGCGGCCTCCAGGCCCTGCCAGTCGGGGCAGCCGCTCTCCTGCCGAACAGCGATCCGCTCGCCCCGGGCCGCGGCTTTCATCAGGGCATCCCAGTCGCCCGCTCCCTTGCACCAGCCCCAGGCCAGCCCGAAGTGATCGAGAGCCAGCTGGCCGCCGCCACTGCTGGCGCCCGTGAGCACCGCTTCGCCCCCCAGCAGTGCCGCCACCCGCTGGCTGAGAGGTTCGGCTCCTGCCCCATGCCCTCCCAGCAGGGGAATGGCGAAGCGTCCCTGGGGATCCACCACCACCACCGCCGGGTCCTGCTCCTTGCCCTGCAGCAGTGGAGCCACCAGCCTGGTCACCGCCCCGCAGGCTCCCACCACCACAAAGGCCGACGCCTCACTCCAGTGGCGGCTGAGCAGCTCGGCGGCCCCGACGCCAGGTTCGGGATGGACTCTCAGCAGACCGCCCTGCTCCAGGCGCTCCAGCACGGGGGCCCCGGCCCGGCTCAGGGCCAGTCCCCAACAGATGAAGTCACTCATCTCCCGAACCTGGCACGCAGTCGCTCCAGTGCCGACGGCTTCGCTTCAGGGGACCCACCCGCCTCCCCTGCAGGCGCCAACTCCGGCTCGGCCACCAGCTCCTCGGAGGGCTGATTCGGGGCCAGATCCGGAGGCAGATCTGGGGGCTGGTTGGAGCTCAGAGCTGTGGCCAGATCGGAGAGCTCCTCCAGAGAAATGGACCCCAGCGGTGATGGATCAGAGGCTGGCGACTCGGTGGCTTCGGGCGTCAGCACCTCCTCGCTCAGCTGGGCCGGCTGCCGCAGCTCGACAGACTCGGCTGACTCCATGGGCAGCACCGGCTCGATCAGCACAACCTCTGGCGCCAGGGAGCTGTTGTCTTCAGCCGCTTCAGCTTCGGGAGCCTCCTTGGCGTCAGGCTCAGCCGCAGCCGGCTCCTCAGCGGCCGACTCTTCCAGCACTGGCTCAGAGCCGGGGGCCTCTGTGGATTGGCTCGGCCGCTCGCCCAGCAGGCGCTCCAGGTCTTCGGTGGAGATCGATGGGCTCTGCCAGGGGCGGGGCGCTTCAGGACGCATCTCCAGGTTCTGAACCAGGCTGTTAAAGGGTGGATTCAGCGGTTCCCCCAGCCCGTCGAGCAGCTCCAGCTGCAGGGGGTTGCTGCCGGGGTGAAGACCGGAGAGCCAGAGCGGCTCCTGCCGGTCCACCTGGAAACTGTCGCCGTTGAGGGTGACCCGCAGCCGCCAGAGCGAGCTGTCCCCGGCCAGACGCTGAAGGGGGGCATCGATCAGCAGCCAGTCGATCAGCACGGGCTCGTGGTGGATCAGATCGCCGGGGGTGCTGCTCACCAGCTGGGGAGTGCCCCGGCGGGGTTGGCTGAGGGGATTGGCGGCCAGGCCATGGAGGCGGAGTTGCATTGCGGCGCCGGGATCCTTCACCGCTTCACCCCAGGGCCGGGCTGCATAAACAGTGAGGCGATGGCTGCCTGGCCTGAGCGGCGCCATCGCCACGCTCAGGCGGTTGTCCTGACTTAACGGTGTCCTGGCAGCGTCGGGGCCGAGGCGCAGGGGTTCCTGGTCATCGAGCTGCACCACCAGGTGGGCACCAAGACCGAGAGCGCCGGCATCGGTCAGGGGCCAGTCATCAACGGCCAGCTCCAGCGACCAGGGGGCCTCAGGCAGCACGGCGTCGTCGGCTGGGGAGAGGATGCGCAGGCGGGGATGATGATCCGCCAGGCGCAGGCGCAGGGCCTGGCTGCCCTTGGGTGGGGGCACCTCCCGCAGCCGCCCGGCCAGGGGTGGGCGGCCGCTGGTGGGGGGCGCCACCTGGCGACCGGCAGCGGGCCGCAGACTCCAGCCGCCGCTCAGCAGCACGGCCAGGCAGAGCAGCACCGCCCCCAGGCCCCGAAGCCCCGCCGCCGCCATGCGCACCGCTCCTGATTGATGGAGGTCTTCGGCCCTGGTGCCGGGACCCATGGGGACAGTTTGGCCAGCAGGCCTCGGATCCGTAAATAATGATGCTGAATGTATCCCCAACTCAGCTGGGAATTGGATAAAGAAAGCGCAGCACCGCGCCGCTGATGAGTGATAGGGAGCCTCGGTCAGAGCCCTGTGCCAGACAGGGGTGGCGCCGGATTGAACCTTTGTTACTTACCACCCAAGAGGCTTGAAACTCGCCCTTATACTTCCGCCAGCGGTCCCCTCATCGGGGCCCCAGCTCCAGTGATGGCAGCGGCTTTCGGTCTTTTCCGGAGCCAAGCCGCACTGGTGCCCATGGTTCCAAGGGTCTCGATCCGCGGAACCGTGAGGCCCACCGGCCTGGCCTTCTGGCCCGGTCCGGAGGGGTGGACCTCCACCTCGACTCCGTCCCTCGAGGAACGTCTCGATGACCATCAGCCCACCAGAGCGTGGGAAAACGGCGAAGGCCATGGTCGACCGGAACCCTGTTCCCGTCGACTTCGATGTTCTCGGCAAGCCCGGGCATTTCGATCGCACCCTCGCCAAAGGTCCCAAAACCACCACCTGGGTTTGGAACCTCCACGCCAACGCTCACGATTTCGACAGCCACACGAGCGATCTTGAAGAGGTCTCCCGGAAGATCTTCAGCGCTCACTTCGGCCATTTGGCCGTCATTTTTATCTGGCTGAGCGGCGCCTTCTACCACGGTGCCCGCTTCTCCAACTACACCGGCTGGCTGGCCGACCCCCTGCACGTCAAACCAAGTGCTCAGGTGGTCTGGCCCATTTTCGGCCAGGAAATCCTCAACGCCGATGTGGGTGCCGGCTTCCACGGCATCCAGATCACCTCAGGTCTCTTCCATGTGTGGAGAGCCTGGGGCTTTACCAATGAGTTCCAGCTCCTCTGCACCGCCATCGGTGCTCTTGTGATGGCTGGCCTGATGCTGAATGCCGGCGTCTTCCACTATCACAAGGCAGCTCCCAAGCTCGAGTGGTTCCAGAACGTTGAGTCCATGCTCAACCACCACCTTGCTGGCCTGCTGGGCCTGGGCTCCCTGTCCTGGACCGGGCACCTGCTGCACGTGTCCCTGCCGACCACGGCCTTGATGGATGCCATCGACGCCGGCCAGCCGCTGGTGCTCGACGGCAAGACCATCGCTTCGGTCGCGGACATCCCCCTCCCCCACGAATTCCTGAACCTGGATCTTCTGACCCAGCTGTACCCAGGATTCGGAGCGGGCCTCTCCGCTTTCTTCACCGGCGACTGGGCTGCCTACAGCGATTTCCTTACCTTCAAAGGTGGGCTGAATCCTGTCACCGGCAGCCTCTGGATGACCGACATCGCCCATCACCACCTGGCGATTGCGGTGCTCTTCATCGTTGCTGGCCACCAGTACCGCACCAACTGGGGGATTGGTCACAGCATCAAGGAGATCCTGGAAGGCCAGAAGGGTGATCCCCTGCTGTTCCCGGCTCCTAAGGGTCACGATGGCCTGTTCGAGTTCATGACCACCTCCTGGCATGCCCAGTTGGCCGTGAACCTGGCCCTGCTCGGTTCGCTGAGCATCATCGTGGCGCATCACATGTATGCGATGCCGCCCTACCCCTACATCGGTATCGACTACCCGACGCAGCTGTCGATCTTCACCCACCACATGTGGATCGGCGGTTTCATCATCGTTGGCGCCGGGGCCCATGCAGCCATCGCTCTCATCCGCGATTACGATCCCGCCCTGCATGTGGACAACGTGCTGGATCGGGTGCTCAAAGCCCGTGATGCCCTGATCAGCCACCTCAACTGGGTGTGCATCTTCCTGGGATTCCACAGCTTCGGCCTCTATATACACAACGACACCATGAGTGCCCTGGGTCGTCCCCAGGACATGTTCAGTGACACCGCCATTCAGCTGCAGCCTGTCTTCGCCCAATGGATTCAAGGTCTGCACGCCGCTGCCGCCGGTTCCACCGCACCCAATGCGCTGGCCGGTGTAAGTGAGGTGTTCAACGGTGCCGTCGTCGCCGTCGGCGGCAAGGTGGCTGCCGGTCCGATCCCCCTGGGAACGGCCGACTTCATGGTCCACCACATTCACGCCTTCACGATCCACGTCACTGTGCTGATCCTGCTGAAGGGCGTCCTCTACAGCCGCAGCTCCAGGCTTGTTCCCGACAAGGCGAACCTGGGCTTCCGCTTCCCCTGCGACGGCCCCGGCCGTGGCGGTACCTGCCAGGTGTCGGCTTGGGACCACGTGTTCCTCGGCCTCTTCTGGATGTACAACTCCATCTCGATTGTGATCTTCCACTTCAGCTGGAAGATGCAGAGCGATGTCTGGGGCACCGTGAATGCGGACGGCAGCGTCCAGCACATCACGAACGGGAACTTCGCGCAGAGTGCCATCACCATCAATGGCTGGCTGCGTGATTTCCTCTGGGCTCAGGCCGCACAGGTGATCAACAGCTACGGCTCGTCCTCCAGTGCTTACGGCCTGATGTTCCTCGGCGCCCACTTCATCTGGGCCTTCAGCCTGATGTTCCTCTTCAGTGGCCGCGGCTACTGGCAGGAGCTGATTGAGTCCATCGTCTGGGCTCACAACAAGCTGAAGGTGGCACCCGCCATCCAGCCCCGTGCGCTGAGCATCACCCAGGGCCGTGCCGTTGGCGTAGCCCACTATCTCCTGGGAGGTATCGCTACCACCTGGGCCTTCTTCCTGTCCCGACTCATCGCGGTCGGCTGACCTCACACCTGACCTTTCCCAATGGCAACGAAATTTCCTTCGTTCAGCCAGGGTCTGGCACAGGACCCGACAACCCGCCGTATTTGGTACGGCATCGCCACGGCTCACGACTTCGAGAGCCACGACGGAATGACGGAGGAGAAGCTTTACCAAAAGCTCTTCTCCACCCATTTCGGTCACCTGGCGATCATCGGCCTCTGGGTTTCGGGCAACCTGTTCCATATCGCCTGGCAGGGCAACTTTGAGCAGTGGGTCGCCGATCCGCTGCATGTACGTCCCATCGCTCATGCGATCTGGGATCCGCACTTCGGCCAGGGGGCCATCACCGCCTTCACCCAGGCGGGCGCCACCTCCCCGGTCAACATTGCGTATTCAGGCCTGTACCACTGGTGGTACACGATCGGCATGACAACCAACGCCGAGCTGTATCAGGGTTCCATCTTCATGATGATCCTGTCGGCTTGGGCGCTGTTCGCCGGTTGGCTCCACCTTCAGCCCAAGTTCCGGCCTTCCCTGGCCTGGTTCAAGAACGCTGAATCCCGCCTCAACCATCACCTCGCCGTTCTCTTCGGTTTCAGTTCCATCGCCTGGACCGGTCACCTGGTTCACGTGGCGATTCCTGAATCCCGCGGACAGCACGTCGGTTGGGACAACTTCCTGAACGTGCTGCCTCACCCCGCCGGTCTGGCTCCGTTCTTCACCGGCAACTGGGGCGTTTACGCCGAGAATCCCGACACCGTCAACCAGGTGTTCGGTACCTCCGAGGGTTCCGGTACCGCGATCCTCACCTTCCTGGGCGGCTTCCACCCCCAGACCGAGGCGCTCTGGCTCACCGACATCGCCCACCACCACCTGGCGATTGGCTGCATCTTCGTGATTGCCGGCCACATGTACCGCACCAACTTCGGAATCGGTCACTCGATCCGAGAAATCCTCGAGGCCCACAATCCCCCCAAGGGCACTCCTTTAGGAGGTGCGCTCGGTGCAGGTCACAAAGGTCTCTACGACACGATCAACAACTCCCTGCACTTCCAACTGGGTCTGGCCCTGGCCAGCCTCGGAGTGATCACCAGCTTGGTGGCGCAGCACATGTATGCGCTGCCGTCCTATGCGTTCATCGCCAAGGACTACACAACGCAGGCTGCTCTGTACACCCACCACCAGTACATCGCCATCTTCCTGATGTGCGGTGCCTTCGCCCACGGTGCGATCTTCTTCATCCGTGACTACGACCCCGTAGCCAACGAGAACAATGTTCTGGCTCGGATGCTCGAGCACAAAGAAGCGATCATCAGCCACCTGAGCTGGGTGTCTCTGTTCCTCGGCTTCCACACCCTTGGTCTCTACGTCCACAACGATGTGGTCGTGGCCTTTGGTACTCCCGAGAAGCAGATCCTGATCGAGCCTGTCTTTGCCCAGTTCGTGCAAGCGGCGAGTGGTAAGGCCATCTATGGCTTCGATGTGCTGCTCTCCAACCCGGCTAGTGCCGCCAGCCTGGCTTCAGCCAACATCCCTGGCGAACACTTCTGGTTGGATGCCATCAACGGCAGCTCCGATGTGTTCCTGCAGATCGGCCCCGGTGACTTCCTGGTTCACCACGCCATCGCCCTTGGACTGCACACCACCACCCTGATCCTGGTCAAGGGTGCCCTAGATGCCCGGGGTTCCAAGCTGATGCCCGACAAAAAGGACTTCGGCTATTCCTTCCCCTGCGACGGTCCTGGCCGTGGCGGCACCTGCGACATCTCTGCTTGGGACGCCTTCTACCTGTCGGTTTTCTGGGCTCTGAACACCGTCGGTTGGGTCACCTTCTACTGGCACTGGAAGCACCTCGCCATCTGGCAGGGCAACGTGGCTCAGTTCAACGAATCCAGCACCTATCTGATGGGCTGGTTCCGCGATTACCTCTGGCTGAACAGCTCCCAGCTGATCAACGGTTACAACCCGTTCGGCTCGAACAATCTGGCCGTCTGGGCCTGGATGTTCCTGTTCGGTCACCTGGTGTGGGCCACCGGTTTCATGTTCCTCATCTCCTGGCGCGGTTACTGGCAGGAGCTGATTGAAACCATCGTTTGGGCGCATCAGCGCACACCGCTCGCCAACCTGGTTGGCTGGCGCGACAAGCCCGTGGCTCTCTCGATCGTCCAGGCCCGTGTGGTTGGTCTGGCTCACTTCACGGTGGGCTACATCCTCACGTACGGGGCCTTCCTGATCGCCTCCACATCAGGCAAGTTCGGCTGATCCCCGAGGATCAGCCACCTCGAGGGACGCACCTCCGACACCACCCCCGGTTCCCTCCGGGGGTTTTTCATGCCGCGATTCTGATGATGAGCGAGGCCTTGAATGGCGAATCCGAATGCCTTCTGCCAGCTGAGGCTGAGGTGAGCTTTCAGCGGCGGGACGTGCTGTTCAGAGGCTCCGCTTCGTTGCCGGGGATGGCTTCGGGGCGATGGGGCCACCAGCGCCGACCTTCGAGCAGCTTCACTTCGAGATAGACCACCGGCACCACGAACAAGGTGAGCAGCGTGGCCACAAGTTGCCCGTAGAAGAGCACCGTGCTGATGCTGGTCATGCTGGCCCGCCCAGCGGCTCCGCTTCCACCGGCCAGCAGGAGCGGGAGGATGCTGGCCAGCGAGGCCAGGGCGGTAAGCAGGATCGGCCGCAGACGGCTCAGGGCTGCCTCCTCCACCGAGTCCCGCAGGCCGTGCCCCTCCGCCATCCTCTGATTGGCGAACTCGACGATAAGGATGGCATTCTTGGCGGCCAGGCTGACCAGTACGAGCATTCCCATCTGTGCGTAGATGTCGAGAAAGAGGCCGCGGCTGGCTAGCCCAACCATCGCTCCGACCAGAGCAAGGGGGACCGTGACCAGAATGATCAGGGGATCGATGAAATTCTCGTATAAGGCCGCCAGCACCAGGAACATCACGCCGATACCGAAGCCGAACACCAGCCATGTTTGCCCGCCCGACTGCTGTTCCTCGCGGGCTAGCCCCACCCACTCGAGATCGGTGACCGGGTTGGCTCGCTGCTGATGGACCTTCTCCAGCAGGGCGATGGCCTGGCCCGTGCTCACTCCCGTTCTCGGCACGGCCTGTACTGTGATTGCTCTCCGTAGCCTGCTGCGGTTGATCGCTGTAGGGCCGCTGGCCTGTTCCAGTTGCGCTATTTCCCGCAGTGGTATCAGCAAGCCACTGGAGCTGCGAATCGGAAAAGCCAGCACGTCCTGGGCCGTGCTGCGATCGGCACCGTCGAGCTGCACGATCACCCGGCGCACTCGGTCGCTCTCGAAGCTGTCGTTGACATACCTGCTGCCGAAGCTGGCCCCCAAGCTGGAGACAACTGTTTGCAGATCAACTCCAAGGGAGGCCATCCGCAGTCGGTCGGGCTGCAGGCGTAGCAAGGGTGAATCCGCGCTGAAACGGGTGCTCACCCTTTCGAACTTATCCGTGGCGTTGGCGGCCGCGATGAAGTCACGCACCTCGCGCTCAAAGTCAGCCAGGCTCAATCGGCCGTCGCTGATGTCCAGGAGCTCGAGCTCCAGTCCTCCTTCACCGCTGAAGCCGCGCACCGTCGGCGGAACGCTCACCTGCACCGTCGCCTCCGGAATGCGTTCTTTCAGAACTCGTCCGAGCCTGCGGGCCACAGCCTCGTTGCTGTGGTCGGTTCCTCTCCCACGTTCCTCCAATGGCTTGAGGCGGAGGAAGAAGGAGCCCCGGTTTGCGCCGCTGTCACCGAAGGAGCGACCGGCATTGAACGTTCCCACACGAACGTCAGGCTCCTGCTTCGTGAGTCGCCGCACCCGCTCCAAGACAGCTTCGGTGCTTTGCAAGGAGGCACCGCCTGGAAGCAGCACCACACCGCGCACCTGACCGTCGTCCTCCTGGGGGATGAAACCGGTGGGCAACTGTCCCAGCCCCCAGACCGCCAGGATCAGCCCCGCCGCCATCCCCATCAGCAGCAGCCGGCGCCAGCGGAAACAGCGTTCCAAAGCTCCGCCATAGAGGCGACTCAGACTGTCGAACAAGCGCTGAGGATGCGCGAGCATCCTCAGCAACCAGCGGGGCTCTTTCCACCCGTGAGCCAGCAACCAGCTGGCCGCTACGGGTGTAAACGTGAGCGCATTGATTGTTGAGAACAGGATCGCGGCGCTGATCGTGATGGCGATGGGCTGGTAGAGCCGCCCCACGCTGCCTGGCATCACCAGCACCGGCAGGAACACCACCACCAGTACCAGCGAGGTGGCGATCACCGCACCCCCCAGTTCCTTCATGGCGTTGCGGGCAGCCAGCAGCGGCGTTTCCCCCAGTTCCAGTCGCCGACCGATGTCCTCGCTCACCACAATGGCGTCGTCCACCAAGATCCCCGTGGCCAGCACCATTCCGAACAGTGTGAGCGTGTTGATCGAGCTCCCGGTGATCCTGAGGATCGTGAGGCTGCCGATCAGTGAAACAGGTACCGCCACGGCTGTGACGACGGCTAATCGTGTGTTGCCCAGGGAGAGCAGCAGTACCAGCAGTACCAAAGCCACAGCCTCTCGCAAGCTCGCCCAGGTGAGGTCGATGCTGTCGCGAACGCTGTCAGCCACATCCACGATCTGCTGCAGAGCGATGCCTGGAGGAAAGCTGGCTTCCAGTTCGGTGAGGGCGGCGTTCACTGAGCGGCTCACTTCCAGCGCGTTGCTGCCGTCCCGCTGGAAGATCTGCATCACCACAGTGGGGTTACCCTCCAAATTCCGGGCGGAGTTGTCAAACGTCTCGGCGTCAAGGGTGGCGCGCCCCACATCTTTGAGTTGGATGACACCACCCTCACTGGTTCTGCTCACCACTAGCCCTTCCAGCTCGCTGACGCTGCGCAGCCGGCCTTCCATCTCGAGTGGCAGGGTGATCTGCTGGCCGGGTGGGCTGGGGGCATCCCCCACTTGGCCAAGGGCAGCCAGCACGTTCTGCTCGGCCAAGGCGCGCTCTACGTCGCCAATGGTGAGCTGGCGCTGCTCCAGCGCCTGCGGGTCGAGCCACAGACGGAAAGCCAGTTCGCCGCCCCCGGCGATTGTGATGTTGCCGACACCCTGCACCCGCTGGAGGCTGTCACGCAACTGCTGATCCACCCAGCCGCTCAGGAAGGATGGGGCATAGACGCCTTGCGGTGCGCTGAATCCAAGAACCATCAACAGGTCGTCGGAGCTCCTGCGCACTTGCACTCCCAGTCGCGACACCTGAGGCGGCAGCTGTCGGTTGGCCAGGGTGGCCTCGTTTTGGGTGTTGATCTGGTTGAGCTCTGGATTCCCCCCTTCGAACGTGAGCGTGATCGAGCTGCCGTTCGCGGTACTGCTGGAGCGGATGCTCTCGAGGCGCTCCAGGCCGTTCAGCTGGCGCTCCAATGGGATGGTGACCCCCTGCTCCACAGCGGTGGCTCCGCCGCCGGGATAACTGGCGCGGACGTTCACGCGGATCGGAGCGATCGGGGGCAGGTTCTCTACTTGTAACCCCGGCAGACTGATCAGGCCGGCCATCACGATCAGCAGGCTCACCACCAGGGTGAGCACCGGCCGCCGCAGGAAGGGATCAGAGACTGACATCGAAACGGCTGCTCAGGGCACGAAGGAAGAGTCTGCCCGCCCTGCCACTGGCGCTGAGCCCCCTGGCACGCTCAGCGGGGATCCCCGGCCATGAAAAAGCCCCGCGTTAGCGGGGCCTGGTGCAACGCTGAGGCTGCTCTTGCCGGATGCTGAGATCAGCTCGGTGCGGTGTGCGGCTCAGCCGCCGCTCCAGCCGCCACCGACGAGGTCGACCAGGGGGGAAACCAGAGCCGTGCTGGCCAGGAACCAGGCAAAGGCGGCGCCACCGCAGCCACCCAGCCAGAATCCGCTGGCGAATTCGGCCCAGCCGGCCTTGGTGAACAGATCAGCGGGGGGATTGTCGATCGTTGCGTCGGGGGGCTGCACGTTGGGGCCGGTGCCGGCGGTGCCGTAGATCGACAGGCAGATCGTCAGGATTGTCACCAGGCCGATCGTGGCCAGCAGGCCAGCGGTGGTGGCGTACTCCGTGTGCCGCAGGGGGCCGGTGAGGGCGAAGGGTCCGTAGAGGAAGAACCCGTGGGCCATTCCCACTTCCAGGCCGCGGCGGTTGGGGGACAGCTCCGGGCGATAAGCGGGCAAAGCGTTCAGGAACGATTTGGTGAAGTAGCTGCTGTTAATGGGGGTGGCGAGATTGCCGACGGTGGGGTCGGCCACGGGATGCACGGTCATGGGCGGGCTCGTGGTGGAAACGAAAGGCAGAAGAACGGGCGAGGCGCTCAGTCGCGCGCTTCGATCACGTTGAACAGCAGGGCCATGGCCACGGCAGGGCCGAGGATCCCCACCACGGGGACCAACAACGAGGGCAGCCAGGCGGCAGCGAATTCTCCAGTCATGGCGAGGGCCAATACAGCAACCGCCGATACTGTAAAGATCACTGCAGGGCAGGCTTTGTCGGCCTGCCGTTGCGACATAAAAGTTCAATCCGATGCAGCAGGCCCTCCCCGCCGCCGCGGTGCTCCTGCTGCTGTTCTGGCTGCTGCGGCGCCGCAGCACTCCGCGTCCCTCCCTCGATGGCGCCAGGGCCATCGCCGCGATCAACCGGGCCCAGCTTGAGCGGGTCGTTCGACCAGTCGCGTCAGCTGCAGCAACCGTTCCAGCGGGCTCAGCCGCTCCTGAGGCGGCTGGGGTCATCCCCTGGCCGGCAGACCCTGAGCCCTGCGGGCGTCTGGATCCGCACCGGCGCCAACGGCTGCTCGCCGACCTTCGCGCCGCCGCAGCCGGCCGTGAGGACGAGCGGCTGGCTGCTCTGGCCGCCTGCCTGGCCTGGGGCGATCGGGCCAGCCTGCCCCTGCTCAGGCGCGCTCGCTTCGATCCCGACCCCCGCGTGGCCGCCTTGGCGGCCGAGGGGATCGCGGCCTTTCGAGGACGAACGACCCTGCGGGCGGCCTCTCCTCAGCCCGCTGGGCTGCCGCGCAACGTGGTGCGCACCCGGTAGATGGGTCGGCCCTGGCTCTCGTGATACGTGCGCATCTGCAGCTCCGCCAGCAGCCCGAAGCAGAACAGCTGGATGCCAGCCACGATCGCCAGCACTGCCACCATCAGTAGGGGGCGGGTGCCCACGTCGGCATTGAAGAGAATCTTCTCGCCCAACAGGATCAGGCTCAGCACCAGGCCGATCGCCAGGCAGGCCAGGCCTCCGAAGCCGAACACGTGCATCGGCCGGGTGAGGAAGCGCTTCATGAACCAGACCGTGAGCAGATCCATCAGCACCCGGAAAGTGCGATCGATGCCGTATTTGCTCTCTCCGAACCGCCGGGGGTGGTGATTCACCTTCACCTCGGTGATGCGAGCTCCTTCGATGAAGGCCAGCGCCGGCAGGAAGCGGTGCAGCTCGCCGTAGAGGTTCATGTCCGCCACCACCTCGCGGCGGTAGGCCTTGAGGGAGCAGCCGTAATCGTGCAGGCGCACCCCGGTGACCCGGGCGATCAGGCGATTGGCGATCTTGGAGGGAAGCAGTCGCTTGATGGCCGCATCCTGGCGCTGGTGACGCCAGCCGCTCACCAGGTCGTAGCCCTGCTCAAGCCGGTCCAGCAGCAGGGGAATGTCGGCGGGATCGTTCTGGAGGTCGCCATCGAGGGTGACGATCACGGCCCCGTGGCTGGCATCGAAACCGGCGGCCATCGCCGCGGTCTGGCCGTAGTTGCGCCGCAGCAGCACCGCCACCAGCTCTGGTGTCACTGCAGCCAGCTCCCCCAGTCGGGCGGTGGTGTCGTCGCTGGAGCCATCGTCCACCAGCACCAGTTCGAAGCGGCGGCCCAGGGGCCTGAGGCTGGCGAGCACCTGCTCCACCAGCGGACCGACGCTCTCCTCCTCGTTGAACAGGGGAATCACGACCGAGAGCTCTGGGCCGTGCGACGCGGTCATGGCGGCGGGGCTTCATCGATGCTGCAACCTACGGGAGCCCGGGCTCGGGCCCGGCTGGCGCCGTCAGGGCAGGGTTGTTCCGTCATGGCAGCGCTGCACCCGTCCGGCGCCGCGCAGTTCACCGCGGTAGTGGCATGACACGGGGTGGTCGGCCTCGGGGCTGAGCTGGTCGATGCCGAGGCCATCACGGCCATGCTCCCGGCCGGAGCTGTGCAGGTAGCGGCCGCCGCCCAGGTACAGCCCCACATGGCTGCAACGCTGGGGGCGACCGAAGAAGATCAGATCCCCCGGCCGCAGCAGCGCAAAAACCCCCGGCCGCACCGCCACCGGCTGACAGAAGCGCTCCTGCTGGTAGGCGTCACGGGGGATCCAGATCCCGGCGCTGGCGAAGGCGCTCTGTACAAAGCCCGAGCAGTCGTAGTCGGGGCCGAGGCTGCCGCCCCAGAGGTAATGGTTGGGCTGCTGCCGGGCCCGCTCGCCAAAGGCCAGCACCTGCGGCAGGAGCGTGTGGATGTGGCTCGCCCCCACGGGCAGGGGCCGGCTGGGCGGGGCGGGAATGGCCCGCTCCAGCAGGTCGCTGATCTCCAGCCAGCAGGGGTAGCCATCCTCCAGCAGGCGGACCCGCAGCCGGCTGCCCTGGCGCTGGTCGAGCAGTTGCAGCCCGCGGCCACGGCGGGCCTGGGTGGCCAGCCCCGGGCCGCTGGAGCGGGCGTGGCCGTTGATGTCGGCGATCAGGCGACAGCAGCGGCCCGGCGCCAGCCCATCGGCGCTCATCCCGCTTCCTACGCTCTCCATGGCAAAAGGGCGATACCGATGGCGTTCTACAGCCCCGATGTGGCGATGGGAGCGATGCTCGAGGATCAGCTTCGGGCCCTGGAGCTCCAGGGGCGCCCCGGCCTTGGCTCCCAGGTCTCGGTCACCTGGTTGCGTTACCCCCGCAGCCTGATCGGCGCGGCAGAGGCCAGTGAATCGCCCAGGGATTGGCCGGAGCCAGTGGCGGGTGCCTCCTGGGCCGGCTCCAGGCCCCGCTATCCGGCCAGTGTGGTCAAGCTGTTTTATCTGGCGGCCACTGAAGCCTGGCTGCAGCGCCAGTTGCTCGAAGACGGCGCCGAGCTGCGCCGGGCGATGGCCGACATGATCCGCGACTCCAGCAACGACGCCACCGCCGTGCTGGTGGACTGGCTCACGGGCACCACCAGTGGCCCCGACCTGCCCGAGCGACCGCTGCGGGCCTGGATCGAGGGCCGTCAATTGGTGAACCAGTGGTATGCCGCCCTGGGCTGGAGCGAGTTCGAGGGCTGCAACGTCTGCCAGAAGACCTGGGGGGATGGCCCCTACGGACGGGAGCGGCAGTTCTACGGACCAAAGCTGGAGAACCGCAACCGGCTCAGCACCGATGCCACCGCCCGGTTGCTGCACGAGATCATGGCCGGCGCTCTGGTGTCGCCGCCCGCCTGTGCCCGCATGCGCGAGCTGCTGAGACGCTCCCTCGATTCCGATCTGCGGGCGGCGGATCCGGAGAACCAGGTGGATGGGTTCATCGGCGCTGGCCTGCCTGCCCCGGCCCGGTTATGGAGCAAGGCCGGCTGGATGAGCCAGGCTCGCCATGACGCGGCCTATGTGGAGATCCCAGACCGTGCGCCCTTCCTGCTGGTGATCTTCAGCGAGGGGGCCGAGCGTGCCGCTGATGAGCAACTGCTGCCCGAGCTGAGCCGCCGGCTCAGCTCGGGCAGTGAGGCGAGCTGAGGAGCCGCGCTCTGGAGCCAGGGTCTTGGAACGGAGAGGGAGGGATTCGAACCCTCGACAGAAGTTGCCTCCTGTAACTCCTTAGCAGGGAGCCGCTTTCAACCACTCAGCCACCTCTCCAGGGGGCCAAATGAGCTTATCAGCGATCGTGCTCCCCTTCTCCGAGGCGAAGGCGGGGCAGACGGTGCTTAAAGCCGCAGAGGATTTCCCAGGGGATGGTGCCACTGGCCTGGGCCCAGTCCTGGGGGCCGATGCGCTCACCGCCGTCGTGGCCCAGCAGCGTGACCACCGAGCCCACCTCCAGCTCGGGAGCGTCGGTGGCATCGACCAGGAACTGATCCATCGTGATCGCCCCCACCTGGGCCAGCCGGCGCCCGGCGAAGAGCACCTCCAGCTGGTTGCTGAGCAGTCTGGGCACTCCATCGGCATAGCCGATCGTGACCACCGCCAACCGACTCGGGCGCCGGGTGGTGTAGTGGTGGCCGTAGCTCACCCCCACCCCGGCCGGCACCTCGCGGATCAGGCAGACCCTCGCCCGCACGCTCATGGCGGGCCGCAACGGCACCGTCTGGCTGAGGTGTTCGGCGGGCGCCTGGCCGTAGAGCGCCAGGCCCACCCGCACCAGGTCGTAATGGAGCTGCTGGCAGCGCAGGGTGCCGGCGGAATTGGCGAGATGGCGCACGCCGGTGGCCAGCCCCAGCTCGCCGGCGCCGCGCAGCACACTCTCGAAACGCTCCTGCTGCAGAGCGGTCAGGCCGCCGCCCCCTGGGTCGGGAGCGTCGGCATTGGCCAGGTGGGAGTAGATCCCCGCCAGCGTCACCGCATCAAGGCCCAGCAGCGCCTGCAGCAGCCTCACCCCATCACCCCAGTCCACCCCCAGCCTGGCCATGCCGGTGTCGAGTTTGAGGTGCAGGGCCATGGAGCGGCCGCTGCCACTGGCTAGGTTCTGGCAGAGCAGGGCCTCGCGCATGCCGCTGATGGTGGGCATGAGCTCCCATTCCAGGCAGCTGCGCAGTTCATCCGGCTGGATCAGGTTCCCCATCACCAGCACCGGCGCCACCAGGCCCGCCTGACGCAACTCGATGCCTTCCTGCAGGGTGGCGACCCCCAGGGAGGTGGCGCCGCCAGCGATGGCGGCGCGAGCCACCGGGGCGGCGCCGTGGCCGTAGCCATCGGCCTTGACCACCGCCATCAGCGACGAGTCCGGAGCCAGCCAGCGGCCCAGGGCCCTGGCGTTGTGCTCGATGGCGGCCTCATCCACCTCGACCCAGGCCCGCTGGCGCGGATGCAGACCGGGTGCGGCCAACCGCTGGGGATCCTCAACAGAGCGTTGGGGGATGGGCTGGGGCATCGGTGCCATTTCAGGCGGGCATCGCGGTTGGGGCACTCTGATGTGAACCGTGAGTCCAATCTCATGCCTGATGGTTCAGACCCATTAGCATGGCGGCCATCTGGGGATCTGGCACCCCTTTCGTGGACCATGCGCCGTGAGCCAGGTTCTGGTCCTGAATGCGTCCTATGAGCCTCTGAACATCACCAGCTGGCGTCGGGCCACGGTGATGCTGCTCAAGGGCAAGGCCGAGGGTCTTGAGCACGACCCAAAGCACCCCATCCGTGGCGAGATGCTGCTGCCGTCGGTGATCCGCCTGCGCCAGTTCGTGCGTGTGCCCTTCAAGCAGCTGCCTCTGACCCGCCGGAACGTGTTCCAGCGCGACAGCCACAGCTGCCAGTACTGCGGCTATCAGGGGGAGCAACTCTCGATCGACCACGTGATCCCCCGTAGCCGCGGCGGGACCGACACCTGGGAGAACGTCACCACCGCCTGCCTGCGCTGCAATGTGCGCAAGGGCAGCAGCACCCCCCGGGAAGCGGCCATGCCCCTGGCCCGGGTGCCGCGACGGCCGGTGAGCACCCTCTACTTCGAGGCCACCCGCCACATCCGCTCCGGTCGTCAGGAGTGGGCCAAGTACGTGATCGGGGCCTAGGGCCTCGGCCTAGGACACACCCTCGGCCACCAACTGCTCCATCAGGGCCCTCTGTTCCGCCGCCACGCAGGCGCCGATCACTTCGGCGAGCTGACCCTGCAGCACCGGCTCCAGGGCGAAGTTGCGCCCCAGCCGGTGGTCGGTGACCCGGTTGTCCTTGGCGTTGTAGGTGCGGATCTTCTCGCTGCGCTCGCCGCTGCCCACCTGGGCACGGCGGGCGGAACTCTCGGCGGCGGCGGCCTCCGCCAGCTGCCGCTCCAGCAGCTTGGCCCGCAGGATTTCCAGGGCCCGCTCCCGGTTCTGCAGCTGCGAGCGTTCCTGGGTGCAGAACACCCGGATGCCCGTTGGTTTGTGCAGCAGATCCACCGCCGTTTCCACCTTGTTGACGTTCTGACCACCGGCGCCGCCGGAGCGGGCCGTGCTGATGTCGAGATCAGCGGGATCGAGTTGGACCTCCACCGGATCGGCCTCGGGCATCACCGCCACCGTGGCGGTGGAGGTGTGCACCCGCCCCTGGGACTCGGTGGCGGGCACCCGCTGGATCCGGTGCACGCCGGCCTCGTACTTGAGCTGGCTGTAGACGCCATCGCCGCGGATCGCCAGGATCAACTCCTTGAAGCCGCCCAGGTCGGATTCCGAGGCGCTCAGGGGCTGCACGCTCCAGCCCACGCTCTGGGCGAAGCGTTCGTACATCCGGGCCAGATCGCCTGCCCAGAGAGCTGCTTCATCGCCGCCGGTACCGGCGCGAATCTCCAGCATCACGCTGCGTTCATCGCGGGGATCACTGGGGAGCAGGGCGAGGGTGAGTTGCTGCTCAAGCGCGTCAATCTGGCCCGAAAGCTGCCTGAGTTCCTCCTGGATCAGGGCCTCCATCTCCAGATCCCCCTTGCTCTGGCGAGCCAGTTGCTGGGCGTCCTGCCGCTGCCGCTCCAGGTTCTGCCAGTGGCTGAGCCCCGTGGACAACGGCTCCAGCCGGGAGCGCTCCTTGGAGAGGCGGCGCAATGTGCTGGGGTCGGCCGCCACAGAGGGATCGGCCAGCTGCCGTTCGAGCATGTGGAACGTGCGATCGGCGGCTTCGAGGCGCTCACGCAGCAGGGCTGGATCCATGGGGGCGGAAGAGCAGACAGCACAAAGCCGGACACCCGTGGGCGTCCGGCCTGAGGAGCAAAGCAGAGGAGATCAGGCCTGAGCCTGGACCTCGGAGCTGGGCTCTTCGCTGCTGGCCTCAGCGCTGGGCTTGGTGGTGGCACTGTCGGCCGTTCCCATGCTGCCCATGCCGTACTTGCGCATGAAGCGATCCACACGCCCCTCGGTGTCGAGGATCTTCTGGGTACCGGTGTAGAAGGGGTGGTTGCCACTCCACACGTCCACGTGGAGTTCGGGGTGGGTGGAGCCGGTGGTCATCACCACCTCTCCGTTGCAAATCACCTTGGCTTCGGGATACCAGGTGGGATGGATGTCGGCCTTGGGCATGGCTGGAATGGGCTGAATAGGAAGGGGAAGGATCAGCGCTTGGAGAACTGAGGCGCTTTACGGGCTTTCTTGAGGCCGTACTTGCGACGTTCCTTGGCCCGGGGATCACGGCTGAGGTGGCCTTCGGTCTTGAGCGGCTTGCGGTTGTCCGGCGACAGCTCACAGAGGGCGCGGGCAGCACCCTGCTTGATGGCATCCGCCTGACCGGTGAGACCGCCGCCTTTGACGTTCACCAGCAGGTCGTACTCGGCGGAGAGCCCCAGGGTGTCGAGGGGTGCCTTCACCGCGCTCAGATAGCTGGGGTTGTAGTTGAGGTAGTTATCGCCGGGGCGGCCATTGATGGTGATCGAGCCGGTGCCGGGAACGACACGCACACGGGCGACGGCCGTTTTACGGCGACCTGTTCCCCAGTAGACGACGCGGTTGGAAGCTGTGCTCATTGTGCGGAGGCGGAAGGATCGAGTGCCAGAACCTGGGGCTGCTGGGCGGTGTGGGGATGCTCGGCACCCTTGTACACCTTCAGCTTGCGGAACAACTGACGGCCGAGGGCGTTGTGGGGAAGCATGCCTTTGATCGCCTTCTCGACGATCCGCTCGGGCAGGCGAGCCTGCAGGGCCTCGAAGGTTTCCGTCTTCATGCCACCGGGCCGGCCGGAGTGACGGCGGTAGATCTTCTGGCTGGCCTTGTTGCCGCTGATGCGGATCTTGTCGGCGTTGATGATGACCACGAAGTCACCGGTGTCCAGATGGGGCGTGAAGGTGGGCTTGTTCTTGCCCCGCAGCACACTGGCCACCTCGCTGGCCAGGCGGCCGAGGGTCTGATTCTCGGCGTCTACCAGAAACCACTGGCGGTCGAGGGAATCGAGGGAGGGAACGGAGGTCTTGTTCATCGCACCGGCGGGCCGGATCGGAGTAAGGCACCATCCCGGAGGATGGGGCTGGACATGGGGCGGAGAGCCGCGTCGTTGGGAGACCCCAATGGCACGGCGCGCAATCCCTGAGCCTAACCCTTGACCCATGGGCCCGTTTCGGACTCATGACTGGATGGAAGATCCAGAGGGGAAGGCGCCCTGAAGCTGGTGGACAGCGCAGGCGGGCTCAGGGAAGGGCGCTCAGGCGAGTCCTGGCATTCCAGCCAGTGCTGCGGTTGGCCATCGTACCAGGCAGACAGCGGGAAAGGAGACGAGGGATAGCCCACCCGCAGCAGGCAGAGGCCATGGGCCGGGGCTGCTTCCTTTACCTCCGAGCGGGCCCGCTGGCGCCAGCGCCGCTCAAAGCCGGCCCGGCTCAGCTGGCCCTCCCCCACTGCCACCAGCTGACCCATGATCAGGCGCACCATGCCATAGAGAAAGCCGCTGGCCTGGATTTCGGCCACCACCAGGTCGCCGTGGCGCTCCAGGCTCACCGCCTGCACGGTGGTGCGTGCATGGGGGCGACGGCTGCCGGCCCGCTGGAAGGCGCTGAAATCATGGAAGCCCAGCAATCCGCGCAGGGACGCCGCCATGGCGCGCTCATCAAGGCGCCGCCGGTAGCGGTGCCAGCTCCAGGGGGCGAGAAACAGATTGGGTCTGCGGCCGTTGTAAAGCGTGTAGCGGTAGCGGCGGTAGCTGGCGGAGAAGCAGGCGTGCCAGCTGGAGGGCACAGCGGCAGCGGCCCTGACCCGGATCGAGGCCGGCAGGTGGCCATTAAGGGCAGCTGCCCAGCGCTGGACTGGAATCGGCCCGCTGGCCTCGAAATGCACCACCTGACCCGCCGCGTGGACCCCGCTGTCGGTGCGACCGGCGGCCAGGGCCTTGGTGGGGCGGTAGGGATCGAGCCTGGCCAGGGCCTGCTCAAGGGTCTCTTGCACGCTGGCCTGGTGGGGCTGGCGCTGCCAACCACAAAATGAAGAACCCTCGTACTGCAGGCAGAGGGCGATCCGTTGGATCGATCTCTGCCTGCAGTACGAGGGCAAGATGGGGTTGGCGTTGGGCGTCAGACCAGCTCGATGATGGCCATCTCGGCGTTGTCACCGCGACGGGGGACGGTGCGGATGATCCGGGTGTAACCGCCGTTGCGCTCGCCGTAGCGCTCCTGGGCTTTGTCGAACAGCGAGTGCACAAGCTGCTTGTCGAAGATGTAGCCGATGGCCCGACGGCGGGCGGCCAGGGTGCCCTCCTTGGCGAGGGTGATCATCCGCTCGGCCTCGTTGCGCAGGGCCTTGGCGCGGGTTTTGGTGGTGGTGACTCGGCCTTCGCGGATCAACTGGGTGGTGAGTCCACGCAGGAGAGCCTTGCGTTGGTCGGCGGGTAGTCCGAGCAGGGGGACGCGGCACTGGTGTCGCATGGTTCCGGGGGATGGCAGGGGAAAGGTTGGGAAACGGTGCCGCTCAGGCGGTGGTGCGGCTCTGGGGCAGGGAGATGCCGATGCGCTCCAGCGCTTCAATCACCTCATCCGCTGATTTGGAGCCGAAGTTCTTGATCTCAAGGAGATCTTCGTAGCTGAAGCCCATCAGGTCGGAGACCGAATTGACCTGAGCCCGCTTCAGGCAGTTGTAGGCCCGAACCGAGAGGTTCAGCTCTTCCAGGGGAATCTGGCTCTCAGCCGAGGGCTCGGGTTCCAGGCCCGGCTCCTCGACCATGGTCAGAGTGGCCAGGGGCTGGAACAGCTGAATTAGCTGATTGGCGGCCTGGGCCATGGCGTCGTCGGGCGTGATAGAGCCGCTGGTGACGATCTCCAGGCGCAGGCGCTCACGGGCTGAACCGCCTTCACCGACGGCCGTTTCATCGACGGTGTAGTTGACCCGGCGCACGGGCATGAACACCGCATCGATCTGGAGTAGATCGATGGCGCTGGTGTCTTCGTGGTGGCGGTTCACCGGCCGGTAGCCGACGCCCTTCTCCACATGGACCTCCAGCTCCAGCGAGTGACCTTCGGCCACGGTGGCGATCGGGCGATCGAAATCGATCACCTGCACCTGGGACGAGAACTGCAGGTCGGCAGCGGTCACGCTGGCGGGACCATTGACGATCAGCCGGCCGATCTCCAGGTCGCGGTTGCGGCTGTTGACGACCACTTCCTTGCAGTTCAGCAAGATGTCGAGGACGTCTTCGCGCACACCGGGGATGGTGGCGTATTCATGGTTGACACCGGAGATGCGCACCGCGGTGATGGCGCTGCCCTCCATGCCGCCCATCAGCACGCGCCGCAGGGCGTTGCCGAGGGTGATGGCCTGACCGCGGTCCAGGGGCCCGATCACGAACACACCGGTCTGGGAGCGGTCGTCAGCGATGTGATGCTCGACCCGATCGATCTGATACTGATGCACGGCCTGAAGGTGGTGAGGAGGAACGCCGAAAAGCGGCTGGAAACGAAGGCTCAGACCCGGCGGCGCTTGGAGCGGCGGCAACCGTTGTGGGGCAGAGGGGTGACATCGCGGATCAGAGTGATCTCGAGGCCGGCTACCTGCAGGGCCCGGATGGCGGTTTCACGCCCGGAGCCCGGGCCGCGCACCAGCACCTCGATCTGACGCATCCCCTGGTCCAGGGCCCTGCGGCCGGCGGCTTCAGCAGCGGTCTGGGCGGCGAAGGGGGTGCCCTTGCGAGCTCCCTTGAAGCCGCTGGCGCCGGCCGAGGACCAGGAGATCACCTCACCGGCTGTGTCGGTGATCGACACGATGGTGTTGTTGAAGGTGCTCTGGATGTGTGCCACACCGTTGGGCACATTGCGCTTGGTTTTTTTTGCGCCGGTTTTCTTGGCTGGCTTCGCCATGGACGGGGGCCTGGTGGGGTGATGGGGTGGGGGGACTGAGTGGCGGAGCCGATCTCAGGCGGACGGATTACTTCTTCTTGCCGGCCACGGTCTTGCGGGCGCCGCGGCGGGTACGGGCGTTGGTGCGAGTGCGTTGACCGCGCACGGGCAGCCCCATGCGGTGGCGACGACCACGGAGGCAGCCGATGTCCTGAAGGCGCTTGAGGGCCATGCCCTCCTGCCGGCGCAGGTCACCTTCGAGGGTGAAGCTTTCAGCCGCCGCCCGCAGTTTCTGGACATCCCCGTCGTCGAGATCCTTGACGCGGATGTCGGGGTTGACGCCTGCCTTGGCCAGGATCTTCTGGGCACGGTTAAGCCCAACCCCGTAGACGTAAGTGAGAGAAATCTCAACCCTCTTGTCGCGAGGGATATCGACACCGGCAATCCGAGCCACGAAAAAAACAATTCAGTTGGGCAGAGGGAGCCCGGCCATCAAGGGCAGGGCGGCGCGCCCCGAAAGGCGCTGGGGGAGCTGGAACGCGGAGCTGATCAGCCCTGGCGTTGTTTGTGCTTGGGGTTGGTGCAGATCACCATCACCCGGCCGTGGCGACGAATCACCCGGCACTTTTCGCACATCTTCTTGACTGAGGCACGCACCTTCATGGGCGGTGGCACTCCATTTTGCAAACAGCTACATTATCACAGTGGTTGACCCACCAACTGACTCACCCTGCCTGCAACCACCTCCACGGCCCCTTCGGCCTCCACCTCCCGGATCAGTCCCAGCTGGCGGTACAAGGCGATCAGAGGTGCCGTCTGCTCGCGATAGACCTCGAGGCGATTGCGGATCACCTCTTCGTTGTCGTCGTCCCGTCCGCGGCTCAGCAGCCGCTGCAGCAGGATGCCGTCGTCGAGGTGCAGAAGCACCACGTGCTCGATCGGCTGCTGGAGCTCCTCAAGCAGCTGGCTGAGGGCTTTGGCCTGGGCCAGGTTGCGGGGGAAGCCATCCAGCAACCAGCCGCCGTCGTGGTTGAGCAGGCGCGCTCTCACGATCGCCAGCACCAGGGCATCACTCACCAGCTCGCCCCGGGTCATTACAGCCTGGGCTTCAGCCCCCAGCTCCGTGCCCGCCTGCACTTCGGCCCGCAACAGCTCGCCGGTGGAGAGGTGGAGCAGATTGCGCTCAGCGGCCAGCAGCTGGGCCTGGGTGCCCTTGCCGGCTCCTGGGGGACCGAGGAAAAGAAGGCGGTCGGACATGGCGGGATGGGGTGACTGGGATGGGGGTCGGTGGCTGTGGTTCGCTGCGGATCATTCCCGCACCATGCCCTCATAGCGCTGGGAGATCACGTAGGTCTGCACCTGCTTGGCGGTGTCAATGGCGACCCCCACCAGGATCAGTAGGGAGGTGGCCCCCAAACCCTGGAAGGTGCGCACCTGGGTGGCGCCCTCCACGGCAGAGGGAATGATCGCCACCGCTCCGAGGAAGAGACCCCCCAGCAGGGTGAGCCGGTTCTGCACACCGCTGAGGTATTGGGCAGTGGCGGAGCCAGGCCTAACACCGGGAATGGCGACTCCCCCGCGCTTGAGGTTGGTGGCCACGTCGATCGGATTGATCGTCAGGGACGCGTAGAACAGCGAAAAGCCGCAGATCAGTCCGAAGAAGATCAGGGCATAGAGCCAGGGTGTGCTGCTGTTGGGGTTGAGGTAGCCGGCCAGCTGGATCAACCAGGGGACCCTGGTGATGTTGGCGATCGTGAGGGGGAGGAAGATCACCGCCGAAGCGAAGATGATCGGCATCACGCCGCCGGCGTTGAGCTTGAGCGGAAGGTAGCTCTGGCGGCTGGTGAGGCTGGCCTGACCCACCTGGCGCTTGGCGCTGACGATCGGAATCCGCCGGCTGCCCTCCTGCAAGAAGATGATGCCCACGATGGTCACCAGAAAGATCAGCACCAGCACCACGATCCCGCCGATGGTGGCCCGATCGCCGCTTTCAGCCAGCTTCACGGTGGAGCCGAGGGCCCTGGGCAGGGTGGCGACGATGTTCACAAAGATCACCAGAGAGGCCCCCTGACCGATGCCGCGTTCGGTGATCACCTCGCTGATCCACATCACCACCATCGACCCGGTGACCAGCGCCAGGGTGGTCTGGATCACGAACACCGGCACCGGAATACCGGGAAGGGCGTACTGGCGCAGGATCAGCGCAAAAACGGTGCTTTGCAGCAGTCCCCAGCCCAGGGCCACGTAACGGGTGATCTGGGCGATCTTGCGTCGACCGGCTTCCCCCTCGTTCTTCTGCAAGTCTTCGAGCTGGGGCAGGGCCGCGGTGAGCAGCTGCAGGATGATCGAGGCGTTGATGAACGGCAGAATCCCGAGGGCGAACACCCCCAGGGTGGAGATGCCACCGCCGGTGAAGATGTCGAGGAAGCCGATCAGCTGGCCGCCCTGTTGGATGAACTGCTGGAAGGCCACCCGGTCGATGCCCGGCATGGGGATGTAGATCCCCAATCGCACAAGCAACAGCAGCCCCAGGGTGGTGAGGACCCGATCCCTCAGTCCCTTGGACTGAACCACCTGGGTGATGATTTCCGCGGCACTGGGGTTACGGCCCCGGCTGACGAGCATGGCGAGAAGGGACGAGGGACGGGCTGGCGGAGCACGGGCAGCGACGGCAAAGCCGCCTGCTCATCCGATCAACGGCGGCAGACGGCTGGTGGCCTGTCAGACCCCTGACGGATCAGGGGTCTGACCTGGACCGATCAGTGGATCAGCTCACAGGTGCCACCGGCCGCCTCGATCTTGGCGCGGGCCGAGGCGGTAAAGGCGGCCGCTTCGACCTTGAGCTTCACGCTCAGTTCACCGTTGCCGAGGATCTTCAGTGGGTACTTGGGGCTTGTGACCAGGCCGGCGTCCACCAGGGAATCCATGGTGACGGTGCTGCCTGATTCCAGCTGCGCCAGTTTGCCCACGTTGAGCACCGAGAAGTGCTTGGGATTCACCAGCGTAAAGTGCTTAAGCTTGGGCAGCCGGCGATAGAGGGGCATCTGGCCACCCTCGAAGCCGGGGCGAGTGGGACGGCCTGAGCGGGACTTCTGGCCGCGCATGCCGAAACCGCAGCTGGCGCCCTGGCCGGCGGCGATGCCGCGACCTTTGCGCAGCTTGCGGCGGCGGGCACCGGTCTGGGGGGTGAGGGTGCTGAGTGAGAGGGTCATGGGGCTCAGGAGTAAATCTGCTCGAGGGAGATGCCCCGTTCCTTGGCCGTCTCTTTGTGGGTGCGCAGAGACTGGAGCGCCTGGATGGTGGCGCGGGCGTTGTTGAGGGGGGTCTTGCTGCCGAGGCGCTTGGCCAGCACGTTCTTGATTCCGGCCAGCTCAAGCACCGTGCGGATTGAGCCGCCCGCGATCACACCGGTACCGGGGGCCGCCGGGCGCATCAGGATGCTGGCGGCACCGTCGACACCCCGGCCGTCGGTGGGGATCGAGCTGGTGCGGGTCAGGGGAACCTTGACCAGGTGCTTCTTGCCATCGGCCACGCCCTTGCGCACGGCGCCGATCACATCACCAGCCTTGCCAACGCCCACACCGACCTGGCCGCGCTCGTTGCCGACCACGACGATGGCGCGGAAGCTCATCTTCTTACCGCCTTTGACGGTTTTGGAGACGCGGCGGATCTGAACCACCCGCTCCTGCCATTCGGAGTCGCGCTCCTGGCCGCGACGGTTGTCGCCGCGACGTCCGCCGCCGGCACCGCCACCGCGGCGATCACCGCCGCCGCCGCCGCCACGGTTTCCGCCGCCGCCACCGCGGCGCTCCTGCTGGCCCACCGCGGCCCCACGCACCCCCACCGCCGCGGAGGGCACCTCGCTGGATCTGGTATGTTCGTTGGTTTAGGTCA
>NZ_JAGQBF010000017.1 GCF_024345495.1 Synechococcus sp. RedBA-s | reverse complement strand
GAGCGTCGGTCATGGGGGCGGGGCGAAGGGGAAGGGGGCGGCGAGGCTGAAAAACGGTCGGCTCAAATAAAGCGTTGCCGGTCCGATCTGTGTCCACGGCAAGTCTGGCTCAGTTTCGTGGTGGACGAATCGGAGGCGGTTTAGGCCGCTCGACGCGGGCCTGAGTGCGGGCCGTTTGGTGTGGATTCACTGATGGGGGTCAAAGAGCAGTCTGGATGGATCCCAATCCGGGCGGCAGATCCCGTTTAACGTCGCGCCCAACACCAGCCAAGTGCCGAGACCTCAGCCTTCATGACCTTCCCGACCCTGCTGCTCGAAATCGGCAACCACAACGTGGAGGTGGCCGAAACCCTGATTGGGGTGGGCCGTTTTCTGCTGATCTTCCTGGCCGCTCGCACCTTGGCTGAGCTGATGGTGCGGCTGCAGCTCCCCACCATCCTTGGCGAGCTGGTGGCGGGGGTACTGATCGGCCTCTCCGGCCTGCATCTGATCCTTCCTCCCGAAACTGGCGCTGAGCTGAGCAACTGGTTCACCTCCACGGTGGCCTCCCTTTCGTCGTTGTCGCCCAGTGCGGTGGAGTCGATCTACATCGAGACCTTCCCCAATCTCCAGTCGGTGGCCACCCTGGGTTTGTTCGCCCTGCTGTTCCTCACGGGTCTCGAGAGCGAGCTCGATGAGCTGGTGGCGGTGGGTGCCCAGGCCACCACGGTGGCCGTCACCGGTGTGGTGCTGCCCTTTGCCATGGGCACCTTCGGGCTGCTCTATTTGTTCCACGTGCCGCTGATTCCGGCGATCTTCGCGGGTGCGGCGATGACCGCCACCAGCATCGGCATTACCGCCAGTGTCTTCGGCGAGCTCAAGTACCTCAAGACCCGCGAAGGCCAGACCGTCATCGGCGCCGCCGTGCTCGATGACATCCTCGGCATCGTGATCCTGGCGGTGGTGGTGGCCGTGGCCGGCGGCGGCGCCCTGGAGATGGGACCGATCGTCAAGCTGCTGATCGCCGCAGCCCTGTTCGTGGCCCTGTCACTGTTTCTCAGCCGCACCGCCGCTCCCGCCTTCGACTGGCTGCTGGATCGGCTCAAGGCCCCTGGTGAGGTGGTTGTCGCCTCGTTCGTAGTGCTCTGCCTCTGCTGCTTCGCCGCCCAGGCCATCGGCCTGGAAGCGGCTCTGGGTGCCTTTGCCGCCGGCCTGATCCTGAGTGGCTCCCGCCACACCCACGCGATTCAGGAAACGGTCAAGCCTCTGGTGTCCCTGTTCGCCACCATCTTCTTCGTCCTGATCGGCACCAGCATGGATCTCTCCGTGCTCAACCCGATGGATCCGGCCAACCGTCCCGGCCTGGTGATGGCCGCCTTCCTGCTGGTGGTGGCGATCATCGGCAAGGTGGCCGCCGGCTGGACCTACGTCAGCAAGGAAAAGACCAACCGCTTGGTGGTGGGTCTGGGCATGATGCCCCGCGGTGAAGTGGGCCTGATCTTCCTGGGTCTGGGCACCCAGGCCGGGCTGCTCACTCCGGCCCTTGAGGCGGCGATTCTGCTGATGGTGATCGGCACCACCTTCCTCTCGCCGATCTTGCTGCGGCTGGTGCTCAGCCGCGAGGAGAAGCTGGCCGAGCAGTTGGCCTGAGAGCCCCAAGTGTCCCATCGTCTGTTGGGCTCAATGGGTGCTCAGTGGCGCTCAGCCTTCGTCGTTGCGGCTGGAGGAGGCCACCGCCCAGAACGCTCCAGCCAGCACCGCCATCAGCCCGAGGCTGGCGGCCCAGCTGGGGCTGAGGACCAGGCTCAGCATGAGCTGAGTGATCGCCCCCACCGCAAAGGCCAGCAGCACGCTGCTCGTCACCAGCATGATCTGACGCAGCCCCTCCGAGAGCGGCCCCTCGCTGAGAGCCTCCTCCAGCCGGGCCAGCGGCAAGGAGAGGGGCAGGTACAACGCCAGAGCCCAGAGGGCCGTCCCCGGCAGCAGGCTGGACCAGTCGAGCACGGAGCGAACCCCCCGAAGTGATCCCTAGCATCGACGACCAAGCCACAGCTGCGTTGATCGGCCCCTGTTCTGAGCCCTGGATCCATGCAGGCCATGGGGTCCATGCCCTGGCCTGCCGACCGCCGCAGCCCCAGGGCCCGGCCGTGCTGCTGGTGCATGGCTTCGGCGCCTCCACTGACCACTGGCGCTACAACATCCCGGCGCTGGGCGAGCGCCATGAGGTGCATGCTGTCGATCTGTTGGGTTTTGGCCGCAGTGCCAAGGCCGAGGGGCTGCCCTACGGCGGCGGGCTGTGGCGTGACCAGCTGGTGGCCTATGTGCGTGAGCGGATCGGGCGACCCACGGTGCTGGTGGGCAATTCCCTCGGCGGCTTTGCGGCCCTGGCGGCGGGGGTGGCCCTGGGCGGCGAGGCGGCCGGGGTGGTGCTGATCAATGCCGCCGGTCCCTTCAGCGACGAGCAGGCCGAACCCAGCGGCTGGGGAGCCATCACCAAGCGCACGATCGGCGCTGCCCTGTTGCGCAGTCCGGTGCTGCAGCGGCTGCTGTTCGAGAACCTGCGCCGTCCGGCCACGATTCGGCGCACCCTCAATCAGGTCTACATCGATCGCACCAACGTGGATGAGGAGCTGGTGGAGGCGATCCGGCGGCCGTCGCTGGACCCCGGCGCCTTTGGGGTGTTTCGCACGGTCTTTGACATTCCCCGCGGCCAGCCTCTCGATGAACTCTTTGCCCAGCTCCAGGTGCCCCTGCTGCTGCTCTGGGGCATCCGCGACCCCTGGATCAACGCCGCCGGGCGCCGTGCCGCCTTCCAGCGCCACTCCCCAGCGGCCACCACTGAGGTGGTGCTCGACGCCGGCCATTGCCCCCATGATGAAGTGCCCGAGCAGGTGAACGCTGCCCTGCTGGAGTGGCTCTCGAGCCTGCCGGATGCCTGAGGTGCCATGCCCCTGACCCACCGCACCACGCCATATCCCCACTGGGAGTTCAGCACTGCAGCCGATGGCGATCTCCTGCGGCTGGTGCCGGAGCGCGGCGGGCTGCTCAGCGGCTGGCGTTGCAACGGCCGTGAGCTGCTCTACCTCGATGAGGCTCGCTTTGCCGATCCGGCTCTCTCGGTGCGGGGAGGCATGCCGGTGCTGTTCCCGATCTGCGGCAACCTCCCGGCTGATCAGCTGCCCCTTCCCCAGGGGAACTTCACGCTCCAGCAGCACGGCTTTGCCCGGGATCTGCCCTGGGAGCTGGAGGAGTTGCCGGGGGCTGTGGGCGTGCGTCTGAGCCTGGGCGCCAGCCCCGCCAGCCTGGCGATGTTCCCCTTCCCCTTCCGGCTGCAGCTGGAATTGAGCCCCCAGCCTGGAGCCCTGGCGATCGCGGTGCTGCTGCACAACCCCGGGCCGCAGCCGCTGCCGTTCGCCTTCGGCCTGCATCCATACTTCGCCCTCAGTTCCCTGGCGGCGGCGGCGCTGGAGGGATTGCCGGAGCAGTGCTTCGATCACGGCACCATGGCTCCCGCCGCCACCGCCCCGCTGCTGGAGCGGCTGGAGCAGGGGGTGGATTTGCTGGCGCAGCCGGGTGCTGCGGTGCGCTTGCTCGATCGAGGCAGCGGGCTGGCCCTGGAGCTACAGGCGGAAGCCCCCTTCGATCTGGCGGTGGTCTGGAGTGATCCACCCCGCCCCATGGTCTGCCTGGAGCCCTGGACGGCACCCCGCGGTGCCCTGGTGAGCGGTGAGCGCCGGCTGGAGGTGGCCCCCGGCCAGACCTGCCGGCTGGCTTGCCGCTATCAACTGATCGAGGCTTCCGGGATCAGCCCTCAGGATCCATCGTGATCACCACATTGCCTGTCTTGCGCCCACTGTCGACATAGCGGTGGGCAGCCACGATCTGCTCCAGCGGGTAGTGGCGGTCGATCACGGGCCTGTAGATCCCGGCTTCGGCCAGCTCCGCGAGTTGACGCACGTCACCGGCTTTCACGTTCAGGGGACCGGCGATCACGGTCATGTTGCTGCTGACTGTCTGCCAGGGGCTGAGCAGCATGGCGCCCAGCCCCGCCTGCAGCAGCACCAGACGGCCCCCTGGCCTCAGGCAGCGGCGGCTGCGGGCAAAGGGTGCGGTGCCAGCTGTGTCGATGATCACGTCGTAGGTGTCACCGCATTGGCTGAAATCAGTTTGCTGGTAATCGATCACCTGGCTGGCCCCGAGGGAGTGGACGAGATCCTGGTTGGCTGAGCTGCACACCCCGATCACGTCGGCACCCAGGTGACAGGCCAGCTGTACCGTCGCTGTGCCGACGCTGCCTGAGGCGCCGTTGATCAAGACCCGCTCTCCAGGCTGAACCTTGGCCTGGCGCAGGACCGCGAGGGCCGTGGTGCCTCCGAAGCAGAGCGCGGCGGCTTCATGGAAGTTGAGGTTGGAGGGCTTGCGGGCCAGCTGGCCATCCTCCGGCAGGCAGATGTACTCCGCGTGGCAGCCCATGGCGGAGTCGCTGAAGGCCACCAGTGGATCACCCGGCCTGAAGCGGCTCACATCGCTGCCCACCGCTTCGACGACACCGGCCAGCTCACTGCCCAGAATCGGTTGCTTTGGTCTGGAAAAGCCGAATACCAGGCGGATGATCAGCCCGAAACCGGCGGGCACCTCCAGGCTGCGGACCCTCCAGTCGCCGGAGCTCACCGTGGTGGCCCTGACCTGGATCAAGACCTCATGGGCTGCGGGGATAGGAGTGGACACCTCTGTGAGATGAAGCACTTCAGGTGGTCCGTAGCGCTCATAAACAACGGCTCGCACGGTTGTTGCTCCCAGGGCACAGTGTTTGGGCCAGTCAGGCTAGATCTTCTGGTTCGGGTGCAGTCTTTCTTGAAATCGTTCCGGGTTTCAAGAGTATTTCGTGATGTATCTGTGCTCGTGTGTGCTCCCTTCCAGTCAACCGATCCAGACCTGGGATTCACTCTCTGGTAGCAACCATCACAACTCCATCGCTGTGATGGGGTGAAAGTTCAGTTGCGGAAGCAGCTTCTAGGGTTCCGGCTGACGCCAGTTCGCTTCGGCGAGCTGGAATCAGCGTCTGGTCCGAGAGAAGCTCACCGGGGTCACCCGGTTGCACGGAGGGATAAAAGCCCGGGAGACCGCAACCCCACCTCCGTGTTGTGCCATGACCGCATCTTCAGGCCCAGAAGGGGCCTTCGACCGTCGTACCCAGGCGCCGCCCGCTGGCCGCCAGGGCGCTGAGGCCCTCGAGAAGGAGGCCCGCCTGCCGCTCACCGGCTGGCAGCAGGAGGTGGAGCAGGGCCTGCGCTTTGGCCTTGAAGCCGCCGAGAGCATCGTCGATCGGCGCATCTCCACCTTCTCGCGCGGCGAGTTGCCCCACTACGCGGGCATCAACACCTTCATGAAGGCGCCCTACATCGAGGACGTGAATCGCGTCGGCGAGTTCGATGTGGCGATCCTGGGAGTGCCCCACGATTCCGGCACCACCTACCGGCCCGGCACCCGCTTCGGCCCCCAGGGCATCCGCCGCATTTCAGCGCTCTACACGCCCTACAACTACGAGATGGGCGTCGACCTGCGCGAGTCGATTCGGCTCTGTGATGTGGGCGACATCTTCACGATTCCCGCCAACAACGAGAAGAGCTTCGATCAGATCTCCAAGGGCGTTGCGCACGTGTTCGCCAGTGGAGCGTTCCCGATCATTCTTGGCGGCGACCATTCGATCGGCTTCCCCACCGTGCGTGGCGTCTGCCGTCACCTGGGCGACAAGAAGGTGGGCATCATCCACTTCGATCGCCATGTCGATACCCAGGAGATCGACCTCGACGAGCGCATGCACACCTGCCCCTGGTTCCATGCCACCAACATGGCCAACGCGCCGGCCGAAAATCTGGTGCAGCTGGGCATCGGTGGCTGGCAGGTGCCGCGGGAGGGGGTGAAGGTCTGCCGCGAACGGGGCACCAACGTGCTCACCGTCACCGACATCTGCGACATGGGCCTCGAGGCGGCCGCCAGGTTCGCGATTGAGCGCGCCACCGATGGCACTGATTGTGTGTACATCTCCTTCGACATCGACTGCATCGACGCCGGCTTCGTGCCCGGCACCGGCTGGCCCGAACCCGGTGGGCTGCTGCCGCGCGAGGCGCTCAAGTTGCTGGAGCTGATCGTGCGCAACGTGCCGGTCTGCGGCCTGGAGGTGGTGGAGGTGTCGCCCCCCTACGACATCAGCGACATGACCTCACTGATGGCCACCCGCGTGATCTGCGATGTGATGGCCCACCTGGTGGTGAGTGGCCAGTTGCCCCGCAAGCAGAAGCCCGCCTGGTTGCACGACGCCTGCAACATGGCCGTCGATCAGAAGTGGAGATAGGTCATGCATGAGGTCGACATGACCAAATGCCTGCTGCTCTCCCTGCAGGAGTGGAAGCGGGGGCAGGAGCCCCAGACCCCCGTGGTGACAGCCGTGCATCTGCAGGTGGGTGAGTTCACCTGCGTGGAGCCCGAGGCGCTGCGCTTCACTTTCGCCGCCGCCGTCCAGGGCAGCTGGCTCGATGGCTCAACGCTCGAGATCGAGTCCGTTCCCCTCAGGGCCCGCTGCCTGGCCTGCTCCAGCGCCTACCACCCAGACCCTGAGCGCGCCTACCGCTCTCCCTGCTGCGATCGGCCCATGGAGGAGATCGTGAGCGGCCGTGAGCTGCGCATTCGCTCCGTCGATTACAGCCTGCCGCACCAGACCTCACAACCCGCCGCCGTTCCCCCGCGCTGATCCCATGCACATGCCCCTCAGCGACACCCTCGGCCTCAACCTGCTGGCCGCCAATCAGCACCAGGCGGAGCACAACCGTGAGCACTTTGAGGCCTGGAACCTGCTCTGTCTCAATGTGATGAGCAGCCCCGGCGCTGGCAAGACCTCCCTGCTGGAGCGCACGATCACCGCGTTGGCGCCACAACTGGAGATGGCGGTGCTGGAGGGCGACATGACCACCCAGCTCGACGCCCAGCGCCTCGAAGCAGTGGGGGTGCCGGTGGTGCCGATCACCACCGGCCGCGCCTGCCACCTGGATGCGGCGATGGTGAGCGGTGGCCTGCGTCAACTGCAGGCGCGGCTCAACCCAGCCGATCTCGATCTGCTCTGGGTGGAGAACGTGGGCAACCTGGTCTGCCCGGCTGAATTCGAGGTGGGCGAGCACCTCAAGGTGGCCCTGCTCAGTGTCACCGAAGGCGAGGACAAGCCACTCAAGTATCCGGTGATGTTCCGGGAAGCTGATTGCGTGCTGATCACCAAGGTGGATCTGCTCCCTTACCTCTCCATCGACGTGAGCCGCATCGAGGCGCACATCCATGCCGTCAATCCTGAGGCGGAGGTGTTTCAGCTCTCGGCTAGCTCCGGCGCCGGGCTCGAAGCCTGGCACCAGTGGTTGCTGGCCGCCACCCGGGCGCACAGGTGCCGGGCGGAGCTGGATCCCGGCGATCCCAATCTCGTCAATGCCTCCGGCTCAGCGCCGAGCAGCGGACCGAGCTGGGCCTGAAGGTGTTGCCACGGACCCTTGGCGAGGCGATTGAGGCCTTCGCTGTCGATCCATTGTCGCGCACGGTGTTCGGTGATGCCATGGCTACCGCGTTCATCGACTACAAACGAGCGGAATGGGCCGACTATCACGGCCAGGTGTCGGTGTAGGAGCGCTCTCGTTATCTCGAGTTCCTCTAGAGCCGCCAATGGCGCACCTTCGTTTTCCTCCAAATCCTGATTTTTTGTCTTTACTTTGGCGCTCTACCAATGACCTCCAGTCAGTGTCCTGATCCCAGCTCCAGCTCAACCCTCACCGGCTCCAAACTCACTAGCTCAGGCGCTGCTCGGGCCATCAGCCATCAGCGCTCGCGGCAACCACGTCGGCGCCAACGGTTGGTGGGATGCGGCCTGCTGGCGCTGATGGGCACAGGCCTGCTGGCCAGCTGCCAGAGCCCGCCGCAGACGGGGAGCGCGCCGGTGCGAATTGGCTACAGCGCCTGGCCCGGTTGGATTCCCTGGAAGGTCACCGAGGAGAAGGGCCTGTTCAAAGCGGCGGGGGTCCCGGTGACCCTGCAGTGGTTTGATGGCTACCTCGATTCCATCAACGCCCTCAACGCCGGCCAGCTGGATTGCAACAGCCAGACCCTCAACGACACGATCAGCTCCATCGCCGGTGGCGCCGATCTGCGGGTGGTGCTCACTAACGACAACTCCACCGGAAACGACCAGGTCATCGCCGCCCAGGGCATCATGGCGGTGCCCCAGCTCAAGGGCCGCAAGGTGGCTGCTGAGGAGGGCACCGTTGATCACTACCTGCTGCTGCTGGGCCTGAAGAAGGCGGGACTCACGGCCAAGGACATCGAGTTCGTGCCGCTGGAAACCGGTGCGGCCGCGGCGGCCTTCGTAGCCGAGAAGGTGGATGCCGTTGGAGTGTTCGCCCCCTTCACCACCCAGGCACTCAAGCGCCCCGGCAGCACCACCCTGATTTCCTCCAAGGAGTTCCCCGGCGCTATCAGTGATCACCTGGTCTGCCGCACGGAGTTTGTGGAGAAGAACCCTGAGCAGCTGCAGAAGGTGGTGAACGCCTGGTTCGCCACCCTCAAGGAGATCAAGGCCAACCCAGACTCCAGCCTCACAATCATGGCGGCTCGGGCTGGAGTGAGCGAGGCCGACTACAAGGAGTACGACGCCGGCACCACGATCTTCACGCTGGAGCAGAACCGTGAGGCACTCAAGCCCGGCAACACCATGGCCTCGCTGCCCTTTGCCGCCGCTGAGATCAGCACCTTCCTGCAGGAGGTGGGGTTGGCCAAGACACCGCCGGATCTCACCAAGCTCTTCGACGCCCGTTTCGTCGATGCGGCCCCCTGATGCGGTTCTTTGAGCGATCCACCCTGCGCTCCCCCTGGTTGCTCGGTCCGCTCGGGATCCTGGTGGTACTGCTGGTCTGGTCCCTGATCAGTCTCAGCGGTGTGGTGGACCCCCTGTTCCTGCCCAGCCCGCTGGCGGTCTGGCGGGCGGCGGGCGAGCAGGTCCAGGCGGGAATCCTGGTGGCTGATGCGATCGCCAGCATCCGGCGGGTGTTCCTTGGCTTTGCGCTCTCGGCGGCGCTGGCTCTGCCCCTCGGCATTGCCATGGGCAGCAACCCGTTGATCTGCCGCCTGCTGGAGCCCCTGCTGGGGCTGATCCGTTACATGCCGGCGCCGGCCTTCATTCCCCTGCTGATCATCTATTTCGGCCTGGGGGAATTGCCGAAGGTGCTGCTGATCTTCATCGGCACCTTCTTCTTCAACACGTTGATGATCATGGATGCGGTGAAGTTCGTACCTCAGGAGTTGCTCGAAACCGCCCTCACCCTCGGCGGCAGGGGCCTGCCGATCCTCACCCGTGTGGTGGCCCCCTACATCGCCCCGCAGGCGATTGATGCCTACCGCATCAACATGGCCTCGGCCTGGAATCTGGTGATCGTGGCGGAGCTGGTGGCCGCCAACGAAGGCCTGGGCAAGCGCATCAGCCTAGCCCAGCGCTTTCTGCGCACCGATGAGATTTTCGTGGGGTTGATCGTGATCGGCCTGATCGGCCTGCTGATCGATCTGGGGTTCCGCGCCGTGCTGCGGCGTAGTTGTCGTTGGGCCAGCTGAGATGCATCTCTCCGTCAATGGCGTCAGCAAGAGCTTCGGTGACGGCCGTCAGGCCAAGTTGGTGCTCGACGACATCAGCTTTTCGATCAAGTCCGGCGAATTCGTGGCTTTGGTGGGCAGTTCCGGCTCGGGCAAGTCCACGGTGATGCGCCTGATCGCCGGCCTGGAGCGCCCCAGCGCCGGAGTGATTGCCCTCGATGGCAAGTCGGTGCACGGGCCCGGCTCCGATCGGGGCATGGTCTTCCAGAAATACAGCCTCTACCCCTGGATGACGGCGGCCCAGAACGTGGCCTTCGGCATGTCGCTGCAGGGGTTGCCCAGGGCCCTGGTGCGCGAGCGCACCGCCTACTTCCTGGAGGTGGTCGGTCTGCAGGATGCCGCCCGGCGCCTGCCGAAGGAACTCTCGGGGGGCATGCAGCAGCGGGTGGCGATCGCTCGCGCCCTGGCCGCCGACCCGAAGGTGGTGCTGCTGGATGAACCCTTCGGTGCCCTGGACCTGCAGATCCGCGAATCGATGCAGGAGTTCCTCTATCAGCTTTGGCAGCGCTCCGGCCTCACTGCTCTCTTGATCACCCACGACCTGGAGGAGGCGCTGCTGCTGGCCCAGCGGGTGCACATCATGGCGCCGCGTCCCGGGCGGATCGTGCGGACGGTGGAGGCCGATCTCGACCGCTCCAACCTGGCCCACCTGAGGGTGTCCCCGCCGTTCCTGGAGCTGCGGGAAGAGCTGGTCACCACTCTGCGCAATCTCGATGCCGCCGCCAGTTGATGGGATCGCGGCCGGGGGTTATGTGTTGGCCGAGTTCTGCTCCGGCTCCAGCAGGCTGGGTTGGATGCCCAGATACACCGCCTCACGGAAGAGGGCCTGGTGGGTCTGGGCGTCGCCGTTGGCGCGGGCTGCGGCCATGCGCTGGCGCAGGGACAGCACCAGGGCCTGCTGACGCGGTTCCAGGGTGGTGGGAGCCATGGTGGTCAATTCTGCGCCGGTCTTGACCGGGCCTTCTGACCCATCAGCCTATCGAGAGATGCAGCTGCTGGATGGATCCCATCGACAGCCCAGGGAGCGGTGAACCGCAGAGCCCCGACGACTTCTGGAGCGTGCCGGTGGTGCAGCGCAGCTGTGGCGTCGATGGCGGCGAGAACCCGGCGGTGTTGCTGCATGCGGGGGTGAACGCCAGCTTCGAGACGGGGTTCAGCAACCCGATCGATGGGGCGATCCGCGATGCGGCCCGTGCGATCGACCTCTCCGCCTGGCGCAAGCTCGACGAGATCCCCTTCGACTTCAACCGCAAGCGACTGAGCGTGCTGGCCTGTGCCGACGGCGCCCCGGTCCTGATCACCAAGGGGGTCTTCCTCAAGGAGCTGGCGGTGGCGGTGTGACGCTGGGATTCCGAGGCGACCCTGGTGCCCCGGGCGATCAGCCGGGCGGATGAAGCCGGTCTGGCGATGCTGGGCCTGCTGGCGCTCTCCGACCCGCTCCGCCCTGGGGTGCAGGTCACGGTGGCTGAGCTGGAGCGGCTGAATCCTTCGGCCTGGGCTGGCCGCCGGCGCGGGAACTCCGCTTCGAGGCCGGCAGTGGCCGGCGGCTGCCCTAACTCAGCTCTGTTTCCAGCTGCTCCAGCCAGGCCTGGGGCAGCTGCCAGTGGCGGGCTCCGCGCCGGATGGCCGCGGCGTAGCTGTCGCCGGCGCTTAGCCGCGGGTGGCACCAGGCGGGGGTGGGCACGTAGGTGAGGGCCTCGAAGGATTCGCCGGTGCTCGTGATCAGCTGGACCGGCTGGTGGCGGTAGTGACCAGCCGCCACTCCCTCGCAGCGATCGAGGCTGGCGCGATCCTTCGGGCTGTGGTGGTGCACCACCCCCCAGCAGTGGGCGCCGCTGCAGGGCACGAGTCCGGCGGCGCCTTCGCCCGGGGCGCGGCCCAGCCGCCGCTTGTTGATCCCCCAGCGCCAGCCCTCCAGCCGCGCCACCAGGCCGCTGCCATCCCAGCGGGGGCAGCGCTCCGCCAGCTGGGTGGGGCAGAGGTTCGAGCCGTAGCTGAACACCGGGGTGCTGCCCCAGTCGCCATAGGGCACCAGCGGCAGGCCGATCACCTGCTCGGGGCGGCCCAGGTAGACCCAGGCCCAGCTGCCGTCGCTCAACTGCCAGCGCTGGCGTTGATACTCGTTGGGCACATCTTCGAGCTGATCAAGCCGAGCCAGACCGCCCACCGTCAGCTCATGGAGCTCGCCATGGAGCAGGGCTGGCTGGATCAGAGCTGGCTCCGGTGCGGGCACCGCCATCGGGTAGGGGCCGAGGTCGTGCAGCCGGGCTCCCGCCAGCCGCCGCCGCCCGAGGAAGCGGCTGCCATCGAGCCAGGGGTGGTTGGGCTCCCCCCTCTTCAGGCTCCCGTAGACGAACACGTGATCCGGCATCGGGCGCTGGTCTGCTCTTTTGCCTCAGCCGGGGAGCGGCTCGGCGGGCTCGATGCCCCACTCCAGGCGGATCGCCGGGTTGCTCAGCTCCCAGGCATGCTCCTGGGCGGCCAGTGGCGCCGTGCGGTTGCCGTGCTCCAGACCACGACGCTCCAGTTCCCCGCGCACTTCAGCCTGGAAACAGCGGGTTTCGCGCAGGAGATCGGCCACCCGCTGCGGCCCCCCCAGCACCTTCTGCATCGACCCCTGGCCGCTGGAGAGCTGGAGGGTGGCGAGATGGTCCTCGAGCCAGGCCCATTCGTAGGGGAGCATGGCGTCGCTGCAGCTCTGCAGGCACTGGCGATAGCTCTGCAGATGCTCTTCGAGCACCCGTTCACTCAGGGGGCTGTAGGCAACAGAGGCCGGCTCGCGGCCGGATTCGCTTGCTCCGGAGCGCTCCCGCAGTCGGTGCATGATCTCGCGCAGATAGCTCATGGCGCCGCGATCGCTGGGCTCAGAGGTTAGGCGGGGGGGAGCTCATCGGGATCCAGCGGCAGCCCCCGCAGGGCGAGGGCCCCACGGCGGGCGGCCAGCAGCAGGGGGTAGAGCCTGCGGCTGCGTTTCTGTTCAGCGAACACCGCGCTGAGCAGAGCCAGCAGGGCGGAACTGGGCTGCAGCTGGGCGCAGAGCCGCTGCACCGCCTCGGCGCCATGCCAGCAGCGCTCGCCCTCGATCAGCACTGCTCCTTGGGCCAGATCGAAACCGCGTGCTTTGAGCTGCCGGCGCAGGGTGTGATCGGCGCGGCCATCGACGATCCGCAGCTGCGGCAGCCCGCCGCTCAGCTCACCCATGACGGCGAAGGCGCTGCAGAAGGGGCAGCCACCGTCGTACACCAGCTGGATGCTGCCTGGCTCAATGCTGCTGAGTTGGGTGCTGCCGGGCTCAGTGCTGTTGGGATCAGCGCTGGCGGGTGTCGTTGAAGCGGCTGAAATCAAGGCAGCGAAACTCGCTCTGATCGTCTCTGACGATATCGACGAAGGTCTCATCGAAGCGGATCTGGCTGCTGTTGTAGGCGGCTCGCTTGTACACCGGGCTGCGCACCGTTTCATCGACGCCCTCGAACGCCACCAGCACCTCCCCGTGGGCGGCGCGCAACTGGGCCTGGCCCAGGCCATGCATGGGGCTGTCGGGGTCGATCGGGTGCATCACCGTCCACATCAGCTGGAACAGGAAGGCCTGGCTGCGCACCAGCTCCAGCCGGTGCAGGCGGCGCATCCGCTCGCCCTCGGCACTGCGTTCGTCGATGGCCAGGTAGGCCTGCACCTCGGTGCTCACCAGGTTGTTGTGGTGCACGTTGGCGATGCGGAAGGTGAGGCAGGGCCTGCCGTCCCAGGGCTGGACCGTGGCCACCTCGCTGAAGCGGATCTCCGCACGGCTGCGGGAGAAGCGGGCGAACACCAGGCCGGTGGTCACGGCGGTGAACACCAGGCTCACGAAGGCCTGCAGGGTGACCAGTCCGTTCACCAGGGGCGAAACAGGGTGGAGCACGCCGTAGCCGATCGAGCCCAGGGTCTGAACGCTGAAGAAAAAGGCGTCGCTGAAACCCGCCACCTGGCCCTGGGGCAGGCCGCCGATGCCGGGAGCATCGAGCAGATAGAGCAGCGCGAAGGCGACGTTGGTGCCCAGGTAGGCCAGGGCGATCAGCAGCAGGAAGCCCGGCCAGGGCACCTTGAGCATCAGCCGGTAGGGCTCCCGCCACTGGCTGATCAGGCTGTCGATGTTGTCGGCGCGGTAGACGCCATCGAGCTTGAGCAGGCGCACGGGGCGCAGGCGGCTGGCGCGGGGTCGCAGCGGGCGGAAGGGACTCATGGTTTCGCTGCCGGTGAGGCAGGGGCGCGCTCCGCTGCCGACGGCACCCCCAGCAGATGATTGGCCCGCTCCGCCAGGGTTCTGATCTCGCGGATGGCGCCAACCACCTCCGGCTGGGTGTCACGGATCAGTCGGAGGGCTTCGGCGGTGGCCTCCTGGGCTTCGGCGCCGGTGCTCTCCAGCCGCTGGCCGGTGCGCTTGAACTCCTGCAGGGTGTCACGGGCGCTGGCGGCGGTGGTGCCTGATTCCTGCTCCACCCGGCGGCTGAGCCGGCTCATATCGCCGAGGGTGCCATTGAAGCCGGCGATCGCTCCGGGCAGATCCCGCTCGGCGATCGCCGCCGTGCCCTGCAGGGCGCGGTTCAGCACCAGCCGGGTCTCGCCGATCTGCACCAGCAGCTTGGCCAAGTCGGGCGATTCGTCGAAAGGGATCAACCGGTCGGTCTTCGCTGGGCTCTGGCCCGCTTTGACGGGGTCGGCGCTGAGGGCGATCAGGCTGCTGCCGATCAGACCCTCCTGGTAGCGGAGGGCGCGGCTGGCGGGCCCGATCAGGGGGCGGTAGCGCTCAGCGATGCGCAGGTCGACCGCCACGCTGCCATCCGGCCCCAGCTGCACCTGCTCCACCCTCCCAACGCGGTAGCCGGAAATCGTCACATGGACCCCCGGCCAGAGCCCGGTGGCATTGCTGGTGCGGAAGCGCAGGGCGAAGCTCGAGCTCAGCCAGGCCTGCTGGCGCAGGGCCTCCGTCACGATCCAGGTGCCGAAAACCAGGGCCCCGAGCAGCACCAGCCAGCTGAGGCCCTCACTGAGGCTGAGCTGCAGACGCTGGCCCACCGGCACGGCGGGCGGATCGGCTTGGTGGTCCGTCATCCGATAGGGGGAAGGTCGGGGGGAACGAGGATGAAGAGCAGCACCTCCATGCTGAGGATCACCAGGATCGCTTCCACAGTGGCCGCGGCGATGCGGCGGGGCAGGTCCTCGGAGCGATGGCGGCAGCGACGGCCCTGGCGGGCGCAGATCAGGGCGCTGATGGCCGTCAGCCCCGCTCCATGCAGGGCCATCCTGGCCATGGCTGCTGGGCTCAGCAACCCCAGCAGGGGCGGAAGCTGACGCAGGGGCTCGGGGACCGAGGTGGCCAGGGCGCCGGCCACCATGGCCGTGGCGAGGATATAGGGGAGGAGCAGGGTGGCGCAGATCGCCGCGCTGCCCATGGCCGTCGCCAGCTCGATGGGGGTCTGGCCCTGACGGACTGCCGCTTCCCCCACACGCTGCGGGGCGCAGGAGCTGATCCAGGTCAGGGTGACGGCCATGGGCGCCACCACGTTGATCAGCGCCACCAGCAAGGCCTCCAGGCTGAGGGAGGCGCGCTGGCTGAGCAGGTTCACCAGAAAGGTGATCAGCCCCGCCCCCACACCAGCGGCCAGCACCACAGTCAGAGGCATGGAGGCGAGCAGTTCGCGGCGGATCTGCTTCACCATCGCCAGCCGGGACAGCTCAGGTTAACCAGCGCTTTTGTCTCAGCCCAGCTCCAGGCAGGCCAGGCCGTAGATGTCCTGCAGGGGCAGCTCGGGAGGGGTGCCGCGGTACATGCGCACAGTGCGCCCGGCGATCTGGAAGCCGCGCTGCTCCAGGAGACGATGGGACCTGGGATTGGCCTCGGGGGCGTCGATCAGCACCGGTCCGCTGCGCTCCGAACAGAGTCGATCCAGTAGGGCGCCCGCCAGCAGGGGGGCATCCGCCAAAAGGGGCCCAAGCCGCCAGCCCACGGCGCCGCCGCCATCGGGCAGCAGGCAGGGCCTGATCCGTCCGAAGCCGCGGCAACAGCCCAGTTCATCGCGCACCAGCTCCACGGTGCCGTTGTCCTGGCGCAGCCATTGCCCCAGGAAGTGGGGGCGTGGTGTGGCTTCGTGACGGGCGTCGTAGCGGAGCACGAGTTCATTGGAGCCGGCATCGGCGCCGAGCTGCGCCGCCGCCACCACGGCATAGCCCGTTGGCAGCTGAGCGTCGCTGCAGCGGGCACGGCTGGCGGAGGGAAGGCGCCAGCGCAGGGTGTCGTAGGCCGCCTTGAAGCCCCAGTGGCCGTAGTCGATCAGCCGCTCGGGTGCCGCCTCCAGGCCGATGCAGGCCACCCCATCGAGGTGGGCGAGGGCCTGACGCCAGAGCGCCACCCCGTAGCCCCGTCCGCGGAAGGCGGGGCGCACAAGGAACAGGCCGATGAATCCATAGCGCTCGTCGTAACGAACTCCCGCCACACATCCCACCGGCTCCTCGCCCAGGACCCCCACCCAGAGGCCAGTGGCATCGGTCTGGCGGTACACACCGGCATCGCCCAGTCCGGGGCAGAAACCCTCCTGCCGGGCCCATTCCGTCACCAGGGGCAGGTGTGATTCGGCCATGGGCCGGATCGTGAAAGCAGGACTGGCGACCAACGCGGCGACCCCTGGGATGCCCGATCACCGACATCCTGACCGATTCGTTGTGCTCAGGCCCGGCTCTGGTGATGGCCCTCAAGTGGATGGCTGAGCCGCTGGTGAGTTGGTCACGCTTGAAGATCCAGCCTGACGCTGAGCCCACCCCTGGGAAAGCGTTGGGATGATGTGACCTTCCGTCAAGCGGCTTGCGGCTTGCATTCGGTCATCAGTTTGCGGGGGTTGTTGGGTTGAACTGGGGGCTGTTTGCTGGTCAAGGCATCTGTTCGATTGCTATGATTCGCCTGTTCTTAGAAACGAATGTCATGCTCACCGGACCTGACCTGCTCGCCAAGGTGAAGGAGATGGGTGATGCCTCCAAATCCGACCTGGTGCGCAGCTGCGGCTACGTGAGTTCGAAAAAAGACGGCAGCGAGCGGCTGAATTTCACGGCGTTCTACGAAGCGCTGCTGGAGGCCAAGGGTGTCAGCCTCGGCGTCGGTGGTGGCGGTGGTGCGGGCAAGAGTGGCCGCAAGCTCAGCTACGTCACCAAGGTTCAGTTCAATGGCAACCTGCTGATCGGCAAGGCCTACACCGCCCTGATCGACCTCAAGCCCGGCGATGAGTTCCAGATCAAGCTCGGCCGCAAGCAGATCCGCCTCGTGCCTGTCGGCAGCGACGACGAGGACGAGTGATCGCCTGAGTGCGGCGGCCTGCCATCGCCTTGCCGCAACTGGGGTTTAGTCCCTTTCATCACGTTGTAAAGAGCTGCTGCCTTCAGCCGAGGGTGGCAGCATTTTTGTGCCTCGTCTCAGCCTCTGCGTCGCCAGAGGCCGAGCCATTCGTTATCCCGGCTGGGCACTCTGTGCTCGGCAGGGCCCCACACTTCGGCTTCAAAGCCGGCGTCCTCCAGCAGCGCGCTCACCTGCTGCGGTTGAGCGCCGAAGGGTGGGCCGCCGCTGCGGCCGTGGCACCAGAACAGACCCAGCAACCAGCCGCCCGTTGCTACCAGGTGCGCCATGCTGCGGGCATAGGCGCCACGCAGGGCTGGATCGATCGCGCAGAAGCAGGTGTGCTCCACCACGCCGATCATGCTGGCTGCAGTCAATCCCGCCTGCTGGAGCGCCGTTGGAACGAGGGCATCCAGCTGCAGCCACTCAGTGGAGGCCTGGGGCTGATCCAGCCGGCGGGCTTCGCTCAGGGCTTCGGCGCTGATGTCGATTCCGGTCACCGAGAAGCCGAGCTGCGCGAGCAGCCGTGCGTCATGGCCGCGGCCGCAACCGGGCACCAGCACCCGCCCCGGTGGCTGCGGTGCCAGCGGATGCTCCTGCAGAAAGTGCGCCAATGGCGGGGCGGCCTGACCCAGGTCCCAGCCATCACGACCCTGCAGATAGCGTTGATCCCAGGCCAATGGCGTCAGCTCATTCCCTAGGTTCAAGTGATGACCACAGCTGAGCTCACCCTTCTCTACGACGGAGCCTGCCCACTCTGCAGGCGTGAGGTGGAGATTCTCCGCCGTCGTGATGGCGGCCGCAGAGCGATTCGCTTCGTCGATATTGATGATTCCCTCTATGATGCCGCCGCATTCCAGGGCATCAGCTACCGGGAGGCGATGGGCCGCGTCCATGGCATCAAGGCCGATGGCCAGGTGCTGCACGATCTGGCGGTGTTCCAGGACGCCTACCGGCTGGTGGGGCTCGGCTGGATCTACGCCCCGATCAACTGGCCGCTGATCGGCCCCCTGGCCCGTGCTCTCTATGGCCTCTGGGCCCGACTGCGGCTGCGCATCACCGGCCGCCCCGACCTCGACACGCTCTGCGCCGGGCGAGGCTGCAGCTGTGAGCTGACAACTGGTCAGTGAGGGACCTGGCTCAACGCGAGCTGGAGTGGGGGTGACGCATCAATATTGAATGTTGATCATTTTGCCGAAGCTGAAGGGAACTTTCTCTTCGGTTTTTTTGCCCAGTTGCTTGTTCAGCTTGATGCTCTCGGCTTCCACGTCGTAGCCCGTGGCCTGCGGGTCGCAGTTCTGGGTGCGCAGCACTTGGCGTTGCTGCTCAGACCTGGCCTCCAGGGTTTGGCTGGGGCCAGTGCCCAATTGCTTCAGGAGCTGCTCCGAAAGCCGAGTGCAGGCCAGGGTCTGTGCGGCCGCCGGCAGGCCCGAGGCTGCCACGGCGGCACTGACGATGAGCGCGATGGACTTCATGGATCGAGGACCAGTGATTGATTCATTTAAATGCGATGTGGATCTGACAGTTGGGGCTTCATCGCGATCAGGCAGGTCGAGATCAAGCCGCGACACCACCTCAGCGATCAGGATCTCTCGCTGACGGCAAAGCCTGGATTGCCCAATGGCCGAAAGCGAGCGCCTCGCGCTGCGAGTCAACGCTGCCTTCTTGAGCGGGCTCGATCAGATCTCACAGGCCGATGACCTCAGCCGGGCCCCCGCTGACGGAGATCCTCCTGAGCTCCGAGATGACGGCCATTGGCTGAGTCATGCGCGATGCCGGTTTCGAACCAGCGACATCCTGCTTGTAAGGCAGGCGCTCTACCGCTGAGCTAATCGCGCGCGGAGTCATTCTGCCTGAACACCAGCCGTCTGCATCCGCCATGGCCGATGGCCGCAGCCATGACCGCGCCACCTGGCTGCTGAGCCTGCCCTTCGCTCTGCTGTGGTGGCCGTGGCTGGGGCTGGCGGGGGTGGCGAGCGCCGCCGCGGGTTTTTTGCTGGGTGGTCTCTGGCTCTCTCCTGACCTCGACACCCGCTCCAATCCCAGTCGGCGCTGGGGTCCGCTCGCCTGGCTGTGGTGGCCCTACCGCCGCGGCCTGAGTCACCGCTCACTGTTCTCCCACAGCCCTCTGCTGGGCACGGCGCTGCGGCTGACCTATCTGGGGGTGATGGTGTTGGCGCTGAGTGCGCTGCTCGCTCCCCTGGGCGCTCCGGGTCCCGGGCGGCTGCTGGAGCTGGGCCGTGGGCTCTGGAGCCAGCAGCAGCCCCTGGTGCTGGCGCTGCTGCTGGGGGTGGAGGCCAGCAGCTGGCTGCACCTGCTCCAGGACGGTGATCCACTGCCGCGTCTGCCCCGGCTGCTGCGACGGAAGCGCAGACGGCGTTAGGACGGGGACCCTGCGGCCCAGTGGCCCGTGACCGGCCCCGACGCGTCCTTCGATCCCGCTGAGGCGGGCCCCACCCTGGAGGCCCTCGCCGGCCTGATCGCCGTGGTGGAGCAGCTGCGCGACCCCCAGGCCGGCTGCCCCTGGGACCTGGAGCAGACCCACGCCTCGCTGGTGCCCTATGTGCTGGAGGAAGCCCACGAGGTGGCGGATGCCATCCGCCATGGTGACGACCGGCACCTGGCCGAGGAGCTGGGCGACCTGTTGCTGCAGGTGTTGCTGCACGCCCAGATCGCCAGCGAGGCGGGCCGCTTCGATCTCGCCCAGATCAGCCGTGGCCTGCACGACAAGCTGGTACGGCGTCATCCCCACGTGTTTGCGGAGCCCGCGGCCCAGCCTGCCGCCAACCGGGGAGTGACCGGCGACAGCGCGGCGGTGAAAGCCAGCTGGGAAGCGATCAAGGCCGACGAGGCCCGCGCCCGTGACGGATCCAGCAGCCCCCTCAGCGATCGCCTCGCCGGCAAGGTGCGCGGCCAGCCCGCCCTGGCCGCCGCCATGACCATCTCGAGGAAGGCCGCCGCCGCCGGCTTCGAGTGGGAGTCGATCGAGGGGGTGTGGCAGAAGGTACAGGAGGAGTTCGATGAGCTCCAGCAGGCGGTGGCCAGCGGCGATCGGGCCCACGCCCAGGAGGAGCTGGGGGACGTGCTCTTCACCCTGGTGAACGTGGCCCGCTGGTGCGGCCTGGATCCGGAGGCCGGCCTGGCCGGCACCAACCACCGCTTTCTGGATCGCTTCTCCCGCGTCGAGGCGGCCCTGGGCGGCAGCCTGGAGGGGCGGAGCCTGCCGGAGCTGGAGACCCTCTGGCAGCAGGCCAAGGCCCAGATCCGCCGCACCCAGGAGCTCAGTCGTCGGGCAGGGGGGGGCGCGAGCGGCGCTGGCCCTTGATCGCACCCCGTTGCTTTTTGGTGCTCAGGCGCCGCTCCACCGAACCGCGGGTGGGCTTGGTGCGCCGGCGCGGCGGGGGAGGCGGTTCGATCGCGGCACGCAGCAGCTCCGCCAGCCGGCGCAGGGCGGCCTGACGGTTCTGCCACTGGGAGCGGTGCTCCGATGCGGTGAGCACCAGCGTGCCCTCCAGCAGCCGACCCTCCAGCCGGCGCAGGGCCCGGGCCTTGAGCAGGGGCGGCAGGGCCGTGGTGGCCGCCAGCTCGAACACCAGCTCCACCCTGGAATCGGTGGTGTTCACCCCCTGGCCGCCCGGCCCTGAGGAGCGGGAGAAGCGCCAGCTCAGCTCGGCCGCCGGGATCACCAGCCGTTCGTTCAGGGGCAGGTCAGGCATCGATGGTTCCCTGGCCGCTCACAGCAACGTCACCGCACCGCTGGCGATGTCGAAGCAGGCGGGCTGGATGCGCAGCCGCGCGGCGCCCACGGCCTCTCTCAGCAGGCTGCTGCGCCGGCTCAGTTCCCGGGCGGAGTGGCTGGCGTTGTGGCGGATCGCCAGGTTGAGGTCGTCGCCCGGCTGCAGTGCCGCGCGGATCGGTGTCACCAGCTGCTCCAGCAGAGGCGTCAGCGGCGCCGCGGCCATGGCGGCAGTGACGGCGCCGCAGCCGCTGTGACCCATCACCAGGATCAGGGGCACCGCCAGCTCCACTACCGCGTACTCCAGCGAGGCGACGCCGTCGTCGAAGGCGGTGTTGCCGGCGCAGCGCACATCGAACAGCTCCCCCGCCCCCGACACGAAGATCCACTCCGGCGACACCCGCGAATCGGCGCAGCTCAGCAGGGCCGCCCAGGGTCGCTGGCCGCTGGCCATGGCGCTGGGGTCCACCTGACAGGTGCTCTGCCAGAGGGCATTCATCAGCTCCGTGCGCTCCTCGGCGCTGCCGGCGGCGGCGGCGGCCTGCCAGGCGCGGCTGAACTGGCCATTGCGGCGCAGCAGGCTGCCGAGCGGATCGTCATGGGGAGAGCAGGCCGCCAGGCTCTGCTCCAGCTCCGGCGTGAGCGCGCCGGCCTCCGCCCGATCCGCGCCCACCAGCTGCGGCCAGGCCAGGGCGCCCGCCGCCAGGCCCGCGCCCTGCAGCCACTCCCGTCGGGTCAGCGTCATCGGCTCAAACTCATGGATGGTGGTGGACCGGGGAGGCCTGGGTGACAGGCTGCTCCCCTGAAGGCTTAGCTAGGGCGGCTCCGGGAGTCAGCAGCGATGGATCCAACCCCTCACTGGGTCGATGAAATTCACCAGGGTGTGCGCTACGGCCTCGAAGCCCGGGTGCTGCTGGAGCAGGACAGCCCCTACCAGCGGGTCACGATTATCGACAGCCAGCGCTACGGCAAGGGGCTGTTGATCGATGGCTGCTGGATGACGGCCGAGCGTCAGGAGCGCCACTACCACGAGTCGCTGGTGCATCCGGCCCTCTGCGCCGCTGCTTCCATCGAGCGGGTGCTGGTGATCGGCGGCGGCGACGGCGGCACGGCCCGGGAGTGCCTGCGCCACCCCGGCGTACGCCAGCTCGATCTGGTGGAGATCGATGGGCTGGTGGTGGAGTGTGCCCAGCGTTATCTGCCCACCCTCGGCGGCGGCTGCTGGGACGATCCCCGCTTTCAGCTCACCGTGGGCGATGGCATCGCCTGGGTGTCGGCGGCGGCCACTGCCAGCTACGACGTGGTGATCGTGGATGGCTCCGATCCCGCCGGCCCCGCCGAGGGCCTGTTCAACCGGGCCTTTTTTGAGCAGTGCCGCCGCCTGCTGCGGCCCGGTGGCGTCTTCGCCACCCAGAGCGAATCCCCGGAAAGCTTCCGCGAGGTGCACCTGGCCACGGTGCGGCTGCTGCGCGAGGTGTTCGGCCACGCCGATCCGCTCTATGGCTGGGTGCCGATGTACCCCAGCGGCTGGTGGAGCTGGACCTTCGCGGCTGTCGATGGCCCGCGCTATCTGCAGCCCAGGCCGGAGCGGGCGGAGGTGGTGGCGGCGGGCTGTGAGATTTGGTCACCCCGCTGGCAGCGGGGTGCCTTCGAGGCCATCCCGGCCGCCATCGAGCGGGCCCTTGACCACCCCCAGCCCTGAGCCGACGAGCGTGTCCCCAGCCCCTGCACCCCTGGACCCTGACCTGTTCGATCGCGACGGTGCCATCTTCATGGGATCGCGGCGCGAGCCCGAGGGGTGCCGCGTGGGCCTGTTCGGGGTGCCCTACGACGGCACCACCTCCTTCCGGCCGGGCACCCGCTTCGGGCCCTCGGCGATCCGGGAGGTGAGCAGCGGCCTGGAAACCTATGACCCCCAGCTGGATCTCGATCTCGACGACCTGGCCTTCGCTGATCTGGGGGCGGTGGCCATTCCCTTCGGTGCGCCCGAGCCGGTGCTGGCCGCCGTGGGTGAGGCCACCCGCGCCGTGCTGGAGCTGGGGCTGCGGCCGCTGATGCTCGGCGGTGAGCATTCGATCAGCAGTGGCGCCGTGGCGGCCGTGGCCGCCCGCCACCCCGACCTGGCCCTGGTGCAGCTCGATGCCCACGCCGACCTGCGCCAGAGCTGGCTCGGGACCAGCCACAGCCATGCCTGTGCCATGCGCCGCTGCCTGGAGGTGCTCCCCTCCGGCGACCTGCTGCAGGTGGCGATCCGCAGCGGCACCCGCGAGGAGTTCGAGGAGCTGCGCCGTAGCGGCCGGCTGGTGGGGCAGGGCCCAGGGCTTTCGCTGCAGCCCGAGCGGCTGCAGGCGGAGCTGGTGGCGGCCCTGGCCCCCCTGCGCGGCCGGCCGATCTATCTCACCGTCGACCTCGACTGGTTCGATCCCGCTGTGATGCCCGGCACCGGTACCCCCGAGCCCGGTGGTTACCACTGGGGCCACTTCGCGGGGCTGCTGGAGGAGCTGCGCCAGCACCGGTTGGTGGCGGCCGATGTGGTGGAGCTCGCCCCCGGGCTTGATCCCAGTGGCGTCAGCGCCGTGCTGGCGGCGAAGGTGACCCGTAGCCTGCTGCTGTTGCTGGGCCAGGGTCAGTAGGCGGCAAGGCTCAGTAGGAGTAGGAGCCGCTGGAGCGCTGCTCCCGCAGGCGTTCGTGCTGCTGCCCGATCAACACCACGGCCAGGGTGGGGTGGTTGTGCAGCAAGTTGAGGAAGTTCAGGCGATCCAGTTTCACCAGCTCCACCGGGGTGCGGGCGATGGCCTCATTGCGGAAGTAGCCGCCGCGCCAGGCGATGTCTTCGTAACTGAACAGTTCGCCGTGGCGATAGCAGAGGCGATTTCTCGAGGTGTCGATCAGTTCGACGATGCCCTTGCGGACTCCGTAAATGACGCGGGCGAGATCACCTGGATGAAAGACAGGAGAGCCGGTGGGCAGGGTGAGGGTTTCACCGTCCACCTGGGAAGCCATCAGTTCAACCGCCGTTGTGGGTGCGAGTGCAACCATTCACCTACCTCCACTCGTTGATCAGGACACTCAGCATGACGCCTGTTGAGCCTTTTAGCTGGCGAAAGGCTCAGCTGGCAGCCACCAGCAGGTCAGTGAGGGCCAGCTGATGGTTGGCGGGCACCGGCATCGCCAGCGGGGATTGATCGATGCTGGGCAGGCTGGGCGGACGGGGGGTCCAGTGGTGACACCACAGGTCACCAACCAGGTCGGCATGGATGGCCAGACGTCGCATCTGGCACCAGCTCTGCTCGGCGCTGCCGAAGGAGGCCTCGGGTGACTTGCAGTGGTTGCAGCTACGACAGTTCGGGCGCTGGCCCATGGGCGCGACCCATTCAGGGCACCTAAGGTAATGACCTTCGCGGTATCACACCAGGGGAAAGACCGAACCTGCTGGAAGTCTTCGGTATTGCCCGGTGGCCGTCTGCTGGGCCGGGCTCAGCTGGGCCGGCGTTCATAGGATCGCCGCCAGCAGTCGCGACAGCCCATTCCATGGCGGATTCCCTGAAGCGAACTCCTCTGCATGGGGCCTGCCTTGAGGCCGGCGCCCGCCTGGTGCCCTTCGAGGGCTGGGAGATGCCCGTGCAGTTCCAGGGGCTGGTGCAGGAACACAGAGCTGTGCGCGAGCGCTGCGGCGTCTTTGACATCTCCCACATGGGGGTGCTGCGCCTGCGGGGCGATGGCGCCAAGGACGCCCTGCAGGCCCTGGTGCCCAGCGATCTGTTCCGGATCGGCCCGGGTGAGGCCACCTACACCGTGCTGCTCAACGAGGCCGGCGGTATCCGCGACGACCTGATCGTCTACGACCTTGGTCGGCCACAGGACAACGAAGCGCCAGCCAGCGGTGCCGCTACCGGCGAAGGCCCAGCCGATGAACTGCTGCTGATCATCAACGCCGGCTGCGCCGAGGCCGATACCGCCTGGCTGCGCAGTCAGCTGGAGCCCACGGGCCTGGTGATCAGCGACCGCAAGGGCGATGGCGTGCTGCTGGCCCTGCAGGGCCCCGAGGCGATCGCCCGGCTGGAGGCCCTGGCGGGGGTGGATCTGGGCGGCCTGCCCCGCTTCGCTCACCGCAGCATCCAGCTGGCCGGCACCGCGGCGGCGGCAGCCGCCGGTGCCACGGCCTTCGTGGCCCGCACCGGCTACACCGGCGAAGACGGCGTTGAGCTGCTGCTGGATCGCTTCGCCGGTGGCGCCCTCTGGGCCCAGCTGCTGGCGGAGGGGGTCACCCCCTGCGGCCTCGGTGCCCGCGACACCCTGCGCCTGGAGGCGGCCATGCACCTCTATGGCAGCGAGATGGACAGTGCCACCACCCCGCTGGAGGCCTCCCTGGGCTGGTTGGTGCACCTGGAGATGCCGGCGGCGTTCATCGGCCGGGAGGTGCTGGAGCGCCAGAGCGCTGAGGGGGTGAGCCGGCGTCTGGTGGGCCTCAAGCTCCAGGGCCGGGCGATCGCCCGCCACGGCTATCCGGTGCTGCGCGCTGGTGAGGTGGTGGGCGAGGTCACCAGCGGTACCTGGTCGCCCACCCTTGGGGAGGCGATCGCCCTGGCCTATGTTCCGGCCGACGCCACCCGGGTCGGCACCGAGCTGGCGGTGGAGATCCGCGGCAAGGCCGAGCCCGCTGTGGTGGTGAAGCGGCCCTTCTATCGGCGCCATGGGACACTCGCGGATTGAGTTCCTTTCCCCATGCGCAGCCACGGGTGCGGCGATCTGCGCAGCAGCAGCGTCAATCAGGGTGTTGAGCTGAGCGGCTGGGTGGACCGCCGCCGCGACCACGGCGGGGTGATTTTCGTGGACCTGCGCGACCGCAGCGGCACCGTTCAGATCACCGTTGATCCCGACCTGGGGCCCGAGGCCTTCGCGGTGGCGGAACACCTGCGTAATGAAACGGTGGTGCAGGTGCAGGGCCGGGTGCGCCTGCGGCCCCAGGAGTCGCTCAACACCCGCCTGGCCACCGGTGAGGTGGAGGTGCTGGCCAGCCAGCTCACGGTGCTCAATGCCGTGCGCAAGCCCCTGCCCTTCCCCGTGTCGGTGCACGACGAGGAGAACACCCGCGAGGAGCTGCGCCTGCGCTACCGCTACCTCGACCTGCGCCGCGAGCGCATGAACGGCAACCTGCGCCTGCGGGCCCGCACGATCCAGGCCGCCCGCCGCTTCCTCGAAGAGCAGGGCTTTATCGAGGTGGAAACTCCTGTGCTCACCCGCTCCACCCCCGAGGGCGCCCGCGACTACCTGGTGCCCAGCCGGGTGTGCGGCGGCGAGTGGTTTGCCCTGCCCCAGTCGCCGCAGCTGTTCAAGCAGCTGCTGATGGTGGGCGGCATCGAGCGTTACTACCAGGTGGCCCGCTGCTTCCGCGACGAAGACCTCCGGGCCGACCGCCAGCCGGAGTTCACCCAGCTGGACATCGAGATGAGCTTCATGGGCCAGGAGGAGATCCTCGAGCTCAACGAAGCGCTGATCGCCAGCATCTGGAAGTCCGTCAAGGGCATCGAGCTGCCCCGGCCCTTCCCGCGCCTCACCTGGCACGAGGCCATGGAGCGCTTCGGCACCGACCGGCCCGACACCCGCTACGGCATGGAGCTCACCAACGTGAGCGACCTGGTGGCCGGCATGGGCTTCAAGGTGTTTTCAGGCGCCGTGGCCGGCGGCGGCTCGGTGAAGTGCATCGCTGTGCCCGGCGGCAATGAGGCCCTCTCCAACGTGCGCATTAAGCCCGGTGGCGACGTGTTCAGCGAGGCCCAGGCGGCCGGCGCCGGCGGTCTGGCCTTCATCCGCGTGCGCGAGGGCGGCGAGATCGACACGATCGGCGCCATCAAGGACAACCTCTCCGCTGCCACCAAGGCCGAGCTGATTGAGCGCACCGGCGCGGTGCCCGGCACCCTGCTGCTGTTTGGCGCCGGTGACACCGCCACGGTGAACAAGGCCCTCGACCGGGTGCGCCAGTACCTGGCGCGCGAGCTGGGGCTGGTAAAGCCTGAGCGCGAGAACGATGGCTGGAACTTCCTCTGGGTGGTGGATTTCCCGATGTTCGAGTTCAACGCTGGCGAGAACCGCTTCGAGGCGCTGCACCACCCCTTTTGTGCTCCCAATGCCGATGATCTCGGCACGGATCCAGCCCAGTGGGAGGCCACCCTGCCCGCCGCCCGCGCCCAGGCCTACGACCTGGTGCTCAACGGCCTGGAGTTGGGCGGCGGCTCTCTGCGCATCCACGATTCAGCCCTGCAGCGCCAGGTGCTGCAGACGGTCGGCCTGCCCCCGGAGGAGGCCGAGCGCCAGTTCGGGTTCCTGATGGAGGCCCTCGACCTCGGTGCCCCACCCCACGGCGGCCTGGCCTTCGGCATCGACCGCATGGTGATGCTGCTGGCCGGTGAGGAGTCGATCCGCGACACCATCGCCTTCCCCAAGACCCAGCAGGCCCGCTGCCTGCTCACCCAGGCCCCCGCCGATGTGGCCCCTCAGCAACTGAGCGACCTGCATGTGGCCAGCACCTGGGTGGCGCCGGAATGAGCGATACGAGACACAGCTGATCCTGAAGAGAAACCTTCTGTTTCGTGCTGCTTCTATGCGGCAACCCGATGGTGAAGGAACTTCAGATCAGGGTTCGTGTCCTCAGGGTCAATACCAGTGCTTCAAGGCTGCCCCGAACCCGAGGTAGAGGTCGATCTCGAGCCGGTCCCGACAGCGGCACGGCTTCCTCCAGCCGGGCCGTCCGGGGCCGCTCCCCCCTGCCCAGCCGCGCCAGTGCCGATCTGGTGCGGCTCTACCTCCAGGACATCGGCCGGGTGGACATGCTCAGCCAGGAGGAGGAGCTGCTCCTGGCCCGTCAGGTGCAGGCCCGTGAGGTGCTGCTGAGCCAGCGGCTGGAGCAGGCCACTGAGCTGCCGATCCTGCAGGCCATGGTCGATCTGGAAGTGGTGCGCCAGCGGCTGGCCAGCCGCCTCACCCACCAGCCCTCCCATGGCCAGTGGGCGGAAGCCTGCGACCTGCCCGTGGCCGAGTTGCGCCGCCTCCTGCAGGAGGGCCACAGCACCTGGGCCGCTTGCCTGGATCTCAGCCTCAGCGACCTCCAGCGACGACTGCTGCGTGGCCGCCGGGCCCGCGACCACATGATCCAGGCCAACCTGCGCCTGGTGGTGGCGGTGGCCAAGAAGTATCAGAAGCGGGGCGTGGAACTGCTCGATCTGGTTCAGGAGGGCACCCTCGGCCTGGAGCGGGCGGTGGAGAAGTATGACCCCACCCGGGGCTTCCGCTTCAGCACCTATGCCTACTGGTGGATTCGCCAGGGCGTCACCCGGGCGATCGCCACCCAGAGCCGCACGATCCGCCTGCCGGTGCACGTCAGCGAGAAGCTGAATCGGATCAGGAAGGCCCAGCGCCAGTTCGCCAGTGACCATGGCCGTACCGCCAGTCTCGCCGAGTTGGCTGAAGCCCTGCAGTGGAGCGAGGAGGGCGTGCGTCTCACCCTGCTGCGGGTGCCCCGCTCGATCTCCCTGGAGGCCAGGGTGGGCCGCGACCAGGACACCCCCCTGGGGGACCTGCTGGAGTCCACCAGCGACACCCCCGAGCAGAGCTTCACCCGCCAGCAGTTGCACAGTGACCTCGAGGCCCTGCTCGACGAACTCAGCGAGCGGGAGGCCGAGGTGATTCGCCTGCGCTACGGCCTCAGCGACGACACCCCCCGCACCCTGGCCCAGATCGGCGAGGGGATGCAGCTCTCACGGGAGCGGGTGCGCCAGATCGAAACCCAGGCTCTGCATAAGTTGCGCCAGCCCGCCCGCCGCTGCCGCGTTCACGACTACCTCGCCAGCCTCGACGGCTGAAGCAATCCGCCCGCACGCTCTACGGCAAGCCCCCCTGGACGCCTGCCCCGGCGTTGGGCTAAACCGAAATGACTCCGCTCTGGTTCCGTGAGCAACGTCCCCGCCATCACCGCCCCTCCGATCGACATCGGCATATCCGATGACCAGCGCCAGCAGATCGCGGCCGGTCTCGGCCGGCTGCTGGCCGACAGCTACGTGCTCTACGGCAAGACCCACGGCTTCCACTGGAACGTGACCGGGCCGATGTTCAACACGCTGCACCTGATGTTCATGGAGCAGTACACCGAGCTCTGGATGGCCCTCGATGTGATCGCCGAGCGGATCCGGGCCCTGGGCTGCCCGGCCCCCTTCGGTGGCTCCCGCTTCGCGGCCCTCTCCTCGATCGCTGAAACCCAGGGTCATCCCCCGGCTCTGGAGATGGTGCATGAGCTGGTGAAAGGCCATGAGGCGGTGGCCCGCACCGCCCGCAGCCTCTACCCCCTGGTGGCGGAGGCCAGTGATGAGCCCACCGCCGACCTGCTCACCCAGCGGCTGCAGATCCACGAGAAGACCGCCTGGATGCTGCGCAGCCTGCTCGAAGCCTGAGCCGGGAGCCTGCAGCCGTAGCCGAGGCGCGATCAGGGGAGGGCAGGCTCGATAGATTGATGTGTCCGCCCATGCCCGCCCTCCGCCCATGGCGAAATTCGTCTTCGTCACCGGCGGTGTGGTCTCGAGCATCGGCAAGGGGATTGTGGCGGCGAGCCTGGGGCGGCTGCTCAAATCCAGGGGCTACAGCGTCTCGATCCTCAAGCTCGATCCATACCTCAACGTGGATCCGGGCACGATGAGCCCGTACCAGCACGGTGAGGTGTTCGTCACCCAGGACGGCGCGGAGACCGACCTCGACCTGGGCCACTACGAGCGCTTCACCGACACCGCCATGTCGCGCCTGAACAGCGTGACCACCGGCTCGATCTACCAGGCGGTGATCAACAAGGAGCGACGCGGCGACTACAACGGCGGCACCGTGCAGGTGATCCCCCACATCACCGGTGAGATCCGCGAGCGCATCCACCGGGTGGCCGCCGACAGCGGCGTGGACGTGGTGATCACCGAGATCGGCGGCACGGTGGGTGACATCGAATCGCTGCCCTTCCTGGAGGCCATCCGTGAGTTCCGCGGTGATGTGGGCCGCCGTGATCTGGCCTACGTGCACGTCACCCTGCTGCCCTACATCGGCACCTCCGGGGAGATCAAGACCAAGCCCACCCAGCACTCGGTCAAGGAGCTGCGCTCGATCGGCATCCAGCCCGATCTGCTGGTCTGCCGCTGCGACCGGCCGATCAGCGAGGAGCTCAAGGCCAAGATCGGTGGCTTCTGTGGCGTCCACCGCGAGGCGGTGATCCCCGCCCGCGATGCCGACAGCATCTATGCGGTGCCCATCGCCCTGGAGCAGGAGGGCCTCTGCCGCCAGGTGCTGGAGGTGCTGGGCCTGGAGGATCGCGACAGCGACATGCAGCGCTGGGAGGGCCTGGTGCAGAAGCTGCGCAACCCCGGCGCGGCGGTGAAGGTGGCGCTGGTGGGCAAGTACGTGCAGCTCAACGACGCCTACCTCTCGGTGGTGGAGGCCCTGCGCCATGCCTGCATCGACCGGGATGCCTGCCTCGACCTGCACTGGGTCTCCGCCGAGCAGATTGAGATCCAGGGGGCCGAAGCGCTGTTGAGGGGTATGGATGCGGTGGTGGTGCCGGGCGGCTTCGGCCATCGGGGGGTGGACGGCAAGGTGGCGGCGATCCGCTGGGCCCGCGAGGAGCGGGTGCCCTTCCTGGGGCTCTGCCTGGGCATGCAGTGCGCTGTGATCGAGTGGGCACGCAACCTCGCCGGTCTGGCGGGTGCCACCAGCGCCGAGCTCGACCCCGACAGCCTCCACCCCGTGATTCATCTGCTGCCGGAGCAGCAGGATGTGATCGATCTGGGCGGCACGATGCGCCTCGGGGTCTACCCCTGCCGGCTGACAGCGGGCACCATGGCCGCCAGCCTGTATGGGGAGGAGGTGGTCTACGAGCGGCACCGCCACCGCTATGAGTTCAACAATGCCTACCGCAACCTCTTCCAGGCAGGCGGCTACACCATCAGCGGTACCTCACCCGATGGCCGGCTGGTGGAGCTGATCGAGCGGGAGGATCACCCCTTCTTCGCCGCCTGCCAGTACCACCCGGAATTCCTGTCGCGGCCAGGTAAGCCCCATCCCCTCTTCCGCGGGCTGATCGCGGCGGCCCAGCGACGGGAGGCGGAAGCCGTGTCCCAGGAGATACCCGTGCGGGCGTAGCCGCTGCGTGAACCGCCTGATTGGCGAGGGTCAACCCGCTTGCTGGCTGCCCAGTAAGCTGGGTAGCCAGCAAGCAAGGAGGAAGGGTGAAAACGACTTTGGACCTGCCGGACCATCTTGTGCGCCAGGCCAAGCAGCGCGCCCTGCAGCAGGGCCTCACGCTCAAGGAGCTAGTGGCTGACTACATCCGTCAGGGGCTCCATGGCGGCGCATCAGGGTCTGTGCCCCCCACCAGCGATGGGGTGACAGTGGATGGAATGGGACTTCCGGTGTTCCGCTGTGAGCCCTCCGTCGGCAAAGCGGGGATCGATCTGGCAGCGTCATTGCAACTTGAGCAGGATTGCCTGGAGCAGGAGGACCGCCGCCGTGCCGGCCTCCCTGCTTGATGTGAATGTGTGGCTGGCGGCGGCCTTCGAAGCCCATCCAGCCCATCGCACCGCCCAGGCGGTGCTGCTTGAGGCCACGCCCGCTACACCAGTCCTGCTCTGCCGTGCCACCCAGCAGAGTTTTCTGCGGCTGGCGTCCACCCCAGCGATCTTCACGGCCTACCAGAGCGCGGCGATCACGAACCTGGATGCTCTGGCTGCCCTTCAGTCTTTTCAGGCCCTGCCTCAGGTGGACCTGGTGGACGAGCCGATCGGAATAGAATCGCTCTGGTGGCGCTTGGCGGGGCTCGCTGAGGCCGCACCAAAAAGGTGGATGGATGCCTACCTGGCGGCTTTCGCGATCACCGGCTCCACCCGGATGGTCACGCTGGATCAGGATTTCCGGCAGTTCCTCGGGGCGGGGCTCGATCTGGAGCTCCTGCAGGCCGACGTCCGCAGCGGGGGTTGAGCGGAGCTGCTGTCTCGATCAGATCAAGGCTGCTGTCGGCGGTACAGCCTTGCGTTGTGCCGCTGAGCGTCCGGTCTCCGCTTCCTAAAGTCATGTGTTGTCGTGCCGTGGCCGTGCCCCCAGCCGGACTCCCGGTGGTGGAAACCTTCCACTCCCTACAGGGCGAGGGAGTTCACGCTGGACGCAGCGCCTTCTTCATCCGGCTGGCCGGCTGCTCGGTGGGCTGCAGCTGGTGTGACACCAAGCACTCCTGGCCGGCGGACGCCCATCCCCACCGCCACCTCCAGGATCTGGCGGCGAGCGCCGCCTTGGCGGCAGCCGAGGGTGCTGCCTTCGTGGTGATCACCGGTGGTGAACCCCTGCATCACAACCTCGATCCGCTCTGTGAGGCCCTGCGGCAAGGATCCGGCGCCGGCCCCTCGCCGCTCCCCCTGCACCTGGAAACCAGCGGCGTCGACCCGCTCAGCGGCCGCTTCGAATGGATCACCCTCTCGCCCAAGCGCCACCGGCCGCCCACCGCCGAGCTGCTGGCCGCCTGCCATGAGCTCAAGGTGGTGATCCACGAGATCGCTGATCTGGCCTTCGCTGAGACGATGGCTGCCGCCGTGTGCTCCGCCCGCCCGGTGGAGGGAGCGCTGCCCCAGCTGTTGCTGCAACCTTCCTGGGGGAGCGCGGCGGGTCAGGAACTGGCGGTCCGGCACGTGCGGCGCAATCCAGCCTGGCGCCTCAGCCTGCAGAGCCACAAATGGCTGGGCGTTCGCTGAAGGCCGGCCTCAGCGATCCCGCAAACTGTGAGCCAGTGAGAAGCGTGGGCGTGGAGAAGCTGCAGAGCCTTCGGGGCATGGTGGATCTGCTGCCGGAGCAGATGCCCCTGTGGCAGCTGATCGAAGCGACGTTCCGCTCCCAGTTCGAGCGTGCCGCCCTGCGGGAGATCCGCACGCCGTTGCTGGAGGTCACCGAGCTGTTTGCCCGCGGCATCGGCGAGGCCACCGATGTGGTGGGCAAGGAGATGTACACCTTCCAGGACCGTGGGGAGCGCAGCTGCACCCTGCGGCCCGAGGGCACCGCCTCGGTGGTGCGTGCCGCCTTGCAGCACAGCCTGCTGGGCCAGGGGCCCCAGCGGCTCTGGTACACCGGGCCAATGTTTCGCTATGAACGCCCCCAGGCCGGGCGCCAGCGCCAGTTCCACCAGGTGGGGATCGAGCTGCTCGGCTTCGCCGACCCCCGTAGCGATGCCGAAGCGATTGCCATCGCCTGGGACCTGCTCAGCGCCCTGGGGGTGGGCGGGCTGTCGCTGGAGCTCAATTCGCTGGGTGATCCCAGCGATCGCGCCGCCTACCGCACCACCCTGGTGGACTGGTTGCAGCAGCGCCAGGAGCAGCTCGATGCCGATTCCAGGGAGCGGATCAGCACCAACCCCCTGCGCATCCTCGATAGCAAGAACGCCGGGACCCAGGCCTTGCTGGCTGATGCCCCCCAGCTGATCGACAGCCTCAGCGACGCCAGCCGTGAGCGCTTCGGTGCCGTGCGCCGCTGCCTCGATGCCCTGGACATCCCTTACCAGATCAACCCCCGCCTGGTGCGCGGCCTCGACTACTACACCCACACGGCCTTCGAGATCACCAGCACTCAGCTCGGCGCCCAGGCCACCGTCTGTGGCGGTGGCCGCTACGACGGCCTGATCGAGCAACTGGGCGGTGCGTCCACGGCGGCCGTGGGCTGGGCGATCGGCCTGGAGCGCCTGGTGTTGCTGCTGGCCCAGGCCCAGGCCGCCAGCACGGTGGCCCTGGGCGCCCCCGCCCCGGACCTGTACCTGGTGAGCCGAGGCGAGCAGGCGGAATGCCAGGCGCTGGTGCTGGCTCGTCAGTGGCGCCAGGCCGGCCGCAGCGTTGAGCTCGATCTCACCGGCGCCGCTTTCGCCAAGCAGCTCAAACGCGCCGACCGCTCCGGCGCCCCCTGGGCGGTGGTGATTGGCGAGGAGGAGGCCCAGCAGGGGGTGGTGCTGCTCAAGAACCTGCGCCGCAGCGCTGATTCGCCTGAAGAGGAACGGTTGCAGCCAGAAGAACTTCTCAGACGACTGCGTGATCCATCGATATGAGATGCTCCTCAAGTCCGAGTTCCACCCCACGTTCTGCCCCGTGATGACAGTCCGGACGATTTGCTGTATCGGCGCGGGCTATGTGGGTGGACCCACCATGGCGGTGATCGCCGATCGCTGCCCGCAGATCCAGGTCACTCTCGTTGATCTCAATGCGGAGAGGATTGCCGCCTGGAATGATGCCGATCTGGGCCGGCTCCCTGTCTATGAGCCGGGACTGGCGGATGTGGTGGCTCGCTGCCGTGGCCGCAATCTCCACTTCACCACCGAGGTGGATGGGGCGATTGCGGCGGCCGATATGGTCTTCCTCTCGGTGAATACTCCCACGAAGAGAAAGGGCCTCGGGGCCGGTCAGGCGTCCGATTTGCGCTGGATCGAGGCCTCCGCCCGCCAGGTGGCCGCCCAGGCCCGAGGGCACACGATCGTTGTGGAGAAGAGCACCCTGCCGGTGCGCACCGCTGAAACGATTCAGGCCATTCTCTCTGCCGCCCAGCAAGGCACTGAGGGCGACACGAAATCATTTTCGGTGCTCTCCAACCCTGAGTTTTTGGCGGAGGGAACGGCCATCTCCGATCTGGAGAACCCTGACCGTGTCCTGATCGGCGGCGATGATCCGGGCTCCATCGATGCTCTGGCTGAGATCTACTCCAATTGGGTCAATCCTGAGCGGATTCTGCGCACCAACCTCTGGAGTAGTGAACTGTCCAAGCTCACGGCCAATGCCTTCCTGGCCCAGAGAATATCCTCGATCAATGCCATCGGGGCCCTCTGTGAGGCCACCGGCGCTGATGTCAAGGAGGTGGCCCGGGCCATTGGCTCTGATTCTCGCCTTGGATCGAAATTTCTCGCGGCCGGTCCTGGTTTCGGCGGCAGTTGCTTCCGCAAGGACATCCTCAACCTCGTCTATCTCTGCCGTCACTACGGCCTGGAGCCGGCGGCCCAGTACTGGGAGCAGGTGGTGGAACTCAACAGCTGGCAGCAGCAGCGCATCGCCCGGCTGGTGGTGAGTCGGCTGTTCGGCACCGTCAGCGGCAAGCGCCTGGCGGTGCTGGGGTTCGCCTTCAAGGCCGACACCAACGACACCCGCGAATCACCGGCCATCAGCATCTGCCGCGATCTGCTCGAAGAAGGGGCGCATCTGGCAATTCATGACCCGAAGGTGGGAGTCGATCAGATCACCAGCGACCTGGGTCAGGGGGCCAGTGCCTCCGGCCTTGGCCTGGCTGATGAGGGCAGCTGGCAGCCTGCGGCCAGTGTGCTGGAGGCCGTGGAGGGTGCCGACGCGGTGATCGTGCTCACGGAATGGGGCCAGTACGCGCAACTCGACTGGCCGGCGATCGCCGCACGCATGCGCCGGCCCGCCTGGTTGTTTGATGTGCGCGCTGTGACCGATGCTGAGGCGGCCCGGGTGGCGGGTCTTAGGGTCTGGCTGGTGGGAGAAGGTTGAATCCATGGCTCTACCCTCCTTGCGTCATCTCGTCACCGGCGGCGCCGGTTTTGTGGGATCTACCCTCGTTGATCGGCTGATGGAGGCCGGCGAGGAGGTGATCTGCCTCGATAACTACTTCACCGGACGCAAGGGCAATGTGGCCCGCTGGATCGGCCATCCCCACTTTGAGCTGATTCGCCACGACGTCACCGAGCCGATTCGTCTGGAGGTTGATCGGATCTGGCATCTGGCCTGTCCGGCCTCACCGCGGCACTACCAGTCGAACCCGATCAAGACTGCGAAGACGAGCTTTCTGGGCACCTACAACATGCTCGGGCTGGCCAGCCGGGTGGGGGCAAGGCTGTTGCTGGCCAGCACCAGTGAAGTGTATGGCGATCCGGAGGTGCATCCCCAGCCTGAAAGCTATCGCGGCAGTGTGAATACCATCGGAATTCGCTCCTGCTACGACGAGGGCAAGCGCATCGCTGAAGCTCTCTGCTTCGATTACATGCGCATGCATGGCACGGAGATTCGCGTGGCCAGAATCTTCAACACTTATGGTCCGCGCATGGCCCCTGATGATGGGCGTGTGGTCAGCAATTTCATCGTGCAGGCTCTGCGCGGCCAGCCCTTGACCCTCTATGGCGATGGCAGCCAGACCCGCAGTTTCTGCTACGTGGATGATCTGGTGGAGGGGCTGATCCGGCTGATGAACGGCCACCACACGGGCCCGATCAACATCGGCAACCCTGGTGAATTCACGATCCGCCAACTGGCGGAGCAGGTGCTGGAACGTATCAACCCTGAGTTGCCCCTGACTTATCTGCCCCTGCCCCAGGATGACCCCCTCCAGCGCCAACCTGTGATCGATCTGGCCCGCGCTGAGCTGGGCTGGGAACCACAGGTGCCCCTTGAAGCGGGGCTCGCTCCCACGATTGCCCATTTCCGCTCCGTGCTGGGTCTCGAGTAGCCATGACATGACGGTGCCGAGGACAGTGCTGGTGACCGGCGCAGCCGGTTTTGTCGGAGCTGCGGTCACCGAGGCGCTCCTGCGGCGTGGCGAGCGCGTGGTGGGTCTCGACAACCTCAACGCCTACTACGATCCTGCGCTGAAGCAAGCTCGGCTCAGCCGCTTGCAGAGCATGCCGGCCTCGGATCAGGGGAGAGGTTTCCGCTTCCGGGAGCTTGATCTTGAGGACGGGACCGCCATGGCGGAGGTATTCGAGAGCGAACGCCCCCGCGCCGTGACCCACCTGGCCGCCCAGGCGGGGGTGCGCTATTCGATCGAGAATCCGGCGGCCTATATCCAGAGCAACCTTGTGGGATTTGGCCACATCCTCGAGGGTTGCCGCCGCCATGGCGTGGAGCATCTGGTCTATGCCTCCAGCAGTTCGGTGTATGGCGGCAACCGCCTGATGCCCTTTTCGGAGCAACATCCGGTGAACCATCCGGTGAGCCTCTATGCCGCCACCAAGAAGGCCAATGAACTGATGGCCCACACCTACAGCCACCTCTACGGGCTGCCAGCTACGGGTCTGCGCTTCTTCACCGTCTATGGCCCCTGGGGTCGTCCGGATATGGCACCGATGCTGTTTGCCAAAGCGATCCTCGCGGGAGAACCGATCCGGGTGTTCAACCATGGCCGCATGCAGCGTGACTTCACCTACATCGACGACATCGTGGAGGGGGTGATCCGCTGCCTCGACAAGCCGGCCACCCCGGATCCTTCCTTCGATCCGCTGGATCCGAACCCCGCCACTGCCGCCGCTCCCCACCGGCTGTTCAACATCGGCAACAGCCAGCCCACTCCCCTGCTGCGGTTCATCGAGGTGCTCGAAGACGCCCTGGGCGTCAAGGCTATCCGTCAGTTCGAGCCGATGCAACCCGGTGATGTGGCCGCCACCGCCGCCGACACGTCAGCCCTGGAGGCCTGGGTGGGCTTCGCGCCCCACACCCAGCTCCAGCTGGGGATCGGCCATTTCGCCCGCTGGTATCGCGAGTACTACCGGGTCTGAGCGCGTCGCGTGCTGTGGTCTGTCAGCCTGACCAGCACCGCATAAAAAAAGGGCCCAGAGGGGCCCTTCGTTCATGTCTGCTTCGCTACCTGAACTCAGGCCGAACCGACGCCCACGTAGGAGCCGTAGAAGAACAGGCCCACCACGAAGATGACGGCGATGCCGCCGGCGGTGGCCACGAGCCAGAGGGGGAGAACCCCTTCGGTCCAGCGGCTCTTCCAGGCCACCGCGGGTCGGCCATCGGGAAGGCGGTCGGGAAGTCGACCGTCTGGTAAACCGGATTTCTTGCCGCTCATGGCTGTGTCTCCCGATCAGTTGAAGAAATAGCTGGTGAACAGCACACCGATGACGAACACGAACAGCAGGCCCAGATAAAGGCTGGTGCGGTTCAGTTCGACCGGAAGGTTGTTCGGGTTGGGATTGCGCTGCATGGCGGAATTCAGCGACGGACGAACTGCATGGCCGCCAGGGCACCCAGGAAAAAGACCGTGGGGATCCCCAGCGCATGCAACGACAACCACCGGACCGTGAAGATCGGATAGTTGCGGGGCGTGGTGCTCGGTGACTGGGTCATGGCTTACTGCAAGCGCAGGTCGAGCTGGCTCTTGCCTTCGTAGCGCTTGCTCACCACGGGTGCCTTGGCTTCCTGGGCCTGGAAGTAGGCATCGGGGCGAGGCGTACCGAAGGCGTCGTAAGCCAGACCGGTGGAGACGAACAAGAAGCCCGCCAAGAAAATCGCCGGCAAGGTGACGGCGTGGATCACCCAGTAACGGATGCTCGTAATAATCTCGAAGAACGGACGTTCTCCGGTGGAGCCGGCAGCCATAGCAGCGGGCAATTCAGCTCGTTGATCTTAGGCCTTGGCGGTGGGGCGGAGCGGGCGCTCCGCCTGGTTGGTTACACAGGGATGCAGTCAGCCCACCCAGCGCAGCAGGTTGCCCCGCTCCCCCAGCAGGAAGCCCTTGCCATCGCCGTTGAAGACGATCCGGGTGAAGTTGGTGGGCTGGGAGCCCGCCAGGGGATCCCGCTTCCAGCTGGAGCCTCCGTCTTCGCTCACCAGCAGGGTGCCGCTGCCGCCGCCGGCCCAGATCGCGCCGTTGGGATCCCAGGCCATGTCGAGGTAGCCGTAGCCGTTGGTGATCGGGATCACCGGCTTGCTCCAGGCCTCCACATCGGCGGCATCGGCGTTGAAGCGCAGCTGGGCGCCGCGAGTGACCATCCAGAGGTTGCCGTCGGGCTGGAAGCCCATGCTCTGCAGCCGTTGGCTGCTGATGCGCTGGTGGGGCTCCCAGGTGGCCTGGCCCGGTCCCCAGGTGGCGAAGAAGTTGCCCAGGCTCGAGACGCTCACGTAGCGGCCATCGGCGGCGCGGCGCAGGTCGCGCACGGCGCCGGCGGCATCGCTCACCTCGGCCTGCCAGCTGCCGCCACCATCACTGGTGCGGTAGATGGCGCCCACGGTGGTGGCCAGCTCAGCCTTGCCCTTCTCCAGGGCCGTGATCAGGTAAGGATCACCGGGCAGCTTGGTGTCGAGCAGCAGGCGCTCCCAGTTCTGGCCCCCGTCGGTGCTGTGCAGCAGTAGGCCCGGCTGGCCGGCGATCCAGCCCTCCTTGCCGCTGAAGTCGATGCTGAGCAGGCGGAAGTTTTCGTCTTCCGGCAGAGCGAGGGCGCGGGCCTCCCAGCTGACGCCTCCATCCTCGGTTTCGAGGATCAGACGGTTGCTGCCCACCAAGAATCCGTGCCTGTCGTCGGTGAAGGCCAGGTCGAGGGGATTGGAGCGGGTCTCGAGGGCGACGGGCTGCCAGGGGCTGCTGGCTGCCAGGGGTAGGCCGGTGGTGACGCAGCCGCCGAGGCCGAAGGCCAGGCCCACGGCCAGCACCAGGCCGAGCAGGGAAGGGAACAGGCGTTTCACAGGACTCAACGGAGGGAATACAGAGAGAGGAAGAAGGCGAAGGCCAGGGCGAAGCCCCCGAAGATCAGCACGTTCTTCTGGCCGGGAGTGAGCTTGTTCACGCCGAGGCCGAAGTTGAGGTTCTCCTCGAAGCCACTGGGCTTGTTGCGCGGGCCAATGTCACGGAAGGCGCCGACGCGGCTGCGGCAGACCGGGCAGCGAAAGCCGATCGGATCCAGCTCCGTGAACGGAACCCCCGGGGCGATGGCCAGTTTGCGGATGCCCTCTTCGGGGTCGTAGACGAAGCCGCAGCTGCGGCACTCGTAGCGGTGGGTGTCGGGATCGCTCTCCGCCACAGCTGTTGTTGCCACCGCGGAGGCCTCGGCAGCTTGTTCGTCGTTGCCGTCGTGCCCGTTGGCCATGGCGCTGGTCCCACTGCCGTCAGATCGGACTCTATCCAGGCGATCTCTGCCCGCGGATGCCAGACTGCGCCGCAGGTTGGGCCCGTTCATGTTCGTGCTTCCCGGCTACGACGCCTTTCTGGGATTTCTGCTGATCGCAGCGGCTGTTCCTGTGCTGGCTCTGGTCACCAACAAGCTGGTGGCACCCAAATCGAGGGCTGGCGAGCGCCGCCTCACCTACGAATCGGGGATGGAGCCGATCGGGGGCGCCTGGATCCAGTTCAACATTCGTTATTACATGTTCGCTCTGGTCTTCGTCATCTTCGACGTCGAGACCGTCTTCCTTTATCCCTGGGCCGTGGCGTTCCATCGCCTGGGCCTGCTGGCCTTCATCGAAGCCCTCATCTTCATCTCGATTCTCGTGGTGGCCCTCGCCTACGCCTGGCGCAAGGGTGCCCTCGAGTGGAGCTGAACCCCAGCCATCCGGACCCCCGACCAGCCGAACGATGACCCTCACACCGACCAGCCCCGGCAGCAGCGAGGCCCCCTCGATCGAGGCCCTGCGCGATCTGCGCGCCTCCACCTGCAACCCAGTGGGCGCCCCCACGGTCACCTCGGATCTCTCCGAGAACGTGATCCTCACCAGCCTCGATGACCTGCACAACTGGGCGCGGCTCAGCAGCCTCTGGCCCCTGCTCTACGGCACGGCCTGCTGTTTCATCGAGTTCGCGGCCCTGCTGGGCTCCCGCTTCGACTTCGACCGTTTCGGCCTGGTGCCCCGCTCCAGCCCGCGCCAGGCGGATCTGCTGATCACCGCCGGCACCGTGACGATGAAGATGGCGCCGGCTCTGGTGCGGCTCTATGAGCAGATGCCCGAGCCCAAGTACGTGATCGCCATGGGCGCCTGCACGATCACCGGCGGCATGTTCTCCGCCGACTCCACCACCGCCGTGCGCGGCGTCGACAAGCTGATCCCGGTGGACCTCTACATCCCCGGTTGCCCGCCTCGGCCCGAAGCCATTTTTGATGCGGTGATCAAGCTGCGCAAGAAGGTGGGTAACGAGGCCCTGGCTGAACGCGGCAACCTGCTGCCCACCCACCGCTACCTCACGATTGAGCACGCCATGAAGGCGGTGGAGCCGATCGTGACCGGCGCCTATCTGCGGGCGGAGTCCCAGAAGGCCGCCTTTGCCGCCGGTGCCGGCCTGCCCCTGGCCACCCCCGAACCCGAAGCCCTCGAAGCCACCCGCGTCTCCAGCGATGCCTGATCCCACCACCGAGCTCAGCCCCGCCCCGATCGGCGCCGTCAGCCAGTGGCTGACAAGCCAGGGCTTCGACCACCAGCCCTTGCCCGCCGACCACCTCGGGGTCGAGATCATCGGCGTGGAGCCGTTGTTCCTGCCGGTGGTGGCGGCGGCCCTCAAGGCTTCGGGCTTCGACTATCTGCAGTGCCAGGGCGGCTACGATGAAGGCCCGGGCGGGCGTCTGGTCAGCTTTTATCACCTGGTCAAGCTGGCGGCGGCGCTGGAGCAGGGCCCATCCCCCTCGAAGCCCCCTGAAGAAGTGCGCCTGAAGGTGTTCCTGGAGCGCACCAGCGCCCTCACCATCCCTACCCTCTACGGCCTCTTCCGTGGTGCCGACTGGCAGGAGCGCGAAACCTTCGACATGTTCGGCATCATCTATTCAGGCCACCCCCATCCCAAGCGCCTGCTGATGCCCGAAGACTGGAAGGGCTATCCCCTGCGCAAGGACTACGTCCAGCCGGATTTCTACGAGATGCAGGACGCCTACTGAGCTGGGCACCATTCAGCCTTGCTCACTGAGCTTTGCTGCTGAGCCAGTCGAGATCGGGGCTGGATTTCTGGCCCTTGGATTTGCGGTAGAAGCGCATCACGGCGTGGGCGAGGCCGCGGGAATCGTGACGGAGGGTGTCGTTAGGCCGTGAGCCCTGCAGGGGGGCGAGGGTCACGTCGTAGCCGGCCGCCCGCAGCTGCCGTTGGTCGCAGAGCACCGGTTCCGCTCCCCGGGCGCGGTAGTGCTCCAGCAGGGCGAGGTCCTGGAGCGGTTCCTGGGCGAGCACCGCCGGAAACAGCCGCCTGTGCACCCCGAGGCTGGCCAGCTGGGCTTCGATCGCCCTCAGGTGCCCGCCCACATCCAGCCGGTCGGTTTCTCCGGGCTGAGTCATCAGGTTGCAGATGTAGAGCTTCGGCGCCTTGGAGAGGATGATCGCCTTCACCAGCTCAGGCACCAGCAGGTTGGGGAGCAGTGAGGTGTAGAGGCTGCCGGGCCCGAGGATGATCAGCTCGGCATTGGCGATGGCCTCGATCGCCCGGGGCAGGGCCGGCGGTCGCTCGGGGATGCAGCCCAGGCGCACGATCGGGCTGGTGGAGTGGCCGATCTTCGATTCGCCCTCGATGCGCTCGCCGTTTGCCAGCTCCGCCCAGAGGCGCACGTCGGCGTTGGTGGCCGGCACCACCTGGCCCTGCACCGCCAGCACCCGGCTGCTGGCGGTGATCGCCGACTCCAGGCTGCCGGTGATGGCCGTGAGCGCCGAGATGAAGAGGTTGCCGAAGCTGTGGCCCTCCAGCCCATTGCCCGCCTTGAAGCGGTACTGGAACAGGCGGGTGAGCAGCGGTTCCTCCCGGGCCAGGGCCGCCAGACAGTTGCGGATGTCGCCCGGCGGCTGCACCCCCAGCTCGCGGCGGAGCACACCGCTGCTGCCGCCGTCATCAGCAACGGTGACGATGGCTGTGATGTTGCTGCTATAGCGCTTGATGCCGCTGAGCAGGGTGGAGAGGCCGGTGCCACCGCCGATCGCCACGATGTTCGGGCCACGGTTGAGCCGCCGCTGGGCCAGCAGGGCATCCACCAGCACCGTGTCCTTCTCGGGTGCCAGGGCCTGCTGGATCGAGTCGAAGCTGCGGCTCTGGCCCCAGATCACCAGGGCTCCCCCCGCGATCAGCACCAGCGGACCGGTGAAGCCCCGCGGCAGCACCCGCGCCACGTTGGTGATCAGCCAGGTGAGCGACTCCAGCATCCAGTAGATGGGCTTGAGATCGGCCAAGATGGCGGCTCCCAGCAGCGCCAGCACCAGCCCGAGGCCCGATGTGAGCACCCAGCGCTTCACCACCAGCCCTGGTTGCAGCCAGCGCACGGCCCGCTTCGAGCGGCTCACCAGGTCCTGCTGGCGCAGGTCGCCGCGGCCCATCCAGCCGGGACGCTTGACCTGCCGGCGCGGGCGACGGGGGGGCTTGGAGGGGCGCTGGGAGGTCAAGCCGTTGGGGCGTTTCGCCAAAGCACAGAGCAACTGGAACTGTACGGAGGAAATGCCGGGATGAACCGATCCCCTGCCCACGCACCCGCCGACGGTCCTGACGCGCCCGTACTGGAGCTCGATGGCGTGGGCATGCGCTGGGGCAACAACCGGGTGCTCGATGGCCTCAGCCTCAGCCTGGGGCGGGGGGAGAGGCTGGCGGTGGTGGGCCCCTCGGGCACGGGCAAATCGACGGTGCTGCGCATCCTCGCCGGCCTGCTGCTGCCGACGGCGGGGGAGCTGCGGCTGCACGGCGCCCCCCAGCGCTATCTGCGGCTCGACCAGCTGCGTCCGCCGGATGTGCGCCTGGTGTTTCAGAACCCGGCCCTGCTGGGTTCGCTGACCGTGCGCGAAAACGTGGGTTTTCTGCTCTACCGCCACAGCAAGCTGCGGGAGTCCGAGATCCGCTACCGGGTCGGCCGGGCCCTGGAGGCCGTGGGGCTCTCGGGCATCGAGGAGCGGCTGCCCGGCGAGCTCAGCGGCGGCATGCAGAAACGGGTGAGCTTCGCCCGCGCCCTGATCGAGGACCCTGGCCAGCCGGCCGGGCAGCATCCGATCCTGCTGTTCGATGAACCCACGGCCGGGCTTGATCCGGTGGCCTGCACCCGCATCGAGGACCTGATCGTGACCACCACCCAGGTGGCGGCGGGCTGCTCGGTGGTGGTCAGCCATGTGATGAGCACAATCGTGCGATCAGCCGAGCAGGTGGCGATGCTTTACGAGGGGCATTTGCAGTGGCTGGGTTCCGTGCAGGACTTCGGCCACACCGAGAATCCCTATGTGGTCCAGTTTCGAACCGGTAGCCTGAGCGGACCGATGCAACCGGCGGAGATCTAGAGCCCCATGCGTCGCAGTGTGCGAGAGGCCATCGTTGGATTTTCGCTGCTGGCGGCCGTGGTGGGAGGAGCGGGTTTCTGGTTCTGGCTCCGGGGCATCTCCCTCAGCCAGAACAACTGGATGCTGAAGGTGAGCTTCCAGGATGCCGCCGGCCTGGCGGATCGATCAGCGGTGATCTTCCGCGGCGTGCAGGTGGGCAGCGTGCGCAAGATCAGGACCACCTCCGCGGCGGTGCTGGCCGAACTGGAGATCAGCGACCCCACCCTGCGCCTGGCGCGCCCCACCCTGGCCCAGGTGCAGACCGGCTCTCTGCTGGGCGGTGATGCCCAGGTGTCGCTGATCAGCACCGGCAATCCCCTGCCAGAGGATGGCCCCTTGCCGCGGGCCAAGGACTGCGACAACACGGTGATGGTCTGCGCCGGCAGTGAGCTCAAGGGCGTCACCGCCGCCAGCCTCAACAGCGTGACCGAGCTGATGCAGCGCCTGCTGGCCCAGGTGGACGAGAAGCAGATCGTGGAGGAGATGGCCCGCACCACCCGCAGCTTCGATGCCACCTCCAAGGAGGCCACCCAGTTTCTTCAGCGGGCCCAGGTGCTGGTGGCCGAGCTGAAGCGCTCGGTGGGCAAGGCCGATCCCATCCTGGCCAACCTCAATGTCGCCACGGCCGAAGCGGCGGCGGCCAGCCGCCATGTGCGCAATGTCACGGCCGCGCTCGACAACCCCAAGACCCTGGCCCAGCTCAAGACCACCGTGGGCAACGCCGAGCGGCTCACAGCCCGCATTGATGCCGTCGGTGGGGATGTGAACAAGCTCACCAGCGATGCCGTGTTCATGGACGGCGTGCGCAGCGTGGCCGTCGGCCTTGGCCAGCTCTTTGATGAGCTCTACCCTGCCCAGACGGGCCTGGCCAAGGACAAGGCCGACGCCGAGGCGAAGAAGGCGGCGGCGCCTAAGCCCCGTTGAGGGCGTCGAGGGCGATGGCGGCGATCGCCTGATCACTGGCCTTGGGCAGCTGCACGTACTTGCCGCCGGCCGCCTGGGCCAGGTCCTTGCCCATGCCGCTGCCGATGAACTTGCGCTCGGTGTCGATCACCAGCAGCTTGATGCCCAGGGCCCGGTAGCGGCCGGCCACCTGGATCACCTCCTCCTTGAGGTCGACGGGCTCGTCGCCCTCCAGTTGCGGCTGGCCCAGGGAGCGGGAGAGGGGCACGTTGCCGCGGCCATCGGTGATCGCCACCACCACCACCTGGCCGAGATCGCCGGTGGCCAGGGCGTTGGCGGCCACGCGGGCTGCCTGGGTGAGGCCGTGGGCCAGGGGGGAGCCGCCGCCGCAGGGCATCTGCTCCAGCCGGCGGCGGGCGGCGGTGATCGAGCGGGTGGGGGGGAGAAGCACCTCGGCCTGCTCGCCGCGGAAGGGGATCAGGGCGACTTCGTCGCGGTTCTCGTAGGCCTCGGTGAGCAGGCGGATCACGGCCCCCTTGGCGCTCTGCATGCGGTTGAGGGCCATCGAGCCGCTGGCATCCACCAGGAAGATCACCAGGGAGCCGGCCTTGCGCTGCAGCTGCTTGGCCCGCAGGTCGCCCTCCTCCACAATCACGGTGCGGTGGGGTTCGCGGGCGCGGCGCGCTTTCTGATAGGGGGCGGCGGCCCGCAGGGTGGCGTCCACGGCGATGCGGCGCACGGGGCCGCGGGGCAGCATCGGCTTGACGTAACGGCCGCGGGTGTCGGAGAGCACCACCGAGCGCTTGCCGCTGCCGCCGCTGCGGGATTTGGCGGCGGCGAAGAGCAGCAGGTCGGGATCGATGGCGATCGCCTCAGGATCGAGCAGAAACTCCTCGGGCACCTGGGGCGGGGCCTGGTCTTCGGGGTTGTCGTCTTCGTTGTCGTCTTCGGCGTCGGGCTCGTCGCTGTCGGGCTCCGGTGGTTCCTGCTCGGGCGGCTCGGGGCTCTCCGGCTCGGGCGGCTGCTCCCCCTGGGGCGGTGGCGGCGGCGGTGGTGGCTCCAGCGGTTGCTCGGGATCGGGCGGCGGCAGCTGCAGCGCCCGCGGGGCGATCACCAGGCGCACGGCCACCTGCAGGTCGTCGGCATCCACGGCATCGCGGCCGCTGAGGGCGGCATGGGCCCGCGCCACCCGTACGGCGTAGAGCTCGGAGCGGTGGCCCTCAACGCCGCCGCGCAGGGCCTCCTGCACCAGGTAGACGATCTGCTCGCGGGCGATCGTCACATCGGGCAGCCACTGGCGGGCCAGCAGCAGCTGGGTGGCGAGGGCGTCGGTTTCCTCCTGCCAGCGGGCGCGGAAGCCTTCGCTGGAGCTGCCGTGGTCGAGGGCGGAGTTGGTGATTGCCACCCGCTGCTCGATCTCCAGCAGCTGGTTGGCCGAGAGGGCGATGGCGAAGCGATCGAGCAGGTGGTCGCGCACCGCCCCCTCTTCGGGGTTGTAGGTGGCGATCAGCAGGGTGCGGCAGGGGTGGGAGAGGCTGAGCCCTTCGCGCTCGATCCTGTTTTCTCCTGAGCCCACCGCCGCCAGCAGCAGGTTGGTGATGCCGTCGTCGAGCAGGTTGAGCTCATCGACGTAGAGCACGCCCCGGTGGGCTTCGGCCAGCAGGCCGGGCTGGAACACCGGCGCACCGGCGGCGAGGGAGGCGGTCACATCCACCGAGCCCACCAGCCGGTCTTCGGTGACACCGAGGGGCACCTGGATGAAGGGGGCGGGAATTACCGCGGTGGGCAGCAGCGCCGTGGGGTCGGCTCCGGTGGGATCACCGCCCAGTTGGGTGATGCGGCTGTGAATGGTGGCGTCCCAGTCGTCGGGCCGCTGGGGATCGACGTTGAGGCGGCGGCAGGCCTCACCGAGCGCCAGCACATCGATCGGCGGCAGCAGGGCATGCAGGCCCCGGGCCAGCACCGATTTGCCGGTGCCGCGGCCGCCGGCGATCACGACGCCGCCCAGGCCCGGATCCACGGCCGCCAGCAGCAGGGCCAGCTTGAGGGTGCCGTGGCCGGTGATGGCCGCCAAGGGGAAAGAGCTGGTGCCCGCCGCTCTGGCACCCGCTGGGGAGGATGCAGACCCGCTGACGACCATGGGGGCGGATGCCTGGAAAGTGGAGAGGGTCAGTTTGGCTGATGGGCCGCCTGGGCCCTAGAAGCGCGACATCGCCTTGATCTTGGAGAGTTTGTCGGCGTCAAGGCCGTCCAGTTCCTGGAGTTCCAGCAGGTTGTCTTTCACCAGGCTGGCGAACACGAAAAGGATGCCATCGAGGCGGAAATCGAAGCGCCCTTCCATGACGTGGCGCTGGGTGCTGAGATAATCGTGCAGGCGCCAGAGGGCCTCGGCTGTACTGATGGAATCGGCCTCGCTCCGCACGGTGCCGATCACCGACTGAACGGCACGGCCGTAGGCGCAACTGAAGGCCGCTTCCGCGATGGCCTGTTCGCTGTCGCTCCAGGTGATCAGTGCCGACTCAACCATGATGTCTTCTTTGATACAGGACTTTATCGCGGCAGGACCAGCGGCGCGAGCTGCATGGATTGCGCGGAGAAGGATGGGCGATACCGGCGCATCCCAGGCAGCTGGAACCAGGCGCTGGTGGGGAACTCGTGGTGCTCCCAGTGATAGCCGAAATGGAAACAGGCCAACAGGGAAAGCCATACCGGTAACTCCAGGCTGCGGGCCTGGTGGTGATGGCTCTGGCCTTCTCCCTGGCGGTGGGGCAGGTAGGTCCCGAAGACGAACAACTGCAGGGAACTGATCAGCAGCGGCAGGGTGCAGACCAGCAGCACCGACACCGGAGCCATGGCACCGGAGGGTGCGGCCATCAGGGCGAGCAGGGTCCAGCCCCCCAGCAGGCGCAGCATCTGGCCGATGGAGAGATAGCTGGCCATGAAGTGGATGTACCAGCGCAGCACACCACCGCCCTGAAGGGGCTGGTGGTCGGGATCGCGGACGCTGCCCGGAGCCTGGTGGTGGCGCAGGTGGTTGATGCGGCAGGCGCCGTAGGGAAGGCCGGCATAGAGCCAGAGGGCCCACTGGCCCAGCTGGTGGTTGATCCGGGGCTGGCCGGGCAGCAGTAGGCCGTGCATGGCGTCGTGGCCGACGATGAAGAGTCCGGTGTGAAGCACCGAGCGGATCACCACGGCCAGCAGCAGGAGCGGCAGGGGCAGATGGGCCGGATCAGCCTGGAGCAGGAGCACCAGGCTGACCATCCAGGCCAGCAGGAGGCCACCGGCCAGCAGCAGGCCCTTGCCGGTGGCAGGGGCCGTGGCTGTGGCGAGGCTCAACGGGCGAACTTGAGCAGCTCGGCGGGCGAGGCCAGGAGATCGATGGCCACGAAGTAGATCTTGCCGTCGGGATTGAGCAGGAAGCGCCAGGCCACATTCATGCCCACGCCGGCACCGAACCAGGGGGTCTGAACCTTGCCGGTGACCTTGATCTGGGTGAATTCGCCGTCGGCAGGCTCGGCAATGCCCGATTCAGGCAGAAGCTTCAGATTCTGGCAATCTTCGCGGAAGAAACGCAGGATGGCTTCTTTGCCCACGATCGGCTTCTGGAAGGGAGGCTGCAGCGCCCCATCCGGCAGGAACAGTTCAATCAGATTGTCGAAATCGTTGGCGTTGAGCTGATCCATGTAGGCGCTCACCGTGGCGTTGTCGATACCGGCGATCGACACCTTCTGGCGTTGGGACTCAGGGGTGGGAGTCACCACGGGCTCCATGACGCGCTGGGCCTCGCCCTTGGCGGGGTCGTAGCCCATGTCGACCACGAAGTTGCGCAGCAGGGTGATCTGCTGGCCCTGCTCGACGCTCTTGAGGGAGCTGAGCACGGAGGAGGCGTTAGCCGAGAGCTGGTAGCCCTGGGGTATCGGAGCCACGATGCCGGCGGCCATCCACTCGCCCAGCTGGTACCAGAAGCCAAGCTTGATGTTCACCGACCAACCGGAGTAGGTGCGGCCGATCGTTGTGTCGGTGCTGTTGGCCAGATCGCACATCACCTGGCTCTGCTGGGCAAAGCTCATGCCTTTGAGCTCGTTGAGCACCCATTCGGCGAACTGCATACGGGCCGCGCCTGGGGCTGCAATGGTGATGGTCTTGCCCATCTCGAGGTAGGCGTACCAGATCAGTGCCAGCTGGTCCTCGGCGCTGAGCAGCTTGTAGCGGGCCGTGATGGCGGGCACGACATCCGCTGAAAGGGTGTCGGGGAAGATCTGGGTGGCTTTTTCGAGCGTGAACATATGCGGTTGATCCTTTTTGTTAAGGAGGTTTGCGGATTCTAATCGACAGGCGCGGAAGCTGGTAAGAATTCCCGCTTGGTGCCTGCTCGCTTCTGGCTGGTCGGGCCCCTGGCCAGGGTTGATTGGCCAAGCAAAGCCTGCCAACCAAGTTTCGGATCTACGCCAGACTGGAGAAATGCTGCGCTTTGTTCTTAACGTCCTCTGGTTCGTACTCGGGGGCTTCCTGATGGGCCTGGGCTGGTGGCTGGCCGGTCTGGTGGCCGCGATCACGATTGTGGGTCTGCCCTGGGCGCGGGCTTGCTTCGTGATCGGCAATTTCTCCTTCTGGCCGTTCGGGCAGGAGGCGATCAGCCGCCGTGAGCTCACCGGCCGCAACGACTTCGGCACCGGCCCCCTGGGGCTGGTGGGCAACGTGATCTGGTTCCTGCTGGCGGGCTGGTGGCTGGCAATCGGCCACCTCACCTCGGCCTTGGCCTGCTTCGTGACGATCATCGGCATCCCCTTCGGGATCCAGCACGTCAAGTTGGCACTCATTGCCCTGGCGCCCATAGGCCTGAAGGTGGTTCCCACGGGAAGCCTGCCCCGCTCTCTGAGCTGAAGCGACAGCGCAGCAGCGCCAAGGCCTCATCGGGCAGCCCCAGGAAACGGTCGAGCCAGGCCTCGCCGCTGGGCTCGATCGTGGCCACCCCCACCAGCTGGGCCGTGCCATCGGCGCCCAGGGGCTGGCCGCAGCACCGGTGCCGTTGGCTGCGCACCTCGCCTGTCACCAGCTCGGTGGACACCAACAGCGGTGGTGCCCTGTAGAGCGAGCCCACGGCAAAGACAAAGTGCGCCTGGAAGCTCAGGGCCAGGGAGCCGCTGGCGGGATCGACAACGCCCTCCAGCCGCTGGGGCTCGATGCTGATGCTCAGTCCCGGTGGTAGGGGTACTCCCAGCAGGCGGGTGCTACGCCAGTCCAGCGGCGGGATCTGCAGCTCCTGGGGTGGGAATTGCAGCGGCCAGGTGCCGTCGCTGGAGGCTGGCCCCAGCCGGGCGCTGCCGCCGCCGCCGCGGGCGTCGTAGCGGAACCGGGGGTAGCCGGCGATGGTCAGGCCGCAACCCGCCAGGGTGCTCAGCTGCAGTGCGGCCTCCGGAGCGCTCATCCCTGGCGCAGGGCTTCCAGTTCGCCGCGACCGTGGCACTGGGCCAGTTCGTCGTAGCCGCCGATCAGTTCCCCATCAACGAACACCTGGGGTACGGGCCCCTCGGCGGCGGGCTCGATCAGCCGGTGGGGAATGCCCAGGGTGCGCAGCATGCGCAGGGCGCGCCGGGAGAAGGGGCAACCGGAGCGCACGGCGATCGTCACCCGGGGCTCACTGGGTTCAGCAGGTTCACTGAGATCAGCGGGTTCACTGAGCTCACCGGCGCTGGGCTGGGCCGTTGCCAATGGCGACGTGTCGATCAGCCCCACCAGCAGATCGGCGCCTTTGAGCACCCGCGAGCCCGGCTCGAGGTGGCCGCCCCAGACGCGGCAGTCGCCATCGGAGAGGCTGAGGTGCAGGTGGACGCCCTCGGGGGAGATGGTGCCCTGCAGGGTGATGATTTCGAGCTCACCGCGCAGCACGGTGGGGCCGATCTTGCCGGGGCACTGGAAGGCCGCCTGGGCCAGGTTGCCCACCACGCCGAGCACGAAACCTGAGGCGTTCTGCTCCTGCGCCAGCTGCTCCAGCGACCGGCGCAGGTCGCTGCCGGGCTCGAGGTGGAGCGGCAGGGAACGCATGGCAGCTGGAACCAGGGGGCGCGGCAAGGTTAGGAGGGTGGCAGCGGACCAGTTTCTGGGCTGAGCTGGAGCCCCAGCTCCCGCAGACGGCGGTTCGAGAGTTTGCGGGGAGGCGTCGGCTCAGCGGCAGGGCCGGCGGGTGCCCCCTCGGCGCCGGCGCCGTTGGCGCCCTCTCAGATCACCGGCGCAAGGCCGGCGGCGTGGCAGCAGCGGTCGATCAGCTCGCGCACGCTGATCGGTTCGTCGTCCACCAGGTTGATCAGTCCATCGAAGCCCTGCTCCACCGGCCAGGCCAGGGCCTCCCTGAGCTGATCGGGGTCGGCGGCATCCAGCAGTTGCACCGCATCGGCCAGGGGGGCCAGCTCCGCGAGCCTCTCGCCGCGGGTGGTGGTGACCCGCAGCCAGTGCCGAGCCCACATAGCCGCCGCCAACGATCGTGATCCTCATCAGGACTGAGCTGGCAGGCGAAAAGCTAGGGCGCCTTCAGCAGAGTGACGCCATCCCCAGCGCCTCTCCTGTTGCCATGACCGGCCACGACCGCCAGTGGGACCTCAACCGGCTCAACTTCGAGGGCCGCTGGTGTGGCACGAGCCGCTGGTATGAGCGCGATGCCGACGGACTGCTCGATCTCAGCAGCCCCGTTGCGGTGATTGAGGACACCTGTTATGCCATCAGCTTTTCTGATCCCGACACCGGGCTGTGGGACGGCAGCGGTCTGCGCTTCGTGCCGGACGGTCGCCGCCGGCTGCCCCTCGCCCGTGCCACCTACAACAGCGGCGGTCAGTGCTGGCAGTTCCGCGGCGCCGCCGGCCAGTCGAGCCTGGTGCTGGACAGCCGGCAGCCCCGCTTCGGCCATGAAGTGAACCTGTTCCGGGGCCGCTCCCGCTCGATGCTGGTGCTGCTTTATGCCCCGGCGACGGACCTCAGCTGGCGGCTGCAGAGCCTGGGGGTGGTGCCCTTCCGCTGCAGCCTGGCGGCCGAGCCGGATCCAGCGCGCCCCGCGGCCAGCGACTGGCGGGCCCTGCTGGCGGAGCAGGAGGGCTGGCCCGGTGAGCTGGAGCGCCTGGAGCCCCAGCGCTGGCCTGCCGCTGATCCAGAGCCGCAGCCGTGCGACCCCTTCCGCAGCCGCCAGTTCAGTGGCAATGGGATCAGCGTCGATCCCAGCGCCTGCATCACCGCCGGTTTTGCCGATGGCCTGATTTGCTCGCTGCCGGAGGTTCTGCCGCAGGGGGCCTTCGCGCTGCAGGTGGGCTGCCGCCTCGATGCCGATCACTTCCAGCAGGTGAGCTTCCACTACGACAGCCAGCAGCGGCTGACGGCCTGGGAGCTGCGGCGCTTCCGCAGGCCCTGAGCCGGAAGCCCCCGTTCAGCCCAGCAGGCTGGCCTCGACGCTGAGGCCGGGCCCGAAGGCCAGGGCCACCCAGGGGCGCGGAGCGGCTGTGCGGCGCAGGCGCTCGAGGATGAACAGGATCGTGGCCGACGACATGTTGCCGAACTGGCGCAGCACGGCCGCCGAGGGCTCCACCTGGCTGGGGCTCAGCTCAGCGGCGGCGGCCACGGCCGTGAGGATGCGTGGCCCGCCGGGGTGCAGGGCCCAGGATCCGATCGAGGCAACGCTCTGGCCACGGGCGCTGAGCCAGCGCTCCAGCCAGGGCCGCAGGTGGGCGGCAATGGTGTCGGGCACCCGGGAGGAGAGGGTCATCTCGAAGCCGTGGTCGGTGATGGTCCACGACATCAGATCGCTGCTGCCGGGGATGAGCGTGGAGCCGGAGCCCAGCACCCGCAGGGGGGAGGCGTCTGTGGCAGGACCGCCGGCCACCAGGGCGCCGGCGCCGTCGGCGAAGAGGGAGTTGGCCACCACCTTCTCAGGATCCCAGCCGTAGTGCATGTGCAGGCTGCAGAGTTCCACCGAGCAGAGCAGGACGCAGGCGCTCGGATCGGCTTCGACGAAGGCCCGCGCCACCCGCAGGCCGTTGAGGCTGCCGTGGCAGCCCATGAAGCCCACATGGGTGCGCTCCACATCAGGGTTCAGGGGCAGCTGGCCCATCAAGGCGAGATCGAAACCCGGCGCCTGGAAGCCCGTGCAGCTCACCGTCACCAGGTGGGTGATCCGCTCCGGGCCCAGGCCCGCGTCGGCCAGGGCGAGGCGGGCCACCTCCAGCGCCAGGGGTGCGGCATGGGTCTCAAAGCGCCGGATCCGCTCGCCCGTGGAGGGGCTGCTGCCTCCATAAAAGGGCAGGCGGCCCTCAATGCCGTCTCCGTGCTCGGCTGCTTCCAGCAGCACGCTGTGGCGCACGTTCACACCGGAGCGCCGCTGGATGCGTGCCAGCAGGGCGCCCCGCTCCGGCGTGGAGGCGGAGATGCGCTGGGCCATGGCCGCCGATTCCGCCTGGCTGATCTGGTGGCGGGGAACTGCGGTGCCGATGCCGAGGATGGTCATGGGCATGGCATCAGGCTCTGCGGCAGGGAGGGGAGGCGCTCTGCGGCCCAGAACAGGCCCCGGGCGCTGGCGGGATGGCGCAGGGCCAGGGCCAGGCTGCGGCAGAGCAGCTGACGGCGGCCGATCCGCTGGCGGTGGGTGTGGATCCAGCGGCGTTCGAGCGCCGGCTGCCAGGGGCCGACCCCCGCCAGCGCCAGCGGCGTGACGGCGGCGGCGGCGGCCAGGGCCCAGCCCATGCCTTCCCCCGTGAAGGGCTCCACATAGCCGGCGGCATCCCCGAGCACCAGGAAGCGATTGCCGGCCAGGGGAGTGCTGCGGCGGCTGAGGGCGGCCGTGCTCTGCCAATCGGCGGCGGCCAGCTGGGGCAGGGCGGGGAAGCCGGCCTCCGCCAGCACCTGAGCGGCGGCGGCGGCGGCGCTGCCGGTCTCCTGCAAGAGGGCGCGATCAAAGGCGGCGGCCAGGTTGAGGCTGCCGTCTTCCACCCGCACCAGCCCCACATAGCCCCGGCGGCCCACCGCCATGTGGATGCTGCCCTCCTCCCAGTGCTGATGCGCCTGCTGGTCGGCCGCCGCCAGCACACAGCCGGCCCCCAGGCGCGAGCGGGGGTTGATGTGGGTGTGAGCGCCGGGCTCGTGCTCCAGGCAGCGGTGGGCCAGCCCCGCCGCCACCAGCACCACGGCCGCCTGCACCTGCTGCTGCCGCCGCCCCTGACGCAGGTGGACGCAGCGGGCGTGGCTGCTGGCTGCACCCAGCTGCGCCGTGGTTTCAGGGCGGAACACGGCACCGGCGCCGATGGCGGCCTCCACCAGGGCCTGATCGAAGCGGTGGCGGGAGACGGCCCAGCCCGGTGGCAGGGCGCAGCTGGCCTGGCGACCGCCCAGGCCCAGGCGCAGCCGCCGCAGTCGCAGCCCGCCGAGGCTCTCGAGCAGATGACCCTGACCCACGGAGGCCAGTGCCGCCTGGGCCTGGCCGTTGAAACAGGCACCGCACACCTTCCAGCGCGGGAAGGAGCGCTTCTCCACCAGCAGCACCCGCAGGCCGCGGCGGGCCAGATCAAGGCTGGCGAGGGCGCCGGCAGGACCGGCTCCGATCACCACCACGTCAAAGGAGTCTTCGGGGATGGTCTCAGCCACGGCACCAGCTCAACAGGTAACGCTCCGGCCAGCAGCGCTGGAGCCTGGCGCCCTGCAGCCCGGCCCGCTCGGTCATGGCGGCCACCTCGGCGAGCTGGAAGGCCCCCTGAACCGAGAGCGGTCCATCGGTGTGGACCACCCAGGAGCGGCTGAGCAGCCGGGTGCCGGCCCAGGCCAGCCCGTAGCCCAGGGGACTGCGGATCAGGTCGTTCACGAGCACCAGCTGGTGGGCCCGCCTGGTCATCAGGGCCAGCAGCAGCTCGGCGTCGGCGTTGTCGAGGTGGTGCAGGAACAGGGAGGTGAGCACCACGTCGTAGCCGTCGGGGGCGGCGCCATCCGGGCCCGACGGCAGCGGATCGACGAGGGCATCGGCCCTGAAGAAGCGCACATCGGCGCCGCGGCGCTCGGCATTGGCGCGGGCGATCGCCACGGCGCTGGAGCTGATATCGCAGCCTTCGAGGATCAACGGGATGGCGCTGCGCCGGGCCATCAGGGTCAGGTCGATGGCGGTGTCACCGCCGCCGCAGGCCAGATCCAGCACCCGCAGGGGGGTGCCCTGGTGGCGGGCCGCCAGCTGGCGGATCGGCGCGAACAGGCTGGCGGAGCAGCGGCTGAGGGCATTGATGCGACGTAGCCCGGCCAGGGCCAGGGCGTGCTCGCCGGGGTCGAGGCCCGGCTGATCCATCACTTCAGCCAGTCGCTCCCGGCGACTCAGGGATTTCAGACTCGGCATGGCTTCATCATCCCCGCCGCCGCCGTGAAGCGGGTGTGCCCAGGCTGATGGGACCAAGACCGAGCCATCACAGTGACCCTGGTCGGAAGGCGGGTTCTGCGGCCGGGGCCACCTCGAGCATCAACCCGCAGGAGAAGGTGGCCTACCGGCGCCTTGTGGAGGGTCTCGGTCTTGGGGAGGCTCAGAATGGACTACGAGGCTTGCTCTCGCGTCACTTCGGCTTTCTGGTGCCCTGAGCGCGACTCCGGCCGGCGGAAATGGCCCCCGCTCCCATCGGCTGACCTTGGCGAAAAACTCATGTTGCCGATCTGGGACGGATGGCCGTGTGGCCTGAGCAGCGGGTGTAGTAGTGCTGGGCAGCACGATCGTGCGGATTGAGCTCCAAAACAGCCAGGAAGAGATTCCCGGCCTCGAACCACTGTTCCGCGCCGTAGAGGTTCACGGCCCGATTGAACAGCTCCCGGGTGGCACCTTTCAGTTGCTTCTGGCTGGGATAATCCGTTTCATACACATCGAAGATGCCGATCTTCGAGGAAGTTCCCCGCACCGACAGGGGACCCAGAAAACGGCTCTGGAACTGGTGTGGATCCGTGAGGTCGTTGAAGGTGGCCGAGGTGATGGCGATGGGGGTGCCGTAGATTTTTGTGAGGCCTTCCACGCGATCGGCAACATTCACAACATCTGAGATCACCGTGCTTTCCATGCGCTCGTTCTCACCCACCACCCCCAGCATCAGGTCACCGGTGTGAATGCCGATGCCGATCTTGATCGGCTGAAGGCCTTTCATCTCTTCTTGGAAATTATAGGCCTCGACAGCTTTCTGTAGGCTGATCGCCGCATTGACTGCATCATCTGCGCCCTGGGGAAAGAGTGCCATTACGGCATCGCCAATAAATTTGTCAATGAATCCATTGTGTTGGCGGATCACTGGACCAACGTGGCTCAGATACCGATTGAGGAAGTCGAAGCTCTCTTTGGGTGTCAGTTTTTCCGAGAGGGAGGAGAAGTTGCGGATGTCGGCAAACATCACGCTCATCCGCTTGAGCACCTGGTCCCCGAGGCTCACGTCAAGGATGGTGTCTCGATCCAGAAACTCGAGAAACTCATGGGGAATGAATCTGCCATAGGCCCGGTTATAAGCTGCCTGCTCTGAGTAGAGGCCTGCATTCTCCAGGGAGATAGCCAGCTGGGAGCTGAGAATGGCAATGGTTTCCATCCGTTGAGGGTTAAACACATCAGTCGAAAGATTGTTCTCGAGATACACCACGCCCACCAGTTTTCCCTGGCTGATCAGGGGCAGACATAGCAGCGATTTCAACTGCTGCGCACTGATGCAGGGGTCGTGGATGAAGGCTCCATCCTGAGAGGCATTGTTAAGAAGCACATGCTGGCTGGTGGTGAGCACATAGTTGATCACCTGCAGTGGCAGGTTCTGTGCCTCCGCCAGAGGGATGGCTTGGAGAATCTTGACCTCGTTATGATCGCAACGGCCTTCAGCTTCCACGCAAGGCTGGCCCCTGTTTTCGAGAATCAGGGCGACCCGCTGGGCGCCAGCGTTCTCCAGCAGGATATGGACGATCCGGGCCAGAAGCTTTTCCAAAAGAATTTCACTGGACAGCGCCTGGGTGGCCTTGATCACGCTGTTGAAATCCAGATTCTCCGAAGTTGTCGCCATGCCGGCGGGCGGAAGATGGGATCGGGATGGCGCATGGGTGTCCATGGACGGCTCCTGAAAGCGTGAGATCCATGGATATTGTTTCACCATCAGAGAGACTTTGAGAAGGGCTCCCCACTGGAGATAGGCCTGTCGTGCCTCCAATCGATAGGCTCTGGCAATCACATCAAAGCCGCGGTCCTGATAAAAATCGGCAGCTCTCTCATGGGCGATGGCAATGCTGTTCTGCAGGGTCGACTCATTCGCTTGAAGAATCGCCTGTTGGAAGAGCTTTTCAGCTTCGTAGGGTTGGTTCTGGAGGCGTGCTAGCTCCGCTTCGATCAGGGTGGCTTTATGGCGAAAATTCTGTGGACTGTTCCTACCCCATTCCCGCAATTGCCGTCCGTTGCCCCGCAACTGCTGGATCAGCAGTCCCCGCCGGGCAGGATCCGGTTCCACTCCTGCCTTGATAGCCAGGCAAAGCGAGAGGTGAAAGCAGGTTTCGGTGACACGGATCAGCCCGGCGGCCGACTCCCTGCTCTGGTGGGCGGCCTCCGCCATCCTGAGAGCAGTGTCAAAGTCGTCGGCGAGAAAGTACAGCAGTGTTTTACAGACGTAGTACCAGTTCAGACAGCCCAACAGCTCAGGGCGGCTGGCGAGGTCGGCGAAGCGGGAGGCTTCATCGAAGTCGTCGTCGCTGAGATCGGTAGCAGCCTTTGTTTTTCCCTGGAGTGCACGACAGGTTTGTCTTGTGATGAAATGGAAGTGAGGCGTATACTGCTCACCGACGCCAAGAGCGAATGTGAGATATTTCTGGCTTTCCGCTTCTGTTTCGTTCACGTTCCTGGCCAGAAACAGCAGCCTCATGCAGGCCACGTTGTTGGCATAGCAGGCCCAGATCAGATCTCCAGCTTCCACACCGGCCTGATGGGCTGATTTCAGATAGGCCAGTGATTCATGTGCTGGTCGAGTCCACGGCTGGATGAAGCCCCCATAGAGGAAGTGTGCCTTGCACTTGAGTGCCTTGCTGTTCAGGATGTCCACAAGCTTCAGGGCGAGCTCGCCGAAGGCCTGACGGCGCTTGTAGTTTCCATGGACTTCTCCAAAGTATCTTCCTAGGCCAAGATAGGCAACAGAGGAGAGTGGCATGGTGCCATGCTGCATGGATGCTGAGGCCATCTTCAGATAGAAGAGTGTGCTCATCTCCATGTCTGTGTAATACAGAACAGGGATCATCTGAGCCATCAGATTCAGGCGAGCCTGCTGGAGGCGGTCCTGGAGAACAGGTTGGTGGATCAGACTTTCAATGCTGGTTTTCCAGAGCAGCATCTGGATCTGTAGAAACTCTCTCCTGATGGCCCACTTCACCTTTCGAGGTGTGCGAGGCATCGTCCAGCCCAGCTGCTGAAGGCCCTCCCGGCCAAGCTTCAATACCGAGGCGAAGTCATAAAGGGTGGTGTCGAGAATGATCTTTATCCCGTAGATCTCGGCGGTATCCACAAGGTTGCCAGAGTGATCAACAAGAATTTGAAATGACTTCTGGGCCGCATCGAACTGTTTGCAGAGATATTGGCACTCCAGCCTTTCCTTATGCAGAGAATAGGCAAGCCTGTAATGCTGTTTCCAGCCGTCAAGGGGAAGCAGTGCCACCCCCTGATCCAGAAAACGGAGGGCGGTGGTATAGGCCACAGATGCCTTCACGTCGGCGGCCGCCTGCAGATTCAGTTCGGCCAGTTGGATGCGTTCTTCCGGGGAGTGGATCAGCGTCACCGCTTCGTTGAGGTGGGTGACCAGCTCAAGCAGTCTGCTGTCCTGATCCGGGTTCGACTTCTGATTGGCCAGCAGCAGATTTCCGATCCTCAGATGGGTCATCGTCCGCTGGCGATCATCTTTTAGTGCTGAATAGGCGGCCTGCTGAATGCGATCGTGCTGGAAGCGATAACCAGCAACGGGTTGTCCCAGTTCTGCATATTCCTGTGCGTCAAGGTACTTAACGATATCGTGGCCACCATCCGTCGGTAGAATCAGACTTTCCGTGATCGCCACATCAAGGTGCACGGCCACGTTCACCGGTTCTACTCCGCTGATCAGGGAGAGGGTGGAGAGGTCAAACTGGTTGCCGATGCAGGCCGCCAGCAATAGGCAGGACCGCTGATCGGGCGTCAGCCTGCCCATCTCCCCCAGCACCAGATCCACCACATCGCCGGGAATCTCAGCCTGGCGGATGCGCTCCAGATCCCAGTCCCAGCCATTGCCATTGAAGTGGATCAGCTCTTTGCTCACCAAGCTGGAGATCAGACGGTTCATGAAAAAGGGATTGCCGTCGGTCTTGCGATGCAGTTGCTCAGCCAGCGCGTGGCAGTCCTGTGGGCGGCCAAGCCGTGTGTCCACCAGGAACCCCGTGACATTGTTCAAGCTCAAGGGCTGCAGTTCCATCTGCGCCACTCTGTAGTCCTGGTGGCGAAGGCCATCCAGCATCAGCCGAAAGGGATGCTCCTGGCTGACTTCAGCATCGCGGAATGCACCGATGACCAGGAGGTGGCGAACCTCCGGGGAATCAAGAATAGCTTTCAGCAACTGCATTGAGGCAGAGTCGGCCCACTGGAGATCGTCGAGGAAGATCACCATCGGATGCTCCGGCTCGGCAAACACTCCGATGAATCTCAGGAAGGTCTGGGTGAAGCGGTTCTGCGCCTCCACGGGTAGCAGAGGTTCCAGGGGGGGCTGGGCAGCGACGATCAGCTCCAGTTCTGGCAGCATTTCTGTGATCACGGCACCATTCCCCCCAAGGGCCGTCGTAAGTTTGTTGCGTAGGGCGCTCAGTTCTGTTCGATCCATGCAGAGCAGTTGTTGCACCAGGGATCGAAAGGCCGTGATCAGGGAGGCATAGGGAACATCTCTTCGCAGTTGATCAAACTTGCCGGATAGAAAATATCCGTGCTGTTCCAGAATCGGCTCCTGGGCTTCCCGGATCAGGACTGATTTGCCGATGCCCGCTGGTCCGCTGACCAGAAGCAGTTGCAGGGGGTCGCTTCCGATGCGACGACAACACCTCAGCAGCTGTTCGCGTTCGGCCTCACGCCCGTAGAGCTTCTGGGGAATCACCAGTCGGCTGGCGGTGTTCTCCCGAGCGAGGGGGAAGGGCTCCACCGTTCTCCGCTTCTGCCATTCCAGCCTGCAGTGCCTGAAATCCTCGATCAGGCCGTGGCAGCTCCGGTAGCGGTCTTCGGCTGATTTACTGAGCAATTTGACAACGATGTCATTGATGCCGACGGGGATCTGGTCGTTGATCTCGATGGGAGGCGCGGGCAGACGGGCGATGTGGCTGTGCAGCAATTCCAGGGCATCCTCTGCCTGGAACGGAGTCTGTCCCGTCAACACGTGGTAGAGGGTGGCGCCCAGGGAGTAGAAATCCGTTCGATGGTCAACCAGGCGATTGATGCGTCCTGTTTGCTCCGGGGAGCGGTAGTTGAGGTTGCCATCGAGGAGAGAGGCCAGGCTGGCCTCCTGACGCTGGGTGGGCAGCCTGATGGCCGAGCCGAAATCGATCAGTCTGGTGAGATCGGTTACCGGATTGACGAGAATGTTTTCCGGTTCAAGGCCGCCGTGAACGATGTTGCATTCATGCAGCTGACGGAGGCACTGACAGATGCTTATGGTGAGATCAAGAAATCTGCCAATATCCTGTTTCAGGATATTGGCAACAGTGCCAAGCTGAACTCCTTGAATATCTTCGATTACTAGGAATGGCAGTCTTCTCTGGTTTTCCAGTCGTAGAATCCTGGCGCTCGGCGACCCCTTGATCGACTTGCAGATTTCATATTCATGCCGGAGGCGAGTGATGCTTCTTGGGCTGGGATAGAGATCTCTTGGCGCTTTGATGATCACTGATGCATCCAGTGATGCATCATGGGCGCGGAACACGATGGATTCTTTGCCCTCGTAGAGTTTCTCCTGAATGTCCAGGCCGTGAAAGGTAAGGTCTGTTGTCGTCATCATCTTGGTGGCCCATGGGCTTGATGGGTCAGGGTCACTGGGTGTGGAGCCATCGTGACGTCTTCAGCTCCAGTGAAGCCATCCTGGCCGCAGTGCTCGATCAGATGTTGGCTTCAGCCTGAGCCTTGTCCCAGGCGGGATAGACCTGCTCCTCAAACAGGGCCTGCACCTCGGCGCCTGCCTTGGCCACAAGATCCTGATAATCATCACGGATCGGGATCCGATAGGTGGCCTCGCGGGGGTTCACCTGAGCCATCCAGCAGGTGTGCACGGTGTACCCCGGCTGGAAGCTGGGATGGGCGAGCTTGCAGAGCGGACCCGCGGCCAGATCGGCGGCATCAAAGATCCAGAGTTCCTTGCTGTGTTCCCCAATCACGGTGCACACCAGATAGCCGTTGACGTCCGGATCGAGATCGGCCTTGTCCTCCCGAGGGATGAACTGAGGGGAATTGGCGACAAGGGTATCGCTCCTGGCGGAAGAGGAATTGCCGAGCGGAAAGTCGTAGGCGTCCGCGATGGTCATGGTGCGTGTATCCCAGCGCATCAGGCTGCTGGGACGCTCCTGATTGGCCTCCGGCGGGTTGAGAATGTCGTCAAGGGGAACCGAGCGATGGGGATACTCCTCGTAGAGGCGATAGATGAATTCAGGCAGAAGATCTCTCCAGAATCCCAGCGACAGAAAGTAGATCGAACCAATTGATCTCGTCTGACCAGAGTTCTGCTCCAGGGCCGGGCAGCTGTAGAGCCCCAGTCCCCAGGTGCGCCGTCGATCCTCCAGCACCTGTCCATGCCTGAGCTGGCCGGTGCTGGCGTCCACCACATAGCGGCCCAGCCGGCCCACATCCATGGCCCCCACCGCAATCATTCCCTCCAGGGAGGTGTTCATCGGCTGGTGGTTCTTCACGGTCTGGTCGTAACTGCGGATCCACTCCGACACATCACTGGCGCATTCGTGGGCCAGATACAGGGTGATGTCGTCGTCGGCCTCGGCCTGATCCACCAGGAAATGGCCGGTCTCCAGCGGGATGGTGAGCTGCCGCACCGTCACGTTCGGGATGTCGTCGCCGATGGAGGGAACCAGATCTTTCTTGGCCACGAAGTACAGGGTGGTGGAGGCGCTCTGGGGCCTGGTCAACAGCAGGCGCAGGATCCGGCTGATCGACGGGCTCCCCGGGATGGGGAAGCCCAGGATCTGCTCCAGGCCAAACTTCAAGGAGGTGTCCATCAGGACCACATGGTGGCGGCTGGCGCCCACCTGGTGCATGGTCTGCTCGATGCGCAAAGGCTGGCCCTGCTGATCCACCAGGGCCCAGCGCTCGAAGGCCCCTTCCCCATCCCAGCGGATCAGGTGCACGAAATCAGCCACGCCGGTGATTCGGCTCAGCAGCCCCTGCACCGGTTTGAGCAGAGCTCCCAGCAGGCGAGCGATCGGTGCCCATGGTCCAGGAGCGGGTCCCGGCCTGGAGAACCAGGAGGCGATCACCTCCAGGGCCCGCTCGATCTCGGCGGGAATTTCGCTCAGGTTGTAGAGGCAGGGGATCGTGGTGAGGAAGTTCACCATTGAGCGGCCGTAGTTCACCGTGTAGAGCGTCCTCTCCACCGGATCGAACACCGGATGGGCGGTGCTCAACACAGCTTCAAACGGCATGTTCAGCTCAATGCCGGGGCGCCATTCCCGGTTGCGGCCCACCGGAGTGATCAGCTTGAGGCTGTGGGGGTCGAGCTCGAACGGACGGCCGCCATCAAAGGTGATCAGCAGTCTTGGGGTGGCCTGCCGATCCACCGGCATCGGAATCAGGGCAGTGTTGGCCAGGTTGCGCATTCCCAGGGAGAGGGAGAAGCGGGCCATGCCGAAATCGTGGAAGCGCAGCTTCTCATGGGGCGATCCGGGGACAGTGGCGGTGTCGGCGTAGAAACAGGGGGTCTTGGCCAGGCGGGTGGTGAGGCGCACTCGGCCCGGCTGGTCGAAATCGAAGCGGAACACCAGTCCGTTGCCATTCCACACATGGGCCCCGCTCGGGTTGGGCAGCCCGTTGGAGGTGACCGAACCGACCGGCGCCACCATGAAAAGGTGACCAGCCAGATCCGGTGGCAGCGTTCCCGTCACCACCTGCAGGTCCAGATCGCTCACCTCGGCCGCACTGGCCCGCATCATCGAAGCGGGAAAAGTTGCCCAGGGACGTGAAGCACCGGGGGGGTCGGGCTGGGGC
>NZ_JAGQBF010000016.1 GCF_024345495.1 Synechococcus sp. RedBA-s | reverse complement strand
TCCACTGAAGCCACCCCCGTGGCGCTGACCGCACCTGCGATCGGCTGATGCAAGCGGTGGGTCTACGGGCCCAACCCCTGCATCACCAGCGATAGCAATCAAGACACTGAAAGCCCCTGCTTCTGCAGGGGCTTTTTTGATGGATCCTTCCACTCCCTGAGCGGAGTCTCCATTCAGCATTCAGCCGGCGTTGCGCACTCTCCTGGCCTTCCCTCTCCCCTTTGTTTGATGCACCACCACATCGATCGCCCCACCAAAACCTGTCAGGTCTGCGGGCGTCCGTTTCAATGGCGCAAGAAGTGGAAAGACGTGTGGGAAGAGGTTCGCTACTGCTCAGAGCGCTGTCGCAGACATCGGAGCCGGGCTGATCCTCCCGGCACGTTGGATCAATCTCTGATCTGACTTCGCTGCAACTGTAATCGCAACTTCAACAGCAATTACAATGTTAGCTGCAATTACAACGTCAGCTGCAGGCAGCGTATTCCAACTGTGCTTCGCAGAGGATCTGCTGACCCCGCTCCCAGGCACAGCGACGCGAGAGCAGTTCCAGATCATCAAACCAGGTGGTTTTCGTCATCTGACCACCATGCAGACGGATGTGATACACGTCGGCTTGAATGACAATGCCTGGTGCCATAGAGGTCACGGCCATCATCATGCCGATATCTTCACCCTGAGACAGCCCCATCCAGCCACCGGCTCGTTTGAGCAGGTTGGCTTCCATCAGCAGGGTGGTTGGTCCCAGGGGGATGCTGGCCTTCGGTGTGGGCCAGGCCCGCCAGATGTCTCCGGGAGAGCTGGGGCCAGCGGGGACGATTCTGGGATCAAACTTGCAGTCATCGGTGCAATAGCCAGCCGACCACAGGGCTCCGCGCTGCCCATGGATGGCCTCCAGCCGTTGATCAATGGAGTGGGGATAGAGCCAGTCGTCGTCATCGGCGCTCGTGATCCAATGGCCAGCCGCGATCACCAGGCCGAGATTGCGAGCAGCAGCCTGGCCAATCGGTCGATCTGTGGCGATCACGGTGGCTTGGTCCTTGACCTCAGCGGGAAGATCATCCCGGCTGGCGCCATCGATGACGATGACATGCTCCACACCACAGTCGTTTTTTCTGAGGCTTTGATTGAGTTCTACCAGCATACTCAGCCGATCCGGCAGCAGCCTGGTTGGTGTGATGACACTGACAGTCATTGAGGTGCACAAGGGGTTGCTTGTTGTCTCTGGCTCAAAAGGCCCCGGGGTCTCAATGGCCTCCACGCTTCAGGGCTGAAGCCAGGACTGAATCAAGCAACCAGTGGAAGGGCGCGATGCGGTTAACCAGCCCTTCGGTCTTGGAACATACCTGCGCATCTTACCAGTGCACATGCGGCCTCCTGGGCCAAGAGGAGATCCTGCGCACGTTTGGATCAGGCTGATCACTGGGGCTGTTCACTGGCGCTGGCCACTGGTTCTGACACCTGGTGTAGACGCATCAAGTTCAGCCCGGACAGCTTATGACTCAGCTGGATGTAGACCTTCTGAATCATTCGAACTGCAACCAACTTGCTGGGATAACATCAATCAGTTTGAGCTCAGCAGTGATCTGTTCTGCTCAGCTGTCCATCCGGCGCTGTAATGGGGGACTGACACAATGGGCCTTCTCTGGTACGTGCATCTCCGCCTGATCAGCCCCCGGCCCAGGGCTGATTCAAAGTGTGTCACAGGCACTCTGGCCTGAGCTGCCCGCATGGGGTTTGCTCGGTGGTATTCCCTCCTCCTTGTGCCCGAAACCGCCTCTGCAGGTAACTGATCTTGATCTGATCAGTTACCTGCAGGCGATACCGGATGCCCGCATGCGGCGTGGGGTCCGCATCCCGGCCTGGTATCTGCTGCTGGTGGCAGTGCTCGGCCAGAGCCTGCGGGATCTGGAGCGGTTTTCTCGCCGTCACCATGGCGTGCTCACCCAATCGCTTGGTCTTGAACTGCGGCGGCCTCCATCGGATTCGGCGTTCCGCTACTTCTTCCTGCAGGTGGATGTGGCGGCGCTGTGCGCGGCCATCCGTGACTGGACGATCGCCCAGATTCCGGGTGGCGCAGCGGATCTCGATCAGCTTGTGTGTGTAGCCCTTGGCTTCCGCGAAGCGGTTGGCAAGACCCTGCGAGGTTCGATCGAGCCCACTGCCGGTGGTGGTTCAGCGTTCATTGCCCAGGTGACGCAGTACTCGGCCGCCTTGGGTGTGGCGATCTCGCAGGCCTGCTACGCCACCGGTGAGAACCACGAGCGGGCAGTACTCCGGCAACTGCTCGGGGAGGTGAATCTCGAAGGGGTGCTGATCCAGGCAGATGCCCTGCACACGCACCGCCCGTTTACGGGCAGCTCCAGGAGCAGGGGGCCGACTTCCTCCTGACCGTCAAGGGGAACCAAAAGACACTGCATCGCCAGATCCGCAGCCAGTTCCAGGGGAAACGCCACATCCTTGTAGAGGCAAGTGTTTTCGAGGAGGGTCATGGCCGTGCCATCACCTGGACGCTCCGCGCCAAACAGGCACCGGAGCACATCCGTGAGGCCTGGTGCGGCACCAGCTGGATCGTGGAAGTGATCGCCACCGGAACCCGCGACGGCCAGACCTTCCGGCAGATCCATTTCTTCCTCACCAGCCTGCGCACCACCGCAGAAGCCCTGCTGCAACTGGTGCGAGACCGCTGGAGCATTGAGGGCTGGCACTGGATCCGTGACACCCAGCTCAATGAGGACGCCCACCGTTATCGGGGCAACGGCGCCGGAGCGATGGCGACGCTGCGGACGGCAGCCCTCAACCTGCTCCGACTGGCTGGATTTCAGTCGATCCGAGCCGGCATGCAAGCCGTAACTCACGACATCACGGCGCTACTGACGATGGCGACGAGAAAGCCAGAACCAACCTCGAGTTAAGACTTTGAATCAGCCCTGGGGGCGGGGGTACTCCACCGGGACGCCTTCCCGCAGCAGGCGGTGGAAGGCGCGGTTGGTTTGCACGAGCGAGGGCAGGGCCAGGCGCAGCAGCTTGCGCAGGGCTTCTTCGCGGGCGACCTCAGGGATGGCCGGGTTGAGCTGGCGGATGACCTCGCGCAGGCGGCCCACCTGCACCACATCGCCGAACGACTCCCGCTCGGCTGCCGGTTCGCCGGGGGCCAGCTGGGGGCCGGGGAGCACCGCGTAGCCCAGCTGCTGGAACCAGCCGAGGGCCGCCGCTTCGACCATGGATTCGGTGAGGGTCATGGGGGTTGGCGCTTGGCGCCGAAACGAACGTCTGGACCCAGATGTGCACCAGAATGGGGCCAAACCGTTCAGAAACAAGCCCTTGCGTACGTTTTCGGCTGTGATTTAGCGCTGTCCCGGCACCGGACTGCTCGTTGGCTATGTGCCTGGATTCCCAGGGGCCCATAGCCAGGGAGAGACCGTTGAGGAATTGCAGGCCAACCTCCATGAGGTGATTGAGATGCTCCCTGAGGATGGCGAACCCAAGCTGGCAGGTGATTTCGTTGGCTTGCAGCAGATCTGTGTAGCGAGCTGAGATATTGGGCCAGCTACCTGTTCTGAAGACTGCGGAAGTGGTGAGGATTGTGATGTACTTGGGTTTCGTTGAGATCAGGCAGAGGGGATCCTGCAATCAGTGAGGGTATGCCCTTGGGCGGAGCACCACTGTTCCTTTTCATCAGAGCTTGATCGCCTTCCGCCGGTGCACGCCACTCGTCAGCCTTCCGGCTTCCGCGTCCTCCAAGCAGATGGCATTCCACGTATTTTATTGCCAGCAACGCCTCCGTATCCGCAAGGGCTTTCTCCTCGGGCTGCAGCTACTCGTGCGGATGCTTGATCTCTTGCAGATGCTGGGCGCAGAGCTCATCCAGTGTTTTATGCTCGGCCACAGTCAGCACCAGTTTAGCGTTGGCATTCTGAGTCGGTTGACTATAACTGGATCACCTGCTCAGGAAGGAGGCTCCGCTCGCGGCAGTAGGCCCTAGCTCGGTGTCATTGAGGCCAGCGGTCATTTGCACCACCGTGAATTTGTCGGCAGCGCTACAGCCGTATTGCTCCTTCTATCACGCGGGCACCACCTGTACCTCCAGCCGCCATACCTTACTTCAATTTTAGAGAGTGACGACATGGCCGCTCAGCGCCAAGGAAATCCTGGCCACCCCTGGGCATGAAGCAGGCTCAACCGCCTGCGGACATCAGCCGTCACAGCCTCGTAATAACGATGCGTTAATCCTCTCAATCAAGCCCAGGGCGTGCGATTGAGAGAGTTATCTATCATCGATCCCCTAAGAGGGGATTTCAAAAAAGTCCAGTTGAACTGGACTGAGATAGCGCATTCAAAACCAAAGAAGATCGCGCACGATTGATCTAAGATCTCCGGGGCCACAGCTTAGCGACCCCACGAAAATAATTCAAGTCTATTGGATAACCGTGCCGGCACCGCGATCGTAGGTTTGCTTCTGACACGATACGCCGATATCAAGCATGCCGGATGGACATTGGGGCGTACAGATGTTGGAGCCAATAGGGTTGAAACCCGACCTGCACTTAGGATAGACAATCGCTCCGGAAACCTCACAGCCCTGGGGATTCGCCGCTGCACACCGCTGTCTCGCTCCATCCAAGCTGAACGCCTTATCACCGAATTGCCAGGGGAAACCAGCACCCCGCCCATAAGCCGCAGGCTTTGCGCAGTGCAATCCTGTGTCCGTGAAGCCAGAAGGGCACGATGGAACACACATGGTGGCGACTCCCTTAAAGCCCGCCTTGCAAGGGACATAACAAAGTCCGGCATCATTCACTTTGCCATCCGGGCATCTACCATTACCCAATGGTAAAGAGGTGGCGATACTAGCAGAAGGGTCCCAGACGGTACCCCCAAGATCCAGATAGTTTTTTGTTCCAGGAGAGCCAATATAGGCAATCTCCTTGACCTCGGGCAGCGCATCACCGACCAGTGCAATCGCGCCCCCAGCTGCAGGACCAATGGCCGTGAGTGCTATGCAGCCAGCTCCGAGAGACGCAGCACATACGAAGGCTCCACCTACAGCAGTGCCAATTCCAACAGCAGCCCCAGTAAGATTAGTAATCAAACTATTTACTTTATCATACCCAACAATCCTTACAACAGCTATGCGGTTGGCATACTGAGTACAGCTACTAAAGCCAACGGTTATAGTTTTTGCCTCCGCAGGCTTAGCGCCTTTTACAATAGAATATTTTGTATAATCTTTTTCTTCCGTCCTCGATTCCCCGGTGAATATAACTGTGCCAGGATTGTACCACGAAACTGTCGCGGAGTAACCTGATTTGTTGTATACGCATTGTTTGCCGGGAATCAATTGTATTTGAGGTATCGATTGCTGGGCAAAAGAGGGAGATGATGCTGCAAAAATACTGCCGAAACCGATAGTAAAGGCAAGTAAAGCGGAACGCAACACAGTCCTCATTTTGTCGTCCTTGATACGGTTTTGTTGATGGCCAGCGACCAGATGACTGGCTGCTGACTGATAAAATAATACGCAAAGTCAGGCAAACGGCCGAGATTGACAGTTTGATACAGGGAAAGTAGCCCGGGACCAAGAGGATTCCATATGGTTGATGCGCTGCCACCAACAAGCACATCGTTGGCCTAGAGCCCGATGGCTTCAAGATCACCGAGCTCATAGTTGATTGTCGTGAGCGGGGTCTTACTCTTGGCTAGGAGGCTGTTGCGCATAGATTTTTTATGAGCAAATCCACAGACAGTGCGACCAGAGTAGAATGATACTGAGATATTCTGTGGCCGTACAACACTGGCTAGCCCGCAAATCGCAGTCACAGTAATCAATTTGAGCCGACTCTTATTGTCAGGCCAGTCTCACCAGGATCAGCCTGCGCCCCATGTTGGCTGGATCCGGTCTTTTGCGTGTGTCTGCTGACGTCTGCAATCTATGCGCAACAGCCTCCTAGTCGCCTGCTGGACCGAGGGGGGATGTAATCAGCTACATGATCCACACGACAAACAGATACTGACGATCTCCGTCCAGCAGGGCAATGTCATTGCTTGATCAAGCGTGTGGCCAATGCGTCCCACCAGATCTGTACAGTTGCCACGCTGATTGGTTGTCCCACCGCCGATCGGCAGAGATGGGATCAGCGAGCTCGGTGGCACAGATCGGACCGTCAGCCCTGTTTCATCATGGCGTCGACAACGACGCCCGTCGCCACGGTGGCAGACTGGGCCAACTCCGATTGCTTATCCCCAGGGAGGTCTACACACTGAGCTGCTGACCTGTGCCGTGAACTTACTGCTGCTGTTTATGCTGTCATTGAAATGAACCGTCCAGACCGCAACAGTCAGCCCGCGTCAACTCGGCCCGTAAGCTTCAACATGCAGCAGGCGGCAATTCGAAGCTCAGCTCACCACAGCCCAAGCACTACTTCGCTGATAGATAAGGCATCAAGTAGACCATATTTCACAATATGAATATATTCTGAGGTGGTATTCCATGACCCAAGAAACTCAGGCTTTGGAGCCACTGTATCTCCGCCTGACGTCGCCTTGAAGCCTCAGTTGCACGGTACTAATCACTTATCCATACTTGCATGAACTCTTTGCTCTTGTGATCCCAGTACCATATGGATGCGGCGCTTTCGAAGCGAAAGTGCCAGATTCCTGGCATCTTCAGCTTCAGAACTTTCGGCTCATTGATGCCACATTCCCAATAGCCTTTTCCGCATGCTGTCATGTAGTCTCCTCGCTTGGCTAAGTCGATGCCCATGTCAAGGGCTGAAGATGTACAGTCTTTGCCCCAGTCAATTTGGTTAATGATCTTCCAAGTGAATCCTTTTGGAGAGGACAGTCTAACTACCAAGCCCTCGCCGCAAAACTTTCTACTGATGACTTGGTATGCTTGATCTGGTGTTCCATCGCCATTGAAGTCACCAACGGCCTTCGCGTTTCTCGTTGGTGACTTCTTCCTTAATGGTTCTGCGGCCAATTCCTTCGCTGTGGGAACTCGCCAACCAGTGGGTAGCTCAGCTGAAAAGGCAAACTTCGTACTAAGCGCCACGGACAGTAGCAGGACGGTTCGCAAGCCTATGCCGTACAAAGTACTGAAGTTGGCGGCGGCACGAAGTACGGTCGCTTTATTGATCATGGCAGACGATAACCGACCAATCATTCTGCAGCTGCTCCCAGGAAGATTGAGGATACTCGGCCATCCTGCAGAGAAAAGATAAGCCCCCCATAGACCGACCCGGCGACTATGGACTGAGAGGAATCGCTCTCTGATAAATTGATCTCAGCCTTGTAAGCGCTCATCACGGTTAGGGCATCAGTTCCGATGCCAACCCCTCTGTTTGTTTTGAATTCGCAAGGGCTGCTAGCTTTGATCATGGCGATTCTTTGTCCACCAGCTTCGGTTACCATGTCGAAGGAAAGACCCACCTTGTTATAACTCCATTGCTGATGTTCCTGGGCATCCGCTCCCCAAACTTTCGTTTTCGATTTGGTCTCAGGATTTCCGAGAAGTTTAATGGTTTCGTCAGAAGATAATCCGATTCTGAGGGGACCTAAGCTTTCTGTTTTCAGCAATTCCCAGCCAATAGCAAAAAAGTCTGTTTCCGCCCCGCTGGCATCTTGAGCGCTCGCGGTAGGTTGTAGTTGCGTGATTATGGGAGGTTCTGCTTTGCTCCCATCCATGTGACACAGGCTGAAAAGTGCAATGAGCATGACACTATATTTTGCGTTCCTCATCAATGGTCTCGTCATCTCGGTTCGACATTCATGCTAAGCGACCTGCAGCATCCCTTGACACAGCCCGCCATAGCCAACTTAGCCGTCGTAGATCCGCACCACGGGCAACGCCAACCAGCTGATGCGCATGTGGCTGGAGCCGATGGGGCTGCGCGGGGCGATCGAACGGCTCAGCTTTAGAAAACATTCTGGGGGTGACTGCCCAGGGCTTGCAGGTGGCTTGCTCTCTGGCCAAAGGGAGCAAGGGCCGTTGGTATGTCGGCACGAGTGGCTCTCACCCGGCTCCCACAGCAGAAGCCACCTGCGACGTCGTTCCTGGTGCTCCTTGATCGTGACCCCTTGGTATTCGGTGACGATTAGATAGGGGGGCGCGGGTTGTCGCGCTCGATCGCCACCATGGCGTCGTCCACGAGCTTGCCGATCGTGGGCTGCTTGGCGTTGGCCTGCAGGTGGCTCCAGTGGGCCTCGGCCGGCACCCAGAATACGTTCTCGGCCTTATATTCGTCAGGGTCTTCCTGGGTGGCCCCCTCGTAGTCGCCAACGCCTGCCAGCAGCTTGGCGCGGTGCTCTTCGAAGCTGTCTGAGATGTACTTGAGGAAGATCAGCCCGAGCACCACGTGCTTGTACTCGGCCGCGTCCATGTTGTTGCGCAGCTTGTCGGCCGTGAGCCAGAGCTTGGCCTCAAAGCCGAGGTTGGCGGTGCCGTTGCCTAGCGTCTTGACCTCGCAGCCCTTGCTGGTCGGTGCGTCTGCCTTCGCCACCGGCTCGGCTCCCACAAGCCACACGCTGTCGCTGCGGCCCCTGCCGCGCACCACGATCCTCTTGGCTACCAGTTCCCCCTTCACCTCCTCGTAAAGGGGCTCATCCCAACCGAGTTCTGCGCGCAGGATTGAGTTTTTGGCGGGTCTGCCGGCCGTTTCCAGGGCTTCGAGGAAATCGTTCAGCTGGTCCTGATCGGGCATGGATGGATCAGGTCTGGCCTCGCTGACAGGAGCCTGCCTGGGGTGAGGGCCTTTGGGGTATCGAGTCACGCTCAGCAGCAGCCAAAGCGATGGGCCTGACTTTGCCGCCAACAAATCAGATCAACGCGGCACTGTGGATCTCGCTTCCTTCAACGCCTGGCAGTGCCGACAACGGCTGCTGATCGCTGAATGAACCAGCACTCAGGGCTGACCCCCCCAGGGGCTCCAACCCGACTCGCGGAACAGGCGATAGGCCACGGTGCTGTTGACGACCGGATCCAGCAGCTGGTCCGGCGTGTGGACGCCCATCGCGGCCATCAGCTGACGGTTGGCCGTGTAGTGGATCTGGAACAGCCCGAGGCAGGCCCCGGCGCAGCCACGGGCGGTGGGGGACAGGCCGCTCTCCAGGCGCGCCAGCCGGATGGCGGACTCGTGGTGCGCAGCGGGCCAGACCTGGCGGATGGCCGTAAGCACCTGGGATTGGCCCGCTTGATTGGCTTCAGCAGCGGGAGTCACCCAGGGAGTGGCCCCAAGGGCCAGGGTTGCACCGAGCAGCAGGCGGATGGCTCGTCCGGCAGAAACAGCGTGAAACGGCATCCATCCACCCGGCCAATTGCGTCGGACGGTATCGGCTCCCAGGTGGGTTGACCAGTGGCCGACTGAGCTTGGCCATCAGCGCTCATGGGCGCAGGTCACCAGCGATGGGCCCAGCGGAGGGAGGCGCGGGCAGCAGCGGTGTGGGGTCCACCGCCACCAGCCCCTGAGGCTGCCGTTGGCGAAGCTCCAGGTGCAAGTGCGGACCGCTGGCATTGCCGCTCTGGCCCACCAGACCCAGGGGCTGTCCGGCCCGCAGGCTCTCGCCTGGGCTCACGCTGGCCTCCAGCAGGTGGGCATAGAGGCTTGACCAGCCAGCTCCGTGGTCGATCAGCACCGTGAGGCCGTAGCCCGAAATCACATCGACCCGCTGCACCCGGCCCCCGTTCACGGCCAGCACGGCGGTGCCCTCTGGCGCGATCAGATCCACTCCGGTGTGCATGCGCCAGGCCCCGCGGGCGCTCGCATATCGCCAGCCCCAGGGGTCTTGCTCGCTGGCGGGGCGGGCCAGGGGGTAATGCAACGGCTCCGGCGGCCTCGCGGCAGCCTCGCCAGGCCAAGGCGGTTGCCCCTCGAGTGCAAGATCTCCCACGGCGACCACGGGGGGAACCGTTGCCGGCCGCTCGGGCCTGGGGGGCGTCGCTGGTGAACCATCGCCTGGCTGCTGCCGAATGGCCTCAGTCCAGGTCTCGTTTTCAGAGCCCGCGCCGCTGGCCGAGTCGGGGATCAGCGGCGCGGCGATGGCTGGCCGCGCGTGGATCAGTACGGCCCCGCAGAGACCGCCCAGCAGCATGAGCACCAGCATCGCCGGGTTGAGCCGGGAGCGGGCAGGGGCCATCGAGTGCAGCACAGGCCGACTCGCCACGGACCGTGGCGTTGCAGATGGTGGCGTTGTACCGCCCTCAGATCCGTCGCACCACCACCACGCCGCGACTACGGCCGGAGCTGCTGTCGGTGGTGCGGATCGCCTGCCAGAGATCCGCCAGGGGCACCCAAGCCGACGGGTAGCGGTAGCGGGCCACATCCAGGACCAGCACCCGATCCGTGGCGGCGTTGTAGGCGGCCAGCGGGGAGATGTGGCCGCCGCCGGCCTGGCCCAGGGCCTTGCGGTCGTAGTTCACCAGTAGGCGATCACTGCTCTGGCTGAGGTTGCTGCGCACGAGCAGGCGGAACTGGGGCAGGCTCAGCCGATCACCGTGGATGGCCCGGGCCTGCACCCCGTGGCTGGCCAGCAGGGCCCCCAGCTCCTGCAGGGTCATGCCCTGGCGGGCCACCACCTCCGGGCTGAGCACCGCCCGGGTGGTGGCGGCCTCGAAGACGTTCTCCTGGGTCCAGAAGCGGTAGCTGCCGTAACCCGTCGCCGCCGGGGCCGGCACCGCCAGGCTGTTGAGCACCATCACCATGCTGGCCACGCCGCAGTAGGCGAGGTTGGCCTGGGTGAGGAACTGCTCCGCCAGGGGTCCGTAGTCGGCGCGATCGGCGCTCTGTAGCAGCAGGGTCTGGCCCTGGGGCTCCGGCAGGGGAATGGTGACCCCGCTCTGGGCCAGGGCACGGGGCAGCAGCGGCGGCAGGGCCACCAGCGCCAGACCCAGAACGGCCGGCAGGGCAAGGTAGCGGCGGGTGGCAGGCAGGGTCAGGGCGATCCATCTAGGGTTCGCGCCAGTGTGGCCCCGCCTGATGGCCTTTGAGGTGTCTGAGGCACGGATGCATGGCATCCGCTGGATTCTCACCAGTGCCTGGCTGCTGATCATCGCCTCGCTCTTCTACGACCCCTGGACGCCGCGCTTCACCGAGGCGGATCACCCCTGGAGCCCCCTGCGCCTGCCCGACGGCTGCGTGACGGTGCAGGGCGTCTGCCTCAGTGAGACCCCCTATCCCCTGGGCACCACCGCCTTCTGGGGGGTGGTGGTGCCGGCGGCGGTGCTGATCCTGCTGCTCTTCGGCCATGAGCTCTGGCGGCGCATCTGCCCCCTCTCCTTTCTCTCGCAGATCCCCCGGGCCCTGGGCTTGCAGCGTCAGCGCACCAAGGTCAACCCGCGCACCGGTGAGCGCCGCCAGCAGCTGGCCAAGGTGGCCGACGACTCCTGGCTGGCTCGTCACTACCCCCAACTCCAGTTCGGCTGGCTGTTCGTGGGTCTCTGCGGGCGCATCCTCTTCTTCAATGCCGATCGGCTGGTGCTGGCCGGCTGGCTGCTGTTCACAATCGCCGCCGCCATCAGCGTGGGCTGGCTCTATGGCGGCAAGGCCTGGTGCCAGTACTTCTGCCCGATGGCGCCGGTGCAGAGCGTCTACTCCACTCCGGCGGGCCTGCTCGGCAGCAAAGCCCACCTGAGCGAGAAACCGATCACCCAGTCGATGTGCCGCACCGTGCTAGCCGACGGCAGTGAACAGAGCGCCTGCGTGGCCTGCCAGCAACCCTGCATCGACATCGACGCCGAGAGGATGTACTGGACTCGGCTTGGCACCCGAGAGTTCAGCTTCGAGCGCTATGCCTACGTGGGCCTGGTGGTGGGCTATTTCCTCTATTACTACCTCTACGCCGGCACCTGGGACTACTACTTCTCGGGGGCCTGGCTGCGCCAGAGCGATCAGTTGTCGAGGCTGCTGCGGCCCGGACTGTTCCTCTTCGGCCAGAGCCTGAATGTGCCCCGGCTGGTGGCGGTTCCGCTGGTGCTCGGTTTGTTCACCTGGCTTGGTGTGCGAGTGGGCCGCTGGATTGAGCGCAGCGGCCGCTTCGGGCGGCATCAGATCTTCGTGCTGTCCACCTTTCTGGTGTTCAACTTCTTCTTTCTTTTCTCTGGCCGGCCCCTGCTGTTGTTGCTGCCTGCCTGGGTGCAGACCCTCTTCGATGCCGTAGTGGTGGCGGTGAGCAGCCTCTGGCTCTACCGCTCCTGGGAGCGCAGCGCCGATCTGCACCAGCGCGAGAACCTGGCCAGCCGCTTCCGCCGCCAGCTGGAGAAGCTCGATCTCGATGTGGGGCGCTACCTCGATGGCCGCCAGCTGGCCGACCTCAGCCCCCATGAGGTCTACGTGCTCGCCAAGGTGCTGCCGGCCTTCACCCGCGAGAAACGCCAGCAGGTGTACAAGGAGGTAGTGAGGGAGGCGCTCCAGGAGGGCTACGCCAACGCCTCCAGCAGTCTGGAGGTGCTGAGCCAGATGCGCCGGGAGATCGGCATCAGCGACGAGGAACACAGCCTGCTGCTCGAGTCGGTGGGTGTGGAGAACCCCGACCTGCTCGATCCCGACGGTCGCCGCAGCCTCGAGGATCAGGTGCGCCTCAGCGGCTACAGCAAATCCCTGGAACGGCTGATGCTGCTCAAGAGCCGTCAGGCCGATCCCGAGGTGATCCGAAGCCTGCGCAATCAGTATTCGATCAGCCCGGATGAAGCGGCCAGCGTGCTCGAGGGTCTGGACCCCAGCATCTCGGCCCTGCAGAAGCTGGAGGCGATGCTGTCGCGCTTCTCCGAGCTGAGACAGGTCCGCCTGAGCCTCTTGCAGCCGGTGCTGGCGGATCAGCCGCTGGTGCGTGATCTGCTCGCTGATTCCCTGTTGCAGCGAAAGGATCTGAGCGTGCGCGCCATGCTCAGCGTTCTGGCTGAGCTGAAGGAGCAGCCGGAAGCGCTGGAGTGGGCCTCCAGGCTTCACGCCCTGAGGCCGGTGAACCTGCCCGTGGTGCTGGCCGAGGGCGGCTGGGAGCGACAACTCTCAGCGCCCGTGCTGGCGCTCCTGCAACAGGAGCCGCCAGCTGCCGCGGAGGAGCCGCCGGCCTGTCCCCTCGCCGCCACCCTCTCCAGCCTGGAAGATCTGCTGCAGGAGCGCACACCGCTTCTGCGGGCCGCTGCACTATTCCTGTTGGCACGGCTTGATCCCAACCATGCCCGCCTGCTGGCCAGTGGCCTCGATCCCGCCACCGCGCCCGTGCCCCTGGCGGAGGTGCTCAAGGTTGTGGGCCCGCCCGAAGCGCCGCTGCCCGAGCTCGAGGATCTGCCGGAGCTGGAAATGCGGGCTCACCTGGCCGCCAGCGATTTCTTCAGCGGCACCAGCCACGCCAGCCTGGAGCAGCTGGCGGCGGTCTCGCAGCTGCGCCGCTTCGGCGCCGGGGAGCTGATCACTGAAACCGGTGACACCTGCCGCGAACTGCTGCTGCTGATCGCGGGGCGGGCGGCGGTTCGCTACCAGGAGGCCGATGGCCTTCGCCTGGAGCCGTTGCTCCCCGGCATGGTGCTCGATGAGCTGGAGGTGCTCAGCCACAGCGCCTCGGAGAACACGATCGTGGCCCAAGAGGAGGGGACACGGCTGCTGGCGGTGCCCGTGGATGGCTTCGATGCGGTGCTGGAGCGTGACCCCGATTTTGCCCGGCGGGTGCTGCAACTGGAGAGCCGCCACCTCCAGAGCCTGATGCGCTCGCTGCAGAGCTGAGGGATCAGCCCCGTCTGGCGTCCATGCCGGGCACCACATCCCAGTGATGGTCGGCCATCAGCGCCTTGGTCTGCTCCGGGTCGAGCAGCCTGGCGTTGTGGTACCCCCCGGTGACACGGCCCTGGCGGTTGCGCAGGACCAGGGCCCGGTCATGGCCGGGCGGGCGGCTCACGAGCCTGACCAACAAGGTTGGGAACTCCATCGAGGGGTGCGGTGCAGGGGACCTGCAGAGCTCAATCAACCGCAGATCCCCGCATCCGCCAGCCCCTCAGGCGCTGATGTGACGGATGAGGTCGAGGCACTTGCAGGAATAGCCCCACTCATTGTCATACCAGGCCACCACCTTGACGAAGGTCTCGGTGAGGGCGATGCCGGCGCCGGCATCGAACACCGAGGTGCAGGTTTCACCAAGGAAATCCGACGACACCACATCAGCTTCGGTGTAGCCCAGCACCCCGGCCATCGGCCCCGCGGCGGCCGCTTTCATCGCGTCCTTGATCGCTTCGTAGCTGGCGGGGCGCTCCAGATTCACGGTGAGATCCACCACTGACACATCGGGCGTGGGCACACGGAAGGCCATGCCGGTGAGCTTGCCGTTGAGGGAGGGGATCACCTTGCCCACGGCTTTGGCGGCGCCGGTGGAGGAGGGAATGATGTTCTGGCCGGCCCCGCGGCCACCGCGCCAGTCCTTGGCAGAGGGGCCATCCACCGTTTTCTGGGTGGCGGTCATGGCATGGACGGTGGTCATCAACCCGTCGCGGATGCCGAAGTTGTCGTGCAGCACCTTGGCGATCGGGGCCAGGCAGTTGGTGGTGCAGGAGGCATTCGAGACGATGTCCTGGCCGGCGTAGGTGTGGTGGTTCACCCCCATCACGAACATCGGCGTGTCGTCCTTGGAGGGGGCCGAGAGCACCACCTTGCTGGCGCCCGCCTGGATGTGGGCCCGCGCTGAGGCATCGGTGAGGAACAGACCGGTGGATTCGAGCACCACTTCGGCGCCCACGGCCCCCCAGTTCAGGTCCGCCGGATTCCGCTCGGCGCTGACGCGGATGGCCTTGCCATTGACGATCAGCTGACCATCGCGTGTGTCCACTTCGCCGCGGAAACGTCCGTGGGTGGAATCGTGGCGGAGCATGTAGGCGATGTAATCAAGCTCGATCAGATCGTTGATCGCCACCACATCGATCCCCTCGATCTCGAAGCTGCGGCGAAACACCAGCCGTCCGATCCGCCCGAACCCGTTGATTCCCAGTGCAATCGCCATCTCGGCTCCCCTGATCGGTTGTGCTGCAGCCGCTCACCCTACCGGCTGCCCCCAGATCCGTTACAGCCTCAGCCGAGCCAGTTGAGAAAGCGCTGGATCACCACCGCGTTGCTGATGTCCACGAAGAACCCTGATACCAGCGGCACGATGATGAACGCCTGGGGAGAGGGACCGTAGCGGTGGCTCACCGCCGCCATGTTGGCCATGGCCGTGGGGGTGGCCCCCAGGGAAATCCCACCGAAGCCGGAGCAGATCACCGCGGCGTCGTAGCTGCTGCCCATCGCCGGAAACACCACCACCACGGCGAAGACCAGAGCCACCAGGAACTGGGCCGCCAGGATGATCAGAATCGGACCCGCCAGGCCCGCGATCGTCCAGAGCTGAAGGCTCATCAGCGACATCGTCAGGAAGATGCCCAGGGAGATCTCCGACATCAGCGCCAGAGGACGGGATCCAGCCGGCCAGCGCATCCGGGGCAGCAGGCGCGGCACGAGGTTGGTGAGCAGGATCGCGCCGAACAGGGCACAGACGAACGGTGGCAGGTTGCTGCCGATGGTCTGCAGGCCGCTGTGCAGCACTTCACCCACCGCCAGGCTCATGTTCAGCCAGAAGAGCGTGCTCAGCAGACTGAAATAGGTCACCGGCCGCAGATCCGAGGGGGTGTCGGCCCGCTCTCCGGCGCCAGTGCTGGGGCCAGTGCTGGGGCCATCGGTGGGGCCGGAGCGCAGCCCATGGCGACGGATCAGAAAGCGGGCCACCGGCCCCCCCATCAGCGAGGCCAGCACCAGACCCAGGGTGGCGCAGGCGATGCCGATCTCAAGAGCGTTGTCGATGCCGTGGTCGCGCACGAAGCGGGGTGCCCAGGCGATTGCCGTGCCGTGCCCCCCCAGCAGCGACACCGAACCCCCCAGCAGCCCCTTGAGGGGATCAAGCCCCATCAGGCTGGCGACGCCGACACCGGTGAGGTTCTGCAGCACCATGTAGCCCAGGGTTAACCCCACCAGCACCAGCAGCGGCCGGCCGCCGGCGATCAGGGTGCGTACGTCGGCGCTGAGGCCGATCGCCGCGAAGAAATAGAGCAGCAGAAAGTCGCGGGTGGCCAGGTTGAAGCCCACCTCCAGCCCGCTGATGGCATGCACCAGCGCCAGCAGCACGCAGACCAGCAGACCACTGCTCACCGGCTCGGGAATGTTGAACTGGCGCAGCACGGCCACGCGCTGGTTGAGCCAACGCCCGATCGCCAGCACCACGATGGCGATATTGAATGTGGCGAAACTACCCACCTCCAAGCTATTCAGTCCTCTGTTGGCCGGCAGAGCCTACTGGCCTGGTTCGGCACAGAATGCCCCCAGCCAGATCGCTGCCGATGTTCACCCGACGGACCTTGCCACGGCTGGGCTGGTGTTGGTACCGCTCTCATGGGCGGCTGAGCGATTGCACTGGGGAGAAAGCGTGGTCTTCGCCTGCTCTGGGCTGGCGATCCTGATTCCCAGCATTGCCATGTTCTCCACAGGGGTGGCGCTGGAGCGCACCCAGGCCTTCTCGGGATTCGTGGCCTGGGTGCTGCTGCTGGTCTATGGACTGACCCTGATCTATTCGCTGCGCATCCACCGGGCCCTCTATGAGGTGGCGGAGGCGGAGTGCCGCGATGGGGAAGCAGCCGTCAGTCCGCTGCCCTTGCTGCTGGTGCTGATCGGGGCTACCACCGCCCTGGCGCTGGTGTCGGAGATCTTCGTTGGCGTGGTGGAATCCGTGACCAGCCAGCTCGTGCCCACGGCTCTGTTCACGGGGGTGGTGCTGTTGCCGCTGCTGGGCGGAGCGGCGGAATTCCTCACCGCGATCACCATGGCCCGCCGCAATCAGATGGACCTGGCGGTGTCTGTGGCGATGGGCTCCACCCTGCTAGTGGCCCTGCTGGCGGTGCCAGTGCTGGTGCTAGCGAGTCCCCTGCTGGGGCATCCCCTCGACCTCAGCTTCGAGATCTTTGAGCTGGTGGCGGTGATCACGGCGGTGCTGGTGAGCAATCTGGTGAGCCTCGATGGCCGCTCCGACTGGCTGGAGGGGGGGTGCTGCTGGCCGCCTACGTGATTATGGCGGCTAGTCTTTACTTTCAGGCCCTCTGATTTGGGGCCTTTGGACTATGTTGATTCCAGTTCAATTCAGTTGGTGAGTCGAGTCTTGCTGGTGAAACGTCTGCTCCCTCTGCTGCAACTCCTCGCCGCTCTGGCCCTGGCGGCACCGGCTTCCGCCACCTCCCTGCTGGAGTCGGTGGCGGCCTCGGGTGTCCTGGTGGGAGGCACCAGCCGGGATGCCTTCCCCTTCGCCTACCAGAACGAGCAGGGGCAGCTGGTGGGCTACTCGATCGACATGATGAACCTGATCCGGGAGGAGATCGAGCGTCAGACCGGCCGCCCGATCCAGCTGAAGTTGGTGCCCCTCGACACCGACCAGCGCCTCTCCAGCCTGGAATCGGGGGCGGTGAACCTGGTCTGCGATGCAAGCAGCTTCACCTGGAGCCGCGATGAGAAGGTGGATTTCTCAGTGAGTTACGGCATCACCGGCACCCAGTTGCTGGTGCCCAAGGGCTCTGGCCTCTCCTCTCCCGAATCGCTGGCGGGCAAGCGAGTGGGTGCCATGCCACGCACCACCAGTGCCCTGGCGGTGGCCAGCCGCCAGCCGGCCGCCTCGGTGGTGCTGCTCAAGAACAGGCAGGCGGGCTATGAGGCGCTTCAGCAGGGCCGCATCGATGCCTTCGCCGACGACGGCATGCTGCTCTACGCCTGGTTGCAGCGTCAGGGCGGCCAGTCTCCCTTCCAGGTGTCAGCGGACACCTACTCCCGGGAGGGCATCGCCTGCATGGTGCCCCAGAACAACTCCTCCTTCCAGCGGGTGGTAGACCTGGCCCTGATCCGTTATATGCAGGGGTTTTTACGTCAGCAGCCCAGGGAGCGGGGCATCTTCGACCGCTGGTTCGGCCCCCAGGGCAAAACTCCCCTCACCCAGGACGTCACTGGGCTGTTCACCGAAACCATGCAGTTGATGGTTGACTTCAAGGAAGAGGTGCCGACCAAACCCTGAGGCGGTCCCGATTCCACCCTCCTCATATCACATGACGGCAACCATGCTTCGGTCCCTCGGCGGCCTCGCGGCCGTCCTGCTGCTGGGAGCGCTTCCCGCCAGCGCCGGCTCCGTCACGGCCGATTCGATCATCGACCAGGACAGTGCCCTTCAAGCGGCCACCAGCCAGGTCCCCCAGGGCGCCACGGTGACCGGCAGCCGCTGCCAGCAGATCGTCACCCCCGGCGACAGCTTCCGCTACCGCTGCAGCGTTGAGTACACCACCAGCCCGCCTGCCGCCAAACCCACCCCTTAGGCCCCGCCGATCCACTGAATGCCCCAGAACCTCGACGATCTCGACGACCTCGAACTGGCCCATGCCCCCTCCCGCCCCCTGGGGCTGCGGGTTCTGGCTGGGGTGGGGGCCCTGGCCTTCGCCCTGATTGCCGTCAATCTGGCGGTAGTGATCGTGCGCATGCTGCTGGCGCCAGCAGCCCCTGATCCAAGACTCCGCCCGCAACCCCCGGCCGGCCCCACGGCCTCTGGGCTCCTGCCGGGGTGGATGCTGTCTCTGGTCCTGCCGGCCCAGCCGGCGATGGCGGCCGATTGGCGCGCCTATGGCCCGCTCTCGATCGACTCGTCCAGCTGGCAGCTGATGGACGGCAGCCTGGTGACCCGCAGCCGCAATGCCAAGGGCCAGATGATGTATCTCTCGGTCCATTGCAAGGCCGGCCAGATCAACGTCACCGGCGCAGCGATGGCCTGGAAGGGCTGGGAGAAGCCCCAGGCCGCCTTTGAGACCCAGTTGCTGAAGGAGGCCTGTCAAGGTCGTTCCTCCCCCTAGGGTCAACCCAGCTGTAGGAGATCCTCGTTGATCACTCCGCTGATCCGGCCGGCCAGGACCCCAGGATCCAGGCTGCTGCCCATTAGGAGAGCCTCAAGGCTGCCGCGGGCGTAGATCCCCAGGCCCTCGAGGCCGCGGCCTCCGGAGTCGGTGATGCGGGTGGGTGCCAGGGAAAGATCGGCTGAGTCCACCCCCAGGATCACGATCTGGTCAAGGTCGTCGATTGCTTCGATCACATCCACCTTCACTCCCAGCAGGTTGGTAGCTGCACCGCCATCGAACGGATTGGCGAAGAATCGATCACTGCTGATCACCAGGGTGTCAGCGTAGCCATCAACCGACGAGAGAACGATATTGGCCCCGAAGCCTCCGAAGAGGATGTCGGATCCGAGCCCGCCGCTGATCAGATCGCGCCCCCGGCCACCGCGGATCAGGTCATCGCCCTGGCCGCCCACCAGGTAGTCGTGGCCCTGATTGCCCAGGATCAGGTCATCGCCCTGGTTGCCGAAGAGGCGATCGTCCCCAGCCAGGCCCCGCATGCTGTCATTGCCGCCCAGACCCCTGAGTTGATCCAGGTCCGCGCTGCCCAGCAGCAGATCGTCGGCGACAGCATCGCCGTTGAGCTCGATACCGCTGATGGCTGCATCGCCAGGCACCACCGCCAGCTGCCCCGCCTCATTCACCTGGAGGCCATGAACCAACGGCATCAATATCGGGGTAGGGACTCGCTCTGCCGCGACCTGCTCAATGGCCATCGCCCAGGTGGCGGCCATGCGTTCAAAGGCCTGGCTCGACGGATGGAGGCCATCAATCAGATCGTTGCCGACGGTCTTGAACTGATCCACCACCCGCAGCCGCAGCTGGGAGAAACGCAGATCCGGCAGGGTGTCGCGGATGAAGTCGTTGTACTCGCGGAGTTCCTGGAGAATCACGGAACTGATGGGGTCCCTGAGTCGATCCTGGTTCCAGTCCTGGGTGATGGTGGGAATGGTGGCCACGATCAACTCCAGCTGGAGCGCATCCCTGGCTGCCAGGCGGTTCACCTCATCTAGGAAAGCCTTGAGGCGGTTGATAGTGGCTTCGGCAATCCTGTTCTGCTGCTCACCCTGGCCATCGTTGTTGCGGTCGCCGGCCGCGACAGCTCCATCCTGCCTTTCCACCACCTGGTGGACGATGTCGTTGCTGCCGACCATCAGCAACAGGATGTTGATCGACTCTTGCTCTCTGGAGAAGTAGCTGGTGCTGATGGCCTGATCCAGGTCCTGGAACAGCCCGTCACGAATCGCGCCCTGGGGTCCTTCATTGGCCTGCAGCGACACGTAACTCCTGCCGCCGATCGTGGCATCGGTACGGGAGATCCCCCATCCGGGCCGTCCCCAGTGATCGCGGTCGGATGCCGTATCGCCTGACTGGGAATAGCGACCGACGAAATTGGGGCTGAGGCCCAAGGAGATCAGGAGCTCGTCGAGCGGTTTGCGGTAGCCGCCTGGAACATTGAAACCATGGGTGATCGAATCACCCATGGGCATGATCGTCAGCATGGTGAGTGCATCGACAGCTCCCCTTGATCCTCTTCCAGATCCTCAGTGGCTGGGCTGCCAGTCGTCGGGAGGTTCGGGTTTGCTGGTTTCGGCCAGGGAGGGGAAGGTGCTGCGGGTAAGCGCCAGTACCTCCTGGCGCACCGTGGCGCGGAAGCTGGCGGCAGCTTCGGCATCGAGCACCGGATAACTCAGAGGATTCTCAGCGGCTTCGGAGCGCAGGGATTTCCAGCTGGGCGTGCCGCTCTGGCGGATGGCCTCAAGGGCGGCGGGGAAATCAAAGGACAGGGTTTCGCCGCTGACGGCGGCGGCTTCGATCCAGCGCTCCCGGGCGGGGATCAGGGCCTTGGCCTTGAGCGTGTCTGGCAGGCCCAGCACCGGTTGGTAGTAGGCCAGGGCACGCAGTTCTTCCTCCAGCACGATCGGCCAGGCACCGATGCGGCCGTTTTCCAGGCCCGTCTCGACGGGGCTGCTGCGCATGGCCTCCAGCTGGGCACTGAGCCAGCGGTAGTGGGATTTCTCCTGGATCGTCTTGCGCCCTCCACCCTTGCCATGGGCGGACCGTTTGGGCAGGGCCGCCTCGGCCTGACGCAGGAAGACGCGTTCCGCCAGCTCCAGGTTGATCGCACCCCAGCGCTGGCGGTACTCCCAGAGTTCCTCGTACTTGCTGAGGTCCTCGGCTGACCAGCCCAGAGCCTTCAGTTCCTCGACCCGGTTGTCACTGCCCTTCAGCACCCGCTGATCTGTCGCACTGGGGGAAGAGTACGTGCCGTGGGCTCAAGGCCTGAGCAGATCCAGGCTCTCCAGCAGCGCCCTGTGCCGGGAAACGGGAACAAAGCCATGGGCGGCCATCGCTCCGCTGACCGCCACCGGCGGCACGCCGATGCCGGGGAACACCCCCGCCCCACAGAGACTGAGCCCCTCAATCGGCGTGGATCCGGAGGGGAAGGTCCCCTGCCCTGCCCCCAGGGCCGGGCCGTAGCTGCCCTGATGCACCCGCAGGAAGCGTTGGTGGCTGCGGGGGGTGCCGTGGAGTTCGATCACCACGCGCTCCTCCAGATCGGGAATGATGTCGCCGAGCACCTGGCGGAAGAGTGCACAGCGTTCGCGCTTGAGCTGCTCGTAGGCCTCCGTTCCAGGCTCCAGGTCTTGCCACAGCTCCCAGGGTTCGTTGGCCGGGGTGTAGCCATGCAGCACGTGCTGACCCTGGGGGGCCAGGGAGGGATCCAGCAGCGATGGCATCGAGAGCACCAGCATGTTGCGCTCGGCGCCGATCCCCCGCTCCCAGTCGCCCACCCAGACGTGGTGGACCGGCAGATCCTGCAGTCCCTCGCCACGCAGGCCCATGTGCAGGTGCAGGAAGCTGGCGCAGGCCGGAGTGGCGGCTCGCTGCTGGCGCCAGCGGCTGTGGCCAGATCCAGGGGGCAGCAGGGCGAGGGTGTCCCAGGGGCTGGCGTTGCTCACCACCCCGCGCCGGGCGCGGATCAGCTGGCCATCACCCAGGCGCACCCCCCGGGCAGCACCCCCCTCCAGGATGACCTCGGCCACGGGGCAGCTGGTGTGCAGGGCTCCGCCGTGGCGCTCCAGGCCCCGCACCAGGGCGGCCACCACAGCGGGGCTGCCGCCGAAGGGGTACTCCAGGCAGGCGCCGGGGTCGAACCAGTCGGCGAACAGGGTCGCCATGGCGGCGGCGCTGGTCTGATCCATCGGCAAGCCCGAGATCAGGAAACAGAGCAGGTCCACCCAATGCAGCAGGAAGGGATCACGCAGGTGGCGGCGTGCCATCGGCCCGAAGGCGCCCCCCAGGGCGGCCAGCTGCGGGGCTAGCCGGGCCAGCCGGGCGGAGCGGCGCACTCCCAGCACGGCGGCCATGCCCAGACCCGGGCGCAGGGCCAGCAGTGGCAAGGCCAGGGCGGCTTGGCTGTAGGGCTGGAGCCAGGTCATGAAGGCGCTCCATTCCTCGGCTGCTGCCATCCCCCTCAGCTCACGGACCGCGGCGATGAAGGGCTCGGGCCCCACACCGATTCGCAGGGAACCCTCCGGCAGCAGCAGCCCCCAGTCGTGATACGTGGCGACGGGCACGCTCTCGCCGAGGGCGCGCAGCACCTGGGAGAGGGGGTTGCTGCTGGGCCAGCGGCCCAGACCGCTCCAGAGCGAAGGCCCCGATTCGAACTGGAAGCCGCGCCTCTCGAAACCATGGGCGGCCCCGCCGGCGCGGTCATGGGCTTCGAGCACCACCACATCGAGTCCGTGCAGGGCGGCCAGGCCGGCACAGCTGAGCCCGCCAAGGCCGCTGCCGATCACGACCAGATCACAGCTGGAGGAGGGGGCGGACACGTAAGAGCTGATGGGATCTGCTCTTGATGATGGCGAGCCCGCAGGCCCGGGGAGGCTTGCAATGATCCGCAACAATGTGTTACATTAGTTTCATCGAAACGGAGACCCCCATGGCTCAAGCCACCGCCACCGCTCCCAGCGCGGCTCCTGTGACCTCCAGCGAGCGCGCCACAATCCGCGGTGCCACCGTCACCACAGAAGATGGCGGCCGCCTCAATGCCTTCGCCACCGAGCCCCGCATGGAAGTGGTGAGCCCCGAGAGTGGCTGGGGTTTCCATGACCGCGCCGAGAAGCTGAACGGCCGCATGGCCATGCTTGGCTTCATTGCCCTCCTGGCCACTGAATTTGCCCTGGGCGGCGAGGCCTTCACCCGCGGCCTACTCGGCATCGGTTGATCTACGCCTGGCTCAGCGAATGCTGAGCCCCTCCGTTGCTATGCGCTTGTTTGCTGTTCTGCTGGCCGCCCTGCTTCTGGGCGGTTTTTTGGTGTCTCCCGCCTGGGCCGCTCCGCCGGAGCGTTACCTCTGCGCCGGAGATCCCATGCTGGCCGAAGTTCATGCCGGTGCCGTTGATGCGCCGGGCATCCCCAACACCAGTGCCGGCACTGCTCCGGGTGCTTTCTTAGTGCTGCGTTGGCGCGATCTGAGCTTGCAGCTGCCGCGCACCAACACCAATGGCGCTCCCAGCTACTCCGACGGCAAGTGGTACTGGTCTGCCGCCGATCCCGAGCGACCCCAGTTCAGCTTGCTGGTGGGCTCCCGGGATGAGTTTCCCTGCAGTCGCTGAGGTCCGTTGTTCAGCCCAGCCGCCAGTCCCCTAACTGGGACAGGGCAGCTTCTGCCGCATTGAGCTCCCGCTCCGTGTCGAGCCAGTCCTCGTTGCCCAGCGGCAGGTTCTGAATCTGGCCTTGCAGCCGCATTTGGAGGTCCAGAAGGCGGCTGCGCAGCGCCTGGATTCTGGAGCGCTTCAGCCAGATCGCCTGGCCAGTGAAGGAACAGTGCTCCATCGGTGCTGAGCGGTGGGTGAGTGGGAAACGGGGACCGCGGCCACGAGGGGCTTTGCCCCAGCCGGTCCAACGGGCCCTGTGACGGCACCAAGGTTGGCACAAGCACCACAGTCTGATCGAAGCTCCTTAAGATTTTCTTCACAGGAGAATCCCATGCCGATCGCCAACACCGATCTGCTCGACTCGTTGACGTGGCGCTATGCCACCAAGCAGTTCGACATTGAGCGCAAGATCCCCACCGAAACATGGGAGGCCCTTGAGCAGGCCCTGGTGCTGACCCCCTCGTCCTATGGCCTGCAGCCCTGGACATTCCTGGTCATCGACGATCCGGCACTGCGCAAGGAGTTGCGGCCGTTCTCCTGGAACCAGGCCCAGATCACTGAGGCTTCCCAACTGGTGGTGTTCCTGACACGGCGCCAGATCGAGGACAGTGATCTCGACCGCCTGATCACCGCCACCGCCGCCGCCCGCGCTCTTGAACCGGAGTCGTTGGCCGGCTACCGCGAGCTGATGCACAAGGACCTGGTGGTGGGTCACCGCAGCGCCCAGATCGATGCCTGGTCGAGCAATCAGACGTACATTGCCCTGGGCAATTTCATGACGACAGCGGCCCTGCTCGGGGTCGACACCTGCCCGATTGAAGGCTTTTCACCGCCCGATTACGACCGCCTGCTCGCCCTCGACGGCACCCCCTACCGCAGTTGTGTGGTCTGCGCCGCCGGCTATCGCAGCGCCAAAGACAAGTACGCCAGTCTCGAGAAGGTGCGATACCCCCTGAAGGAACTGATCGAGCACCGCTGACTTTCAAGGCGGAGCTTGCGTTAGGGGCGTCAGCCGAAGCGGTCGCTGAAGCGGTTCACCAGGGCGTTCATCGCCAGCAGCAGCAGCCCCACCCCCACGAACACCACCCCCTTCAGGCCCATGTCGGCCCGGGCCAGGTCGATCACCAGCAGCCGCAGCAGGCAGAGCCCCAGTCCTGCCAGAGCCAAATGGCGCAGGGGGTTGTTGCGCAACCAGGCCCCCAGGCAGAACACCAGGAACGCTTGGGCTGACCAGAGCAGCGTCAGCAGGCCGGCATCGAAGCGCCAGTAGATCGCCAGGGCCAGCCCCACCAGCATCGGCAGATCAATGGCCGCGAGTCGCTGACCCTCCAGCCGCTGCAGCAGGGCCGTGGGACCAGCCAGAACTCCTGGGGCATCGATGGCCTCCCGGGGCGTCTGCCGGTGTTGCCACACCACGAAAGCGATCTGCAGCAGCACTCCCAGCCCGATCAGCAGCTGATCGCCTGTGCCCCACTCGCCGCCGTTGAGGCGCAGGCCGCGCAGGGCGAGTACCTGCTGCAGCAGGCCGAGCCAGCTGATCGGCAGTGCATAGAGCCTTCCCCGTGGCTGGAAGAAGCGGCTGCCGTAGCGGCTGATCAGCAGCAGGGCCAGAGCGGCCCAGGCCAGGGTCCGCGCGGCAGGGGAGAACTCCCAGAGCAGGATCAAGTTGAGATTCAGCAGAACCGCTTCCAGCAAGTAGGGGCGAAGGCGCCTCCAGCCGGGGTCGTTGCTCAGTGGCTGTTGGTGGCTGATTCGCCACCAGCGCAGCAGCACCGCCAGGCCCAGCCCTTCCAGTGGCCATCTCCAGAGCATCAGCCCGAGCTGCGCCGTGGAGGGCAGCACCCAGACGGGCCAGACCACCAGCACCGCCAGCAGATACCCCGCTCCCACCAGCAGCAGGGTCCGTGCCGTTCGTGCCGAGGTCCGTGCTGCCAGATCCGCCAGGGGCAGCGCCAGCAGCAACCAGGCCGTGGCAGGCAGCAGCGACGAGAGCGGAGCAAGCAGCAGCTGGGCGGCCAGCCCCAGATCCATCGCCAGCAGCACGATGGCGGCCTGGCGCTCCCGCCCCCCGGCCCCGGCCTGCAGCAACAGCCCCGCCAGCAGCAGCAGCGGCAACAAACGCAAGCTCACGGGTCCGGCCGGCCAGGGGGCTGCCAGCAGCAGGTTCAGCCAGGCCAGCCCATGCACCACCAGGCCAGCGGCCTGGGCGCCCACCAGCACTCCCGGTGCCCGTACCCGCTTCGCCACCACCACCATCGTGCCCAGCGCCGCCAGCGCCAGCCACTCCATCCAACCGCCCGCCAGGGCCTGCACCGCCGCACTGACCACCAGCCCAGCGCTGAGCCAGCCCAGGCTGGGCCTGGCTCGGGCCTGGGGCTTTTCTGGAGCAGCCCTGGCCAGATCCACGCCGCTGGCTGCCGCTGCCCCCGCCCCCAGCAGCAGGGTGATGGCGTTCTGGCTGCTGCTGGGTCCGATCGCTGGGATCAGGCCCACCAGCGCCAGCAGCACTCCGAAGCCCAGGCTCAGTCCCCAGCTGATCCGTGGCCACCAGCTCTCGCCACCGGCAGAGGAGATGCGGAGGAACACCAGGCAGGCCAGCAGCACCGCCAGCAGCAGCACCAGCCCGTTGGCCATCAGCGGTCCGAGGCTGAAGAGCGCGCTGATCACCAGCAACTGGGCGATCAACTGCTCGGCCCGCTGCAACCAGGCCTCGCCGCGGCGGCCCGCGCGCCGGGCCAGACCAAGGGCCAGAAGGGCCGCCAGGCCGCAGCCCAGGGCCCGGCCCAGCGGGTTGGCGGGATAGGCCAGCAGGGCCAGCGCCAGGGCCAGCCAGTTTGTGAGCAGGGCCAGCAGCGGCAGCACCTTCAAGGCGGGCCTGGCCCGCTGCCCGTGCACCACCAGCACACCGGCGCCGAACACCACCACGGCAGCGGCCAGCCCAACGGGGCGCAGGCCCTCGTTGCGGAAGGGCAGATCGGTCTGCAGAAACCAGAACCAGTGCTGCAGCGCCGCAGCTCCACTCACGAGCAGGAGTTCCCCATCCCAACGACGGCGCTGGGCCAGGCCGAGGCCGATCAGGACGATGGCGCTGGCGATTGCCAGGGCCATCGCCGAGGGGGGCACAATCGCCAGGGGCACCAGCGAGACCACCAGGTGTGCGGCTGCCAGGGCCTGACGCCGTGATCGCCAGGCCAGCAGAAGGTTCAGGCCGATGCCCAGCAGCAGAATCGCCAGGGCGGGCAGAGGTTGATCAATCCACTGCAACCCCAGTCCGGGCAATCCCCCTGCAGCGGCGCAGGCCAGCAGGACGATGGCCCCGGCGGCGCTGCGGATCCACTCGGAGAGTTCCTGCCAGCTGGGCCGGCGGGCCAGCCAGAGGGAGAGCCCCGCCAGGGCCGCCGCCGCCAGCAGGGTGAGCAGGAACCGCTGGGCGGGCTCCAGCCGATAGGCGCTGTGCAGCAGCAGAAAGGTGACCCCGGCCACCACCGCCGCGGCCCCTAGCCGTCCGGTCCAGTTCTCGATGCCCTGCTCCAGCCTCTTGGCCAAAGAGCGTCCCTGAGGGGCCGGCTCCGAAGATGGGGGCGGAGCGGAGGCTGCTGGTGAAGCCAGCGGCGGCAGCCTCGGCGGCCTCACGCCGGCTGAGCCGACACCAGTCTCAGCTCGCTGCCGCGCCTCCAATTCCCGAAGCTGCGCCGGCTCGGTCTGATCCAGCCGCTCCAACCGCTCGGTCTGACCAAGACCCTCGAGCCCCTCCAGTCTCTCCAGCCGCGCCTCGACCCTCTCCAGCCGCTGCAGCAGCGCCTCCGCCATGGCCCCGCTGGAGCTCCCCCGCCGGCTTCGGTTCAGTAGCCAGCCCAGGCCCAGCACCGCCAACACCAGCAGCAGGACGGTGAACCCGATCAGGGCGAGCAGCGCCAGCACTAACTCCATCACGGCCCTTCGGGCGGGATTCCAGCTCTGAACCTGAGGGATGAAAGGGGCGCCGGACCGCCAGGGTCACAAGGGTTCACAGCCCCCGGTTCCGCCTTTGCCTGGCAGGCCTACCGGCTCGGCCAGCTGGAGCGCCGCTCCGACCGCACCGCCCTGCCCTGCCCTACGGCATCAACACCGTAAGCCTGTTCGCCGATGTGTTCCTGGTGATGGCGGCGGTGTTCGCTGCGGCGGCCTGGGCGCAACGGTGCTCCCTCCCTGGCGTCCGCTCAGTCGGTGACGCTCCACCACGCTGATGCTCCAGAGAGCCCGGGGCGGATCTACAGCGGAGATAGATCCCCTGGAGGGCCCCATGTTCCTGAAGTACCGTCCTGACGGCAGCTTGGTGGAGGTGCTCGACGTCAAGCAATTGATGGACCCCTTCGCCGCTTGCCTGAGCGGGCGCTTCCACGCTGGCGAGGAGATGCAGGATCCACAGTCGTTCACCAAGACTGACCTGGTGTTCCCCTCGGATGAAGCGATGCCCCGCTGCTGGCTCGACCCGGCCTACCACCAGGGCTGAATGCCTCGCACGCTGTTGATCAGTGGCGCCAGCCGCGGCATCGGCCGGGCGATCGCCACGCGCCTTGCGGCTGAGGGCCACCGCCTGAGCCTGGGGGTGCGCTCCCCCCAGGAGGTGGCGGGCACGCCATTGGAGGCCTCGGCGCCTTTGCTTCTGCACCCCTATGAGGCCACCGAGCCGGCCAGCGCCGAGGCCTGGGTTGCGGCCACGGCCGAGCGTTTTGGCGCGATCGATGGTCTGATCCACTGCGCTGGAGTGTTCTCCCGCGCCGGGCTGCTGTTCAGCGCGACAGAAGCAGCGGAGCCGGAGCGGCTCTGGACCGTGAACCTGATGGGTCCCTGGTGGCTGACGCGGGCGGCCTGGCCCTGGCTGGTCCGCAGCGGCCAGGGCCGGATCATCACACTCGTCTCGATGAGCGGAAAGCGCGTGAGAGGGGGGCTGGCGGCCTATGCCACCAGCAAATTCGCCCTGATGGCCCTCTGCGACTGCATGCGCCAGGAGGGCTGGGAGGCGGGCATCCGGGTCACGGCCATCTGCCCGAGCTGGGTGAACACCGAGATGGCGGCGGCAGTTGAGGCCATCCCGCCCCAGGAGATGACCCAGCCGGAGGATCTGGCCGCCCAGGTGAGCCTGCTGCTGGACCTGCCGACCACTGCGGTGCCCTTCGAGCTGGCCATCAGTTGTCAGCGAGAGCGTTGAGGACCCCTATGGGAACGACGCTGCGCAAGGATGCGGTCCTCGAACGCAGCGGCGGAGATGGCTCGTCTGATCATCGTGCTCAAACCCCGGGGGCCGGCGGCGGGCCATGAGTTGATCCCCAAGCTGATGCCTGCACTGCAGCGCCTGAATGCCGAATTGGAGCACCAGGGCCCGGCCCACCTCAGCGGCGTGATGCGCCTCCCCCCCCAGGGCTTGGTGGTTCAGATCTTTGCCGATGTGCAGCCCCAGGCCGATGGCCCCGAGCTGGATGTGGTGCTCATGAGCTCCGAGACGATGATCAAAGGGGCACCCCAGACCCAGACGGCCTTTGCCGAGCTGATTTCCCTGCTGCCCGACCACGCCGGCGACCTGGAGCTGATCTTCCGCTCCGACCGCGACGGCCCCGTGCCCAGGCAGGGACCGCGCCCGCTGGCCACCCAGGCCTGAGTTTCCATGGCCAGGCCCGTGCTGGTGATCGCCAGCGGCAACCACCACAAGATCCAGGAGATGGAGGCGATGCTGGCCTCACTGGATCTGCTGGTGATCCCTCAGCCCGAGGGACTGGAGGTGGAGGAAACCGGCAGCACCTTCGCTGAGAACGCCCGCTTGAAAGCCGAAACCGTGGCCCGCATTACCGGTCGCTGGGCCCTGGCCGATGATTCGGGCCTGGCGGTTGATGCCCTCGGAGGTGCTCCGGGGGTGTATTCAGCCCGCTACGCCAAGGGTGATGAGCAGCGCATGGCACGTCTGCTGCGGGAGCTGGGGGACACCCCCTACCGCAGCGCAGCCCTGATCAGCGCCGTGGCCCTGGCTGACCCCAGCGGCAGCACCGTCCTGGAGGCGGAGGGAATCTGCCGGGGGGAGATCCTGCGTCAGCCCGTGAAGGCCCCCGGCTACGGCTACAACCGTCTGCTGCACGTGCGCGAGGCCGGCTGCACCCTCGCCGAGATGCCCCCCCATCAGCTGGAGAAGCTCGGCAGCCGCGCCAAGGCCCTGCGCACCCTGGCGTCTGATCTGCCCAGGGCCCTGGGTCTGAACGGCAACAGCCGGCCCTTCAGCGGTTGATGATCTCGATCGCGCGCATGGCGGCGGCGGCGGCCTCGTCGATGTCGCCCTCCCGGCCCGCCAGGGTCAGGCGCCCGTAGGCGCCCACGGCTTTGACATCCACCACAGTGATGTTCGACGACTTCTCGGCCTCGTTGGCGGCGATCAGCACGTAGCCGGCGGGTTCGGTCTCAAGGATGAACATGCTCATGCCGGCCTGGATCATCGAGCCGCGCCGGTTCTGGCGGTTGATCAGCACCGCATGGTCGGGGGTGATCGCCCGGATGATCTCGTCCCAGGTCACCTCGCAACGACCGCGCTGCTCCACCGTGGTGCCCATCGCGTCCACCACCGCCTGGCCGGAGAGCAGCACGCTGCTCTGATCCCGGTGATAGAGGGCCAGTGACCCGAAGGCCCGCTCCACCACCTTCTGGCCAAGGCGCACGGTGCTGGCCTTGAGGGCGATGTCGGTGAGGCGGTGCACGGCCATGCCGGGAGCCACCTCCAGCCAGAGGCAGGCATCACCTGGAATGGGCAGGAAGCCCTGGGACACCGTGCCCATATAGGCCGCCAACTGGGGCTGCAGCGAGTCGAGAAAGACGAAGGCGCGCAGCTCAATGCCCTGGCGCGGTTGTACTGCCGGGCTATGACTGCCGGTGAGACGAACTTGACGACCTCGGCCTGAATCGTTCGGCGGGCGGGAATCCATCCGTGACGAACGGGGCATCAACGAGACCTGAGGGATGGGTGCTGCAACGGCCTAAATGAGTGGGCCGAATCCCCAGGGGACTGGGTTCTCAAGGAAGCAAGTGGATCCTACCCTTCGGGCCCTTTCCATTTCCTGCTCCTGAACCGCTGCCCCCTTGCGCGCCCGGGATCAGCCGATACCTTCACTTCAAGACCCCTGAGAATCAGCGCCGTGGCTTCGAAATCCAGCAGCACGGTGAACTCCGCCAGCACCACCACCAACACGGTGAACCCCGCCTCCAGTGTCAAGTCAGCCGGCAGCGTTCGCAGCGAGGCGCAGAGCTCTTTCTCCGAGTGGATCAGCGGCGCGATCGAGCAGGGCGTCAAGCCTGAGCAGGCTCTGGCCGTGGTGGGGCTGGGCCTGATGCGCGGCATGGCCAGCACGGGCGTTGAACTGCCTCTGCTCGACCTCGAGGCCGAAGCGGAAGGCTCCGCCACGGTGTTGACCCTGAAGGGTCGCCTGGAGGTGATCTCCCTGGCGGTCGAGACAGGGGCACCCCTCTCTACCCAGGAGGTGACCCTGCTGCTGGGGGCCCGCCCCGGCACCGCCGTGGTGCGCCGGGCCGGCATCACCGCCCAGCGCCTCAGCCGCAATGTCTGGCAGCTCAGCCGCGCCAGTGACGAGCGCTCCGCCCCCTCGGTGGGCTTCAGCGACGGCTTCCGTCGCCGCCTTTGAGGGCGACTCCGGAAAGCCCCCGCGTGTCCACCGGGGGCTTTCCTGTGGCTATCAGAATGCAGGGGCTGAGCTCCGCCGCGATGTCGACCGCGCCCCTGTTTCATCTGGCCTTTCCCGTCGTCGACCTGGAGGCCACCGAGCACTGGTACGTGCAGGGGCTGGGCTGCCGGCGCGGTCGTCGCAGTGCCGAGGCCCTGGTGCTGGAGCTGGGCGGCCATCAGCTGGTGGCCCATCTCGAGCCCGGCGGGCCCCAGCACCAGACGGGCATCTACCCCCGTCATTTCGGCCTGGTGTTCGCCAGCGCCGAGGAGCTCATGGCCCTCGAGCAGAGGGCCCGCGCCCGGGGCCTGAGACTGGGGGGGGCGCCGCGCCTGCGTTTTGCCGGCACTGCCCTGGAGCACCGCAGTCTGTTTCTGATCGATCCCTCGGGCAACTGGCTGGAGTTCAAGCACTACAGCACCCCCGAGGCGATCACCGGTCTGGAGGATCACCAAGTGGTGGGCGAACGCCGGGGAGATCGCCCCTCAGGCGGTGATTAGAAATCCACCAGCGCGTAGATCGACATCCTGGCAATGCCTACCTGTTGGGCCACGGGATTGGGACCGGCCGGGAAGGCCACCACGGAAAATTGATAGACATCGGCGCTGGAGGGGTTGCTCCAAGGCCGCAGCGCCACCGTCACGGTCTGCCCCGGAGCGGGCGGCAAGGGGAAGGTGATGCGAAATAGCCGGCTGGCGTCGTCGAAGCTGGCCTGGACTGGTACCGGCGGGCCTTCCCGCCTGGGCTGGCCCAGGAAAGAGCGGGTGCGGGAGTCGTCGAAGGAGAAGCGCCAGTCTGCTCCCGAGATCTGACGGATCTCCAGTGCCCCCAGCCCCGCACCGGCCTCCTCGGGCATCTCGATCGTGACGTAATACTCGCCGCCGCGATCAAAGACAGTGGAGGAATAGGTGCGCCAGTGGAGCTTCCAGGGGGCACGCAGGAACTGGGTCTGGCCGGCCAGGTCATCCCCCCTGGCCGCAGCAGGTGCCGCAAGGCCCATACCTGTGACCATCAGGCTCAGGCCAATGGCCAGGGGCGCGAGGAGTCGTGCGCTCTTGAGGCGACTGTGAGTCATGGCGGGTCGACGGCGGAAGGCGGCTCGATCCAGCGCTTCTCCCAGCGTGATAGCAGCTTCGGCAGCACCAGGATCACCACCACCAGCACCAACGCCCCCAGGCCGAACTCGACCACACCCCGCAGCATCCGCTCCAGAGGGATCCAGCGACCCCCCAGCCAGGCCAGGGTGACCATGGAGCTGGCCCAGAGCATCGCCCCCAGCAGGTTGCACACGACGAAGCGGCGGTAAGGCATCGCCACGGCGCCTGCCATGGGTCCTGCCAACACCCTCAGCACCGCCACGAAGCGTCCGAGCAGCACCGAGAGCTCCGCATGGCGCAGGAACCGTTGACGGAGCTTCTCGAGTTGCTCAGGTTTCTGGCCCAGCATGGCGCCAGCGCGCTGCACCAGGCCCCAGCCGGCCCGACGCCCCACCAGATAGCCCAGGTTGTCGCCCAGGACGGCTCCCCCAGTGGCGGCTGCGATCACGCCCAGCAGGTTGAGCTGACCGCTGCCGGCGGCGTAGCCCCCCAGCAGGGTGAGCGTTTCCCCCGGCAGGGGCAGCCCGGCATTCTCCAGCAGCATCCCGAGGAACACCACCAGGTATCCCCACTGGGCCAAGAGATTCTGCAGCTGCTCCAGGCTGATCAGGTCGATCCATGGTGCACTCATGGGGTGATCGCTGCCGGGGCGCGATCGTGCCCAAGGAATGGCCTGGGGTCCTGGTCGCGGCGATGCTGCCGAGGCAGAACCGACAACGCATCCTTCGGTCCCTCTGCCGCCGCGATTGTGGCCCCCAGGGCCTGGCGCAGCCGCCGGGCAGCATGCAGCGGCATGTCCCGGGGCACGCTGATGCGATCGCGCAGGTAGCGCAGGCCCGCCGCGGAGCCCGCCGGCGGCATGGGCAGGGACAAGCCCACCAGGGCGGTGAGGGCGCAGCGCAGGGCCCGATCAAAGCGCTCCGGGACATCGGGGTTGACCGCCGCGATCGCCTGGCGATGCTTCAGCACCCGCTCCAGGGCCACCAGGGCCGAGCCCTCCGGCTCCGGCTGGGAGGTTTCCGGATCAGGGCTGGCCATGGGCCAGGGCCCTTCATCCACGCGCCGCAGGGCGGCCTGTTGCTCCGGCGTGATCCAGGCGTGGCAGCCACCCATCTGGGGCGGGAGGTCGTGGGAGTGGGTGTGGAAGTCGCTCTGGGTGGCCAGGTAGGTGGTGCGGGTTTCCATCGCCGCGAACCAGGCCGCGATGGCGGGGTGCCGGCAGCGCAGGTTATAGCCCTTGTAATAGAAGAGGCTGGCGTTCATGCGCTCGATGTAGGGGGTGATCACCACATCGGCGCTGCTGAAGCTCTCCAGCAGGTAAGGGCCCGGAGTGGAGCGCAGGGCCTCCTCCACCGAAGCGGCCACCCGATCGAACTGGGCGGCAGCCCGCTCCTCCTGGGCAGGGCTCAGCCCTGGGCTGCACAGCCATTGACACCAGGCGCGGAACAGAACCCGCTCCAGCTGGCGCAGGGGCAGCACCGCCGCATCGGTCATGCCCGAGGCCAGGGGGCCGAAGGCTCTCTCCAGGGCCAGCAGGATGTCGTCGCTCTCCGTGATCAGGCGGCCATCGAGCTGCAGGGCCGGCAGCATGCCGGAGGGCACCAGCTGGCGGAACCAGCGCTCCTTCTCGCCGTAGCAGAACATCGTGATCTTGCGGATCCGGTAGGGGATCCGCTTCTCCTCCAGCCACAGCCACACCTTCTGGCAGTAGGGGCACCAGGCGTGGTGGTCGCGGAAGAGGGTGACCCTCACCTGCGCTTCGGTGGCCCCGAAGAGGCGCAACAGGGCCTGGGCGCTGGCCGGCCCGTTGACCCGCTCGGGTTCAGCCGGCGCCAGGGCGGCCAGTTTTTCCCAGCTCAGCGGTTCAGTCGCCTCAGGTGCTGGGGCGTTCCCCATCTGCTCAGTCACACCAGCCAACGCGCATCAACCCGATCCTGAAAGGCTAGGAGCCCAGAGAGGATCCTTCGCGCTGCAGTGGCTCTGATCCCTAGCGTCTACCTTGAGCGCATCATCTTCATGTTCGACGCCTTCACCAAGGTTGTGGCTCAGGCTGATGCCCGCGGCGAATTCCTCAGCTCTGCCCAGATCGATGCCCTGGCGTCGGTCGTCGCAGACAGCAACAAGCGGATGGACTCCGTCAACCGCATCACCTCCAACGCCTCCAAGATCGTCACCAACGCTGCCCGTGATCTGTTCGATCAGCAGCCGGCCCTGATCGCCCCCGGCGGCAACGCCTACACCCATCGCCGCATGGCTGCCTGCCTGCGCGACATGGAGATCATCCTCCGCTACGTCACCTACGCCGTCTTCACCGGCGATGCTTCCGTCCTGGAAGATCGCTGCCTCAACGGCCTGCGTGAAACCTATCTCGCCCTCGGCGTCCCAGGCGCTTCCGTGGCTGAAGGGGTCCGCAAGATGAAGGACGCCGCCATGGCCCTCGTCAACGATCTCAACGGCATCACCCCCGGTGACTGCTCCGCCCTCGCTTCCGAGATCGGCACCTACTTCGACCGCGCTGCCGCCGCTGTCGGCTGAGCCCATACCCACAATCCTGCGCGAAAAGCGCGAAACTCAAATGGCACCGGCGGGCGAAGGGCTGTCGCAACAGCCCCAGCAGCACGGGAACGGTGCAGTAAAAAGCCCCGGACAACCGGGGCCTTTCCACGGCCTGGCTCATAACTGGGCCGTCCAATGGCCTGAGCTCGGTCACATCCGGCCACAGCTGTGGCCACCGGGAACACACCACAGCCACAGGTGGGCGGCATCGTTGGTCCGTGCTTGATCTCCATCGCCGCCACCGATCCCCCCGTCCGCCCTGGTGGCTGATCGCCGGGGTTCTCATGACCCTCTGCCTGAGCGGATCGGGCTGGCTCAGCTGGCAGCATCCCCAGCGCCCCTCGCACCAGGCCGCCCATGCCGATGACGCCGTTCTCCACCAGCCAACCGCCTTAGGTTGATCCCCTGCCGCACCTCCCCCCTTGAGCGTTCTGCGTACCCTGATCACGGCCAGCGCGGCGGTATTGCTGGCCGCCAGCGCGGCCTTCGCCGCTCCAGCCGCTTCCCTGCTCAAGGGACTGAAGTTGCCTGTCCCCAGCGGCCTGCCCAGCCTGTTCGCCGCCAACGCCTTGGGCCAGATCAGCCTCAACGGCCAGCTGGGCGGCACGCCCGAGGGCCTGCTTGCCAAGCTGCGCGCTTCGCTCAGCAGCCAGGGCTACAGGGAGCGTACGGTCAACACGGTTTCAGGTCCGTGGGGCTTGAATCTGGTCTTCGACCCTCCGACTGGCACCAGCGTCGATGGCACCCCGGCCGGCAAAACCTCTGTGCTGGTGCTGCAGGCCACGGCGCTGGGACCGGGCACGCTCAACCTCAACGTGCGCTACGAAGCTCTCTGATGGGTCCCTTAGGCTGAAAGTCCTCTGCTGGAACGGGTTTGCAGGACGCCCCCTCGATGGAGATGCTGAGCCTGTTCCCCCGCTACGTGCTCAAGGGGCACCTGCCGGACGCTCTGCTCAGCCAGCTCATCACCCTGGCGGGCCAGGTGCTGGCCGATCCGGACACCTCTCCTGATGCGTCGGTGAAGCTGGCCGGTCAGCTGGATCAGCAGCGGGAGCTGGCTCCCCAGCACCCGGCCGTGACCAGCCTGGCCAGCACGGTGATCCTGCCGGGCTGTGACCACTGGATTCGCCATGTGATCGAGCGGCAGCCCCCCCAGGGCCGTGGTCCCTGGATTCCCGGGCGCTACGGCCTGCAGCTGGTGGATGTCTGGCTCAATGCTCAGCGCGCCGGTGACTACAACCCGGTCCACACCCATGGAGGTAGCTTCTCCGGGGTGGTGTTCCTGAAGGTGCCCCCCCAGATCCGTCCTGACAGCTTCGATGGCCAGCTCTGCTTCCACGGACCGGAGGAGTGGCACATCCAGAGCTTCCACACCGGCATGGTGCACTACGCCCATCCGGTGCCTGGTGACTTCTATGTGTTCCCCGCCTGGCAACCCCATTCGGTGCCACCGTTCCGAGGCGAGGGGGAGCGCTGGTCGCTGGCCTTCAACGTGATCGCCGTGCCGCAGCCGGCTGGGCTGCGCCCCCCCGGTGCCCCGGTCAACGTCATTCCCAACGTCACTCCCAGCGCCAGCGTGAACCTCTCCCTCTCCAGCCGTCGCCCCAAGCCCGGGGGCTTTTCCTGAGGGCGATTGGCACGCTGGTCAGGTCTTGCAGCGACCACAACGACTTGCATGGGGCATCGGACTCCTCGCAGCGGACGGTGGCCGCTGGCCCTGTCACTGGATTTTGTGCTGGCGTAATTGGTGCCTCTGGGTATCACCTCCAGAGAGATGGAGCTGAAGTGCCAACCATTCCATCAGCCAACTCGGCCTGTTCTTGTTGATCGAGACCCTGCAGCGGGCCTCGTATAGCTTCCCAGAAATCTGTCAGCAAAGCCTCTGGAGCTATTCCAGGGTTCGTGTCGGTCACCGCGGTTGAGTTGAATAACTTGAACTGATCGATCAGCTGGACCTCAATTTGATCCTGCGGATCTACCGCCAGAAGGATGCCCTGCACACGCAGCGCCCGTTTTTCAACAGCTCCAGGAGCAGGGGGCCGACTTCCTCCTGACCGTCAACGGGAACCAGAAGACCCTGCATCGCCAGATCCGATGCCAGGTCCAGGGGAAACGCCACATCCCTGTTGAGGCAGGTGTTTTCGAGGAAGGTCATCGTCGTGTCATCACCTGGACGCTCCGCGCCAAACAGGCACCGGAGCACATCCGCGAGGCCTGGAGCGGCACCAGCTGGATCGTGAAAGTGATCGCCGTCGGCACCCGCGGCGGCAAGACCTTCCGGCAGTCCCATTTCGTCCTCACCAGCTTCCGCACCACCCCAGAAGCCCTGCTGCGACAGGTGCGCGACCGCTGGAGCATTGAGGGCTGGCACTGGATCCGTGACACCCCGCTGCATGAGGACACCCATCGCTACCGGGGTAATGGTGCTGGCGCAGCGACAGCCGGAGCCAAGCTCGAGCTAAGACTTTGAATCAGTCCTGGATCTGCCCCCCGCACCTGCCTGCTGGAGAGCATCGCCCTGAAGCTGACCCTAGGGGACACGCTGCATTGCCGCGTGGATCTGATACGCCGCCGCAATCTCAAACCAACCGCTCTGGCCTCTACTGAGCGGGATGCGATTCCCCTGTGATGGAGCTAAGGGACCATCATTCCTTGAGCGACATCCTGACCGCAATCCGACGGTTTCAAGGCTTTCCCATCCCCGATCGCGAAGCGTTTCTGGCAAGCGACGTTCTCCAGGACGCTGTGGTACGCAATCTCGAGATCATTGGAGAAGCCACCAAGCGGCTGAGCGACACCTGCCGCCAGCAACATCCGCTGATCCCTGTCGGGAGATGGCAGGGATGCGGGATGTGTTGATTCAAGCCTATGACCGAGTGCGCCTGGAGGAGGGATGGATCACCTTGAGTGAGCAACTGCCTGCGCTTCTGGCACAGGTCGAGCCGGTGCTCAACGAGTGATCAGGCTCTCCCTGATTGTGGCATTTCCGTCATGGACCTGACATATTTTCCTCTTCCCAGTTCGGCTGTGGGGAATGGGGACCATCACCTAGTGTCTGTTCAGTTTCCTTGGCTAACTTCAAAACGCCCATGGCCAATGGAGTTGCCATACGTTTCATCTGGCTTTGGGCCCTGCGAAGTAGTATTGACTTGCTGGCTTGATTTCTCTTGGAGTAGTGAGGCCTCATGGATAGCGCGACGTCGGATCTCAAGAATATGACCTATTTCACGGGCAAAGCTGGGCTGGCGATCGATCATCTGGTTGACCACTTGAGCAGATATTTTCATCACTTCAAGGTCATAAAGTGCCGTTATCGTGACGGAGCTAGGATCGCCCGAGAACAAGGCCATCTCACCGAAGAACTCACCAGATCGCAATGAGAGTACCTCCCGATCCAGGTTATGGGTATCGGAGGTGGACATCACTGCTTGGCCTGAAACAATGATGTAAAGTGCATTCCCAGAATGGCCTTGACGCACCACTTTCTCCCCAGCGGCAAAATGCTGAAGGGAGATACCCATGGAAGGAGCCTGCATCATTTCCTGCTCCTTGTTGAGCGGCACGTAGGACGGTAGAGCCTGCAAGCTTTCTGCGAACTTCTTGGAAATCCCCTTCTGCTGAGACGATGGGCCATTGAAGTGGTAGAGAGTACGAATCGGAAAAGGGATTGAAAGATTACTCCGCTTGGCGGCATACCATACTCTGGTCATAAATCGCTCACGGATATTTTCAATGTCGGCATAGTCTCGGATGAAAAACTTAACCTCGTATGTAACCGCTGAATCGGAGTAATCGAGTGTAAAGACACTGGGCTCCGGATCGGTCAGGACTCCCTTAGTTTCCAAGGCGGTGCTCTTAAGCACTTGTCGAGCGAGATTTGGGGGATCATTATAGGAGAAACCAAGCTTGATACGCTCAGCATGTATTGGAGTTGGCTGCGTGAAGTTACGGATAATTTCACTACTGATCAGCTTGTGGGGGATCACAACCATCTCTTGTTCAAGGGTCAGCAGGCGCACGGCACGCCAGTTGATATCGATCACCTGACCCACCACCCCATTCACCTCAAGCCAGTCACCTACGAAAAATGGCCTCTCGAACAGAAGCGCTATACCCGACATCACACTTCCCAGTGTGTCTTGAAGCGCCAAACCGATAACGATCGAGCTCACACCTAACGCCGTCACCAGCCCGGCTAAATCAGCATCCCAGACAGTGGCCAGAACGAAGGCTGTGCCGAGAAGAATCAAAAACAGACGGGCAAGATCTACTAACAACTTGGGGACTCTAGATCTCCATGTATCAGCTTCTGCTTTCTCAAAGAGAGTCAAGTTGAGCAGAGAGAGTGCTGCGTGAATAATGCAGATCCAGAGGACTGTCTCTCCGCCCTTGAAGATGCGGGTGCTGGTACTGAGACCGAGAACATGCTGCAGAAACAACAACCCAATGAAAATGGGAATAATCAAGTTGCGCAGCAGCCTCAATATTTCAGCCAAGCCTTCTCCATGCCGACGTAGTCGGTGAATCGCTTCGCCGAGCAGAACAGATACCAGCGGGAAGCCCACTGCCAGTATAGACGCCCAAAGAATGAAGTTGTTCGTGTTCATCAGGAGCGCTCGCCAGGCTCGGTTGCCACAGGCATCACGGTGCCATTCAGCCACCAGGCACTGAGTGTGATTGGCTCATGATCAGGAACCTTGTCGAGTTTTTCGAAGGGATAAAGATCTTCGAGGCGATGATGCACAGTCTGCGAAACAAGAATTGAACCTGGTGGACATGCATCCTTTAGCGCGACAGCGAGATTCATGGTTTTCCCCCAGACGTCATAAACCACCTTGCTCTTGCCAACGATGCCAACTGCGATGTCGCCGGAGTCGATGCCAATTTTTAAATCAAGGTGAAAACTACGCTCTAGATTAAAGCGGCGGATCACACCAAACATCTCGACACCACAGTCTACAGCTCGCCTGTCATGATCGAGATACGGGGTGGATAAGCCACAAACTGCCAGGTAACGATCGCCAATCGTCTTGATCTTTTCGATACCATGACTGAGTGCAATATCATCGAATGATGAAACTAGATCATTGAGGATTGCAACTGATTCGAAAGCACTTAGGGATGCGGCCAGCTCTGAAAATCCTGTGACTTGCATATACAACACTGCTACATTAGAAATATCTTCGGCGATTTGCTTCTCGCCGAGCTGTAGGCGACGGGATATGGCTGCCGGAAATACGCTCAGGAGAAGGCGCTCATTTTCCTGGCTCTTTTGTTCGACCAGTACTCGCTGGGATCGCAAGCTGTGCAGCATCGAATTGAACGAACGACCGAGTTCACCAAACTCATCTCCGGTTTCCAGGGTGGGGATCGACTCCAGCTCGCCAGTTGATACCTTGCGGGCACTACTGATCAGAGCATTGATCGGTTTCACGAAGAAGTGTGCGAGACACATCGCCACCAACGTAGTGAGCAGGATCAAGAGTGTTGCCGAAATCAGTATCTGGCGCTGAAAAGAGTGGATTGGTGCATAGGCCTCGTCCAGGTCCATCTCGGCAAGAATTACCCAATCCAGATCCTTAATCTTGAGTGGAGCGAATGAGCTAAGAACGGGTATATTTCGATAGTCCTTAATTACTTCTGTACCCTTTCGTCGAGACAGAGCCTGGTTGACTCCCTGTGTATTAACCCGCAACTGAAGGATTGTGGTATCAAATCGCTGAATTCTTTTTATTATATCTTCATTGATGTTCAGCGAACGAAGATTAGCAAAAAAAGCCTTAGGATCTTCGATCAAGAACCTTGAAATTGACCGCATCAGCTGGTCATTCCCGACCAAGTAGGTTTCACCAGAGTTGCCGAGACCATCTTCCTTCCAGTTACGATTACCTGTCATCACATTGTTGATTTCGTTCACCGGCATCTGAAACGCCAGGATTCCTATCAGCTCAGATCCTCTATAGATAGGCGCAGCGATGAATGCAGCGGGGGCATCATAGGATGGTGCATAGGGCGCAAAGTCTACGAGCCTGGTGTACTTCTGCTCCTTTGAATCCATCACTGTTCGCACAAGATTCGCGAGGTTTGTGGCTTTATAGGGTCCGCTTAAAAGATTGCTAGCAAAGTCAGTTTCTTTGAAGACAGTGTAGACGATTGTTCCTTCTGGATTGATCAGAAACATGTCATAATATCCGAATCGCTCGATTATGTTACGGAAGATTGGATGGTAAGTAGCATGTACCTTCGAATAGGCGCTGCTGTCAGAAGCTTTGTAGAGAAGTTGCTTCTTGCCAACTGGATTGGAATTGGCAGCAATGTATTGAAACTGAAGATATTGGGAAGCTGGCGGCTTAAGTAGATAAGACTGCAGAATCGGTGTTCCCGAGCGGCCCTGCATGAGACGCGGCAGGAAGTTCTGAGCGTAGTAGTCTGATAGCTTCCGGTCTGCTTCCTTTGATAATGAGGTTTCGTCCAACTGCTTGTATGCCGCAGAAAACTCTTGAACTGCAGATATTATCGACGGATCTTCACTGAGGGTCTGAGTATGATTTCGAATGGTGTTAAAATAGGACTCAATCTGGTGCGCCTTAGAGGCCCTAACACTGGTCAGTTGATTGGATACACGGCTAGTGAGATTGTCTTTGCCGCTCCGATAGCCAAGTGCGGCGGTTACAAAGATTGAAAATCCGCTGACAGCGAGCAACATCAAGATTAGCTTTGACTTGATGCTCAAATGGCTCAGTAAGTACATTGATCAGCGGGCTTAATGCAAGGAAGAATGTTAAAACTTTATCGAGGCAGTGCGATGGCCTCAGGGGAACATCATAGAAGTCCGAGAGACACAAAACTGTAGTAATAGCGTCACCTCCCTGGCTTGGCAGTCTGAGTTGTTGGCATAGCTGCGATCACAAGGCAGTGACAGGGCAGCCTTTAAGTCAGACCTCGCAGGAGCGCCCTGGAGTCATTATTGAGAGAAATGAACAGAAAATGGAGGCGCAGCTTGCGTGAAAAAGCTCCGGCTGGATCCCCCCGGGTTCAGGAAAGATGTCACCCCTCTCATCAGTACACCCGAGGGCTTGAGGACATGACTAATGCGTCGTCACAGCGAGGCCGTCAAGGCTGATGTGAGGAGGCGGATGAGCCCGCCGCAGAGGCGATGAAAGTAGCCTTGTTGGATGTCAACCCAATGCCGCTTAGCGATGAACCATGTGTGCCTTGCCGAGATGGTGCCCTAGGCTTGAAGCAGAGGAACTGGCCTCCTTGCAGGCTGAGCTGCCGGGTTGGGAGGTGATTGAAGGCCACCACCTCCACAAGCACCTCAGCTTCCCCGACTTCTGTGCGGCATTGGCTTGGCTGAATCATGCCGGCGCCATCTGTGAAGACCAGGGCCACCACGGCGACTTTCGGGTGGGTTGGGGCTACGTGGAGATTGACATCCATACCCACAAAGCCGATGGCCTGACGCGAGCCGATGCCGTCATGTTCGAACGTGTTGGCGTTGACCAGAGCGGCTGGGATCAAAGTGAGTCCTGCCTTGTAGCCCGCCTTGGACCGCCCACTGCTCCTACGCGCCACGGAGCTCAAGCGTCAGTTGGGGGATCGACTCCTCTGGAGCCAGCTCGATCTGGAGCTGGCCGCCGGTGAGCGCCTGGGGCTGGTGGCGCCCTCGGGGGCGGGCAAGACCTTGTTACTGCGCGCCCTGGCCATGCTCGATCCTCTTCAGGACGGGACGATCAGCCTGCAGGGGCGCACGCCAACATCCTGGGGTTTACCCCGCTGGCGCTCGATGGTGCTTTATCTCAGCCAGGGGCCCGTCGCCCATGGGGGCACGGTGGAGGCGAACCTGCGCTCGCCTTGGACATTCCAGGAGTTGCGCGGGCGTGGGGGCTGGCGGCGCGAGCGGATCAAGGAATGGTTGGCAGCCCTGGGGCGCGATCCATCGTTCCTGGCCTACGACGCCGAGCGGCTCTCTGGCGGCGAGCTGCAGCTGATGGCGCTGCTGCGGGCCCTGCAATTCGATCCCACCGTGCTGCTGCTGGATGAACCCACCGCCTCCCTCGATGGGGCCACCTCTGCCGCGCTCGAGACCCTGCTGATCGAGTGGCTCGCTGCAGGCCAGCGCGCCGCGATGTTCACCAGCCACGACAGCGAGCAGATTCAACGCTTCGCCACCCGCACCCTGGAGCTCCGCCCATGACCCCCTTAAGTTCCGGAGCCCTGACGATCAGCGATGGCCGCCTGGCGCTTTCCGCCCTGCTGATCCTGGTGAACGTCGGGCTTTCGGTGGCGCTGCGCCTGGGCCTGGCCCGCAGCCTGCTGGTGGCCTCCCTGCGCATGGTGGTGCAGCTGCTGCTGGTGGGCTACGTGCTCGAGTGGCTGTTCCGCCAAGACAATGCGCCGCTGATCGTGCTGGTGGGGGCGGCGATGGCCATGATTGCAGGGGTTTCGGCCGTTCAGCGCACCCGGCGCCGCTTCGTTGGCATCTACCTCAATAGCCTGCTGGCGGTGATGGCCTCCTCCGCGCTGGTGACTGGCCTGGCGGTGACAGGGCTGATCCAGCCCCAGCCCTGGTATGACCCCCAATATCTGATCCCCCTGCTCGGGATGGTGCTGGGCAACACGCTCAACGGCATCTCCCTGGGGCTCGATCGCTTCATGGAGGGGTTGCGCACCGGGCGCGATCGGGTGGAAACAGCCCTGGCCCTGGGAGCGACCCGCTGGGAGGCCTGCCAGGAGGTGGTGCGTGACGCCATCCGCGTGGCGATGATCCCGACGATCAACTCGATGATGGTGATGGGACTGGTGAGCCTGCCGGGGATGATGACCGGCCAGATCCTCCAGGGGGCGGCGCCGGAGGCGGCCGTTCGCTACCAGATCGTGATCCTGTTCATGATCGCTTCGGCGACGGCGCTGGGGGTGTTCGGAGTCGTTGGCCTGGCCTACAGGCGGCTCACCAGCGCCGACCATCAACTACGGCTCGATCGTTTGCTTAACGTCGGCGGGTAGGGCCTTACGGCCTTGGCGGCGGGGTGGACGGGGTGGGGTTCGTCATCGGTGGGGCGTCTGATGGCCCTGGGGAGAGCCGGTGAGCACTTATCGACGGAGCCTCGACTGCCCCGGCTCGTGATCCATGTCACCCTGCAGTATCAGCCGGTAGGGGTATCGATTTGCAGCATCCCCATCATCTCCAGATTCTCGTGATCGAGGTTGTGGAAGTGATAAAAAGTACGCCCCAGAAAATCCCGGAACGTCACCCGGATTCGCACCTCCTCGCCCGCCTTCATCAGCACCATGTCCTTCCAGCGGCGCTGGGCTTCGGGGCGGCCATCACGGCTGATCACCTGGAAGGGATTGATGTGCAGATGGACGGGGTGATCCATCACGTCGTCGTTGACGATCAGCCAGTCTTCCGTGCTTCCGAGGGCAACTCAGGTGTCGATGCGATCGGGATCGAAGGGCTGGCCATTGATAACGAGGCCCATGCCGGCTTCAGCTGTGACGGCGGCGCTTGCGCTGGCGAAATCCTTGAGCACCAGCACGGCTTCACTGGCAGCCGCTACTTCAGAAATTCGGTTGAGATCACCGCGCACCAGCAGGGTGCCGCCGAGAACTGTGAACACCTGATCGGCCATGTGGCCGTGGTGATGGGGGTGCGCGAAAAAGAGGCCGGCCGGATGGTCGGCAGTGAGCTTGAAGGCGTAGGTGGTGGACCCGCCGGGCGGGACGCACAGGAACACATTGTCGCCTGATCCGGTGGGGGAGATGCGCAGCCCGTGGAAGTGCAGGTTGGTGGGCTCCTTGAGGTCGTTGCGCAGGAGGAGCCGCATCTGATCGCCGGCATTCACCTCCAGCAGAGGGCCGGGCGAGCGGCCGTTGTAGGTGAGCATCGTGGCGGGGCCACCGGGAAGCAGGCCCCGCGTGGCACGGGCCACCAGCTCCAGATCAGCCGCGCCGCCGCGGGAGGCCAGCCGCGCCGCACCCAAGCCGGCGAGCCCCAGGCCCAGCACCTGCCGGAGCTTGAGGGGAGAGGTCACGGGAAGATCTCAAGGGAAGTGGCTTGAAAAAGCATTGGTGCGTCCGGTGGGTGAGAAGGCGAGAACGCTGAAAGCCTCTGTTGCTTTGGCCGATTCCATCCCAGGAGAACCCAACACCATTCCCGGTACGGCAAGGCCCACCACCGGGAGGCGACTGCGAAGCAGCCTCTTGACATCAGCGGCAGGAACATGTCCCTCGAGGACATAACTAGCCACCTGGGCGGAATGACAGGAAGCCAGGCGACTGGGGACTCCCAGTCGACGCTTGACACTGTCGGAATCGGTGATGACGAGATCACGCACCTGGAAGCCTTTGTCGCGCATGTGCTGGATCCAGCCCTTGCAGCTCCCACAACTGGCTGATCGATACGAGGTGATCGGCACCGGGGCGGTGGCCGCCGCCACTGGCAGGGGTGAGCCGACTCCTGTGGTGACAGCCGTGAGCGCGCTGATTCCGGCAAGCCAGCCAAAGAGGGGGGAAGACCGAAAGAAGTGATCGGTATCCATGGAATGACGACAGGGCTTGCTCTTAACCTAAGGTCTCCAGTCAGAAGGAGAGTCAAGCCCTGGAGGACCGGCATCGACCGCCGCAGATTTGCTGCGGCCCTGGCCCTTGACTCTCCAGCCAAGGGGAGGCCATACGGTGAGGTGTCCTGACACTGTCGCCATGCGCCCGTCCCGCTTCGCCGCCACCTTGATCGGGCTCGCCTCTGCTCTCAGCGTGGTGGCTCCTGCCCTGGCCCAGATGCCAGGAGGCATGAATCACGAAGGGCACCAAGGCATGCCAGGGATGATGGATATGCCTGGGATGTCTGCCCCTGCCGGATCCGCCCCGGCCCATGCCGGCCATGCCCATGACGTGGGCCCCGCCGGCTCCACCTACGACCTGCGCTTCATCGACGGCATGGTGCAGCACCACACCGGGGCCCTGCGCATGAGCGAGTTCGTCTTTGGCATCGGCCAGCCCGGTGTGGGAGCGCTCGGCAAAACCATCTGGCGCGATCAGGCCAACGAGATCCGGGCGATGGGGCTCTGGCGCAAGGCCTGGTATCCCCAGGCGCCTGTTTATCCAGTGGCCCTGGCCACGGGAGGCGATCCCAACCGCCTGGCGGGCCTAACCCGCATGAGCCAAGCCCAGATCGATGGCATGCGGATGATGAGTGAGCTCCCCACGAGGGACAACCGGGTGGTGTGGTTCCTCGAAGGGATGCTCCACCACCACGGCGGGGCGCTGATCATGGCCCACGACGCCCTTGCCAAGAGCACCAATCCCACGATCCGCCGTTTCGCGCGAGGCGTGATCGTGGCCCAGCGGGCCGAGATCATCGAACTGCGGCGGATGCTGGCGGTGGATGGATTACGCAAGAGCGAGTTTCACAACTACGACGCCCTTTTTGCGCTCTGATTGTTGGCGTTCTCATCCACCACCTCCAGCACACCTCGCACCATGTTCATGCCGCAGTGGAAGGGATAGACGCCAGCCTCCGTGGGCGGCAACTCCAGGCTGGTGGTGGCCTCAAGGGGTAGATCAAGGGTCTTGTGGAAATCGGGGAAGATCACCTGGGCCACGCAGCCACTCGGATCGATGCGGTGAAACGACAGCCTCAGCGGCCTGCCTGCCTTCACCTGAAATCTCGAGGGCGCATAGCCGCCATCGACGGTGATGGTGATCTCCTGTACTCCGGCCTCGCCGTCGCGAGCGGTGACGCCACCGCCATGGCGACCGAGGAACCACCAGAGTTCCCAGACGATTAGCAGCAAGCCAACCATGGCCACCAGCCCTTTGAGAGCCACGGGTTGATCGATGGTGCGCCAGAGGGGCGCTGTGGCAGCAAGGATCAGCATCAGGTGGTTGGAAGAGGTAGGCGTGTGGGGCGGAAGTTCCGCAGCCTCAGGGCATTGCTCACCACCGACACTGAGCTGAAGGCCATGGCGGCGCCGGCGATCATCGGGCTCAGCAACCAGCCGGTGAGAGGGAACAGCAGGCCGGCGGCGATCGGGATGCCGGCCACGTTGTAGGCGAAGGCGAAGAACAGGTTCTGGCGGATGTTGGCCATTGCGGCGCGGCTGAGCTCAATCGCCGCTGGCACCCCGGCCAGGTTGCCGGAGATCAGGGTGATGTCGCTGGCCGCAATCGCCACATCGGTGCCGGTGCCCATCGCCAGGCCCACATCGGCCTGGGCCAGGGCCGGAGCGTCGTTGATGCCGTCGCCCACCATCGCCACCGGGCCATCCCCCTGCTCCTGCAGCTTGCGAATCATCGAGGACTTGTCGGCGGGACGCACTTCGGCGATCACCCGCTCGATCCCCACCTGCGCGGCCACCACCTCGGCGGTACGGCGGGCGTCGCCGCTGAGCATCACAACCTGCAGGCCCAGGCGCCGTAGGGCCGCCACTGCGGCCGCTGAACTGGTTTTGAGGGGATCGGCCACGCCGAAGCAGGCCTCGATCCGCCCGTCCACCACCACGGCCGCCACACTGCAGGCGGCAGCCTCGAGACGGTCCACCAGGGGCTTGAGGGTGGTGGTGTCGATGCCGAGCTCCTCGAACCAGCGAGGGGTACCAACCCGCACGAGTTGACCGGCGATTGATCCCTGCACGCCGCGGCCGGCCACCGCCTCGAAGCCCTCCACCGCAGTCAGTGCGCCGTCCTTCATCTGGCTGCGGGCATAGGTCACGAGCGCTTCGGCCAGGGGATGTTCCGAGCGAGACTCCAGCGCGGCAGTGATAGCCAGCAGGGTGCTGGCCGGAAGTCCACCACCGTTCAGCCGCTCGAAATCGGTCACCTCCGGCTGGCCGCGGGTGAGGGTGCCGGTTTTGTCGAGCACGATGGTGCGCAGCTTGCCGGCCGTCTCCAGGGCCTCGGCGCTGCGGAAGATCAGCCCGTTCTCGGCCCCCTTGCCTGAGGCCACCATGATTGAGGTGGGCGTGGCCAGACCCAGGGCGCAGGGGCAGGCGATCACCAGCACGCTCACCAGAAACAGCATCGCCAGCACGGCGTTGCCGCTGATCAGGAACCAGACCACGAAGGCCGTAATCGCCAGGGCGATCACCACAGGCACGAACCAGCCCACCACCTGATCGGCCAGGCGCTGCACCTGGGTGCGGGAACTCTGGGCCTGGCGCACCAGCTCCACGATCTGGGCCAACACCGTGTCGGCCCCCACCCGGCTGACGCGGAAGGTGAAGCTGCCGCTGCGGTTCATCGAGGCGCCGATCACGGCATCACCGGCCGCTTTGGCGACGGGGGTCGGCTCACCGGTGAGCATCGATTCCTCCACCCAGGAACTGCCTTCGCTCACCTCCCCATCTACCGGGATCTTTTCGCCGGGACGCACCTGCACCAGGTCCCCCACCACAACCATCGACACCGGAACGTCAACCGGTTGCCCATTCCGCAGGACCCGTGCGGTGGGGGGTTGGAGCTGCAGCAGCCGCCGGATGGCTTCTGAGGTCTGCCCGCGGGCCCGGGCCTCCAGCAGGCGGCCCAGCAGCACCAGGGTGAGGATCACCGCGGCGGTTTCGAAGTAGATGTCGGTCGGTAGACCTTCGGCGATCAGCACCTGCGGGAACAGGGTGGTGAACAGCGAGGTGAGGTAGGCGATGCCGGTGCCGGCCGCCACCAGGGTGTTCATGTCGGCGGAATGCTGCCGGAAAGCCGAGACGGCGCCGGTGAAGAAGTCACGCCCGCACCAGAACAGCACCAGTGTGGTGAGGATCAGCTGGGTCCAGGGACTGGTGAACCAGAGCGGCAGGAAGGAATGATGCCCACCTCCGAGCATGTGGGGCAGGCTGGAGACCACCACCAGGACCGTGAGCACAGCCGCCACGCTGACCTTGCGGCGAAGCAGGGTGCGCTCACGCGCCAGCTCCCGCTCCATGCCGTCCGCCGATGCGGCTGGGACCTCGGCATGACAACAAGACGAGCTCGGGGAAGGGGTCATCCCTTCAAGCTAGTGGTGTCTAGTTATGAGGTGGTCTGACTTTTCTGGACAGGGCCCATCGTTAACCTGTGAGGCGGGGCACCGCTCCTGAGAAGGGGCTCCCACCGTTGGCGACGCCTTCTCCGAAGGAGTTGAGCAAACGCCGCACGCACAGCCCCGAGTTCAAGGCCAAGGTCGCCATGGAGGCGATTTCAGGTCGCAGGACGCTCCAGGAGATCGCTGCCGACCATGCGGTGCACCCGATCCAAGTGAGCCAGTGGACGAAGCAGTTGCTGGAAGGCGCCAGCGAGCTGTTCACGCGGGGGAAGACGACGCAGGCCAAGGACGAAAGCCAGGCCAAGGAGGCTGAGCTGTTCCAGCAGTACTGCTGCGCAGAAACCTGACGGCTACGGCAAGCTTCAGATGGAGCTGGAGTGGCTTAAAAAAGTCTCAACTGCTCTGATGCCCGTGAACTGCGCAAACTGGTCGACCATCACCACCCTGAGCTCACGGTCAGCCGTCAATGTGAGCTGCTGGGACTGCCTCGATCCACGCTCTACTACCGACCTGCACCGGTGCGCGAATCGACGCTGCAGCTCATGGCCAGGATCGACGCTTTCTACCTGGAGGATCCCTGCAGCGGCAGTCGCCGAATGGTGGGCTACCTGGCCAGAGAAGGAATCCCGATCAGCCGCGACCGCGTGCGAAACCTCATGTGCCGCATGGGTTTACGGGCGATCTACCAGAAGCCTCGCACCACGGTGCCAGGCGAGCCAGCGGAGAGATTTCCATGCCTGGTGGACCTCAATCAGGTCACGACAGTCGATCAGGTATGGGCAACCGACATCACGTACATCCCGCTGCAGAAGGGCTTTTTGTACCTGGTGGCGGTGGTTGATCTCTTCTCCAGGCATGGGCTCAGCTGGAAGCTCTCCAACAGCCTTGACACGGAGTTCTGCCTGGATGCCTTGGGCATGGCGCTGGGCAATGGCCGCAAGCCAGAGATCTTCCACTCCGATCAGGGCTGTCAGTTCACCTCTACGGCCTTCGTGGGCAGGCTCAAGGCAGAAGAGATTGAGATCAGCTGGTCGGGCCATAGACGCTGCTACGACAACATTTTGGTGGAGAGGCTGTGGCGCACCGTCAAGTATGAGGAGGTGTAGCTGCGTACCTACAGCGATGGCTGGGAGGCGGAAGTCAGCCTGGCCCGCTTCCTGTGGAGGGATTGCCATGTAAGACCCCACAGTGCACTGGGAGGCAGAACTCCCCAAGAGGTCTACATTGAGAGCGAACCCTTTTCCTCCCGCCCTGGGCTAACGATGTCAGGGGCTAAATCTGTCCAATAAAAGCCATCCACCTCACTATCCCTTCACAAAAAGTGCGCCGCCGCAGCCAGCCTTGACGGACGTTGACCCCGCCCGGACTTCCGGATCAGCAGCTTGTGCAAGGTGTCCGCGAGCAGAACCACCACCGGTGCCAGCGCGATCGGACCGAGGTAGTCGAGCGGGAAGCGGGCCATTTCAAACGTGGCGGCGATCGGGGCCACCAGCACCAGGGTGCCGGCCACCACGGGCTCGCTGAGAAAGCCCACCCACAGCAACGGATTGGGGATGGACAGCAGCTCCCAGAAGGGGCGCCGGTCGCTGCGGCAGGCCAGCAGCGCTCCCATCTGGCCGGCCACGATCAGGCAGAAGGCCACCGTGGAGGCCTGGTGCTGAATTGCCTGCACCGCAGGCGCGGCGCGGTGGTGCAGCAGATCGGGTGCCAGCTGCTGCAGGGCGGCCAGGTCGACGCCGTTGTTGTGCCACACCAGCAGATATCCCGCCATCGAGGTCAGTCCCTCCACAAGCCCCAAAACCAGATAGGCCCGCACCATCAGGGGCCTGTTGAGCAGGGGCAGTTCGCGTGGGCGTGGTGGTTCGTGCATCACCCCCGCCTCTGGGGCCTCGGAGCCTAGGCCCAGGGCCGGCAGCAGATCGGTGCCGAGATCCACCGCCAGGATCTGCAGCACCGTGAGGGCGGCCGGAATCCGCAGCAGCACCATCGCAAGGAACGGCACGACCTCCGGCACGTTCGAAGCCAGGATGTAGGTGATGAACTTGCCGATGTTCGCCACCACCGAGCGGCCGAAACGCACGGCCTCCACGATCGTGGCAAAGTTGTCGTCGAGCAGCACGATGTCGGCAGCTTCGCGGGCCACGTCGGTGCCTGTGATGCCCATGGCCAGGCCCACATCGGCGGCCCGCAGGGCCGGTGCGTCGTTGACGCCATCGCCGGTGACAGCCACCACTTCGCCCAGGGCCTGATAGGCCTGCACGAGCCGCAGTTTCTGTTCCGGGGCCATGCGGGCGAACACCAGACGGTGGCGATATTTAATAAGTTGCCGCAGATGAACGTCGCTGATCTGGGCCAGGGTGGAGCCCTCGATCACCCTTACGGGATCGGCACCGGCACTGCCGAGATGCGCGTTGGGTCCGCGCCCCTCGGCGGATGGCGGCTCCAGCAGACCGATCTGGAGGGCGATCGCCTGGGCCGTGAGTCCGTAGTCACCCGTCACCATCGTCACCCTGATGCCGGCGTCGCGGCAGCGGCGGATGGCGTCTGGCACTTCGGGTCGGGGCGGGTCGTAGAGGCCCAGCAGGCCGAGCAGGGTCTGGCCAGATTCCAGGACCTCCGCCGGCGCCGAATCAAGCTCAACCGCCCCGGGTCGCAGGGCCACGGCGATCACCCGGAAGCCCCGGGCGGCCAGGTCGTCGTTAGCGGCCACCACCCGCTGGCGTCGGATTCCATCGAGCGGTTCGCTGCCAGCAGGTGTGAGCCAGTCGTCGCAGCGCTCCAGCACCTCCAGCGGCGCGCCCTTCGTGATCACCAGGCTGCCGCCGGCGGCGATCGGCAGCGACGGGTCGTTCCAGGTCACCAGCACCGTCATGCGGCGACGATGCGAATCGAAGGGAATCTCGCGTAGGCGCGGGTGGAGGCGCTGCCGCTCCGCCACATCCAGGCCGGCGGCCTGCGCAGCTTGCAGCATTGCCGTTTCGGTGGGATCACCTACGGCACCACCGGCATCAAGGCGGGCGTTGCTGCACAGGGCAGCCCCCTCCAGCAGCAGCCGATGCAGCTCCTCGCCGGGAACCGGCAGCCAGGTTTCCTCCACCGCCATGCGGTTGCAGGTGAGGGTGCCGGTCTTATCGCTGCAGATCACGCTCACCGAACCCAGCGTTTCCACTGCCGAAAGACGCCGCACCAGCGCCTTCCGCCGCGCCATCCGCTGCACATTCAAGGCCAGCGCCAGGGTGACGGTGGGCAGGAGACCCTCGGGCACGTTGGCCACGATGATCCCGATCGCGAAGACAAGGCTCTCCAGGGGTGTCATGCCCACGAACACCAGGCTCAAGGAGAAGGAGAGCAGGCCCATGGTGATCGCGATCGTGCTGATCGTGTGCACGATGCGGGCCACCTGCTGCTCGAGGGTGCTGGCGCTGCGCGGAGTGCCTGCTGTGAGATGGGCCACCTGGCCGAATTCGGTTTCGGAGCCGGTGGAATACACGATCGCCTCGCCCCGGCCGGAGGCAATCGTGCTGCCCGCCAGCAACAGGTTGGGCCGCTCGCCGGTGGGCAGGCGCAGCTCGGCCTGATCGGCAGGCAGGTCGATGGCCTCACGCGCCACCGGCACCGATTCACCGGTGAGCACCGAAAGGTCGACGCGGAGCTCATGGCTCACGCTGACGCGGCAGTCGGCCGGCACCCGATCACCCTCCTCCAGCAGCAGCCGGTCGCCGGCCACCAGTTCCTCAGCGGAGCGGAAGCCCAGCGTTCCGTCGCGCCACACCTGCACCTGGCGGGGCAGGGAGCGGGTGAGGGCGGCCAGGGTTCGCTCCGCCTGGAACTCCTGCCAGAACGAGAAGAGGCCATTGATCAGCACCACTGCCCAGATCGCCCAACCCAGCTGCGGCGTTCCGGCCACGAAGGCCAGCACCCCTGCGATCCACAGCAGCAGGGCCATGAAGTGCACCATCTGGTCGAGGAATCGCAGGGCCAGGGGCCGGCGTTTCAGGGGCGGCAGCCGGTTGGCGCCAAAGTCCTCCAAGCGCTGCTCCGCCTCCGGTTGGCTGAGGCCCTCGGGAGTGGTGTGCAGGCTCGGATACACCTGCTCCAGCGGCAGTGACCAGATCGGCTGGGCGGCAGAAAGCAGCACCGGGTTCAACAGGCTGGGTTGCCTTCAGGATGACCCGGCTGGATCCGATGGAGTGTCGACCATCGACAAGGCGTTGATGCCGTTTAGATCCCGGGGCTGGCCAAAAAGCGGCGTCTGAGCCACAACGACACGTACACCAGCGCTACCAGCACCGGCACCTCGATCAGGGGGCCGATCACACCGGCCAGGGCCTGGCGGGAGCTGACGCCCCAAACGCTGATGCTCACGGCAATGGCCAGCTCGAAGTTGTTGCCGGCGGCGGTGAACGCCAGGGTGGCGGTTTTCGCATAACTGAGTCCGCTGCGGCGACCCAACGCGAAGGCCACGGTCCACATGATCGCGAAGTAGAGCAGCAAAGGCACGGCCACGCTGGCCACCGTGAGCGGATCGGAGGTGATCGCCTGCCCCTGCAGAACGAACATCACCACGATCGTGAACAGCAGGCCGTAAAGCGCGAACGGGCTGATGAACGGGATGAAGCGCTGCTCGTACCAGCGGGGCCCTTTGAGGCGCAGGCCGATCCGGCGGGTGAGGAAGCCCGCGGCCAGCGGCAGCCCCAGGAACACCAGCACCGCCTTGGCGATCTCCTCCATAGAGAAGGTCACGTCTTCGGTGGCCAGGCCCAGCCAGCCGGGCAGGATCTTCAGGTAGAACCCGCCCAGCAGGGCATAGGCCAGCACCTGCACGATCGAGTTGATCGCCACCAGCAGGGCGGCCGCCTCCCGATCCCCCTGGGCCAGATCGATCCAGATCAGCACCATGGCGATGCAGGGGGGCCAGGCCGATCAGGATCAGCCCGGTGCGGAACTCCGGTTGGGTGGGCAGGAACAGCCAGGCCAGGGCGAACATCAGCGCTGGTCCCAGACCCCAGACCAGCAGCAACGACAACCGCAGCAGCCCCCGATCCCGCGCCGCCCGGCCAAGCTCCTCGTAGTGCACCTTCGCCAGCACGGGGTACATCATCAAGAGCAGCCCCAGGGCGATCGGCAGGGAGGTGTTACCGATCCTCACGGCATCGAGCCACCCCTGGATGGCGGGGAAGAAGCGGCCAAGCAGCAGCCCGCCGGCCATGGCCAGCAGGATCCAGAGCGGCAGGTACCGATCCAGCAGCGACAGCCTGGCCAGCACGGCACGTTCTTTGGGGGTTGGGCCGCTCATTCGCAGGGGCTCGCCGGCTTGCCGCACTGGGCGCCCAGCTCCGCCAGCCAACTGCGCAGTTGTTCGATCACTTCTGGGCGCAGTCTGTAGTAGATCCAGCGACCCTCCTGCCGATCGGCCAGCAGCCCCGCCTCCTTGAGCACCTTGAGGTGGAAGGAGAGCTTCGACTGGGCCAGGCCCAGATCGGCGGTGAGATCGCAGACGCAGCGCTCGCCGCCGCCGAGTGCCTCGATCACCCGCAGGCGTAGCGGCTCGGCGAGGGCCTTGAGCAGGGCTCGGGCCTGATCGGATTGGATGGGCGGACTGGCAACAGCCCCTGGATCGGCCATGTGATCAGCAACACGCCTTGAATCAACTCTAGTTGATCTATGGTCGTAGCACCGCGGGCTTTCCGAATGAAGATCGGCATCAATGGCTTCGGACGCATCGGCCGCCTGCTGTTCCGCGCCCTCTGGGGCCGCCCCGGCATTCAGCTGGTGCACGTCAACGACCCGGCCGGTGATGCCGCCGCCGCCGCTCATTTGCTGGAGTTCGACTCGGTGCATGGCCGTTGGCCCCAAGCCGTGGAAGCGAACGGGACGGGCTTCCTAGTGGAGGGCCAGCCCGTGGGCTACAGCCAGCAGAAGGATCCCACCGCCGTGGCCTGGGCCGGCGCCGGTGTGAATCTGGTGCTCGAATGCAGCGGCAAGATCAAAACCCCCGAAACTCTCGAGCCCTACTTCACCGCGGCGGGCCTCAAGAGGGTGATCGTGGCCTGCCCGGTGAAAGGGGTGATCGCCGGTGAGGAAGCCCTGAATGTGGTGTACGGAGTCAATCACCACCTCTACGAACCCAGCCGCCACCGACTGCTCACCGCCGCCTCCTGCACCACCAACTGCCTGGCCCCGGTGGTGCAGGTGGTGCAGGAAAGCTTCGGCATCCGCCACGGTTCGATTACCACCCTTCACGATGTGACCAACACCCAAGTGGTGGTGGATGCCTTCAAAAGCGACCTGCGCCGGGCCCGCTCCTGCCTGCAATCGTTGATCCCCACCACCACCGGCTCGGCCCGGGCGATCGGGATGATCTTCCCCGAGTTGCAGGGCAAGCTCAACGGCCACGCCGTGCGGGTGCCGTTGCTCAATGCCGCCCTCACCGATGCGGTGTTCGAGTTGGAGCGTGCCGTGACTGCGGACGAGGTCAACGCCGCCTTTGAGGCCGCCGCCAACGGGCCGTTGCAGGGAATACTCGGCTACGAAACCCGGCCGCTGGTGTCGATCGACTACGTCAACGACTCCCGCAGCGCCATCGTCGATGGCCTCTCCACGATGGTGACGGGCGGCACCCAGCTCAAGGTCTACGCCTGGTACGACAACGAGTGGGGCTACAGCTGCCGGATGGCTGACCTGGCCTGCCACGTGGCTGCGTTGGAAAGTGCCGCCCTGGAAGATCCCGCCCGATGAAACACCTCACGGGATTGCAGCAGTACGCGGTTGTGACGGCCAATTACTGGGCCTTCACCCTCACCGATGGGGCCCTGCGCATGTTGGTGGTGTTCCACTTCCACCAGCTCGGCTACTCCACCCTGGAGATCGCCTTTCTGTTCCTCTTCTATGAGTTCTTCGGCATCGTCACCAACCTCTACGGCGGCTGGCTGGGGGCCCGCTTTGGGCTGCGGCTTACCCTCTGGGCCGGAACGCTGCTGCAGGTGGCGGCCCTGCTGATGCTGATTCCGGTGGCCGACGACTGGCCGCGCTGGTGGAGTGTGGCCTACGTGATGGTGGCCCAGGCGATCAGCGGCATCGCCAAGGACCTCAACAAGATGAGCGCCAAGAGCGCCATCAAGACCGTGGTGCCGGAAACCCCGGAAGACCACAGCCGGGGCGAGACCCAGCTGTTCAAATGGGTGGCGATCCTCACCGGCTCCAAGAACGCCCTCAAGGGGGTGGGGTTCTTCCTGGGGGGATTGCTGCTCACCACGATTGGCTTCAGCGCAGCCGTTGGGGCCATGGCCGCCGGCCTGTTTCTCTCCTTCCTGATCACCCTGGTGCTGCCTGGCGAGATCGGACGCATGAAGGAGAAGCCCGCCATCACGGCCCTGTTCTCCAAATCGAAGGGCATCAACGTTCTTTCTCTGGCCCGCTTCTTCCTGTTCGGTGCCCGTGATGTCTGGTTCGTGGTGGCCCTGCCGGTGTTCCTGCAGGCGGCCCTGGGTTGGAAGTACTGGGAGGTGGGCGGTTTCATGGGCCTCTGGGTGATCGGCTACGGGATCATCCAGGCCTCGGCCCCGGCCCTGCGGCGCAGCTGGGGGGAAAGTGCACCCCCGGGGGTGTCCGCCGTGCAGTTCTGGAGCGCTGTGCTGACGGCCATCCCCGGCCTGATCGCTATCAGCCTATGGCGTGACGTGGGCAGCCCCGGCATCGCCGTGGTGGTGGGCCTGGCCGCCTTCGGGGCCGTGTTCGCGATGAATTCCTCCATCCACAGCTACATGGTGCTGGCCTACACCGATGCCGAATCGGTGAGCCTCAACGTGGGCTTTTATTACATGGCCAATGCGGCCGGCCGGCTGCTGGGCACCTTGCTCTCCGGTGCCCTATTCCTGGTGGGCGGCCTGCAGGCCTGCCTGTGGGCCTCGTGCCTGCTCATGGCCCTGGCCTTCCTTTCGGGGATTCGTTTGCCACCGCCCCTACGACAGCAGCTCAAGGCCGCGTGATGCCTCCTGGAAACTGCCACACTCCAAAGCAATGGCGGAAGACCCGGTACTCGGCATCCAGATACTCCCTGGCATCGCACTCACCCAGGTCCTTACGGTAGGCAAACGCCTGGCCGTCATCCACCATCGCCAGGTTCAGATTCACCTCCCCGATCACCTCCGCCGCGGTGCAGCCGTAGCGGTCGACCGTCTGGGGAAGGAGCGTCACCGGCGCAGCCCACCACCGGCCGAGGGCTCCCCGGCAGCAACAACAGCCCAAGAGGCGATCACCATCTCCCGGCTGCCGCACGTTTGAGCAGCTGCTGCAGCGGGAGCAGGCGGGATCGCTGGAGCATTGTGGGCTGGCACTGGATTCGTGACACCCAGCTGCACGAGGACACCCATCGCTACCGGGATAATGGTGCTGGCGCAATGACGACACTGCGGACAGCGGCTTTGAACCTGCTGCGGCTGGCTGAATTTCAGTCGATCCGAGCCGGCATGCAGGCCGTAACCCACGACATCACGGCGCTACTGGTGATGGCGCGGCGACAGCCGGAGCCAAGCCCTTGCTGAAATTTTGAATCAGCCCTGCTCGCGCAGCGGCTGAGCCGAATGGTGGTGAATAGCTGGCAGCGTGCGGTAGCGGTAGAGCAGTGAGCGGTGGAACTGATCGCATCGCTCAGCAGCACCATCACTGCAAAAGCCCAGGCAGCGGTAAACACGGTTTTGGGGAGCTTTGCGGATTACGAGCAGCCGTGGGGCGCTGGCGAGAAAATCGACCCGATGCGCTGCTTCTGATACCTTTTGTCTTACGCTATAACCAGAATCTCGTATCGCGAGGGCTGACATGAACGCCGCCAGGATGTCCATTGCACTTGCCCTGATCCTTGGCTTGAGTAGCTGCTCACAGGAAGCATCATCCCAAACAAGTCCACCAGAAATCCATACCGCAACTCAGCTGTTCCAGTCTGGGAAGTTTGCCGAAGCTAGCAAGCTTTACGCGCTCAAGGCATCTGAAAACTCGCAGGACTATTACGCAACGCTCCAGTTGGCACGTATCGCAATTCTTTCCAACCGGCTTGACGATGCACAGAAGTGGTTGACGAAAGCAATTGCACTTAGGCCAGATGACGACGAGGCCAAGGTCATGCTGGCCGCAGTCTTCTATCGCGGCGGCGAATTCCAAGAGGCGGCAGCTTCCTTGAACGGCGTCGACGTCAGCACCAACAAGCTGCTGACGTCGCAGTATCCAACACTGAACATTGCGTTGCTGGAGAGTTTCAAGGATCAAAAGCCCTATGAACTACATGGCTCTGGCCAAAGCACGCGACTACCGTTCGTGAAAACCGATCCACTGCCGGTAGTCAGCGTGCGCGTCAACGGCGGTGACGCCGTCACCTTCTTCGTTGATACCGGTGCTTCGGAGGTCACGCTCGACAGGGACTTTGCCAGGGAGCTGGGCATGAAGCCGTTCGGGGTCGTGCAAGGAACCTTCTCGGGCGGACAGCATGGAGAGGTTCAGCTGGGGCGGATCGAGTCACTCAGCCTCGGGAATTGGACCATCAAGAACCTGCCAGTTTCAACACTTGCCCTGCGTCAACTCTCCCAGGACTTAGGCGTGAAGCGGATTGATGGAATCATCGGCACCACCCTCTTCTATCACTTCCTGGCGACCCTGGACTATCCGAAAGGTGAGCTTGTACTGCGCCGTAAAAGTGAAGAAAGTCGTGACCAGTTGGCGGCTTCCTCATCCGGCAAGATGGTCGCCATCCCGTTCTGGATAGCCGGTGATCACTTCATGGTGGCCTGGGGCCGTGTGGATAGCCTTCCACCCACGCTCCTCTTCATTGATACCGGACTGACGGGAGCAGGGGTCAAACTGGCAGAGTCAGTGATCAAGGAAGCGGGAATCAAACTGGAGGAGACCAAGGCCTACCAAGGGGCTGGCGGTGGTGGATCACTGAGAATCGTGCCGTATACGGTGCGGCAAGTCTCCCTCGGCAAAATACAGCAAAAAAACGTTGCCGGTCTCTACGATGGTCCGTTTCCTTGGCAAAACACATTTGACTTCCAGCTTGCTGGCATGGTTGGCCATGATTTCTTCAAGCCCTATGCGGTGACATTTGATTTTCAGGCGATGCAGCTTCTCCTGCAGCAGAAGCTGCCATCCAATGTCGTGCGAGCTTGGCCGTGAACCCGTTGCCTGTTCTTCTCGTCGCCGCTAGCGCCGGCACCCTGGCTATGGCGAACGCCGACATTGCCGGCCTGGTCACCATCGGTGGCGGCCGCAAGATGTATATGGAGTGCCGGGGCACGGGTTCCCCGGTTGTCGTGCTGGTGGCCGGCCTCAAGGGTTCCACCGAGGATTGGAAAAGCACGAAGCGATCAGAACCGACAGTCTTCTCAGGGGTCTCGAAAGTCACCCGGGTGTGTGCTTATGACCGCCCCGGAACGCCGGTCGGTGAGAAGCCGAGCCGCAGCGATCCGGTTCCGCAACCCACCACAGCGGCTGATGCGGTGGCGGATTTGCATGCACTGCTGAACGTCAGTGGTGAGGCCGGACCGTACGTGCTAGTCGGGCACTCGTATGGAGGTCTGGTCGTCAGGCTTTATGCGAGCACCTATCCCAAAGAAGTCTCTGGTCTCGTTCTCGTCGACGCTCTCGCTGAAGGGCTTCGGGATGCGGAAACGCCTGAGCAGTGGTCGATCCAGCGAAGACTGATGGAAGGCGAGATTCGGGAAAGCCTGCTCCTGTACCCAGCCTTGGAACGAATCGATCCAGACCACAGCTTCGACCAGATCCGCGCAGCCTCAGGGCTACGTTCACTCCCGCTGATCGTCCTGTCCGCCGACCGTGCCTGGGGCCCGCAATTGCCGTCCATGATTGCTGCGGGCCTGCTCCCGGCTGATGTACCGCCGGACTTCGGCTACGTGACCGATGCCGCACAAAAAAAGGCTCAGAAGCGGCTCGCCGAACTCGTGCCTCAGGCGAAACACATCAGCAACACCAACAGCGGCCACGACATTCACAAGGAGCAGCCTCAACTGGTAATCAACGCGATCCGTGAGGTCATGAAGGCAGTTCGTCGTGGGAGCAGGGCGCCATAGGGAGCCTGGACCATCTCCGGGGCGGCGATGCAGGCTAGGAGGATCGTCACTTTCTGGACGCCATCAAGCACCCGCAGCGTGTCGCCATCACCGACTGAGATGAGTGTGGCCGCCACGGCTGGGCCGACAGCGAACAGGACCCAAATGGACAGTGCAAGCGCACCCCTAAGGCTTGATCGCATTGGCACCGTCACACTTGGCATTCTTCTGGATCGCAGCTTCCTTGTTGAGAGCACTGGCCACGAAGCCGATTCAAGATCAAACAGCCTCAGTCGCTTTGCGTTCACTCGTGAGCTGAATCTGGACCTGCCAACACCGAGACACCTAAATCGGCATAGAACGTTTTCATCCTGGCCAAGTCAGCCTGGAACCATTGTGCGACCCAGTCGTGATAAGCCCGAGCCGCTTCACTCTCAGGAGCCGTGCCTGCCAAAACAGCTCCAATGAGGTGACCCGCCATCATGCCGGACATGATTGATCGCAGCACCCCGTGGGAGGACGCCGGATCCAGCGTGGCCGCCGCATCACCAACCAGAAACCAACCGTCGTGAGCCACTCTGGACGGCATCCTCCAGCTCACATCGACTCCACGAGTTCTCCTGAGGATAGGTAGTCCCTGAAACTCCTCCGGCATCCAGTATGGATCAATAGGCCCGCTGAAGGACAGTCGCGTCCATTGATACAGGCCCGGGCGGACCATCGCCGTCCACGTCCAGCCAAAGGCATCGCCCACAAGCGCCGGTGCGTCGTCGCGGACCGGACAGGAACCACCTACGTACCCATAGTTGGCAACGAGCCGTGATGAATACGCGGGGCACGCCAGGCCACGCATGCGGCACAGAGCGCGCGCACGTCCGGTCGCATCGACCAGCATCCTTGCCGTCAGAGGCCCAGCGCTGGTCAGGACCCCGTGTCTGCGCCCATCCGACGGACACACACCCGTGACCGCGCAGGGCCGCTTGATCACGACACCCACCTCAGCGGCACGGGCCAGTAACAACGCGTCGAATTCGGCACGCCTGACCTGATAGCCGCTCCAAGGACCAACGGCATCGCCGCCAAAGGCCACGAAGCGACGCTGTTTGCCCCAATCTACCCAAATCCCCGGATGACGCGCACCAACCACCGACTCCAAGCGGTCGCCCACGCCCAGCTGGGACAGCAATGGCTCCACTCCAGGGTGCAATGTTTCCCCTGGCCGTTCTTCCGCCTTGCGACTGCGCTCGAGCAGGCAAACCTTTAGCCCACGGGTGGCGCAGGCGATGGCCGCCGAGGCGCCCCCAGGCCCGCCTCCAACCACAATCACATCGGCATCGAGGTGTCGAGCTTCCATGGCTGGCCTTCACGCTTGATCAGAATGTCAGTGCCTGAAACGTAAGCGGTGGCCTCTTCGACAACCTTGACGAGGACCTTGCGCATATCACTAGGATCAGTGAATTCCTTTCCTTCCCAGCGATAAACATGGAAGAAATACAATTTAGGACCATTGACCTGCCAACTGGCTGCGGAACTAGCTGCGGCTGCAACTATCGCGTCCTTGTCACTTTCAACTGCGTTGCGGAACGAAAGTACAGCCCATTTCGCCTTTACCGACAAAATTTTCTCTGTTGCGGTTAGATCAACTCCATCTTTGAATTCAGTGTCGTGAATGCCAAGGCCCCAGTACACGGCCTCCATTGCCAAGATACGGGCTTTGTACTCCGCAAGATCAATCTGCGACGTCAATGCGGCGGTCATGGTACCGGCCAAGTCGATGTAGTCCGTCCGCCACGCATCGGTATAAACGGCATGGCGCTGGCCTGAAATGACGCGGAACTTCAGATCGGGACCGCGCACGCCATCCCAGGGCATGAACTGACCATTTGGCAAAGGGGCGCTGCCGATCTCCTGATCGGTGAGCGGGGCAATGGTGGGGTATGGATAGACATTTCCAGAAATCTGCTTGTCTGGTTGGAACACGCGTGTGGAGTCCGGCGCCACACCTGGCCAATAGGCACCCAGGGCGGCGCAAAGTTTGGCATCTTCAATAAACGGCGAACCTAGAGCATAACCTGCAAGGAATTTCTGTAGCGGCGTCTGCTCAGACGGAGAAGAAAAGTAGATGCCTTGGCTTGTCTCCCAACCGGGATCAAAGACCCCTGCCGCGCCATCAGGCATCCCTGTCTTTCCCCGTCTCAATGGACCGTTCGGCGTCTGCACGGCACCCGCTCTGGCCTTGATCGCACTGCCGGGTGAGGTGGTCCTATCCGGCTGGGTAATCATTGCTGTCACGGTCACATCATTGATGCTGAATCCAATGGGAAGCGTAATGTTGGCAGCAATTCGCGTCTGCGATAACGCCAGCGGGGGGATCGCCCAGAGTGCGTCACGAATCGGCTTCGGCACGTCTTGATTCCACCACAGCATAAGATCTCTTTGTTTCACCTTGGGGAAAAAGTCTGGCAGTCCAACCATGCAATAGGCAGGAATATTCGCATCAACAAGACCCGTCAACTGGGAGCACTTTGCCTCAATCCAACCATCGCCAGCTCCATCTGTATAATGCAGCGTATTGTAGCCTCCCTCTTTAATAATCTCTTTCAATTTGGGCTGGTCATTGAGGTTTTGGACATGCCCTCCCGGCAGCACACGATGGCGAATATTGGTAAAGCCTGGAGCGGGCCGCTGCGAATCCTGCGCTGCGTCCTTAATGCCATACCTTGGCAGGCCAGATGGGGGAGCTGGTAGCACCTGCAGTGATGATAGTTGTATATTTTCGGAGTCCTCAGTGTAACTACCATCCACTGGGAAGGTCAGCAACTGACCTTTGTAGCGGGCCTCGCTGGTCAAGGGTTGCGGTCGCGGTATCAGTAGCCCTGCACCATAATCAGACTTTTGTGACAACGAGCCGATGGACTCGTCCTTGATTAGGAACGGATAGTTCTCCAGGTCATCGCCCGACCAATTGTTCATTAAGCCCTGCACCATCAGCCACTTGTGGAACATGGCCAATGCGTCGTTGCGCAGTCCCCGCTCGAGTGTGACGTCCAAGTCGAGACCTGCTAGGCATTCGCGACCATCGAACAGCTTGTGAATCGGCACCCAAAACTTAAGATCACCGTCCACACTTTTCAACGCATCCTGGGGCCCAAACTGCTCTCGTTCCACGTCCGAACCACTCATCTGAATGGCCAGGTAGGGCGCGAACTGTCGCGGCATGACCCGGAAATCAAAGGGCCTCGCGGGATCGAGTGATAAAAAGCTCCTGCTGCGTGAGTCGTAGAACGGTTCAATGTTGCCCAGCCTTGCGATACCAGCACGGGCAAAGCAAAGTTCCGCATGGGTACCATGAACGGAATCAGGTCCGTCCTCATACTGCAGGGCAAAAGCCACGATGCCCAGCGGCCGTCCGGCGGCGCGCCGACGCAGGATATCCATCGTTGGAGGATTCACGCCATACACATAATTCAAAACTGCCTCGATCTCGGCCAGTGTCGGAAAGCTCTTTAGTTGGAGTCCGTTGCGACCAGCCACCACAGCTGGCGACGCGAAGGCGTGGTACAGCAGACTGCGATCGGGGAACCCAGGTTCAATCGCTCGCTTGGCAGAGAGATTGAAATCGCCAAAGCCCGGTACTGTCCGGTCAATCTGTAACGGCTTGGTTAGCTCATCCTTTAGGTTCGTGGAACCAATGTTCAGTTGACCATCAGTTGCCTCCAGCAGCAACTGTTGCCATCCTTGGGGTGCGAGTCGCTGGCAAGCAGCGCTGACGCGAGTGATCAAAGATTGGGTGCCCGCTGCACGGGCCAATTGACCCGAGCCTGTGATCATCACCCCCACTCCAGCTGTGCCGATTTTCAGAAACGTTCTGCGGGAGACCAGCATGGTGTTCCATTTCTTTTCTAATGTTTCAAGTCTCTAGCATTGTCCTCCAAAAGTAAGACGTTCAATTTGATCAATTCTCCCTACCATCGTCACATTACTTGATAGTCTGCCGTCTGGGTCGCTATACGCCCCTGCCCACATTTAAGCGAGTGGAGTGCAGATACTTATGCCTCCCACTCAACCCTGAATTCAGAGCAGCAACGAGCTTCCCCAATGTCTGATTCCCCATGCAAAATATGGAGGAGGCCAGCCGACAAATTGGCCAAACAATTCTTCATCAAGCATGCGAACATCAGGGCAAACTATGCTGGACTTGTATTTCTACACAGCCCCTATCGTTAACCTCTCAGGCGGGGCACCGCCCCTGAGAAGGGGCTCCCATCGATGAGCATGCGCCGCACACACAGCCCTAGTTCAGGGCCAGTGGCGCCATAGATTCGATCACTGACCGCAAGACGATCCAAGAGATTGCCGTCGATCACGCGGTCCATTCGGCTCTCGCACCAATGGATGGATGGATGGCTGCAGGAGCTCAATGGCCGCAATGTCCTCCGCTTCCACCGTGACCACACTGCCCGCTACGAGGCCTACGTCCTCATCGACCGTGGGGAGCCGATCCCGGGTCAGACAGCCCTGCTGAAGCGGCGGGAGAGGCTTTCCCGCAAGCGAGCGATCGGAGCAGTGGCAGAAGCTTCTCCAGGCGGGCTGGAGGCGGGTGGAGGCCCAGTGGTAGCTCAGATCACCCCATCGGGGCTGGTGCGGTCAAGCACCGCAAGCAGCTCCTTCAGCACCCGCCTCACGGCTGGCCCCTGCAGGCCTGACTGTGATCGAGGCCTCCGTCCTGGCGCAGCCCCTGGCCCTCTGGCGGGGCTCCGCCGACGCTCAGCAGCCAGCAGCCATCGCTGACTCCCTGGTGCTGAACGGCGGCCGAGCGGGGAACACTCTCAGCTGTCGCCACTGATGACCATGAGCCGCCTTCGCCTGAAGCAACGCCTAAGTCCAGGTGATCTGGCCTTCCTGGAGTGGCTCAGGCCGATCCTGTTGGAGACTAAGAGAGATGAGCTGGAGCACCTAATGGGCCTGCCCGACCCGGCACTCCGATGCACCACCTGAGCCCCTGCTCCCAGGACAGGTATTCAGCCCCCTGGAGCCCCGCTACGGTGCACCGCCTAGGAGGTGGCCGCATGACCCAACCTCAACCCGGAGCCCCAGCCATCCCCACCGCCACCGCCCGCCGCAGGACTCGCCCAACCGCCGACCCGTACGTAACTGAGATGCTGAACCCGACCCATTGGCGGTGGAAGCTGGCCATACCCCAGGCCCTGCTGGCCCAGCACGGAACCTCCGGCATCGCTCAGGCCCTGGCGGCCTACAGCCCGCACCCAACGGCGCTGGGGCTCCTGGAGGCGGGCTGCTGCTGCACCTTCGTCGTCTTCAGCAACCTTGAGCAAGCCAGCGCGGCGGCTGCCGCTATCAGGAGCCTGTGACCATGGCCAAGACCCCCGAGCCCAACCCCGCCGCCGACGACCTTCTCACCTGACTGCCCGACACAAGTCTGAGAACCCTTGCAACAGCATGCGTCTCAGTCAATGGGGTGGGCAGGGAGCCATGGGAGCTTGGGGCTGCGAAACCAATCCAATCCCCAGTGGATCCCCAGACCCGGCTCCATCGTG
>NZ_JAGQBF010000015.1 GCF_024345495.1 Synechococcus sp. RedBA-s | reverse complement strand
CCCCTGCCCCCCCCCACCAGGCTGCGGCTGCCCCACGGCCTGGTGACGGCGGCGGCCGGCAACGAGCTGCATCCGCACCACTTCGATCGCCTGCTGAGCCTGCGCCTGGATCAGCCCCTGGCCCGGGTGGAGGCTCATCCCAGCGCTGGCGGTCTACTGGGGCTGCGCAACCTCAGCGACCAGGCCTGGCGGGCCGAGCTGAACACCGGCCAGCAGCTGGAGCTGGGGCCAGGACAAGCCTGTAATCTCGCGCCACTGGTGCGGCTGATCACGCCGTCCGGAGCGGTCGAGCTGCCCTGCTGAGCCCCCCCTCGAGCCTGGATCCGATGCCCTTCCCCAACGTCAGGCTCGCCAACCGGCCGCTGCACTTCATTTACATCTGCGATTGCTCCGGCTCGATGGCGGCCCAGGGCAAGATCCAGGCCCTCAACCAGGCCATTCGTCAGTCGTTGCCAGGGATGGCGGAGGTGGCCCGCCAGAACCCGGAGGCGCGGGTGCTGGTGCGGGCGGTGAGCTTCGCCGACCGGGCGGCCTGGCACCTGCAGCAGCCCACGGAGGTGCAGCAGCTGCAGTGGCTGGATCTGCAGGCCGGGGGCATCACGGCCATGGGCGAAGCGCTGGAGCTGGTGGCAGCGGCGCTGCAGTCGCCTCCTATGGAGGAGCGGGCCCTGCCGCCGGTGCTGGTGCTGATCTCCGACGGCCAGCCCACCGACGACTTTGACGCCGGCCTGGCGAGGCTGATGCGCCAGCCCTGGGCCCAGAAGGCGGTGCGGCTGGCGATCGCCATGGGCCACGACGCCGACACCGAGGTGCTGCAGCAGTTCATCGGCAGCGATCCGGGCGGCGGACTGCCCGCCGGCGAAATCCCCGGCGCCAGCGGCCGGAAGCCCCTGCACCGCTCCGGCCGCTCGCCCAGGCGTCCCCTGCAGGCCAGCAATGCCACATCCCTGGCCCAGTACATCCAGTGGGCCTCCACCGCCGTGGTGGGCGCCGCCTCAATGCCAGCCAGTCGGATGGCGGGCTCGGGGCCCGAGGCCAACATCCCCCTGCCGGATCTGCCCCCCACCTTGATGGATCTCACCGACGACATCGGTCCCTTGGTGTGGTGATCGGCTGGTGCCCGCCGCTGCAGGCCCGGCGCATCGGGGCGGCCCACCAGCGCCAGGGCCGCTCCTGCCAAGACGCGGTGGCCGTCGCCCAGTGCCGCAGCCACGACGGCCAGACTGCGCAGGTGATGGCCGTTGCCGATGGCCATGGCGGTGAGCGTTACCCCCTCAGCGACGTGGGCAGCGCCCTGGCCTGTGAGCAGGCGCTGCTGGCCGTGAAGGAGCACCTGAGCGCCACGGCCCTGGGAGGGGCCCAGGCACCCGGCCTCGACTCTTGGGCGCACTGGCTGGCCACAGGGCTGCCCGAACGGATCCACAGCCGCTGGCTGGCCCTGGTGCGGGACCACTGGCGGCAGCAGGACAGCCCCTCCGAAGCCGAGGTGCCACGGCTCTATGGCACCACCCTGGGCCTGGTGGTGATGACTCCCCGCTGGTGGGGGTACACCGGCCTGGGCGACTGGGACCTGGTGCGCCTGAACGCCGATGGACCGGCGGAGCTGCTGAGCGAGGAGCCGGCCGAGGTGGGCAGCGGCGAAGCCACCGGCAGCCTCTGCCTGGAGCAGGCCGCCCAGCTGTTTCGCAGCGGGCTGCAGCCGATCGAGGCTCCGGGAGCCCGTTTCGGCCTGATGCTCAGCACCGATGGCATCCGCAAGTCGTGCGCCACCGACACGGATTTCCTGGTGCTCGCCGCCCACCTGATCGCCACCCCCGCCGCCGGCGCCAGCGAGGCACTGGCCGCCAATCTGGAGCAGATCACCAGCGAGGGCAGCGGCGACGATGTGTCGGTGGCGATGGCCTTGCATGGCAGCTTCGACCCCACCACAGAGCTGCCGACTTCTGTTGAGCGCCCCCCCCAGGCCAGGAGCCTGCCGGCCCTGCTACCGGCGCTGCTGGGGGGCCTGCTGCTGCTCAGCACCGGCGTCGGTGCCAGCTGGTACTGGCTGCAGCAGCGGGACCTGGCGCAGCGGAACCTGGTGCTGCAGCAGGCTGAGGCCCTCCGCCGCCAGAGCCGCCAGCTCTGCGCGGGCCCACCCGGCGCCATCGCCGGCACCCTCAGCAGCCGGCGCAGCCAGTTCATGGGTCTGAGCCAGGGACGCCTGAAGGCCGCGCCTCTGCTGGCCGCGGCCGAACTGGATCCCCTCGGGGCCCTGATCGCCAGCAGCTTCGATCCCGCCAGCGATGGGATGGTGCAAGGGCAAGCCCTGAGCGCCCTCGGGCTCTGCCCGCTGCTCCTGGCTGCCCTGCAGCGCCAATGGCGAGCCACCCCCACCCCCATCCCTGATCACCCCGGCCGATGAACGACCACCAGCTCGGAGTCACCCTCAGGCAGCAGGTGCTCAGCAACCTCCAGCAGGGCCGCGGGACCGAGGGTCGCCGCCTGCAGGCCCTGGCCGGCGATCTCTGCGGCGAAGAGCAGCTCAAGCTGCTGCCGGCCCTGCGTCATCTGCTGCTCTCGGCCGCCTTCGCCAGTGCGGTCAGCCAGAGCCCGCCCCTGGACGGTTCGCGGCTGCAGCCCCGGTTGATGCAGGAACTGGAGGAGGTGTTCAACCCCTCCATCTGCCAGCGCATGGAGAGCGTGGTGGAAGGCCTGCTCGGCCAGTCGCTCGCCAAGGCCAGGGACTCCGTTTCAGAGCCAGCGCCAGCGCCAGCCAGCCAAGGCGGGGGCAACAATGCCCTGCTCAGTGGTCTCGCCTTCCTGAGCGGCGGCCTGGCGGTGGCCCTGGTGGGCGCCGTGCTGCTGCTGCGGCAGTCGCCCCCCAGCAGCGTGGAGATCCCCTCCACCCCCAGGCCCAGGGCGGTGGCGCCAGCCCCCAGCGCCAAACCACTCGCACCACCCCAGCAGGTGAACCTGCCGGAACCAGAGCCCATCACCCCGCCGCAGCCGCCAGCCGCCAACATCGACCAGGCGATCGCCGCCGTGGAGGGCCTCTACGCCGCCCTCAGCGGCAAGTCGTACGACCAGGCCCGCAGCTTCTTCGGGGGAACGGCGGCCGACCAATTCGATCCCGCCTTCTTCAACCAGTTTGAGCGGGTGAGCGTGGCCGATCTGCGCGAAACCGGCCAGGAAGGCTTCCTCGTCACCCTTCAGGGGGTGGTCACCTTCGCCTATCCCGACGGCAGCGTCCAGAGCGAAAGTCGCCGCTTCAGCGTCGACACCGCCAGCACGCCTGCCCTGATCACCGCCAGCGAGTTCGGGGGGGTGATCAAGGCCCGCTGAGCCAGCCGGCCGATCAGGCGGTCCCGCAGAAGGTAACGTCCGGGAACTTGACCTTGGCCTCATCGAGGCCCTTGCCCTTGCCCTCTTCCTGCCAGTAGTTGATCACCTCGGTGGCCTTGTTGAGGATCTCCACCCGCTCGTTGTCGGTGATCCAGGACTTGGCTTCGAGCTCACCCTTGAGGGTTTCCCAGGCATCTTCCCGGGGCCAGAAGAAGTAGGCGGTGAGGGGGCTTGGGCCGCCGCCGACGATCTGATCCACGGCCAGGGCCACGTTGTCGGGCAGCCAGAGGATCTTCAGCAGGAAGCGACCCTCATCGGCCTTGGGGGTGCGACCGGAGGGGACCCCGTCCTCATCAACCGTGGCCGAGGCCAGGGCGGCACTGGCTCCGCGCAACGGAGGACGACCCTGGGTGGGAGCCTCATCAGCGGTGCTCACCGCCACGGCCGCCTCAGCGGGGGTCTCTGTCGTGGCAGCGCTTTCAGGGGCCGTCATGGTTTCGGCGCTCAAGGCAAAAAGGCAAACAACTAACGTACCAGTCTCCGAACCAGCATCCCTGCAGCCGCGCGCCGTCCTTCTCTTCGACATCGACGGGGTGATCCGCGATGTCAGTGGCAGCTACCGGCGGGCCATCGCCGAAACCGTGCACCACTTCGGCGGCTGGCGGCCCGAACCGCGGCAGATCGACGCCCTCAAGGCCGAGGGCCAGTGGAACAATGACTGGCAGGCCTCGCTGGAGCTGCTGCGGCGCGGGGGACTCCAGCCCCTGCCGGCCATGGCCGCGCTGGTGGAGGTGTTCAGCCAGCTCTATTTCGGCGGGGATCCAGACGCTGATGCCAGTGGCTGGAGGGGCTTCATCCGCAGCGAACCGTTGCTGGTGGAGCACGGCTTCTTTGAAGCACTGACCCAGGCTGGCATCGCCTGGGGTTTCGTCAGTGGCGCCGAGCCGCCCTCCTGCCGCTACGTGCTTCAGCAGCGCCTGGGCCTGGTGGATCCCCCCCTGATCGCCATGGGAGAAGCAGCGGAGAAGCCCGATCCCAGCGGCTTTCTGCGCCTGGGCCTGACCCTGGCCAGCACCCCCGAAGGTGGCCTGTTGCCGCTGGCCTACCTGGGCGACACCGTGGCCGATGTGCACACGGTGGTGGCCGCCCGGCGCCAACGTCCGGACCTCCAGCTGCTCAGCCTGGCGGTGGCCCCGCCGCATCTGCATCCAGCCGAGCAGGCCAGCGCCCGGGAGAACTATGAGCAGGGACTGCGCTCGGCAGGGGCGGATCGAATCCTCCCTTCCACAGCCAGCCTGGAGCCAGGCCAGCTGCTGAACTGGCTCCAGGCTGCTCCCCTCAGCGCTCCATCGCCGTTGGCGATTTGAGGGCGGCGGCGCTCAGCACCTCGTGGCCTGTCTCGGTCACCACCACGTCGTCCTCGATGCGGATGCCGATCCCCTTCCAGCGCTCTTCGATCGCAGGCTGTCCCTCCGGCGCCTCCAGTCGGTCGCTCACGTAGAGCCCAGGTTCCACCGTCAGCACCATGCCCGGCTCCAGCAGCTGGGGATGCTCCCCGAGGCGGTAGGCGCCCACATCGTGAACATCAAGGCCCAGCCAATGACCCGTGCGGTGCATGTAGAGGTGGCGGTAGGCCCCCTGTTCGATCAACTCGTCGACCGTGCCCCGAAGCAGGCCGAGCTGCACCAGGCCCTCCACCAGCACCCGCAGGGCCGCCCCATGCACCTGCTCAGCATCGGCGCCTGGAACCACGCTGGCGATGGCCGCCAACTGGGCCTCCAGCACCAGCTCGTAGAGGGCCCGCTGCTCGCCGCTGAAGCGGCCGTTGATCGGGAAGGTGCGCGTGATATCACCGTTGTAATAGTCCGACACACTGCAGCCGGCATCGATCAGCAGCAGATCCCCATCACGGAGGGGCGCATCGTTGCGGATGTAATGGAGCACGCAGGCGTTGTCGCCGCCGGCCACGATCGAGCCGTAGGCGGGTCCACGGGCGCCCTGCTCCAGGAAATGCTGCTCGATCACCGCCTGGATCTGGCGCTCGCTCAGACCCGGACGGGCCACCTCCCGGGCCAGCTCATGGGCTTCGGCGGAAATACGTGCCGCCTCCCGCAGCCGCTCCAGTTCGGCCGGGCTCTTGCGCAGGCGCATGTCCTGCAGGATCGGGCAGGGGGCCACCAGCCCCAGGGCGGCATGGCCCGTGCGCGGGGCACGATCGAGCTGCTGGCCCCAGGCCTGCAGTACCAGCGGCTCCACGGCGGTGTCGCGGCCCACCCGGAAGGCGATCCCCTCGGCGCCCTTGAGGTAGTCGGCGAGGCGGCTGGCCAGCTCGGCACGAGGGTGGGCCAGATCGGCGCCGAACTGCTCCACCGCCCCCTCACAGCCCCAGCGGAAGCCGTTCCAGACCTCGGCGGAGGGATCCCTGGGCTCAACGAAGAGCACGAAGGGGTTGTCACTCTGGTGGGGCAGGAAAAGGGCGACGGCCCCCGGCTCATCGAAGCCGGTGAGATACCAGAAGTCGCTCTGCTGGCGGAAGGGGTACTCCACATCGGCGTGGTGCCGCACCAGCGGTGCGGCCGGAATCACCGCCGCCACACCGCCCAGGGCCTCCAGGAAACGCACACGACGCTGGTGGAACTCGGTCTGGGGGATCACCATGGGGTCTGCACCTCTAGCGAGAAGATGGCATACCCCATTGAATGAACGTTTCCCCATGCCGCGATCGGCCGCGACGACAACCCGATGAATGAGCTCCTGGGTCTGGCGGCCCTGGTGGTGGTGATCCTGATCGGGTCGGCTGTCTGCTCCGGAGTGGAGGCGGCCTTGCTCACGGTCAATCCCCTGCGGGTGCTTGAACTGGCCAGCAGGCCGCGGCGGGTGAAGGGGGCCAGGGCCCTGCTCGACCTCAAGAACCGCATGGGCCGCGCCCTGGCCGTGCTGGTGATCCTCAACAACAGCTTCAACATCTTCGGCAGCCTGATGCTGGGCAGCTACGCCGGCTGGGTGTTCTCCAGGCTCGACGTCGACCGGATCGCCCTGCCGCTCTTCTCCGTAGGGCTGACCGTACTGGTGATTATGTTCGGGGAGATTCTGCCCAAAGCCGTGGGCAGCCGTCTGGCCCTGCCGGTGTCGCTGGCCAGCGCCGCGACCGTGGGCGTGGTGCTGCGGTTGATGCTGCCGCTGGTGATCCTGCTGGAGCGGATCATGCCGGCGATCACCGCCGAGAGCGAACTCACCACCGACGAGGAGGAGATTCGCCTGCTGGCCCGCCTGGGCTCGCAGAAGGGCCAGATCGAAGCCGACGAGGCGGCCATGATCGCCAAGGTGTTTCAGCTCAACGATCTCACCGCCCGGGATCTGATGGTGCCCCGGGTGGCCGCTCCCACGGTGTCGGGCCACGCGCCGCTGGAGAGCGTGCGTGATCTGCTGCTCACGAACACCGCCGGGTGGTGGGTGGTGCTCGGTGAGGAGGTGGATGAGGTGCTGGGGGTGGCCAGCCGCGAGAGCCTGCTGGTGGCCCTGGTGGAGGGTCGCGGCAGCGACAGCGCCCTCAGCCTCACCGAACCGGTGGAGTACGTGCCGGAGATGATCCGCGCAGACCGGCTGCTCACCGCCTTCCGCCGCCGCAGCCATTCGGTGCGGGTGGTGGTGGATGAGCACGGCGGCTTCGTGGGGGTGATCGGTGCCGACGCCGTGCTGGCGGTGCTCGCGGGCTGGTGGCGGCGGCCCCAGTCCGCCGGGGAGGCCAAGGGATGAGCCCAGCGGCCATGGCCCCGCCCCCGGTTCTCGAGCGTTGTGAGCAACTGCTGCTGCGCTGGCGCGGCCAGCTGGCCCTCAGTGCCCGGGAGCGCTCCAGCCTGGGGCCGGAACTGGCCGCCTTCGATCGCCAGCTGGCTCGGCTGCGGAGCCGGGAGCTCCGTCTGGCTGTGCTCGGCCGGGTGGGTGTGGGCAAATCCAGCCTGCTCAATGCCCTTCTCGGGGAACCCCGTTTCGCCACCGACCTGGCCCATGGCTCCACCAGGGAGCAGCAGCGCCAGCCCTGGCCCGAGGCGATGGCCGGGCCGCTGCAGGTGCAGCTGGTGGACACCCCCGGCATCGATGAGGTGGCCGCCGCCGTCCGCCATCGCCTCGCCGCCCGGGTGGCACTGGGGGCCGATCTGGTACTGATGGTGCTCGATGGCGACCTCAGCCGGGTGGAAGCTGAGGCCGTGCAGCAGCTGCTGAGCTCAGGCAAGCCCCTGCTGCTGGTGGTCAACCGCCTCGACGCCTGGCCCGAAGGGGAGCGGCAGGCCCTGCTGGCCAGCATCCGCCGCCGGCTTCCCGCCGGCGCACGGGAGCTGGAGCTGGTGGCCGTTGCCGCCGCGCCCCGGGCCGGAGTGCTGCGGCCCGACGGGCGGGTGCGCAGCGAGCCGCAGCCGCCGCAGGTGGAGCCCCTGCGCCAGCGGCTCAACGGCCTGCTGCAGGCCCATGGGGAACTGCTGCTGGCCCTCAACGCCCTGGCGGCCGGGGATCGCTTCAACCAGCGCCTTTCGCACTGGCGGCTGCAGCAGCACCGCCGGCAGGCCCAGACCCTGATCGGACGCTTCGCCGCCCTCAAGGCCACCGGTGTAGCCGCCAACCCCCTGATCCTGCTGGATCTGGCCGCTGGACTGGCCCTGGACACGGCCCTGGTGCTGAAGCTCTGCGAGCTCTACGGCCTGCAGCTGAGTGGTCCCCAGGCCAGGGCACTGCTGAGCCGCCTCTCCGGCCACAGCGCCCTGCTGGGCGGCGCCCAGCTGGCCCTGCAACTGCTGCTGGGAGCCGTGCGCAATGTGCTGTTGCTGGCGGCGCCGGCCACCGCCGGGTTGTCCCTGGCTCCGGCGGCGCCGGTGGCCCTGGCCCAGGCGGCCCTGGCGATCCAGACCACCCGCCGGACTGGGCGCCTGGCTGCGGCCGCCCTGCTCAAGGGTGCCCAGCGCGGCCGCGCCCGCCCCGGGGCTCTGCTGCGCCGCCTGGGGCGCCATGACCCCCAGGCCCGCCAGTGGCTGGAGCAGTGGCAGCAGGAGGGCCGAGAGCCTGTGAGCGCCAGCCTGCTGCCGTGAGTGACTCCGCCGGCCAGCCGGCCTCGGTGGCCCTGTTCGGCACCAGCGCCGATCCGCCCACCCTGGGCCACCGCAGCCTGCTGGCGGGGCTCAGCCAGCGCTACCCCCTGGTGAGGACCTGGGCCAGCGACAACCCCTTCAAGAGCCATGGGGCACCCTTGGCCGTACGGGCAGCCCTGCTGGAGGCGGTGGTGGAGGGGCTGGGGAGTCCCAACCTGCGCCTCGACCAGAGCCTGAGCAGCCCCAGGGCCCTCGACACCCTGGAGCGGGCGGCGCGGCAATGGCCCCAGGCGGAGCTGGTGTTCGTGGTGGGCAGCGACCTGCTGCCCCAGATCCAGCGCTGGTACGCGGCCGATGAAATCCTGCGCCGCTGCCGTCTCGCGGTGGTGCCGAGGCTGGGCTGGCCGCTCGACTCCCTGCAGATCGATCAGCTCAACCGCCGCGGTGGCCAGGTGGAGGTGCTGCCCCTGCAGATTCCGGCCACGGCCAGTTCCGCCATCCGCCGGCACCCCGACCCCCAACTGGTGCCGCCGGAGCTCTGGCAGGTGTTGCTGGAGCAGAATCTCTACGGTCTGCGCTCCTGCCAGGCCAGCCGCCCTCCCCTGCGCTGATGCGTCTTGCCCTGGCCCAGATCAATCCCCTCGTGGGGGATCTGCGCGGCAATGCCGCCCAGCTGCTGGAGCAGAGCCAGCGGGCGGCGGCGGCGGGCGCCGATCTGGTGATCAGCCCTGAGCTGTCGCTCTGGGGCTACCCCCCGCGCGACCAGCTGCTGCGCCCCTCGCTGCTGCAGCTGCAGGGGCAGGTGCTGGAGACCCTCGCCGCCGAGCTACCGCAGGATCTGGGGCTGCTGCTGGGCCTGGTGGAGCCGATCGCCGGCCGCGAGCTGCCGGCCCTGCACAACGCCGCCGCCTTGGTGCACCGGGGCAGCTGGCGGGTGGTGGCCCGCAAGCGGCTGCTGCCCAGCTACGACGTCTTCGATGAACGGCGCTACTTCCAGCCTGGAGACCAGGCCTGCCTGCTGGAGTGGCCGTGTGGCGGTCGGGTCTGGCGGTTGGGGCTCACCATCTGCGAAGACCTCTGGGTGGAGGAGCGGGTGCAGGGCCACCGACTGGCGGGGGCCGACCCGGTCGCGGAGCTGGCGCCCCAGCGCCCCGATCTGCTGCTGAACCTCTCCGCCTCCCCCTTTGCCCAGGGCAAACCGGAGCTGCGCCTGGAGCTGGCGGCGGCGGCGGCGGCCCGGCTGGGCTGTCCGGTGGTCTACGTGAACCAGGTGGGGGGCAACGACGAGCTGGTCTTCGACGGGGGCAGCTTCGTGATCGATCCCCAGGCCCGGGTGCTACGCCAGCTGCCCTGCGCCCAGGTAGCCCTTGAGCTCTGGGAACCCAGTCCCCGGGACCCGGCAGCAGCACAGAGCTCAGCAGCGGCGCCAGCGGCCCCGGCTGCGGTACCGCCGGAGCCCCTGGAGCAGCTGTTCCGGGTGCTGGTGCTGGGGGTGTCCGACTACGCCCGCAAATGCGGCTTTCAGCGGGTGGTGCTGGGGTTGAGCGGCGGCATCGATTCGGCTCTGGTGGCGGTGATCGCCGCAGCGGCCCTGGGGGCTGAGGGGGTGCAGGCCCTGCTGATGCCTTCCCCCTACAGCTCGGCGGGCTCACGCCTCGATGCGATCGATCTCGCCGACCGGCTGGAGCTGCCCCACCAGACCGTGGAGATCGAGACCCTGATGGCGGCCTTCCACCACAGCCTGGATCCGGTTTTGGAGGGTGGACCCCAGGGGCTGACGGCCGAGAACCTGCAGTCGCGCATCCGCGGCACCCTGCTGATGGCGGTGGCCAACCAGCAGGGCCGTCTGCTGCTCTCCACCGGCAACAAGTCGGAGCTGGCGGTGGGCTACTGCACCCTCTACGGCGACATGAACGGTGGGCTGGCGGTAATCGGCGATCTCTACAAGACCACCGTCTTCAGGCTCTGCCACTGGCTCGACAGCGAGGCCGCCCTGGTTTGCCGCCGGTCCCTGGGCCTGCCCGCCAGCGGCGAGCTGATCGGCGCGGCGATCCGCACCAAGCCCCCCAGCGCTGAATTGCGGCCCGACCAGCTCGACAGCGATTCCCTGCCCGACTACGACCAGCTCGATCCCCTGCTCAAGGCCTACATCGAGCACTTGCGCTCCCCCGAAGAGCTGATCGCCACTGGAGAGGTGAAGGCCGAGCTGGCGCGGCGGGTGTATCAGCTGCTGCGCCGCGCCGAATTCAAGCGGCGCCAGGCGGCGCCGCTGCTCAAGGTGAGCGGCCGGGCTTTCGGTGGCGGCTGGCGCATGCCCATCGCCGCCGGACCACTCAGCTAAGCCATGAGTTGAGCCATGAGATGAGCAATCAGTGCCCAATCCGTGGCGAAAGCTGGCGATTGAGCCGCCAGCCCGCCAACCTGGAAGGAGCTTCTCAGTGGCATGGCCAGCATGGGCCCAGCGGCACCGATCGCGAGCATCGGTGTTCCCAGGGAGATCAAACGGGATGAACAGCGGGTGGCCCTCAGCCCCGATGGGGTGAGGGAGCTGGTGTCCCAGGGCCTGGAGGTGCGCGTTGAGGCCGGAGCCGGCCAGGGGGCCGGCATGGAGGACGCCAGCTATGCCGAGGCCGGAGCCCGCCTGGTGGGACGAGAGGAGGCCTGGGGTGCCCATCTGGTGGTGAAGGTGAAGGAACCCCAGGCGGAGGAGTTTCCCTTCCTGCGCGGTGATCAGGTGCTGTTCACCTATCTGCACTTGGCGGCCTATCCCGAGGTGGGCCGCGCCCTGCTGGAGGCGGGCACCACCGGAGTGGCCTACGAAACCGTCCAGCTCGACAACGGCAACCTGCCGCTGCTGGCGCCGATGAGCGAGATCGCCGGCCGGCTGGCTGCCCAGGTGGGGGCCCACCTGCTCGAGAAGCCCCATGGCGGCCGGGGAGTGCTGATGGGCGGTTGCGCCGGGGTGCGGCCGGCGCGGGTGATCGTGCTCGGTGCCGGCACCGTGGGCTGGCATGCCGCCCGGGTGGCCGCGGCCATGGACGCGGAGGTGTTCCTGCTGGACCACACCCCCCAGCGCCTGCGCCAGCTGGAGCCCCAGAGGATCGGGCGGATGGTGAGCCTGGTGAGCAGTAACAGTCTGATTGAGCGGTTGGTGCCCAGCGCTGATCTGGTGGTGGGCGCCGTGCTCACCCCCGGCAGCCGGGCCCCCACCCTGGTGGATGAGGAGGTGGTCAAGCGGATGAAGCCCGGCTCGGTGATCGTCGATGTAGCCATCGATCAGGGGGGTTGCATCGCCACCAGCCGCGAGACCACCCACACCGATCCCGTGGTGACCATCCACGGCGTCCAGCACTATGCCGTGGGCAACATGCCCGGCGCCGTGCCCTTCACCTCCACTGAGGCCCTGGTCAGCGTCACGCTGCCCTACATCATGGGCATCGCCGGGCGAGGCCTGGTGGAAGCGGTCACCGAGCGCCCCGAGCTGCTCTCCGGCCTCAACACAGTGGATGGGGCGGTGTGTCATCCCGGCGTGGCCAAGGCCCTGGGGATGCCGACCCGCCATCCGATGGCCTGTCTGCGCTGAGATGCTCCATCGGCGGCAGGGGCCGCCACAGGGACGCCGGCTGAAGTCCCTCCCGCAGGGCCAGCACGATGCCCGCCGCCTCCGCGTAACTGGCTGCCGCGATCGCACTCAGGCCAAGGCCCTCGGCGTTCACCTGCGTCAGGCTGGGGTTGCCCTCCACGGCGATGAGGGGGATTCCCCGCTCCGCGCAGGCCAGGACCGCTTCACCGCCGAGGGCGCCGGCGGGGGCCACCACAGCTCCGATCCGGCCGGGGTGGATCACGGCCTCGTCAAGGAACCCTGAGCCAGAGCCAAACCCAGGCCCAGACCCACTGCGCAGGGGGATCAGGTCGGGGGCCCGGCTCAGGCCCACCAGCACACAGGGCAGGAAGGTATGACCCAGTTCCTCCGCCGCCGCCAAGGGATCCAGGCGTGGATCCAGGGCCAGCGGAGCCAGGGCCGGGGCATGCGCGCAGGGCAGGCCCAGGTGGCGGCTGAGCAGGTGGCTGATCACGGCTTCAGCGCCGGCCAGGGCATCCACGCCGCTGCCTTGGCGGTAGGAGGCCAGGGCTTCGCTGCCAGGGTCATCGGGGAAACGGGCCACCACGGCGATGGCGGTGGCGCCGGCCTGACGCAGGCGCTCCCCCGCCCGGATCAGGGCATCGGGGCGGCCGATGCAGCCGCTGCTCACCCCGCTGGGGCCCAGCGAAAGGCTCACCTCCAGGGGCACATCGGTGCTGATCACTGGGCCGATCGAGAGGCCCAGGCTGGCGCGGCAGGCCTCCGCCGCCTGCCGATGGCGCAGGCGCAGCTCCTCCTCGATGCCGGCATCCAGCAGCAGGCCCACCCGCTGCGACGCCACCGGCGCCAGGGCCAGGTCGCCCGCCGCGAATCGATTCAGGGCCCAGCCCTCCACGTAGTGGATCCGCGGATCACTCCAGTAGAGAGAGGCCGCATTGAGGACATTGGGATGGGTAATCAGGCAGCCGGAGGCCGCCGCCAGCAGCCGGGCCGCCGGCAGGCCATCACCTGCATAGCCACCGATGGCACAGCCGATGCCGGTGGGAATCACCAGCAGGGTGGGGAGGGGCCGGCTCAAGGCAGCACCAGCAGCACCGCCTCGATGAGCAGCCGCCGCCTCTCCTTAGACCCCCCAGTGGCCGGCAGAACAGCAGTGATGGCCCAGCGCAGGGCCTCCCCCTCACCCCGCTCGGCCAGGGCGGAACGCACCTGGGGCAGCAGCGGCCCGGGGGCGGCATCCAACCAGAAGTCGACTGTTGCGAGCCGGAGCACAGGCGGTAGCTTCAGCGCTGGAACTGGCCGAACTGGGCCTCGTAGAGCGCATCTTCCTGGCCCGCCAGCAGGCTCAGATCGCTGCGGGGATAGGAGACGCACAGTAGGGCATAGCCCTCGGCCCGCAATTCGGCCTTGACACCCATGGCATCGGGCTGGTGCACGACCCCCTGGCGCAGCCGGGCCGCACAGGTGGTGCAGACGCCGGAGCAGCAGGAACTGGGCAGGGGCACACCAGCCTGCTCCGCTGCCGAAAGCACGGTCTGATCGGCCCGGCAGGGAAAGATGTGGCTGACGCCGCCAAGTTCGGCGGTCACGGTGAAGCTGTCACTCATGGCGTGGTGGGGACGCGGCAGGGGAGCGGTGGCTCCAGCGGTTCATGGCTCCATCTTCCTGGACGGCGGGTCTCCAGCCAGGGGCAGCTCCAGCCACTGGCCGGGATGGGGCGCCAGATATTCCGGCGGCTGAAACTCTGCGGGGCCGCAGGCCGGAGCCGTCAGGCAGAGATCGAAGCTGATCGAGAGGCGCAGGTCATCCTCGTCGTCGCTGGGCAGCACGGCGTGGTCGGTGCTGGAGGGGAAGAGCAGCAGCAGGCCCGCTTGGGGGGCCACATCGTGCCAGCCGGCATTGAGGGGATGGCCCGTGGCGATCGGCCCGTCATGACCCACCGCCAGACCGGGCACCAGCTCATTGCTGTGGCGTCCATTGAACAGGCGCAGGCAACCGTTGCGACCACTGCCATCGCCGTTGAGGTAGTACACGGCGCTGAGGTGGGCGTTGGGGTGGTGATGGCGGCCCACCACCTGGCCGGGTTCCGCCACCACGGGCCAGCAACGCTGTAGATGCAGCCTGACGCGATCGAGATCAAAGCCAAGATCCCGCAGGTAGTGCTGGGCTTCACGGCTCACCTGCTGCAGCAGCCAGCTGAACTCAGGCCGCTGATGCAGTTGCCAGACGCCATGAAAATCCCCGGTCCAGGCGCAATCCGGATCGGGGTTGGAGTGGAGCTCGCCGCGCAGGGCCAGCACCTCCTGGAGCATCAGGGCCGAATCGAGGGGGTCCGGCCTCAGTTGCACCCTGGCTATCGCCAGGGGGAAGAGGCTGAGGATCGCTCGATCCGGCTCAGGCCATGGCTGTGGCACCACCCACCACTTCCAGGATCTCCTGGGTGATGGCCGCCTGGCGGGCCTTGTTGTAATCGAGGGTAAGGCTCTTGGCGAGGGCCTTGGCGTTATCGCTGGCGTTGTTCATCGCCGTCATCCGGCTGGCCAGTTCACTGGCCGCCGACTCCTGCAACGACCGCAGCAGCTGGTTCTCCAGATAGAGGGGCAGAAGGGCGTTGAGCAACTGGTCCGGGCTCTGCTCGAAGACAAAGTCGGATTCCAGAGCCGGCTCCGCGTTCGTCGCGGTACCGCGCTCCACCGCCAGCTGGCCTTCCCGGGTGGTGAGACGGAAGATCTCGTCGTCAGGGCTGGCGATGCCCTGGGGATCAAGGGGCAGCAGGGTCTGAGAGACAGGAGCACTGCTCACCAGGTTGATGAACTTGGTGTACACCATCTCCACGCGGTCGGTGGAGCCGGAGAGGAATTCAGCCAGAATCTGGTCGCCGATGCCACGGGCCTCCTCGGCGTTCGGCACCTGATCCAGCCCCGTGAAGGTGGCTGTGATCGGATAGGACCGGTTCTGGAAATAGGCGGTGGCCTTGCGGCCGACCAGCACCAGTGAAATCTCGTAGCCCTGACCCTTCAACTCAGCGAAGCGCTGTTCTGTGCGCTTGATGATGTTGGCGTTGTATCCCCCACAGAGGCCCCGATCGGCGCTGACCGCCAACAGGGTGATGTGACGCAGGGGACGCTCCTGCTCCAGCAGGGGTGTGTTGACCACGTCTTCGAAACGCAGGCGGGACTGCAGGTTCTCCAGCACCCGAGCCAGGCGGTCAGCGAAGGGCCTGGAGCGCAGCACCTGCTCCTGGGCGCGCCGCACCTTGGCGGCAGCCACCAGGCGCATGGCCTCGGTGATCTTGCGTGTGTTCTTGACCGAACTGATCCGGTCGCGGATTTCCTTGAGGTTGGCCATGGATGGGGGACCTCAGGCGGCGGCCAGAAGGGTGGATTTGACTTCGTTGATGGCGTCCTTGAGCATCGACTCCGACGCGTCGCTGAGCTGCTTCTCGCTCTGAACGTTGGTGATGAATTCGGGCTTGTTGGACTTGAGGTAGTCGCGCAGTTCACGGCAGAACTGCTCCACCTGATTCACGGGCACCTCATCGATCAAACCCTTGACGCCGGCATAGACCACCGCCACCTGCTCCGCCAGGATCAAGGGGCTGTACTGGGGCTGCTTGAGCAGCTCGCGCAGGCGCTTGCCCCGGCCCAGCTGTGCCTGGGTGGCGGCATCAAGGTCGGAGGCGAACTGGGAGAAGGCCGCCAGTTCGTCGAACTGGGCCAGTTCCAGCTTAAGGGTGCCGGCAATCTTCTTGATCGCCTTGGTCTGGGCGGCGCCGCCCACCCGGCTGACGGAGATGCCGACGTTGATGGCGGGCCGCAGACCGGAGTTGAACAGGTCGGAGCTGAGGAACACCTGACCGTCGGTGATCGAGATCACGTTGGTGGGGATGTAGGCGGAAACGTCGCCGGCCTGGGTTTCGATGATCGGCAGGGCAGTCATGCTGCCCTTGCCCATGGCGTCGGAGAGCTTGGCGGCCCGCTCCAGCAGGCGGCTGTGGCAATAAAAGACATCTCCGGGGTAGGCCTCGCGACCGGGGGGACGGCGCAGCAGCAGCGACATCTGGCGGTAGGCCTGGGCCTGCTTGGTGAGGTCGTCGTAGACCACGAGCGTGGCCTTGCCTTCGTACATGAAGGACTCGGCGATGGCGGCACCGGTGTAGGGCGCCAGGTACTGCAGGGCGGCGGGCTCGGAGGCGCTGGCGGCCACCACCACGGTGTAATCGAGGGCGCCGCGCTCACGTAGCACCTCCACCACGTTGGCAACCGAAGCCGACTTCTGGCCGATGGCCACGTAGACGCAGACGACATCCTCACCCTTCTGGTTGAGGATGGTGTCGATGGCGATGGCGGTCTTGCCGGTCTGGCGGTCGCCGATGATCAGCTCGCGCTGGCCGCGGCCGATGGGGATCATGGCGTCGATGGCCGTGATCCCGGTCTGCATCGGCTCGTGCACCGACTTGCGCTGAATGATGCCAGGGGCCATCGACTCGATCAGCCGGGACGAGGTGGTGGCGATCTCGCCTTTGCCGTCGATGGGCACTCCCAGGGGATTGATCACCCGGCCCAGCATCGCCTCGCCCACCGGCACTTCAGCGATCCGGCCGGTGGCCTTGACGGTGCTGCCTTCCTGAATGCCCACACCCTCCGCCAGCAGCACCGCGCCGACGTTGTCGTCTTCGAGGTTCAGGGCGATGCCTTCACTGCCATCGTCGAACTGGACCAGCTCGCCGGACATGACCTGCTGCAGGCCATAGATCCGGGCGATGCCATCACCCACCGAAAGCACGGTTCCGACGTTGCTGACCGAAACGGACTTGTCGTAGTCCTCGATCTGCTGCTTGAGGATGGCGCTGATCTCGTCGGGGCGGATGGAAACCATGGATGGAAATCCCCGGGCGGGGAGGCGATGGAAGGGAGTGGAGAGCGGTCAGGGAAGGGCTAGCCGGCCTTGGCCAGCGCCAGGCCGAGGCGGCGCACCTGGCCGGCGAGGCTGGCGTCGATCACCTGGGAGCCGACGCTGACAACAAAGCCCCCGATGAGGGCAGGGTCGATGTGCAGGTCGAATTCGACCTTGTCGGTGCCGGCGACGGCCTGAACCTTGGTGTGCAGAGCCTGCTGCTGTTGCTCACTCAGGGGCGACGCTGAGGTGACTCTGGCCAGGGCGATGCCCCGTTGCTCGCGGTAGAGCACCAGGAAGCGCTCCAGAACGGAATCGAGCAGGGCAATCCGTTTGCGATCGGCCAGCACCTTGAGCAGGGTCATGAAGGTCGGGTTGACGTCCTTCTCAAACAGGCTCACCAGAGCTGCCTTCTTGGCATCGGGCTCGAGCACCGGCGAAGCGAAGGCGGCCCTCAACTCAGGGGAGGAGTGCCAGATCACCAGTAGATCCTTGGCCTGCTGAGCCACCAGGTCGGTGACTTCGCGCTGATCGGCCACCTGAAGCAAGGCTTCGGCGTAGGGGGTGGAGATGGAGTTGAGCAGTGGCATCAGGCTTGCCCGAGGCTGTTGATGGATTGGTCGATGAAGCGGGCCTGGGCGTCAGCGTCGAGCTTGCCGGGCAGGGACGCCAGGGCCCGGTCAATAGCCCGGCGGGCCGCTTCACGGCGCAGCTGCTCGCTCACCCTGGAGGCTTCCGAGTCAAGGTCGGAGACGGCACCCTGCTTGAGGCGGGCCATCTCATCGACGGTGCGGCGCTCACTCTCCAGGCGCAGGGCATCGGCCCGGTCCTTGGCGTCACTGCGGATCCGCTCGGCCTTCTTCTGGGCGTCGGCCAGATTCTGCTTGGCGACGGCCAGCTCGGCGCTGGTCTGCTGAAGGCGCTGCTCGGCGTCCTGGAGATCGGAGAGGATGGTGGCCCGCCTGGCCTCGAGGATCCCACCGAGCACCTTGGGCAGGAACCACACCAACGCGGCGATCACGATCGCCAGGTTGATGATGTTGGTGTCGAAGAGATTGAGGTTGAGGCCGAAGCCGCCCTCACTGGCCAGGACGAAAGGAATCAAGGGGATGGTGCTCATTGGGCCGCCAGCAAACGGGTGACGATCAGATCGCCGAGCCGGTCGGCTTCGCCGTTGAGGGTGTTTTCAGCCTGCTCGCGCTGGCTGTCGATCTCACGACGGGCAGCCTCACGGCTGGCGTTGGCTTCCGCCTGGGCCGCGGCCAGGGCGCTGCGGTAGAGACGGTCCATCTCCTGCTCAGCGTCCACGATCAGGGCCTGGGCCTGCTGGCGGGCTTCGCGCAGCTGCTGGCGGAGATCAGTCTCCAGCCGCTCGGTCTGGGCCAGCTGCTGCTTGGCTTCAGCTCGGCTGGTGGAGATGTAGCTCTCACGCTCCTCGACGGTCTTGCCGACAGGGCGGAAAAAGAGGGCGTTGAGAATGAAGGTGAGGAGGACCACCTGAACCGCCATCAGCGGCAGGGTGGCATCGAGGTCGAACAGACCTCCCTCGGGAGCACCTGCTGCGGCAAGCAGTAGCCAGCTGGTCATGGGGCGGGGACGCTGGAGGGATCGAGGGGACCGCGCCGACCTGGGGCCGGAGGGGTCGAATTGGAGCAGTCAGTGGGAGAAGGGATTGGGCACCGTGGCCTCAGCCCCGGTGCCCCGTTCCTGCCGGAGGCAATCAGGCGAAGGGGTTCGCGAACAGCAGCACCAGGGCGACGACCAGGCCGTAGATGGTGAGCGCTTCCATGAACGCCAGGGAGAGCAGCAGGGTGCCGCGGATCTTGCCTTCGGCTTCGGGCTGGCGGGCGATGCCCTCGACGGCACCTTGGGCAGCGCTGCCCTGGCCGATGCCGGGGCCGATGGCGCCGAGGCCGACGGCCAGACCGGCAGCCAGAACAGACGCTGCAGAAGTGATGGAATCCATGGTGGAACGTTGGGGATGTGGGGCGCCGGAAAAGCGCGGGTTGAACCTGGCGCCTGGGACATCTCCGCTGGGGAGATGGGCCCGGTTCAGACCGGACCTGCCGCGCAGGAGATTTAGCAGAACGGCCGACCAGCCAAGGGGAGATGGTCAGCCGGGGGGGGTCAGTGCTGCTCTTCGTGCACCGCTTCACCGATGTAATAGGCGGCGAGGGTGGCGAAGATCAGGGCCTGAATGGCGCTGGTGAACAGGCCCAGGAACATGGCCGGCAGGGGCACCACCAGGGGCACCAGGAACGCCAGCACCGCCACCACCAGTTCGTCGGCAAGGATGTTGCCGAACAGACGGAAGGAGAGCGAGAGGGGCTTGGTGAAATCCTCGACGATCTTGAACGGAAGCATGATCGGCGTGGGCTCCACGTAGTACTCGAAGTACCGGAAGCCCTTGCGGCTCAGACCTGCATAGAAGTACGCCAATGACACCAGCAGCGCCAGGGCAATGGTGGTGTTGATGTCGGCGGTGGGAGCACCAAGTTCACCACTGGGCAGGTGAATCAACTTCCAGGGCACCAGGGCACCGCCCCAGTTACTCACGAAGATGAACAGGAACAGGGTGCCGATGAAGGGCAGCCAGTCGCGGTAGGCCTTCTCGCCGATCTGCTCCCGGGCCAGGTCACGGAGATACGCCCAAATGAACTCCAGCAGGTTCTGCACACCCCGGGGGTCACGCCCCAGGTTGCGGGTGCCCGCCACCACGAGGGCCAGCAGGGCGCCGATGACCAGCCAGGAGCTCAGGAACACCTGACCGTGGATCTGAAATCCACCGACGTGCCAGTAGAGGTGCTGACCCACCTCCAGTTCGGCGAAAGGAAGAAAAAGAGGCAACGGAACCATCGAGGGGTACAGAGGTGCCGCTGAAGCGACGGATGGGGTGATCAGGGAATCGAGGAATCGCTGATCAGGGGCGGACGAAGGCCTGAAGTAGAAGCGCCGGCTTGTAGAGCAGGAACCCGATCAGGGCCGGAAGGATCTCCAGCTGAGGAACCCGGGAGCAGCCCAGCACGAGCACGACCGGAACCAGCAGCTGACCCTTGCCCACCTGTTTGGAGTCGGGACCGATACGACCGACGCTGCGAGCCAGAAGCCGCAGGTAGAGCATGCCGGAAACCGCTCCAATCGAGAGGCTCAGAGCTGTGGTGCGATCGAACAGGTAGGCGGCCACAGGGACAGCCAGCACTGAAATGACCAGGGTGGAGAGCAACAGACGCCGTTGCAGGCGCAGGTACTCGTCCATGCCGTTGTCGAGCTTGTCCACCACGGTGGTGGACTCGAGGGATGGGGCCGGCGGCACCAGGGTGGGGACCGCCAGTTCTCTCCCGGCCAGGCCACTTAGCAGAGACGACCGCAGATCAGAAGCCTCCTGGGGGAAACCCTCAGGGGAATCAGGACCGGCTGAAAGGCCAGATGCGGGGGTTGCCTGCAAGCGCGTCAGGACATCGGAAAAGGCGCGCGGAATCTATCACGAAGGTGTTACATCCCAGTGGCGGAGGCCCCGTAGCCTGGGGCCAGCAACAGCAGGCGGCGACTCCAGAGGCGGCGCGCCACCGCCGCCTGCTGATCGGGCGACCAGCCCAGGGACAGCCCCCCGATCGGGGTGAACTCCGGGGCCGTCTCCAGGGCCTTGAGCAGCACCAGCTCCTGGTCGTCGAGCTCGATCGGCCTGAGATCAGGGTCGAGCAGCGTTGCCCCCGGCCAGCCCCAGAGGCAGGGGTTGCGGCGGCCGCCGGCCGCCAGCAGGTCCCCGTCACTGTCCCAGGTGCTCAGGCGCAGGGGACCCCGGCTCAGGAAGAACTCGAAGTGGCTGATGTCGGGGTCGAGGCTCTCCACCAGGGCCCAGCGCTGGCGATCGGGCAGGGCCAGGGCCCGCTCCAGCAACTCCCCCTGCAGCAGCCGGGCCGGATCCCAGACTTCGGGGTTGGAGAAGCCGGCAAACTCCAGGCCAGCGCTGGCCACGAAGCGGAACAGGCCGTCGAGCTGATAGCTGGTTTCCTGGGGGTGGAGGTACATGTCGGCGAAATTGGCGTCCGCCGCGGTGTCGAGGGCCCAGCGCTGCTCGTGGTGGCGGCGCAGGCGGTTGCCCTCCGGCAGCTGCTCGAACAGGGCACGACCCAGGCGCAGTCCCTCACCATCGCCCACCACCTGCAGGGCCATGAGGGCCCGCTGCACCCGGTGGATCTCCCAGCGGCCGCCGTCGGCATAGAGGAAGAGGTGCAGCACCCCACCCGGCTTCAACAGCGCCGCCAGGGCCTGCAGCCCAGCCTCAGGCTGGCGCAGGTGATGCAGCACCCCCACCGAATTGATCAGGTCGAACGGGCCTTCGCCATCGAGCTCCAGCAGGCTGCGCTGCTCGATCCGCAACGACGGGCAGTGGCGGGCGCCACCGGAGCGGCGCAGCCGTTCGCGGGCCACCTCCAGGGCACCGGAGCTGATGTCAACCGCCAGGACCTCCGCGCCTGGGTTGAGATGAACCAGGTAGTCGGTGCTGACGCCGGTGCCGCAGCCGGCGTCCAGCAGCCGTGGGGGCTGGCCCGCCTCCGGCAGGCGGCCCGTGCAGGCACTGCTGACGCAGGGGTAGCTCCAGCGCCAGTTGTAGCCCGGTGGGGGGCCGTCCTCGAGCGGATCCCCGGGGTAGGGGAAGCGGTCGTAGAAGGCGCTCACCGCCGGCGTGGCGGCATCGGCGGGGCCAGAGCTCATCGGCAAAGCAAGCGATCCATGGGGAGCTTTTCACGGGCCGCCCCCCAGCGGGCCCCTGGGGGCCGCTGCAGACAGTCCAGCGACGGTCCGCTGCAAACATTTGTTCATGCCGGCCGGGAGGACAGGAGCCCAGCCGTAACGTGGCCAGGCCCGGTACACGCCCGTTCATGACCGTGACCGCCAGCAGCGGCAGCACCAGGGTCAGCCCTCAGCGCTACGACACCCTGCCGCTCTCCAGCGTCCGTCAGTCGGAGCAACAGGATCGCTTCCCCGAGAAGGTTGAGCTCGAGACCCTGCTCACCTTCTACCGAAGCGGCTCGGCCCGCGTTGAAGCGGCTCGGCTGATCTCCGCCAATGCCGACGCGATCGTCGCCAAGGCCGCCAACCGCATCTTCGCCGGCGGCACACCGCTCTCCTATCTCGATGCTCCCCTGACCCCCTTCAATGTGGGTTCGACAGAGACCACCACGCTGGCCAGCGACCAGGTGGCCGCTGCCACCTCCGTGCGCACCTTCGCCCAGGGCAGCGGTGGTGGCGGTCTGCTGGGACGGATCCTCGAAGGGGTCCAGGCCGATGCCGACGTGCGGGTGGTGCTCCCCGCCGGCTTCAGCCCCATCAGCGTGGCCCGCTACGGCACCGAGCGCATGCGCAAGTCGCTGCGCGACATGGGCTGGTTCCTGCGCTACGTGGGCTATGCCCTGGTGGCCGGTGACCCCAGCATCCTGGTGGTGAACACCCGCGGGCTGCGCGATGTGCTCGAGAAGGCCTGCTCCCTGGCCGCCACCAACGTGGCGCTGCAGGAGATGCGCGCCGCAGCAGCCAACCTTTTCCGCAAGGATTCGGAAGCCAGAGAACTGGTGATCAACTGCTTCAACGTGCTGCTCAAGGAGCTGGCGGTTCCCACCCCCTCGGCGCGCCAGCGCCTGGGCAGCCCCGAGAACCAGGGCCTGCAGCTGCCGGCCATCTACGCCCTGGCCGCGGAATCCCGCCAGCGCTTCGTGATGAAGCCAGGCCTCTCCGGCCGTGAGAAGGCCGAGGTGATCCGTGCCGCCTATCGGCAGGTGTTCCAGCGGGACATCGTCAAGGGCTACTCCCAGGTGGTGGCTCCCGTGGAGACCACCCAGGTCTCCCAGGGACAACTCTCGATGCGGGAGTTCATCCGCGCCCTGGGGCGCAGCAAGGAATACCGACGTCAGTTCTACGGCCGCTTCTCCAACAGCCGGGTGGTGGAACTGGCCTTCCGCCATTTCCTCGGCCGCGGCGTGAGCACGATCGAGGAATTCCGTCGCTACTTCGCCATCGTCAGCCAGCAGGGACTGGCCGGCCTGGTGGATTCCCTGATCAACACCCAGGAATACGCCCAGACCTTCGGGGAGGAAACCGTTCCTTATCTGCGCGGTCTTGGTGAAGAGGCCCAGGAGAGCGCCGGCTGGGGATCGAACCGCAAGCTCTTCCGCTTCAGCGCCCCCTTCGAAGGCGCGCCCCAGTACATCACGCTGTATGCGTCGTACCGCCAACCCCTGCCCGATCAGCACCCCTATGGCGGCGGCAACGACCCCCTGGGCCTGAATTACGGCGCCATCTTCCCCTCGGGAACGGCCTCGGTGGCCACCCGGCCGGCCCCCTTCAACGACGACACCCGACGCATCCTGGTGGGCAACGGCATGGCCGAACCCGGCCAGATGGACAGCCCCCAGTTCCGGGCCTCTACCCCCCGGCGCGTGGGCCCCAAGGTGGTGAGGCTGCAGCAGATCGCCACCGGTGGCGCCTCAGTGCCCAGCCGCGGCGGCCAGCCCAGCATCCGCGGCACCGAAGCCAGCACCCAGGGGGTGATCAGGGCCGTGTATGTGCAGGTGCTCGGCACCTGCGGCTACGACGGCGAGCAGCTCAAGGTGGAGGAGATCAAGCTCGAGAACGGCGACATCAGCCTGCGCGAATTCATTCGCCAGGTAGCGCGCTCCACGGCGTTCAGGCGCCGCTACTGGTCAAACCTCTACATCACCAAGGCGATTGAGGTGATGCACCGCCGCCTGATCGGGCGGCCCACCTTCGGGCGGCGTGAGCTCAACAGCTACTTCGACACGGCGGCACGCCACGGCTTCTACGGCGTCGTCGACGCCATGGTCAACAGCACCGAGTACCTGGCAGCCTTCGGAGAGGACACGGTCCCGTACGAGCGCTTCGTCACCCCTGCCGACCTCAATGCCCGCAGGATTCCCGCCCTGAGCAGGGCCCTCGACCCCTCCACCTCTCCTGACCTCACCCCGGTGAGCCGACCCCAGGTGAGCCCAGTCAGTAGTTTCCGCAGCAGTGGTGACCTCACGCCACGGAACCTGCCCGACCGCCGCCTGCGCCAGGTTGTGGGTGGCTGGACGGCCCGTGTCGCCGAAGGTCAAGAGACCCCGGCCACCCCGGCCAGCTCCACCAGCGGCGCTCCTCAGAGTCTGCGCCAACCCCCGGAGCCCAGCCGTCGCTGGAGCGTGGGCCCAAACCGCCCCGGCAGCAGCGCCACTGGCTGAAGCTCAAAGGTCGGCAGCTAGGCGCGGCGGCCCAGCCCGGAGCGGCCATGGCCAAGGCCCTTGGTGGAGCCAGCCCCCAGGGCTTCAGCCGTCGCCGCAGCCTCGGCCAGCCGGTGATGCTGCTGCCCAAGGCCGATGAGGCCATGCTCCAGATGGTGGTGGAAGCCACCTGCGGGCGGCATCGGCGGCCTACCTGGCCCTGCTGGGGCGAGCCGCCCAACCCAAGGAAATGAGCCGCTATCTGGCCACCCGCGGCAGGAAGGGTCAGCTGGCCGCCCTCGACGACCTGCTCTCGGGCAAGGAGTTCGCCCACAGCTTCGGCCGTGACACCGTTCCTTACCTCAGGGTCATGGCAACCGCCAATGGCATCCCCTTGGCCACGGTGAACCTCACGGCCCTGCTCTATGCCGGCAACGCCGGTCTGACACCACCGCCGCGCGGCGTGATCTGATCCCCGACTAAACGCTCACCCCCGGACGTAAGCTCGGGGGTTTTCTTCATGGAAAACTGATCTCATCAGCTTCAACTTTGATGAGGAATAAGGCCACCAGACGCCAGAAGGCCTGCAAAGTGTCAACAAATTCAGGGCTGTTCCCTTAGGTGTGCAACAGGCCAGAGTCGTTGCCGGCCAAGGGATCTGACCTAATCACACTGCCGTGAAGAACTGTTACCGGCCCAGGGAGTGGCGGCCCCCTCTGCCGCAGAATGACTCGGCGGTCGGCAAGCCTGATCGCCAGCCCACTCTCCCGATCAATCCGTCGGCGTTCACGTCAACGAAGAGAAGGAGCGAGGGGCATCCCTTACCCACCGGATATCGGTCTCCATTACGGCGACCGCTTGTTTCGAGGCAGAACTGCATGAGCATCGTCTCCAACTCGATCATCAACGCGGACGCCGAAGCCCGCTACCTCAGCCCTGGCGAACTCGACCAGATCAAGTCCTTCGTCGCCGGCGGTCAACGCCGGCTGCGGGTGGCTCAGGTCTTGGGCGAGAGTCGCGAGCGGATTGTGAAGCAGGCCGGCGGCGCCCTTTTTCAGAAGCGTCCCGACCTGATCTCACCCGGCGGCAATGCCTACGGCGAGGAAATGACAGCCACCTGTCTGCGTGACGTCGACTACTACCTGCGCCTGGTGACCTACGGCGTCGTCGCGGGTGACGTCACCCCGATCGAAGAAATCGGCATCATCGGCGCCCGCGAAATGTATCGCGCGCTCGGCACTCCCTTGGAGGCCATGGCCGAGGTTGTCCGTGAGCTCAAGAACGCCTCCCTGGGGCTACTCACGGGAGCCGACGCCGAAGAGGCAGGCTTCTACTTCGACTACGTCATCGGCGCCCTCTCCTGAGGCTTCGCCTCTCCTTGCCCACCGCCTCCTCCCAGGACACATGCAAGACGCGATCACCAACGTCATCAACCAGTCCGACGTTCAGGGCCTCTACCTGGACGACTCCTCGATCGGACGGCTGGAGCAGTACTTCTCCAGCGGCGAGCTCCGTGTCCGCGCAGCGGCCACCGTCGGTGCCAACTCGGCAGCGATCATCAAGGAAGCCGTCGCCAAGACCCTGCTGTACTCGGACATCACCCGTCCGGGCGGCAACATGTACACCACCCGTCGCTATGCAGCCTGCATCCGCGACCTGGATTACTACCTGCGCTACGCCACCTACGCCATGCTGGCGGGTGACACCTCGATCCTCGACGAGCGGGTGCTGAACGGGCTCAAGGAGACCTACAACTCCCTGGGCGTGCCCATCGGTGCCACCGTGCAGTCGATCCAGGCCATCAAGGAAGCCGCCGCTTCGCTGGTGGGACCGGAGGCCGGCCGTGAACTCGGCACCTACCTCGACTACATCAGCTCCGGCCTGGGCAACTGATCCCGACCCAACGCCCAACCCGCGAGGATCACCACATGCGCCTGTTCAAGATCACAGCCTGCATTCCCTGCCCTGAAAAGGTCAGGAGTCAGCGGGAATTGCAGAACACCTTCTTCACCAAGTGGGTGCCCTACGAGAGCTGGTTCGCTGAACAGCAGCGGATCATGAAGCAGGGGGGCAAGATCCTCAAGGTTGAACTGGTCACGGGTCGCCGTCAGGTCAACGTCGGCAACTGAGCACTGCTCTGAGCGCTCGCTCCTGACCGTCCCCAGCGTCCAAGCCCGGCCATCGCCGGGCTTTTTTTTGTCCTCACCCCCCTTTCGCCGAGGCTGCGGCCACGGCTGAATGGGGGACTGCACTCCCCGCGCCAGTCTTTGCCGGCCCCCATGACCCGACGCCCCAGGAGCCCAGCCCATTCACGCTCGAAGACCCAGCTGAGCGTGGCGGAAGACAGCCCAGCTCAGCCGGCCCTGACCTGGGCCGATTGGCCCGCTGAAGCCAGGCTGCTGCTGGTGATGGTGGGGATCTGGTGCCTGGCCGGGTTGCTGATCCTGGGCTCGGCCAGCTGGTGGGTGGCCGCCCGGGAAAACGGTGATCCAGCCTTCTACCTCAAACGCCAGGCCATCTGGATGGTGGCCAGCTGGGGGCTGCTCTGGCTGGCGATGCGCACCTCCCTGCGGCGCTGGCTGCGGCTAGCCGGGCCGGCGGTGGTGATCGGCTGTGTGCTGATCGCCGCCACCCTGGTAGTGGGCAGCACGGTCAATGGCGCCAGCCGCTGGCTGGTGCTGGGTCCGATTCAGATTCAGCCCTCCGAGCTGGTGAAACCCTTCGTGGTGCTGCAGGGGGCCGCTCTATTCGCCCACTGGAAGCGCATCGGCCTGGATCAGAAAGTGCTCTGGCTGGGCACCTTTGGCGCCCTGCTGCTGCTGATTCTCAAGCAACCCAACCTCAGCACCGCCGCCCTCTCGGGGCTGCTGCTCTGGTTCATGGCCTTGGCGGCCGGCCTGCCCCTGTTCGCTCTGCTGGGCACCGCCGCCGCCGGAGCGGCCCTGGGCGCCGGCAGCATCATGATCAACGAGTACCAGCGGCTGCGGGTGGTCTCCTTCCTCAACCCCTGGCGCGACGCCCAGGGTGATGGCTATCAGCTGGTGCAGAGCCTGCTGGCCATCGGCTCCGGTGGCGTGCTCGGTGAAGGCTTCGGGCTCTCGACTCAGAAATTGCAGTACCTGCCGATCCAGTCGACGGATTTCATCTTCGCGGTCTTCGCGGAGGAGTTCGGCTATGTGGGCTCGGTGGTGCTGCTGCTGTTCCTGGTGCTGTTCGGATTCGTGGGGCTGAGGGTGGCCCTGGGCTGCCGCAGCAACCAGCAGCGCCTGGTGGCCATCGGGGCCACCACATTGCTGGTGGGCCAGTCGATCCTCAACATCGCCGTGGCCAGCGGCTCGATGCCCACCACCGGCCTGCCGCTGCCGATGATCAGCTACGGCGGCAACTCGCTGCTCGCCAGCTTGCTCAGCGCCGGCCTGCTGATCCGCTGCTCACTGGAATCCCGAGGCTGGGAGAGCCGGCCCCTGGGCCGCCGCCGGGCCTCCTCCGACGGGGCCGGCCCCAACCCTGCCCCGATAGGCTGAAACCCTGTTCTGGAGCCCCAGGTCTGGCCCTCTCGGATCTTGCCCTCTGGAGTGAGCAGCTGCTGCAGCGCTCCCTCTCCGCGCCAGGGCCACTCACCTTCACGGTGGTGTTCGGAGCTGGGCTGCTCACCAGCCTCGGACCCTGCTCGTTGTCGCTGCTGCCGATCACCGTGGCCTATATGGCCGGCTTCTCCAGCCCGGAGGCGCCGGGGCGGGCCTGGCAGCGCAGCCTCAGCTTTGCGGCGGGAATCGTGGCGGCCCTGGTGCTGCTGGGGGGCACCACCTCCCTGCTGGGTCGGCTCTACGGCCAGGTGCCCGGGGTGGTTCCCACCGTGGTGTCGCTGCTGGCGGTGCTGATGGGCCTCAACCTGCTGGGGCTGGTGCGCCTGCCCCTGCCGGCGGGGCCCGATCCGGAGCTCTGGCGCCAGCGGGTGCCCGCCCCCCTCGCCCCCCTGGCGGCCGGCGCCGCCTTCGGGCTGGCAGCCAGCCCCTGCACCACGCCGGTCCTGGCGGTGCTGCTGGCCTGGATCGCCCAGCAGGGCCAGCCGCTGGTGGGTATGCTGCTGCTCACCTGCTTCGGAGCGGGCCAGGTGATTCCCCTGATGCTGGCGGGCACGGCGGCGGCGGCGATGCCGAAGCTGCTGGCCTTGCGGGAGCGCAGCCGCTGGATCCCGCCGATCAGTGGCGTGGTGCTGCTGGCCAGCGGCGGGCTCACCCTGCTGGCCCAGCTGCCATGAGGGCCCTCAGTCGTCTGGGCGCCTGGATCTCGGATCTGCGCCTGGCCATCGGCCTGCTGCTGGTCATCGCCCTGGCCAGTGGCCTGGGCACGATCATTCCCCAGCAGGAGAGCGCCGAGGTGTACCACCAGGCCTACGACGCCAGGCCCTGGCTGGGCCTGCTGGATGGCGACTGGATCCTGAAGCTGGAGCTGGACCACGTCTATGCCAGCAGCTGGTTTCTGGCGCTGCTGGCCTGGCTGGGGCTCTCGCTGGTGCTCTGCAGCTGGCGGCGCCAGTGGCCCGCCCTACAGGCGGCCCTGCGCTGGATCGACTACCGCTCGCCGCGCCAGCTGAGCAAGTTGAGCCTGGCCGAATCGCTGGCCACATCGCAGCCCAGGGCCGACCTCGACGCCCTCGCCCAGCTACTGGCGGGCCAGCGCTGGCAGATCAAGACCCAGGGGGATCGGCTGGCGGCCCGGCGCGGGATTCCAGGCCGGGTGGGGCCCCTGCTGGTCCATGCCGGCCTGGTGGTGCTGATGGTGGGGGCCTCCTGGGGGGCCCTGGCCGGGCAGCGGCTGGAGCGCTTCCTGGCACCTGGCCACGACCTGCAGCTGCTGAACCAGCGAGGCGAGAACCAGATGACCCTGGCGATTGATTCCTTTCGGATCGAGCGTGATCCCGCCGGGCGGCCCGAGCAGTTCCGCTCCCAGTTGCGCCTGCTCGATCCCGACGGGGAGCCTCTGCAGCGCAGCGAGATCAGCGTCAACCATCCCCTGCGCTTCCGCGGGATGACTGTGTATCAGGCCGACTGGTCGCTGGCGGCGATCACCGTGCAACTGGGGCGCAGCCCTCTGCTTCAGCTGCCGCTGCGCAGCCTGCCAGAGCTGGGGGAACAGGTCTGGGGCCTGGCCCTGCCCACCCGGCCGGATGGAACCGAGCCGGTGCTGCTGGCCCTGGGCAGCGAGCTGGGCCCGATCGATGTCTACTCAGCCCAGGCCCAGCTGATCGGCCAGATCACCCCCGGCGGCGACGCCCTGGAGATCGCCGGCCTCCCCCTGAAGGTGGTGGAGGTGATGCCCGCCAGTGGCCTGCTGCTGAAACGGGATCCGGGGGTGCCGCTGGTGTATGCCGGCTTCGCCATTGCCCTGCTGGGAGGCGGCCTGAGCATGATCGCCACCCGCCAGCTCTGGGCCATTGCCGATGACGATCAGGGCCAGCTGCACGTGGGCGGACTCTGCAACCGCAATCTCACGGCCCTGGCCAGGGAACTGCCGCTGCTGCTGGAGCAACTGAGGGCAAGCTCGGAGCTCAGCAGGCCTGCCGCTGGCCATGGCTGACCCGGATCACCGTGTGCACATTGCCGCGGGGGTTGAAGTCGGCCTCCAGCTGCATCCACACCGGTGCAGCCACGCCCACCAGATCATCCAGGATGCGATTGGCCACCTCCTCATGGGAGATGCTGCGGTCGCGCCAGCTGTTCACGTAGAGCTTGAGGGCCTTGAGTTCCAGCACGCTGGGACCGGGCTGATAGATCAGGCGCAGCACCGCGAAGTCGGGATAGCCGGAGAAGGGGCACTTGCAGGTGAACTCCGGCAGATCGATCGACACCTCGTAGGCGCGGCCGCGGCGGGGGTTCTCAAAGCAGATCAGCGGCGCCTCCTCGCTGATGTGGCGCTCGCTGTAGCGCGGGCTGACGGTGCCCCCCGGGGACTCAGTGGCTGCCGCAGCAGTGGCAGCCACTGGTGAGGAGGAGGAGGTAGTGGTGCTGCTGCTGAAAGGGGATGGCATTAGTGATCACAGAAACGGCCAATCGGTGAAGATTACTGAAGCAGGCCTGACTTTGTTCGAATTGAACAGCCAAGTTCGCTAGAAAAGATCCGAAGGACAAAACGTTGGACACGTTTCGGAGCGCCCCTCAGCCCTCCTGTCGGAAGTAGCCCCCCGCAAGGCGAAGCAACGCTCCTTCCCACGAAGCGGCACAGACCCCACGGGGCCTGTGATCTCCATCCCTTCGAGGCTCCAGTCATGACCACAGACCAACTTGTCTACCGGGGTGTCCCCTACGGCAGCCATCAGCACCAGTCGCTCGCCAGCGTTGAAGCGGTGGAGCACGTCTACCGAGGCGTCCACTACCGCCTGCCGCTTCAGCATCAACCGCAGCTGGTGGATGAAAGCCTGGAACTCCACTACCGCGGGCACGTCTATCACCACCGCCAGCAGCAGGCCCAACAGGAGCTGCAGGAGGGCTGAGGCCCGCCAGCCTGACGCCCCGTAGCAACAGCTACGCCGAAGCCCTGCGCACTCAGGCCTAATAGCCCCAGTGCGCAGGGTCTTCCTTATGGACCTCCTCCTCGCCAGCAGCCAGGGCGGCTTTCGCCTCAAGCCCCAGTCGGCCCTGGGAATGGTCTGGCTGCAGACCCATTTCGACGATGCCGTGTGGTCCCATCTGGCCACCGGCAGGGTTCAGGTGAGTTCCAGTTCCGCCGATCGGCTTTGTCAGGATGCCCTGTCCGCGGGGCTCCGCGTCAACCGCATTCCCAACCTTTCCCTTCCTCTCAGCGATCCCTCCTGAGAGACTTGATTCGAACCATTGGAGACTCCATGAAAAAAGTTGAGGCCATCATCCGTCCTTTCAAGCTGGAAGATGTCAAGGTGGCCCTGGTGAATGCCGGCATCGTTGGCATGACAGTGAGTGAAGTGCGCGGCTTCGGCAGGCAAAAGGGCCAGGTGGAGCGCTACCGGGGTTCTGAATTCACCGTGGAATTCCTGCAGAAACTCAAGCTCGAAGTGGTGGTCGACGACGACCGGGTGGACACCGTGGTGACCGCCATCCAGGACGCGGCCCGCACGGGCGAGATCGGCGACGGCAAGATCTTCATCAGCTCTGTGGGCACCGTCATCCGCATCCGCACCGGCGACCGCGATAGCACCGCCATCTGATCGTTTCGCTCCAGCTCACCAGCCGGGGATCCCATGGGTGTCCGGCTTTTTTGTGTTCAATCCTCAGAAAGGGTGCGCTTCACCAGCGCGCGGATTGACTCGGCCGTCACCTGCGGATCAGCTGGCGCAGGCCCGGAGCGCAGCCAGAGCAGGTATTCGTGGTTGCCGGCGGGGCCGGTGAGCGGTGAAGCGATCAGGCCCCAGGGCCAGAGCCCAAGCGTCGCGGCGGCGGCGCTCACCGCCGTGATCGCATCGGCGTGGGCGAGGGGATCGCGCACGACGCCGCCCTTACCCACCCGCTCGCGGCCCACCTCGAACTGGGGTTTCACCAGCAGCACGGCTTCGGCGGCGGCGGGCTGCAGCAGGGCCCGCAGGGCCGGCAGCACCAGGGCCAGAGAGATGAAGGAGACATCGGCCACCGCCAGATCGGGCCAGGGGTCAGTGGGGCCGTAGAGATCTTCTGGACTGAGGCGGCGCAGGTTGGTGCGCTCGCGCAGCACCACCCGCGGGTCGGTGCGCAGGCTCCAGGCGGTCTGGCCGTAGCCCACATCGATGCCGTACACCCGCTCGGCGCCGTGCTGGAGCAGGCAGTCGCTGAAGCCGCCGGTGGAGATGCCGCCATCGAGGCAGACGCGCCCCGCCACCTGCAGCGGAAAGCTCTCCAGGGCCGCCACCAGCTTCTCGCCGCCGCGGGAGACGAAGCGGGGCGGATGGCTCACCTCGGGCCTGAGATCTGAGGGCACTTCATGGCCGGGCTTGTCCAGCACCCTGTCGCCGCTGCGCACCCGCCCGGCACGGATCAACTGCTGTGCCTGCTGACGGCTGGCGGCCAGGCCCAGCGCCACCAGATGCTGATCGAGCCGCTGCTTGCCTGCCATCGGGATCCCGTCGGGGTCGACCCATAGATTGACCAGGACGTTGCCACGCGCTGGCCTTGATCGAGCGTTACACCCTGCCCGAAATGGGCAACCTCTGGAGCGAAGAGGCCAAGTTCCAGAGCTGGCTGGATGTGGAGATCGCCGCCACCGACGCCAACTGCCAGTTGGGCCGTGTGCCCCAGGAGGCCATGGCCGCGATCCGCGAGCGGGCCCGCTTCGAAGTGCCGCGCATCCTGGAGATCGAGGCGGAGGTGCGCCACGACGTGATCGCCTTCCTCACCAACGTCAATGAGCACGTGGGCGATGCCGGCCGCTACATCCACGTGGGCATGACCAGCTCGGATGTGCTCGACACGGGCCTGGCCCTGCAGCTCAAGGCCTCGGTGGCGGCGCTGCGGCTGGAACTCGATCAGCTGGCCGCCGCCCTGCGGACCCTGGCGGCTGAGCACAAGGACACGGTGATGATCGGCCGCTCCCATGCGATCCATGGCGAGCCGATCACCTTCGGCTTCAAAGTGGCGGGCTGGCTGGCGGAAACGGAGCGCAATCGGGAGCGGCTGGAGCGGCTGGCCCTGGTGGTGGCGGTGGGTCAGGTGAGCGGCGCCATGGGCACCTATGCCAACACCGATCCCCAGGTGGAGGCCCTCACCTGCGCCAGCCTGGGCCTGCAGCCCGACACCGCCAGCACCCAGGTGATCGGCCGTGACCGCCACGCCGAATACATCCAGACCCTGGCACTGGTGGGCACCTCACTGGAACGGTTCACGACGGAGATCCGCAACCTGCAGCGCACCGATGTGCTGGAGGTGGAGGAGAACTTTGCCAAGGGACAGAAGGGCAGCTCGGCGATGCCCCACAAGCGCAATCCGATCCGCAGCGAGCGGATCAGTGGCCTGGCGCGGGTGTTGCGCAGCTACACGATCGCGGCCCTGGAGAATGTGGCCCTCTGGCACGAGCGCGACATCAGCCACAGCTCGGTGGAGCGGATGATGCTGCCCGATTGCTCCTGCACGCTGCACTTCATGCTGCGGGAAACAACCGAGGTGGTGAAGGGTCTGGGGGTCTACCCGGAGAACATGGCCCGCAACCTGAATGTGTACGGCGGCGTGGTGTTCAGTCAGCGGGTGCTGCTGGCCCTGGTGGAGAGCGGTCTCAACCGCGAGGACGCCTACCGGATCGTGCAGCGCCACGCCCACGACGCCTGGAACCGCGAGGGGGGCGACTTCCGCGCCAACCTGGCCGCCGACCCCCAGGTGAGCGCACGGCTCAACAGCGCTCAGCTCGACGCCTGTTTTTCCAGCGATCTGCACCGCGCCCAGCTGGATGTGATCTGGGAGCGGCTGGGGATCTGAGCCTGCTGGGCTAGCGCTCCCACTCTTGGTTGAAGCTTGCCGATCAGACCGTCTGGGCAGCTCCGCCCGGCCGCGCCGTGGCCGGGGCGGCACCCGCACGCAGGTCCATGAATTCCGACACCGGAAAACGGTTGATCGCCTGCAGTGCCTTGCGGGCATTGGTGCGCAGCTGCTCGCTGATCGCTTCGGCGTAGGGCACCTGGGCGAGCAGATCGACGGTGCGGCGGAGGATACGCACGATGTCACCTTCATCAAGGGAGGTGTTGGCGATCACGTCGTTCCAGCTGCTGCCGCGGGCCCAGGCATGGACGAGTCCCATCAGCTCGGGCTCCCACCAGGCCGGCACCACCACATGGGCCCGCTCCTGATGGCGCAGCAGCTCCCGGCGTAGGCCGCTCACATCGTGCAGGGCCTCCTCCGAACGCGGCGGCGGCGGGAAACCGCTCCAGAGGTCGGGGCGGTTCACCTCGGTGCTGATCGCCTCGAACACCGCCGCCAGCTCCGCCGGGTTGAGCTCATCGAGGTGGCCGCTCATCAAGGCCAGGCCCAGCCAGAGCTCGTTGTCGCCGCGGAGGGCGGCCACGGTGCGGCCCACTTCGGTGGGCTCCAGGCCATCGGGACCGGCCAGGGCACCGAAGGCGCGCAGGATCTCGATCAGGGCCAGGAAGGTGTCCCAGTGGCGGTTGGCGCGGTGATGCAGCAAGCGCTGCCGCTCCTCGATCTCCTCGCCCAGCTCCTCCATGCGCCGCCGTTGCTTCTTGAGCTGGCGCCGGTCGCCCCAGCGGTGGGAGGGATGCTGCTCCAGCTCCTCCTCCAGCTGCTGCACCAGCTCCGCCTGGCTGAGCACCTCGCCGGCCAGGTCGTACTGGGGGGTGTGCATGTCGTAGCGGCGGGCCATGGAGGCCACGGCCAGGGCCAGGCCACCGCTGGCGTTGTCGCCGTGGCGAATCTCGCCGGCGTGCCCCAGTCGTGGGGCCGGGATCGAGTCCACCTGCAGGCAGCTCAGCTCGGCATGGAGGCTCACCACCCCATGGCAGGGCACCAGGATCCAGACGTTCTCATCGGTGAGGCAGAGCAGTAGCGGAAACTGGCCGGAGCCCTGCTGCTTGGCCACAATCACCGCCGGTGTCACCCGGGCCCGCAGCGGCGGCGCTTTGAGGCTCACCAGGGTGCCCTCACTGGCGAACTGCAGCGCCAGGGTGAGTTCGTGGGCAAGGGTTTCCTCGGCCTGCTGCTGAAGGATGCGCTGGATGCGACGCTCCTCGCGCAGGCGCTCCCGCTGCTTCTCGTAGGTCTCGAAGTCTTCCCAGGGAATGTCGGCGGTGGGGCCCGCCAGCTGGGCCAGCCGGGCGCGCAGGGAGGCGATGTTGGATTCGTCCTCCACCAGATCCAGGGTGGCCAGGTAACGGCCGAAGCTGCGCTCCACCAGTTGCTGGGCCTTGGCCAGGTCGTAGCGCTGCAGCAGGTTCAGCACCATGCCGTAACTGGGGGTGAACTGGCTCACCAGCGGATCGGCGGGGCTGGTGGCCAGCTGTCCCGCCTCGCGCACCCCCTCGAAACGGCTCTGCACCGTCACCACATAGCCCTGCACATCGAGTCCGCGCCGCCCGGCCCGGCCTGCCATCTGCAGGAACTCGCTGCCCATCAGCGGCCGGTGACCGCGCTCGGTGCGCTTGGAGAGGGCGGAGATCACCGTGGTGCGCGCAGGCATGTTGATGCCCGCCGCCAGGGTTTCGGTGGCGAACACCACCTTGATCAGCCCCTGCTGGAACAGCTCCTCGATCAGTTCCTTCCAGGCCGGCAGCACGCCGGCATGGTGGGCGGCGATGCCGCGGGTGAGAGCCTCGGCGTGGCCGCCCTCACGCACCGCCTCGGGGGTGGCGGCCACGAAAGCATCGAGCCGGGCCACGATCCGGGCCTGCTCCTGCTCATTCACCAGACAGACGCGGCCCAGGTCGCGCACCGCCTTGTCGCAGGCACGGCGGCTGAAGATGAAATAGATGGCGGGCAGCATGTCGCGCTCGGCCATCTGGGCCACCACGAAGGGCAGCGGCGCCGCCTCCGGCTGGGGCGGCTTCGGGCTCCTGCCCTTGCGCCGCTCCCCCTTGGGCGCCCGCCACACCTTGCAATTGGGGTGCAGGCCGGTGCCCTCGTCGTTGAGCAGGGGATGGAGCCCCTTGGCGCTGCAGAAGCTGAAGGCCAGCGGCACCGGCCGGTGGTCGCTCACCACCAGGGTGGTGGGCCCATGCACACGCTCGATCCAGTCGGTGAGCTGACCGGCATTGGCCACCGTGGCCGAAAGGGCCACCAGCTGCACCGGCGGCGGGCAGTGAATGATCGATTCCTCCCAGACCGTGCCGCGCTGGGAGTCGTTCATGTAGTGGCACTCATCGAGCACCACCGCCTCCACATCGGCGAGGGGATCGTCACCCCGATCCACCTCCGCGTAGAGCATGTTGCGGAAGATCTCGGTGGTCATCACCACGATCGGAGCCTCGCGGTTCACGCTCAGATCACCGGTCATCAGCCCCACCCGCTCGGCCCCGAACTGCTCACGGAAATCGCGCAGTTTCTGGTTGGAGAGCGCCTTCAGCGGCGTGGTGTAAAAGACCTTCTGGCCATGGGCCAGGGCCCGGTGGATGGCGTACTCGCCCACCAGCGTTTTGCCCGAGCCCGTGGGGGCACTCACCACCACCGAATGGCCCTGGTTGAGGGCACCGATCGCCTCCAGCTGGAAGGGATCAAGGGGGAAGGGGAACAGCTGATCGAGGGGCGGCACCTCGGTGGGATCCACGGCCAGATCGATCACCGCCTCTGAAGTGACGCTTTCGGCTACACGTTCCGGGACCGCCGCCGAATCAGGTGGAGCGTCGGAACCGGCGGTTTGCATCACCCAATCCTATGGGCTCCCCAGCAAGCAGAGTGGGGTGAGTGCGACTGCCCTGGCGGTGTCTTGCGCGTGGACCGTGATCCGCTCGAGTCAATTCAGCAGGCCCTCAGCCTGGTGCCCGAGCAGCGGCAGCGACGGCTGCGCACGTTCCGCCCTGGCCCCGATGCCACCCTGCTGCCAGGCGAGGCCGGCCCGCCCCGGGGGCCCCTGCTCGATCTGGCCAGCAACGACTACCTCGGGCTCAGCTCCCACCCCAGCCTCAAGGCGGCGGCCATGGCCGCGATCCAGCGCGAAGGGGTGGGATCCGGCGGATCCAGGCTGGTGAGCGGCACGCGCCCCTGCCACGTCAGCCTCGAGGCAGCCTTGGCCCAGTGGCTGGGGCGCGAGCGGGTGCTGCTCTTCCCCAGCGGCTTCCAGGCCAACCTGGCTGCGGTGCTGGCCCTTGCCGATCGCCACAGTGAGGTGATCGCCGACCGGCTGATTCACCACTCCCTGCTGGTGGGGGTCCAGGCCAGCGGCGCCTGCCTGCGCCGCTTTCGCCACAACAATCTGGCCGACCTGCGTCGCCTGCTGCAGCGCGGCGCCCGGAGCGAGCCGCAGAGGCGGCGGCTGGTGGTGAGCGAGAGCCTGTTCAGCATGGAAGGCACCAACCCTGACCTGGCCGGCATCGCCGCCGCCTGCCAGGAGTTCGGCGCCCTACTGCTGCTGGATGAAGCCCATGGCCTCGGCCTGCTCGGCCCCGGCGGCCGCGGCCTGGCCTGGGGTCTGGCGGGGGTGAGCCTGGTGAGCGGCACCTTCGGCAAGGCCTTCGGCGCCGGTGGGGCCTTCCTCGCCGCCGATGGTCCCGTGGGCGAGTGGCTGCTGCAGACCTCCGGGGCCTTTCGCTACACCACCGCCCTGGCCCCGCCGCTGGCGGCCGCGGCCGCAGCGGCCCTGGAGCTGCTCCAGGCCGATCCGGGCCAGGGCGCCGCCTTGCTGCGGCGGGCCCGGCGTTGGCGGGAGGCCCTCGCCAACGCCGGCTGGCGGCGGCCCCCTGGCGAGGGTCCGGTGTTGCCGCTGCACGTGGGTGAGGACGCCCTCGCCCTCGACCTGCAGCGCCACCTGGAGCAGGCCGGCCTGCTGGCGGTGGCGATCCGCCCGCCCACAGTGCCGCCGGGCACGGCGCGGCTGCGGCTGGTGCTGCGCCGCGACCTACCCCACGGCAGCCTTGAGCGCCTGCTCCAGGCCCTGGCTGCCTGGCCCCACGCCCCTATCCCATGAACCGTGGTGCGCTGCAACTGATCGCCATGCACGGCTGGGCCAGCGACAGTCGGGCCTGGGGCCCCTGGCAGGAGGCGGCGGACCGCCGGGGCTGGGGCTGGCAAAGCGGCGAGCGCGGCTACGGCCAGCTGACCCCCAGCAGCCCCCAGTGGCCGCAGCACAGCGGCCCCCGGGCCGTGATCGTGCATTCACTTGGGCTGCACCTGCTGCCTGAGGCGGTGCTGGCGGGGGCTGAGGCGATGGTGCTGCTGGCCAGCTTCGGGCGCTTCGTGCCCGCTGGGCCCGGCGGCCGGCGCTGGCGGCAGGCCCTGCGCGGCATGGGCCAGCGCCTGGAGGCTGGCGACACCGCCGCCATGCTCAACGACTTCCTGCGCGAAGCAGCCGCTCCCGCCCCGCTGGAGCGGCTGCCGGCGGGGCCCGCCTCAGGCACCCTCCCGGCCGAGGGGGTTAAACGATTGCGCCAGGATCTGCGGCTGCTGGAGCAGTGCAGTGCCGTGCCCACCGCCTACCCCACCGGCGCCCGCAGCCTGATCGTGGAGGCCGGTACCGATCGCATCGTGGCCGCCGAGAGCCGATCGGCCCTGGCCCAGGCCCTGCCGGGCGCCGAGCGCTGGCCCCTGGCCGAAGCCGGCCACAGCCTGCTGGAGTGCGACCTGGTGGAGCCGGTGCTGGACTGGCTGGAGGCCGGGCACTGATGGTGCTGCTGCGCACAGCCCCCTCCATGGCCGATCGCGTGCGGCTGGCCTTCAGCCGCCGTGCCCGCCACTACAACGCCGCCGCCAGTCTTCAGCGGGCTGTGGCCTGGCGGCTGGCCCACCACTGTCGCCACCTGCCCCTCCCGGCCGGCCCGATGGCGGATCTGGGGGCGGGCACCGGTCTGCTCAGCAACGCCCTGGAGCAGCAGCGCCCCGGCCTGCAGCTGCTGCGCCTCGATGCCTGCGCGGCCCTGCTGGAGCAGGGAGCCCGCCAACAGACCGAGGCAGCGGCCCTGGCCACCCCAGCTGCTGCAGCTCCCCAACTGCTCTGGGACCTCAACGACGGGCTGCCCGCCGGCCTGGACGGCGCGGCGCTGCTGGTGTCGAGCTTCGCGCTGCACTGGCTGGAGGATCCCTACGCCAGCCTGGGTCAGTGGTGCGACGCCCTGGCGCCGGGGGGCTGGCTGGGGCTGGCCGTGCCCATCGCCGGCAGCTTTCCCCAGTGGCACCAGGCCGCGGCCGCCGCCGGCGTGGCCTGCACCGCCCTGCCCCTGCCCGAGGGAGACCGCCTGCTGGCGGTGGCCGCCCCACGCCTGCAGCTACGCCAGGCCACGATCCTGCGCTTCAGCCAGCGCGGCCCCAGCGGCCGGTCCCTGCTGCGCCCCATGGGCGCCATCGGTGCAGGCAGCAGCAGGACCAAACCCCTGGGGGTGGGAGGCTGGCGGCGGCTGGAGGCCCACTGGCCCCACGACCCCGACGGCCCCAGGAGCCTGAGCTGGGACGTGCTGCTGCTGCTGGGCCGCCGAACCCCCATGGAGCAGAAGCGATGACACGACTGGTGGTCTGCGGCACCGACACCGATGTGGGCAAGACCGTGGTGAGCGCCCTGCTGGTGCAGGGCCTTGGGGCCCACTACTGGAAGCCGGTGCAGTGCGGCCTGGAGGAAGGGGGCGACACCGCCCGGGTGGCGGCCCTGCTGGGGCTCACCCCCAGCGAGGCTGCGGGGCGGCTGCTACCAGAGGCCTATCGGTTCAACCATCCGGTCTCACCCCACTGGGCCGCAGAGCTGGAGCAGCAGCCGATCGAGCTGGAGCGCCTGGCACTGCCCCAGGTGAGGGGTCCGCTGGTGGTGGAAACCGCCGGCGGCCTGCTGGTGCCCCTGCGCCTCGACAGCCTCCAAATCGATCAGATCAGCCGCTGGGGCCTGCCGGTGCTGCTGGTGGCCCGCAGCGGCCTGGGCACCCTCAACCACACCCTGCTGTCGGTGGAAGCCCTGCGCACCAGGGGCATCCCCCTGCTGGGCCTGGTGCTCAACGGCCCCCTCCACCCCGACAACCCCCGCACCCTGGAGACGATGACCGGGGCGCGGGTACTGGCCTGCCTGCCCCCCCTGCCCCGGCTCGATCGCCAGGCCCTCGCCGAGCACTGGCAGGCCAGCGGCCTGGCCCGTAGCCTGGCCCGATGACACGTGGAAATCTGCTGGTGAGCGCGTCGGTGGCCCTGCTCTGCAGCGGCATCCTGGTGCTCTTCACCGATGTGGAAGTGGGGATGGTGCAGTGGTTCAACTGCGGACCCTGGGCCTCCGAAGCAGCCCGCCTGGAGAAGCGGTGCCGCTGATACAGCCCCAGCCGAACCCTTGAGTTGGCATCCCCATCTCTGGCACCCCACCACCCAGGTGGCCCGGGCCGATCCACCCCTGCGTGCGGTGGCCGGCCGCGGCGCCCTGCTTGAACTCGACGACGGCCGTGAACTGATCGATGCCATCAGCAGCTGGTGGGTGACCCTGCACGGCCATGGCGAGCCCAGCATCGCCGCGGCGGTGGCGGAGCAGGCCCTGCGGCTGGAGCAGGTGATCTTCGCCAACTTCCGCCATCCCCAGGCCGAGCGCCTGGCCGAGCGGCTCAGTGCCGCCTCCGGGCTGCAGCGGCTGTTCTTCTCCGACGACGGCTCCACCGCCGTGGAGGTGGCCCTGAAGATGGCCTGGCAGTGGTGGCGCAACCAGGGCTCTCCGCGGCGTCAGCTGATCGCCTTCGATGGGGCTTATCACGGCGACACCTTCGGGGCCATGGCCCTGGGGGAGCGCTCGCTCTTCTCCGCCCCGTTCGAGCCGCTGCTCTCACCCGTGGCCCGCGCCCCCTGGCCCGCCACCTGGTGGGACGATCCGGAGGTGGAGCGCAAGGAAGCCGAAGCCCTGGCGGCGCTGGAGCGACTGCTGGAGGTGCCCACCGCCGCAGTGATCCTGGAGCCGCTGGTGCAGGGGGCCAGCGGCATGGCGATGGTGCGGGAGGGCTTCCTGCGCGAGCTGGAGCAACGGGTGCGTCAGGCCGGCGCCCTGCTGATCGCCGATGAAGTGATGACGGGCTTCGGCCGCACCGGCGCCCTCTTCGCCTGCGGCCGGGCTGGCATCAGCCCTGATCTCGTCGCCCTCTCCAAGGGCCTCACCGGCGGCTTTCTGCCGATGGGCGTCACCCTGGCGAGCGAGCGGATCCACCAGGGCTTCATCAGCGACGACCCCAGCCACACCCTGTACCACGGCCACAGCTTCACGGCCAATCCGCTCGGTTGCGCCGCCGCCAACGCCAGCCTGGATCTGCTCCAGCAGCAGCCTGCGCTCCACGCAGGCTTCGAGGCCCGTCACCGGCCCCATCTGCAGGCCCTGTCGGACCATCGCCTGGTGCAGCGGCCCCGGCTCTGCGGCACCATCGCCGCCTTCGATCTGGCTGTGGAGCGGCCCGGCTATCTCCACCCCGCCGGCCGCCAGCTGCAGCGCCACGCCCTCGAGGCCGGGGTGTTCCTGCGGCCCCTGGGCCATGTGGTGTACCTGCTGCCGCCGCTCTGCCTCAGCGAGCAGCAGCTGCAGTACTGCTACGCCGTGATCCGCTCAGGCCTCGATCAGCTCAGCTGAGGCCGGTTTCAGGGGCCCGCCAGGATCGCCGATTCCACATCAGCGCGGCTGAGGCCGTAGGGGAACAGACGCACCGTGACGCTGCCGTCCTGCTCCCAGCTCACCTTCAGTTCCTCCACCTCCAGCTCAATGCGGGCACTCCAGGAGGGCTGCTTCAGGTCCCAGAGGCAAGGCTCGGCGCGGTCCCGGCAGGCGCCCAGATCACTCAGCCACTGCTCCAGCGCCGGCAGCGGGTGGTTGTAGAGGGGCGTCTGAAGGGGCGGTAAGGAGCTCATCCCCGGGCAGGCCTGCGGTGGAGCCTTCAGTGTGCCGCTCGGCGGGGCGCTCGATCGGATCAGCGGGCGGTGCGCTGGCGGGAGCGGTGAGCGGGCCGGTGAGGGGTGGCTGGGTGACCAGCTCCACCCCGCGCCACCAGGCCAGGCCCAGCCCCAGCACCAGGCTGAAGAGCAACGCCATCGCCAGCAGCACCAGGGCGAACCATTCCCCACCCGAGAAGGCCCGCCGCACCGAGAGGGGTCGACGCTCCGCGGCCGGTCCGGGCGTCACAGGCCCAGGCGCCCTGACGGCCGCTGGGCTGAGGGCCTCGACGCGCTGCAGCAGGGCCAGGCGCAGCTGGCTGTCGTAGGCGGAGCGGCGCTGGGGGTCCCCCAGCACCAGATAGGCCTCCTGCAGCCGCCGGAACTGATCCTCGGCCTCGGCCAGCGGCAGGGTGGTGGTATCGGGGTGGTACAGCTTGCTCAGGGAGCGGAAGGCCTGCCGCAGGTCCTGGACTGTGGCCGTACTCGGCAGACCGAGCAGGCCATAGAGGGATGGGCCCGTGACCGGGTGCTCGCCGCCTGCCACCAACCACGCGCCATGGTTGGGTGATCCTAGAGAGCTCCACCAACGGTGCTGCAGTGATGACGGCCCCCGCCGACCCGGTTCCCGCTGGCCTCTGGGACAGCCTGGGCTGGGAGCCCACCCCCGAGCAGCTGCGGCAGTTGATGGCCCTGCAACAGCAGCTGCGCCACTGGAACGCCCGCCTCAACCTCACCCGTCTGGTGGATGGCGACGATTACTGGATCGCCCAGGTGTTCGACAGCCTCTGGCCCTGGCGTCAGCTGCTCAACAGCCCCCATCCCCCCGCACAGCCCTTGCGCTGCCTGGATGTGGGCACCGGCGGCGGCTTCCCCGGCCTGGCCCTGGCGATCGCCCTGCCGCACGCCAGGCTCACCCTGGTGGATTCCGTCGGCCGCAAAGCTGAAGCGGTGAAGGACATGGCCGCCAACCTGGGCCTGGGCGAGCGGGTGCAGGTGCGCTGGGAGCGGGCTGAGGCCACCGGACATGCCTCCAGTTGCCGCGGCCAGCAGGACTGGGCCATGGCGCGGGCCGTGGCCGCCGCCCCGGTGGTGGCGGAGTACCTGGTGCCCCTGCTCAGGGCCAGCGGTCGGGCCCTGCTCTACCGCGGCCTGTGGAGCCCAGAGGATCAGACCTGCCTGGAGCGGGCCGCCACCTGCCTGCGCGCCGAGGTGGAGCGGGTGGAGCGGATCGACCTGCCGGGCGGACGGGGCGTGCGCCATGCGGTGGTGCTCAGGCCCAGTGCCCCCTGCCCGGCCAGCTATCCCAGGGCCGTGGGTCTGCCGGCCAAGCAACCCCTGGCCTGATCACCCATCGGCCATCAGCCGCCGCACACGGCTGCCCCCCAGCCGCTCCCGCAGGCCGCGCAGCAGCGCTGGAATTCGCTGGGCCCAGGGGCTGGCCGTCAGCACCGCCAGCAGGTCGGCTTCGCTCACCTCCTGGTCGAGGGCCTCGGCATTGGCGCCGGGGAACCAGTGGCTCCCCTGGCCCAGCAGCCCGTAGCGGGCCCGGGCGTACGCCTCCAGATCCCAGGCCTCCAGCAGGTTGTGCAGCCAGAGCAGCACCGGCAGGTTCAATCCGCCAGGGGTGGCCTCCCAGGCGGGCAGGCCCTCACTCCAGCTCTCCAGCCAGGGGGCGCCGAGGGCCTCCAGCCGGACATGCTCCAGCCGCTCCTGCACCGGGGCCAGCCAGCGCTCGGCCTCGGGCAGCAGGGCCACCGCCTGCAGGTGCCGGTCGAGATCAGCCGGGCCAGCGGCACCGACGCTGATGGTGTGGATCGTCGCCTCGCGCAGGCAGAACAGGTCGTTGAATTCGATCGGATGCAGCGGCGCGCACAGCCCGCGGAGCCGCTCGGAGGGGCTGTGCAGGTGGCCGCCCTTGTCGGTGGGGCTGATCACGAACACGCCCATGTCGTGGCGACGGGCGGCCTCAAGGGCCGGGCGATTGTCCTGGCGGATGTAATACCAGTGCAGGTTGATGTAATCGAAGGCATCACTGGCGATCGCTTCGAGGATCAGCGCCAGGGGCGCGTGGGTGGAGAAGCCCACATGGCCGATGCGCCCCTGCCGCTGCCAGCGCCGCACCACATCGAGGCACCCCCCCGGCCGCAGGGTCTGCTCCAGGTGCTCCGGAAGGTTGAGGCCATGGATGCCGAGCAGATCGAGCCGCTCGATGCGCAACCGCTCGAAGCTCAGCTCCAGCTCCGCCTCGAACTGGGCGGGATCGTCTTGGGGCGGCACCTTGGTCTGGAGGATGCGGCGGGGATCGGGCACCTGCCGCAGCAGGTCCCCCAGTTGCCGCTCAGAAGTGCCGTAGTGGCGGGCGGTTTCGATGTGATGAAAGCCAGCCGCCACCGCCTTCTCCAGGGTGGCGCGCAGGTTGGCCTGGCTCTGGGCCGTGATCTCAGCGGCCGGCAGGTCGCTCCAGCTCTGCTGATAGCGCATGCCCCCCAAGGAGAGCACCGGCATGGCCAGTTGCGTGCGCCCGAAGCGACGGCAGGGCAGAGCTGCAATCAAGGCCGAGGCAACGTGCGCTGAACGCGGGATTGGCTTGGGTAGCCCAGGGGCAGCAGCTCCTGGGAGCGCAGGCGCTGGTCGAGCTGGGGCACGTCTTCGTAGGGCACCCAGTGGATGCAATCCACCGGACAGGTGTCGATCGCCTCCTGGATGATCTCCGTGCTGTCGCCGTCCTGACGGATCGCCCGAGAGCGGCCCCAGACCGGTTCCACCAGAAAGGTGTTACCCGCCACATGGGCGCAGTAGCGGCAGCCGATGCAGACGGCCTCATCGACCCAAACCGCCTGCTGACGCAGGCGACCTCCCAGCAGCGGCTCATGGCCACTGGGTTGTTCTCGGCTGCGGGCAGGGGCGGCGTAGGCCACCGAGGGATCCACCTCAGCCATCCCAGCGGGTCACCACCAGTTCAATCGAGCCATCGAGGCTGGAAGTCTGCTCGCTCACCTGGAAGCCCTCCTGGGCGGTGGCTTCCAGCACCTGGCGCAGGGCATAGCGCTGGGTGATCTGGGCGAGGAAACGCTCCACCGGAATGGGTTGCTTCCACAGTTCCAGGTCGGTGACCAGCTCATAGCTGCCGGAATCGGCATTCCAGCGGAAGCCGATGTCGCAGCCGTCCTCGCGGCTGAGGGCCACGTCGGCCAGCACGGTCTGGCCGCGGTAACCGCGCACCGGCCGCTCCCCCAGCTCGGGGTCGTGGCCAAGGTCCCGCAGGGCCCCCAGCAGGGCCCCGCGGTCACGCAGTTCGGTCTTGACGGTGCTGAAGTGGGACATGGGGAGCGGCCGAAGGGTACGGGTGAAACTCAGGCGGAGCGTTGATGGACGCCCACGGAGGGGCTGACGGCCTGGGCCGTGGCCACGAAGGCCTCGGAGGTGGAGCGGCGCTGCTGCAGCAAACCGAGCTGGCTCTCGATCCGCTCAGTGAGCTGCTCGCAGGCGGCGCCCTGGACGCCTTCCACGAGCTCCTCGACCTGCCCATCGGGGCGAATGCGGAAGCGGATGGTGGTCTGGGCCATCCAGGCTCACTCAGGTGGGCAAATGTTAACCACGTTGCCCTGGCGCTGCCGGGGCCGCTTCAGCGGATCAGACCGTCTTCCACCAGGGTCTGCAGCCGCTCCAGCACCGCCGGGCTCTCCAGCTGCTCCAGGGCCACCCGCGCCTCATCCCGCACCGTCGAATCGCCGTCGTGGAGCATCACCGCCACCAGCGCCTCCACCAGTTCCGCCTGGCGTGGAGCCACCAGGCGGTCGTACAGGCGCCCGAGCGACCAGGCGCTGTTGCTACGCACCACCGGCTCGGAATCGATGCACAGGCTCACGAGCAACTGGGCGGCGGCCTGGTCGGCCTTGGCCGCCCCGGTACCGCCCACATCCGCCAGCGACCCCGCCGCCCACAGCCGCACCGCGGCGATGTCGTTCTGCAGGGCCCGGATCAGGGGGTTGAGCACGGGCGACTCGGCGTAGTTGCCCAGACTCCAGGCCACCGCCTTGCGCACATAGCCGTTGCTGTCGTCCTGCAGCAGGGCCAGCAGCGGCGCCACCGCACGAGGATCAGGGTTGCGGCCCAGGGCATAGACCGCGCTCATGCGCAGGATCGGGCAGGTGGCCTCCAGCAGTGGCAGCAACTGCGGGATCGCCCGGGGGTCGCGGTGTTCGCAGAAGATGCGCAGCCCCTGCATGCGCTGGTCATGGCCGCCCCTGAGCCACTCCAGCCCCAGGTCGCATTCAGCGGCGATGTCGGCCTCGGCGGGCTCGAGCGCATCGAGATCTTCGAGCGGATCGCCCAGCAGCTCATGGGCCAGCTCACCGGCCAGCAGTTCCGGGTCAAAGGCCAGCTCGGCCGGACCGTAGACGTAGGCGGGCGGGGTCACGCTTGGATCGGGCTTGGCTTGGTCGGTCATGGCCCTCAGCCGATCGGTGCGGGGGCGGCCATGTCACCCGGAAGCCAGATCCTGGCACTCACCGCGAAAAGTGCCAGACCGAACAGCACGATGATGGCGGCTGGCAACAGGGTGGAACGGAAGAACGACACGGCACTGGCCAAGGAGGTTCCTCATTCTGAATGCTGGGGTCATCGGACTTCCGTAGGGTTCGCCCAGTCGTGTCCGGCCCTTGGCACCCGAACCAGCCAACGAGCGCATGGCAGCAGCCGAGGCGCCCTCCGCCCCCCGCCAACGCCTGGTTGCAGTGACGGCCCAGGGAGTGGCCAGCGGCACCCCTTACATGGTGGGCAGCAAGCTGCTGCAGGGATGGCTGGCCGCCAGCAATGTGCCCCTGAGCCTGATCGGCCTGCTCGGCCTGGCGGAACTGCCTTACACCCTGAAGATGTTCTGGGCGCCGGCCCTCGACCGCTGGCCACTGCCCTGGCCCGACCGCCGGCGGGGCTGGTTGCTGCTGCTGCAGGTCACCCTGGTGGGTGTGATTGCGGCCATGGCCCTGCTGCGACCAGGCACGGACGGGGGCAGTCTCACGGCGATCGGCCTCATGGCCGTGCTGCTGGCGGTCTGCAGCGCCACCCAGGACATCGCTGTCGACGCCTACCGCACCGACCTTCTCCCCCCGGCTGAGCGGGGTGGCGGAGCGGCCGCCTCCGCCATGGGCTACAGGGGGGCCATGCTCGCCATCGGTGCCGGAGGTTTCATGCTGGCTGGCCGTTTCGGCTGGCCAGCGGCGTTCCTGGCCTCGGCCGCGCTGCTGCTGGCGGTGGTTCCATTCACCCTGGCGGCGCCGCCGCTGGCACCGATCGAGCATCCCGTCACCAGCCTGCGCCAGGCGGTGCTGGGCCCGGCACGGGATTTCCTGCGTCGCACCGGCATCGGGCGGGCCACTTTGTTGCTTCTGCTGGTTCTGTTCTACCGCTGGCCCGATGGCCTGCTCAACCTAATGGCCGTCCCCTTTCTGATTCAGCAAGGGTTCAGTCCCGGGCTGATCGGCGCTGTGCAGGGGGGCTGGGGCATCGCCGCCACGATGATCGGCACGGTGCTCGGCGGGGTGCTCTTCAGCCGTCTGGGCATGAACCGCTCGCTCTGGTTGTTCGCCCTGATCGGAGCGATCGGCAACCTCTCCTATTGGGCCCTGGCCCAGTTCGGTGGCGGCCAGACCGCACTGGTGCTGGCCGTAGGCATGGAGAACATCGGCGGCGGCATGGTGGGAGCGGTCTTCGTGGCCTTGCTGATGAGCCTCTGCAACCCACGGTTCTCCGCCACCCAGTACGCCCTGCTCTCAGGGGTCTACGCCCTGAGCCGCTCAATCCTGGCGGCTCCGGCCGGGCTGGTGGCCGAACAGGTGGGCTGGAGCAACTTTTTCCTGTTCACGGTGGCGGCGGCACTGCCGGCCTTCCTGCTGATGCTGCGACTCACCCCCTGGAACGGCGTCGGCCCCCACGGTGCCTTTGATCCAGCGAAAGATCCCACCTGAGGCGACCGTCAAGCACACCCAGACTCGACGGTGGTCAGAGTGATGGGAGCGCCGCCCGCCGCCGGAGCTGACCGCAGGCGGCATCTTCGTCGAGGCCGCGGCTGGCTCGCACGCTCACGGCCACATGCCGCTCCTGCAGCGCCCGCCGGAAGGCCTCCACCCGCTCGGGGCTGGGGCGCTGAAAATCCTCCTCCTCGATCGGGTTGTAGGGGATCAGGTTCACGTGACTCTGGAAGCCCCGCAACAGCGTCGCCAGTGCCGCCGCCTGGCGGGGGTGATCGTTGAGCCCCCCCAGCAGGATGTACTCGAAGCTCACCCGCCGGCCGGTGATCTCCACGTAGCGGCGGCAGTCGTCGAGCAGCGTCTCCAGCGGGTAGGCGTGGGCCGTGGGGATCAGCTGTTCGCGCAGGGCCTGATCGGGGGCATGCAGGCTGACCGCCAGGGTGAACTGGGCCCGGCCCAGGCGCTCCAGGGCGAGTTCGGCCAGGCTGGGCAGGGTGGCGGGCACCCCCACGGTGCTCACCGTGATCTGGCGCTGGGCCATGCCCAGGTCGGTGCAGAGGCAGTGGATGGCCGCCAGCACCGAATCAATCGTGAGCAGCGGTTCCCCCATGCCCATGAACACCACATGGCTGGGGCGGCGCTCCATCACCTCGCGCACGCAGAGCACCTGATCAACGATTTCATGCACCGCCAGGGAGCGCTGCAGGCCGCCCTTGCCGGTGGCGCAGAAGCGGCAGGCCATCGGGCAGCCCACCTGACTGGACACGCAGACCGTGAGCCGGTCGCGGGAGGGAATGCCCACGGTTTCGAGGCTGAGGCCATCGGCGGTGCTTAGCAACAGCTTGGTGGTGCCGTCCTTGGCCACGCTGCGCAGCAGCTCCCTGGAGCGGCCAAGGGCATTGGCGCCGCCGGGATCGGCCCCGGCCGCGAGACTCTCGCGCCAGGCCTTTGGCAGCACACTGATGTCGGCCAGGCGGCGGGCCCCCTTGGCATAGATCCAGTCGTGCAGCTGACGGCCACGGAAGGCGGGTTGCCCCTGGCTGACGGCCCAGGCCTCCAGCTCGCCGAGGCCCAGGCCCAGCAGGGGCACGGCCTGAGGCGAGGGTGCCTCGCTGATCACGACCAGATCAGCAGACCATGTCCGAGCCAGCGCTCCACCGCCACCAGGGAGATGAAACCGAGCATGGCCCAGCGGCCATTCAGCCGTTCGGTGTGGGTGTGGAAGCCGAAGCGGGGCAAGCGCCGCTTCGGGATGAGCGTGGGTTCGAGCAAGGGGATCAGTCCTCCGTGAGTAGGCCCTCTTCCTGCAGACCCTCAACGGCCGCGGGATCGGGGATGAGCTCTTCCTCCAGGCCTTCCTCCTGGGCGGGCCGGGCAAAGGCCGCGAAGGAGCTGGCGGCCGCTTCGATGCCGCGCTTGCTGCGGACCGCATCGAGTTCATCCTCGGAGGGGTCCTCCAGCACCGCCTTGGTGACGGGAGCCGCGGCGGGCATCTCCACGGTGTAGTCCGGGCGGAGATTGGCTACGCGCCGGTAGCTGCCGGCCTCCTCATCGAGGATGTCGGGGTGGGGACCGGCTTCGGCGCGCAGTTCCTCCTCGAAGCCGCCGAAGCCGGTGCCGGCGGGGATCAGGCGGCCGATGATCACGTTCTCCTTGAGACCGCGCAACCAGTCGCTCTTGCCCTCGATCGCCGCTTCGGTGAGCACCCGGGTGGTCTCCTGGAAACTGGCGGCGGAGATGAAGCTGTCGGTGTTGAGCGAGGCCTTGGTGATGCCCAGCAGCACCGGCGTGAACTCGGCGGGGGCACCGCCGGTGATGGCCATGGCCTGGTTCACCTGCTCCACCTGACGCAGCTCGATCAGCTCACCGGGCAGCAGGGTTGTGTCCCCGGCATCCTCGATGCGCACCTTGCTGGTCATCTGGCGCACGATCACCTCGATGTGCTTGTCATCGATGGTGACCCCCTGGGATTTGTAGACGTTCTGCACCTCCTGCACCATGCGGAACTGCAGCTTGGAGATGGCTTCCTGGGCCGCCTCCATCGAAGGCTTGCGGTCCCTGAGGTCCTCGAAGTAGCACTCCAGCAGTTCGTGGGGGTTGATCGGACCGTCGGTGAGCATCTCGCCGGCGGTCACCTGCTGGCCGTCGTTCACCATCACGTTGCGCCCGAGCAGGATCGGGTAGTCGGTACTGATGTCGTCGTGCTCGATCACCGAGACGGTGACCGAATCGTCGTCTTCGCCCAGCTTGATGGTGACAGTGCCGGGCTTGCGGCAGAGCACCGCGGATTCCCGCGGCCGCCGGGCCTCCAGCAGTTCTTCAATCCGGGGCAGACCCTGAACGATGTCCCCGGTCTTCTGGCGCTCGAACACCAGCAGCGCCAGGGCATCCCCGCGCTGCACCAGTTCGCCGTCGCGCACGTGCAGCACCGAATCCGGTGACACCATGTAGGGACGGCCCAGGCGCATGGTGATCAGGCTGCCGTCGATGGCTTCAACCTGACCGCAGCAGGGGGCCTCGATGCCACTGGCGAGGGGCTCGCCATCCACCAGGCGCTGGCCCACGCTCACCGCCAGCTGGGCGCTGCCGATGTCGAGCCCGCGGGTGTCGCCATCCCGCTCGACAATCAGACGCCGCACCGGCTCCCCTTCCACGGGATCGGGCAGCTGAACCATGCCGTCTTCCTTGCAGAGAATCTGAGTAGTGGCGACCACATCGCCGCTCTTGACGCTGGTGCCGTCCTCCACCTGTAGCTCGGTGTGAGTGGACCCATGGCTGGCGTCGGAGAGGGTGTCGCGGCGAACCAGCAGGGTTTCGAGAATGACCAGCTGCAAGCGCTCGATCGTCTTGGCCCGCTTGTCGGGGATCGCCTCCACATCCACCGTCATCTGGGGAGTGGTGTCGAAGGTGTCGAGGATCAGCTGGGTGCGCAGCAGCTCAACACCCTCCACCGATTTGATCAGTTCGCTGTCCTTGAAGGTGAGGCGCTGGGTGGCCTTGAGCCCCAGGGTGGGGCCGCCGTTCTGCTTGACGCTGCCCAACTCGGGCAGATGGGCGACATCGGGAATGGGGTATTCCTCCACCGGCCGCAGCAACAGGGCGCCACCTTCCTTGGTATCCACCGCCTCGATGTAGACCATGGCCTCAGGCACCAGTCCGGGGGCGATCTCTTCACCGGGATTGTGCAGACGACCCTCGTCGCTGTAGCGGGCGAGGACCTTGGCGTCACTGATCAGATGCAGCGTGCCGGAGCGCACGATGATCTCTCGCAGGATGTCGTTCTTCTGGGTCACGGTCACGATCCCGGCAGTCTGGCTGAAGATGTCTTTAACCACTTCAGTGCCGGCCTCGATCCACTGGCCGTCTTCGATCATCAACAGGGAGATGTCCTTGTTGATCTCATGGGTTTCCTGGGGGATCCAGAGCACCGTGCCCCCCTTGGACACCTCATAGCCGTTCTTGGCGGAGCGGGCTTTCTTGATCGAGAGGCCAGGGGCGTACTTGATCAGACCACCGGTCTGGGTGCGGAAGCGATCGTCGGCCAGCTCGGCGATCACTTCACCACTGCTGATCTTGCTGCCGGGCTGGGTCTTGAGCAGGTAGCGGATGTTGTCCTTGCCCTCCAGGTGCCAGATCTCACCGGAGTGGGTGGATTCACCCACCAGCTTGCAGTCCTTGAGGGTGAGGCTGGCGGTGACGATCTGCACCTCGCGGGAATCGCCGGTGGAATCGCGCAGACGAACCGAACCGCCGTGCTCACTCACCAGACGGCTCTCGGCCAGCACCTCCCCGACGGTGACGGCGGTGTTGCCCTTGACCACGGGCTGGGCATTGGGGGGCAGGTTGTAGACATCCCCCGCGAGCACCCAGAGGCGGCCGAGGCGCTGGGCCTTGAGGGTGATGTTGCCCTGGCGGTCGGTGGACTCGCGGGGCTGAATCACATCTTCATAGCGCACCTGACCGGCCAGGTCGCAGATCACATCCTTGGTGGCCTTCTCCACGCTCTTTTTGACCGCGGCACCAGCGGAGATCTGGGCCAGCACCAGGTCGGAGGGCACCTCATCACCATTGGCGACGAAGAGCACCGAACCGGCGGTGATATCGAGCCGCTGGATCTTGCCCTTGCCGCTGGGCTTCACCGCCAGGATGAAATCGGTTTCCGAGAGATGGGCCTCCACCCCGTGGGAGGTGCGGTGGTCGCGAACGCGGGCCTTGGGACCGAATTCAACCGTGCCAGCCACCAAGGAGCGCACCACGCCGGTCTCGGCCGTGGACACACCACCGGTGTGGAAGGTGCGCATCGTCAGCTGGGTGCCGGGCTCACCGATCGACTGGGCGGCAATGATGCCCACTGCTTCACCCAGATCCACCAGCTCGTTGTGGGCCAGGGCCCAGCCATAGCACTTGCGACAGACCGAGCGGGCGGCCTCGCAGGTGAGTGGCGAGCGCACCACCACGGTCTTGACGCCGGCGGCTTCGATCAGTTGGGAGAGCTCAGGATCGATCTGTCCGTCGCGATCCACCAGCAAGGTGCCGTCCGGGCCATGCACAGGCTCACCGGCGAGACGACCCACCAGCTTGGCGAAGAACCGTCCCCGCTCATCAGCATGGATGGGGATGCCGCGGGTGGTGCCGCAGTCGTCCTCGCGCACGATCACATCCTGAGCCACATCCACCAGTCGGCGGGTGAGATAGCCCGAGTCGGCGGTGCGCAGAGCAGTGTCCACCAGGCCCTTGCGTGCGCCATAGGAGGAAATCACGTATTCCGTGACCGTGAGGCCCTCACGGAAGTTGGTGCGAATCGGCAGGTCGATGATCTCCCCCTGGGGGTTGGCCATCAGGCCGCGCATGCCCACCAGCTGACGCACCTGGGACATGTTGCCCCGGGCGCCGGAGTTGGCCATCATCCAGACCGAGTTGAGGGGGTCGTTCTCGTTGAAGTTCTTCTTGACCTCCTCCACCAGCCGCTCATTGGTTTCTGTCCAGGTGTCGATCACCTTGGTGTGCCGCTCCACCTCGGTGATTTCCCCCAGCCGGTAGCGCTCTTCGGTATCGGTAATTTGCTGCTCGGCTTCCGCTAGCAAGCGGGCCTTCTCGAAGGGAATGCGCAGGTCTTCCACGGAAATCGAGACCGCGGCCTGGGTGGCGTAGTGGAAACCCAGATCCTTGAGGTCGTCGGCCATGGAGGCCGTGGCGGCGGTGCCATGGTGCTTATAGGCCCAGGCCACGAGATTGCGCAGGGCTTTCTTGTCGATCTCCCGGTTGCGGAAACGTGGTGCTTCCTTGCTCAGGGGCGCGCGGCGGTCGAGGGGATTGGTCTTGGAGGGGGTGGTGGTCATGGCGGCGAGCGAAAAGGAAGACCGGAGAAGAAAACCTGGAGCACCAGGGTGAAGACGTCGACGTGCTGCAGCAGGTCAGATCAGGTGGCAGCCACCGCGTCGATGATCGTTCTGTTCATCACTACACGGCCAACGGTGGTGAGCAGATAACGGGTGATCAGGGCACCGTCTTCATCGAAGCGGTCGCGGCGATACTTCCACTGCTCGATGCGAGTGCCATCGCTGAGGGTCTCCTCATGCACGGGGGCGTCGCCCTCGTCATCATCATCGACCTCACCGCTGAAGCGCACCCAGACCCACTGGTGCAGTTTGAGGTGGCGCTCATCAAAAGCGTTGATCACATCGTTGAGACCGGCATAGGTGCGGCTGCGGTCGCCGAAGCTGGGCTTGCTCTCCTTGCGATCCACGGCCGTTAGGTAGTAGATCCCCAACACCATGTCCTGGGACGGCGTGATGATCGGCTCGCCGGTTGCTGGCGAGAGGATGTTATTGCTGGCCAGCATCAACATGCGCGCCTCGGTCTGGGCCTCGATGGCCAGGGGCACGTGCACGGCCATCTGATCACCGTCGAAGTCGGCGTTAAAGGCGGGGCAGACCAGCGGGTGGAGCTGAATGGCGCGACCATCCACAAGCTTGGGCTCAAAGGCCTGAATGCCGAGCCGGTGCAGGGTGGGCGCGCGGTTGAGCATGATCGGGTGGCCTTCGATCACCTCCTGCAGCACCTGCATCACCTCGTCATCGGCCCGCTGAATCAGCTTCTTGGCCGCCTTGATGTTATTGACGATGTTCTGGCGGATCAGCCTGTGGATCACGAAGGGCTGGAACAGCTCGATCGCCATTTCCTTGGGCAGACCGCACTGGTGCATCTTGAGCTTGGGACCCACCACGATCACGGAACGACCGGAGTAGTCGACCCGCTTACCCAGCAGGTTCTGACGGAAGCGACCCTGCTTGCCCTCGATGATGTCGCTGAGTGATTTCAGCGGCCGGTTGTTGGCGCCCACCACGGTGCGGCCACGGCGGCCATTGTCGATCAGGGCATCGACAGCCTCCTGCAGCATCCGCTTCTCGTTGCGGACGATGATTTCCGGCGCGAGGATCTCCTGCAGCCGCGCCAGGCGGTTGTTGCGGTTGATCACCCGGCGGTAGAGGTCATTGAGATCGCTGGTGGCGAAGCGACCGCCATCGAGCTGCACCATCGGGCGCAGATCAGGGGGGATCACCGGGATCGCATCGAGCACCATCCAGTCAGGACGGGCGTCGGTGGCGATGAAGTTGTCGATCACGCGCAGGCGCTTGATCAGCTTCGCCCGCTTCTGGCCCTTACTGCCGGCGATGTCCTCGCGCAGCTGCTCGGCGATTTCAGTGAGGTTGAGATCTTCGAGCAAGCGCTTAAGCGCCTCGGCACCGATGCCCACCTCGGGCTCATTCTCGATCTCAGAATCTTCGGCATAGATCTGATCCTCGATCTCCAGCCACTCGTCTTCGGTGAGCAGCTGCTTGTAGGTGAGGTCCTTGTGGTCGCCCGGCTCGAGCACCACATAGCAGTTGAAATAAACGATTTGCTCCACATCCCTCAGGGGCATGTCGAGCAGAATCGCCACGTAGCTGGGGATTCCCTTGAGGTACCAGACGTGGGAAACCGGAGCCGCCAGCTTAATGAAGCCCATGCGGTGACGCCGCACCCGGCTCTCGGTGACCTCAACACCGCAGCGCTCGCAGACGATGCCGCGGTGACGCACCCGCTTGTACTTGCCGCAATGGCACTCCCAGTCTTTGGAGGGGCCAAAGATCTTCTCGCAGAAGAGCCCGTCCATCTCGGGCTTGAGGGTGCGGTAGTTGATCGTTTCCGGCTTGGTCACCTCACCGACCACCTGACCATTGGGCAGGGTGCGCTGACCCCACTGCATGATCCGCTCCGGCGAAGCCAGAGTGATCTTGACGTAGTCGAAGTGGTTCTCGGTGCGGGAGTTGCTGTTGGTCATGGCCGAAGGGCGCGCGGACGTCGAGGGAAACGGTGAAGCTCAGGGCGTGGATTCAATCGTCGTCGTAATCCGCGACGCCGAGGGATTCATAGGTTGGCCGGTTGGGGGTGCTGCGGCGGGGATTGACGTCCTGCATCAGATCAACCTCGGTACCGTCATCGGTGTAGACAGCGATATCCAGACCCAGTGACTGCAATTCGCGCATCAGCACCTTGAAGGATTCCGGTGTGCCGGGGCGGGGAATCGGCTTGCCCTTGACGATGGCGTTGAGCGCCTCGTTGCGTCCCTGCATGTCGTCGGACTTGACGGTGAGCAGCTCCTGCAGGGTGTAGGCGGCGCCGTAGGCCTCCAGTGCCCAGACTTCCATTTCGCCGAGCCGCTGGCCGCCCTGCTGCGCCTTGCCGCCCAGGGGCTGCTGGGTGACCAGGGAGTAGGGGCCGGTGGAGCGGGCGTGGATCTTGTCGTCCACCAGGTGCACCAGCTTGAGGATGTGGGCATAGCCCACGGTGACGGGCTGATCAAAGGGTTCGCCGGTGCGGCCATCAACAAGCTGGATCTTGCCGGGATTCTCGGGGTCGTAGACCCAATCCTTACCGGGCAGGCTGGCGGCCTCCTCCAGATACTTCTGGACGGTGTTCTTGGAGGTTTCGTTACCGTGCATCTCATCGAACGGCACCACCTTCACGCGGCAATCCAGGTGCGCCGCGGCCCAGCCCATCAGGCACTCGAAGACCTGACCCACGTTCATCCTTGAGGGAACCCCCAGGGGATTGAGAACGATGTCGATCGGAGAGCCATCGGGCAGATAGGGCATGTCCTCCCGGGGAAGGATGCGGCTGATGATGCCCTTGTTGCCGTGGCGGCCGGCCATCTTGTCGCCCACCTGGATCTTGCGCCGCTGGGCCACATAGACCCGAACCACCATGTTCGCCCCCGGCGGCAGCTCATCGCCCTGCTCGCGGGTGTAGATGCGCACATCCACCACCCGGCCGCGCTCGGTGCTGGGCACCCGCAGGGAGTTGTCACGCACATCCCGGGCCTTCTCACCGAAGATCGCCCGCAGCAGCTTCTCTTCCGGCGGCTGATCCGACTCACCCTTGGGAGTGACCTTACCAACGAGGATGTCTCCGGACTCAACATAGGCGCCAATACGGATGATGCCCATCTCATCGAGATTACCCAGGCTTTCTTCCGCCACATTGGGGATCTCACGGGTGATCTCCTCCGGGCCGAGTTTGGTCTGGCGGGCCTCGATCTCATACTTCTCGATGTGCACCGAGGTGTAGAGGTCGTCCTGGACGAGCCGCTCACTGACGAGGATCGCATCCTCGTAGTTGTAACCTTCCCAGGGCATGTAGGCGATCAGCACGTTCTGACCCAGGGCGATCTCACCGCCCTCACAGGCCGAACCATTGGCCAGCACCTGGCCGGCGATCACCGAGTCACCCTGGCCGACAATCGGCCGCTGGTTGAGGCAGGTGTCCTGGTTGGAGCGCTGATACTTCTGCAGGTGGTGGATGTGATCGGTGCCCTGCTCATCGCGGATCACAATCGCCGTGGCATCTACGAAGGTGACGGTGCCATTGACCCGGGTGATCGGCACCATGCCCGAGTCACGAGCCACCTGGGTTTCCAGGCCCGTACCCACCAGGGGCCGCTCGGGCCGCAACAGCGGAACAGCCTGACGTTGCATGTTCGAGCCCATCAGGGCCCGGTTGGCATCGTCGTGCTCCAGGAAGGGAATCAGCGACGTGGCCACCGAGATCACCTGGACCGGTGAGAGTTGGACGTAGTCCACCTGCTCCGGAGGCACTGTTTCAAAGTCCTGGCGGTAGCGAACGGGGATCAACTCAGCCAGGATGCGACCGTCGGCGTCGGTGGCCACATCACCAGGGGCCACGCGGCACTCGTCTTCAAGGTCGGCGGAGAGGTAGATGGGATCGCCCTGCTTGTGGACAAATCCGTTCTCCACTTTCCAGAAGGGAGTTTCAATGAAGCCGTATTCATTGACGCGGGCGTGAGTGGCCAGCGAACCGATCAGGCCGGCGTTGGGACCCTCTGGAGTTTCGATCGGGCAGATGCGGCCGTAGTGGGACGGGTGAATGTCGCGCACGGCGAAGCCGGCCCGCTCACGGGTGAGGCCGCCTGGGCCAAGCGCGCTGATGCGCCGCTTGTGGGTCAGCTCCGCCAGGGGATTGGTCTGGTCCATGAACTGGCTGAGCTGGCTGGAGCCGAAGAACTCCTTGATTGCCGCCACCAGGGGCTTGGGGTTCACCAGCTGAGCGGGGGTGAGCGATTCGGTCTCACCGACCGTCATGCGCTCCTTGATGATCCGCTCCAGCCTGTTGAGGCCGACGCGCACCTGGTTCTGCAGCAGTTCTCCGACGGAGCGCACGCGGCGGTTACCGAGGTGATCGATGTCATCGAGGGAGGCCCCGCCCACATCAAGCTCAAGGTTGATCAGGTAATCGATCGTCGAGAGCACATCCTCAGCGGTGAGGGTGCGCACGGCATCGGGAATGGTGAGCCGCAACTTCTTGTTGATCTTGTAGCGGCCGACCCGACCCAGGTCGTAGCGCTTGGGATCAAAAAAGCGGCTGTGCAGCAGTTGCTGTCCCCCACTGACAGAAGGGGGCTCACCTGGACGCAGCTTCTTGTAGAGCTCCAGCAGGGCCTGGTCCTCTGAAGAAATGCCTTCGTCATTGGCTGCTTCAATCGACTTCTTGTAGTACTCCGGATGACGGAGCTTGTCGAGCACATCGTTGTCGGAGAGACCGATGGCCCGCATCAGCACGTGGGCGTTGATCTTGCGGGTTTTATCGACACGAACGTGCAGGAGATCATTCTTGTCGGTTTCAAACTTCAGCCAGGCGCCACGGTTGGGGATCAGGCTGGCATTGAAGGTTTTGCGGCCGTTCTTGTCCTGCTCATCCTTGAAGTAGACGCCAGGGCTGCGCACAATCTGGTTGACGATCACCCGCTCGGCGCCGTTGATGATGAAGGTGCCGCGTTCGGTCATCAGCGGCAGTTCACCGATGAAGACTTCCTGCTCCTTGATCTCACCGGTTTCCTTGTTCACCAGCCGGCAGGTGACATACATCTGCGAGGCAAAGGTAGCGTCGCGACGCTTGGCTTCCTCGACGTCGTGGCGGGGCCGCTTCAGGCGGTACTCGGTGCCAACGAAATGCAGCTCAAGCTTCCCGGTGTAGTCGGTGATCGGCGAGAAGCTGTCGAGCTCCTCGATCAGACCCTTTTCCAGGAACCACTTGAAACTTGCCCGCTGCACCTCGACCAGATCGGGCAGGTAGGTGACGGTCTTGGCGACCTGAATCGCGCTGCTCATGCGGGAACCTGCAGGAACGGGTGAGAAGGTGGATGGGCTGCGACGGCGGGAACACGCCTGACGCTGCTGACTGCCGCAAGGACAGCCGAAGGCATGGCAAGGGAATCCCCGAGAGAAGGGAAATACCTCGCCGTGTTCACGCTGATGACACTCGAATCGGAGCTGCCGACCTCGACAATGGTGCGCTCACGCTACCTGGCCAATAAAACATCATACACTATGGGCAGTGGATGATCCAGGAAGGCCAAACAGGCGTACCGCATTGGCGGTGGAATCGGCCGCTACCCGCTCCAGGGGCTCGCCCCTGAGTTCCGCCATCCGGCCGGCCACGGAAGCCACGAAGGCGGGTTCGTTGCGCTTGCCGCGGCGGGGCACCGGTGAGAGGAAGGGACAGTCGGTTTCCACCAGGTAGCGATCGGCCGGCACCTGCTGGGCGCAGGCATGGGTGTCGAGGGCCTTGGGGAAGGTGACCGTTCCGCTGAAGCTGATGTGAAGCCCCAGCTCCAGAAACCCCTCCATCTCCTGCGGGGTGCCGCCCCAGCAGTGCATCACCCCCCGGGGACAGCGTCCCTGGGACTGACGCTGGCGCAGCAGCTCCAGCATCGGCGCGGCGGCATCACGGCAGTGAATGATCACCGGCAGATCCAGCTCCACCGCCAGATCGAGCTGGGGGCCAAGGACCTCCAGCTGGCGGTCGAGCTGGGAGTCGCGGAAGAGATCCAGTCCCAGTTCACCGATGGCCACCACGCGCTGGTCGTCGAGGGCAGCCTGGCGCAGCACCGCCTTGGTGCCTGAATCCCAGTGCTCGGTGTCGAGCGGATGGACCCCCACCGAGTAACGCAGCTCGGGGAAACGATCGGCCAGGGCGCGGATCGGCGCGATCTGGGAAGGCTCGACGCAGGCATGCAGCAACGACACCACCCCGGCTTCGCGCCAGCGCTCAGCCACCGCATCGAGGTCGGCCTCGAAGGTGCTGAACACCACATGGCAGTGGGAATCAACCAGCGCCGGGAGCGCGGTGGCCACAGCGGGCTTGGTGTGGACGGTCATGGGGACGGCCGGCCGCTCAGGCGTTGCCGGCAATGGGCTCGATGGCCTGCTTGACGGCGGTGCTGAGCCGCGATTTCTGGTTGGCGCCGGTGTTGCGGTGGATCACCCCGCACTTGACCGCCTTGTCGATCTTGCTGAAGGCGGCGTTGAGGCTTGACTGGACGGCGGTTTTGGTGTCCTCGTCGGGCGCCTGGGTGTAGGTGGCTACCGCCGTGAAGCAGCGCTTCATCAAGGTGCGCACCGCCGACTTGTAGGTGCGGTTCTGCAACCAGTTGCGCTCGGCAATCAGGATGCGCTTTTTCGAAGACTTGTTATTGGCCACAGGCGGGTTCAGCGCTGAATCAGCAGTTGTCGATCTTACCCTCACAGGCTCGCTGGCCTGGGGGCGGCCCTAGCGTGGCTCATTGATTGAGCGGCACTGCAGGCCGCCATCGCGATTGCCCGTGCCGAACACCCTGAGCGACCCCGCCCCAGCCCTGGCCATCGAGCTCCTAGAGGACCTCGATGCGGCGGCGGCCAGGCTGGCCGGCATCGCTGGACGCACCAGCGGCGGCGCCAGCCGGGACGCCGCCGCCACGGTGGAGACCATCATTGAGCAGGTGAAACGCGACGGCGATCACGCCCTGCTGGAGCTGAGCGAACGCTTCGACGGGGTCCGCCCGGACCCCCTGCGCATTCCCCGCGAGGAGCTCGCGGCCGCCTGGAAGGACTGCCCCTCCGACCTGCGCGGGGCCCTGGAGCTGGCCCAGCGGCGCATCCTCGATTTCCACCAGCGCCAGAAGCCCCGCGACCTGGAGGTTACGGGCGTTCACGGCGAACGCCTCGGGCGGCGCTGGCGGCCAGTGGCCACAGCCGGGCTCTACGTGCCCGGAGGGCGGGCCTCCTACCCCAGCACCGTGTTGATGAATGCCATTCCGGCCCGGGTGGCCGGGGTCAAGCGGGTGGTGATGGTGACGCCGCCGGGGCCCCAGGGCCAACCGGATCCCACGGTGCTGGCCGCCGCCCACCTGGCCGGGGTCGAGGAGGTCTACCGGGTCGGTGGGGCCCAGGCCATCGCCGCCCTGGCCTACGGCACCGAATCGATCCCGCGGGTGGATGTGATCAGCGGTCCGGGCAACCTCTACGTGACCCTGGCCAAAAAAGCCGTGTATGGACAGGTGGCGATCGATTCGCTGGCCGGCCCCAGCGAGGTGCTGGTGATCGCCGACCAGAGCGCCGATCCCGATCACGTGGCCGCCGATCTGCTCGCCCAGGCCGAACACGACCCCCTGGCGGCGGCGATCCTGCTCACCACCAGCGCGGCCCTGGCGGCGGCGGTGCCCAAGGCCCTGGAGCAGCAGCTGCGCCACCACCCCCGGGCGGAGCTCTGCCGCACGGCCCTGCAGAACTGGGGACTGATCGTGCTCTGCCCATCGCTGGAGGACGCCGCCCGCCTCAGCGATCAGTTCGCACCCGAACACCTGGAGCTGCTGGTGGAGCGGCCGGAGCCCCTGGCGGGACGGATCGAGAACGCCGGGGCCATCTTCATCGGCGCCTGGAGCCCAGAGGCCGTCGGCGACTACCTGGCGGGCCCCAACCACACCCTGCCCACCTCAGGCACCGCCCGTTTCTCCGGCGCCCTCAGTGTGGAAACGTTCATGCGTCACACCAGCCTGATCGCCTTCAACCGCCAGGCCCTCGAGGCCACCGGACCGGCGGTGATCACCCTGGCCCAGAGCGAGGGGCTGCACAGCCACGCCGATTCAGTGCGCCGCCGGCTCAACTAGCTGAGCCGCCCGAGCTCGAAGCGCTGCTCAGGCGCGCTCCAGATCCCGCACCCGGGGCTCCCCATCAACGATCTCGCCCACCAGCACCTGGTCGGTGAGGCCCACGAACAGCCCGTTTTCCAGCACCCCCGGCAGGTTGTTGATGGCCTGCTCCAGGGCCGGTGGATCGGCGATGCCACCGGCGAAGCGCAGATCCAACACCAGATTCCCCTGGTCGGTCACCACCGGGCCTGCCTTCCTCACAGCCATACGCAAATCACCGGTGGCGCCCATCGCCTCCAGTTCCGCCTTCACCTGACGCCAGGCGCCGGGCAGCACCTCCACCGGCAGGAGGAACTCCAGGTTGAGGCGCTCCACCAGCTTGCTGGAATCCACCACCACCACGAAGCGATCGGCCCGGCGGGCCACCAGCTTCTCCTGCACGTGGCAGGCCCCGCCCCCCTTGATCAGCTGGAAGGCGGGATCCACCTCATCGGCACCATCGATCGCCAGGTCGATGCGGGAGACGGCATTGAGGCTCTGCAGGGGAATGCCCAGCTCAGCGGCGAGCACCTCCCCCTGGAACGAGGTGGTCACCCCGGTGATGCCGGAGAGTTCGCCGCGCTGCAGCCGGGCGCCCAGTTCCCGGATCATCAGGGCGGCGGTGGAGCCGGAGCCCAGGCCGACCACCATCCCATCGCGAATCTGATCGACGGCGGCGGTGGCCACGGCCAGCTTCATCCGGTCCTGCAGCTCGGCCATGGGGAGTGGAACCAGGGGGGTTGCGACCGTAGCAAGCTGATGGCTGAATTCCTGCAGAACCCAGCTGGCGCAGGGCCCCTCAGGAGGCCCGCGGCAGTGCGGCGGGTCGGATCGAGAGCTGCAGTTCGCGGTTGCCCCGCACTACCTTCAGTGGCAGGGCCTCGCCGACCCTGGAGGCCTCCACCCGCTGCAGCAGGGCGGCGGGACTGGTGACCGGCTGGTCGGCCGCCGCCACCACCAGGTCGCCGCGCCTGAGGCCGGCGGATTCAGCCGGACTGCCCTGCAGCACTCGCTGCACCAGCGCACCATCGCGCTCGGGCAGCTGCAGCACCGCCTCCGGGTCGCGGTTGTTGTCGCGGGCGCGGCGGGCCGTGAGCGGCACCAATTGCAGGCCCAGATAGGGGTGAACCACGTCAGCGCCGGTGCGCAGCTGGTCGGCCACTCCCCGCGCCAGGTTGATCGGAATGGCGAAGCCCAGGCCGGCGCCGGGGCCGGAGCGCACCAGGGTGTTGATGCCAATCACTTCACCGGCGGCATTGATCAGCGGTCCGCCGGAATTGCCCGGGTTGATGGCGGCGTCGGTCTGGATCAGGTCGAGGCGCTTGTCGGCGAAGCCGAGGCTGTTGATGTTGCGGTGCAGGCTGCTGACGATGCCGAGGGTGACCGTGCGCTCCAGGCCATAGGGACTGCCCAGGGCGATGGCCCAGTCGCCCACCTCCAGGGCTTCGGAGTCGCCCAGGGGGGCGGCCTTGAGGCCCCGGGGAGCCTCGATGCGCACCACCGCCAGATCGGTGACGGGATCAGCGCCCACCACGGTGCCATCAAGCTGGCGGCCATCGGCGAGGGTGACCTCCACCTGATCCACCCGCTCGACCACGTGGGCGTTGGTGAGCACCAGCCCCTTGGCGTCGATGACCACACCGGAGCCCTGACCCCGCTCCCGGCTGCTGCCGGCCGGGTCGCCGAAGAGATCCCGCAGCAGCGGATCCAGCAGCGCTGGATCAAAGGCCTGGCGAGGTACCTCCCGCTCGGTGTCGATGCGCACCACCGACGGGCTGGCACGGCGGGCCGCCTCAGCAACGAAGTTATGGGCCGGTGCAGCCGCAGGCGACGAAGCAACGACCGCAGCGGCGGTGGCAGGGGGCAGCTCGGGGGTGAGCGCCAGGGCGCGGACGGGGAGGCCCAGGGTCAGGCCGATCAGCAGCAGCAGCAGTGCCAGCCGCTGGCCGCGCCCCCACCAGCATCCGCCACCCAGCCAACCGCTGCGCGGGGCCTCATGCGAAACCAGGGGGGGGGCGTGCAAAGGACTGACCATGGCGCCGAGGCTAGGTCTCTGAAACGTCTGCCGCTGGCTCCAGCCAGGGCGACCAGCGCAGCAGGCGCTGGCTCCAGCGGCCATCGGGGTGGAGCTCCAGCAGCCGGCCCCCGGGATCCTGCCCACGCCCCAGCGGACAGGGTTGCACCGCCTCGAAAGCACAAAGCGTGGAGGGACAGGCCAGCACGGGGAGGCCCGGCTCAGCCCCAAGCAGCCCCTGCCAGTGCTGGTGGACATGGCCGCAGAGCAACATCGCCGCTGAGGAGGTCTCCTGAAGGATCGCGGCCAGCTCGGGGCCATCGCGCAGGCCGATGGCATCAAAGCCCGGGTCACCGATCGGCAGGGGCGGGTGATGAACCGCCACCAGGGTGGGGGAAAGGTCGTGGTGCAGGCACTGCCGCAGCCAGGTCCGTTGGCCAGCCCCGAGCCAGCCGCCGCCATCACCGCAGCGGTGGCTGGAGAGCAGCAGCAGGCGCCAGGGGCCCAGCCGCAGGGCCGTGGGTGCCAGCGCGGCGTGGCGCCCCAGGACCGCCTGCAGCAGAACCGGGTGATCGTGATTTCCTGGCAGCAGCGCCAGGGGCAGACCCGAGGCGGTCAGCAGGTTGCGCAGCTGCACATAGCCGCCCCAGCTCTCGTCCTGGCAGAGATCACCACTGATCAGCAGCAGATCCGGTGGCGCGCTCAGCTGCGCCATGGCCTGCTCCAGGCCATGGCGCAGCTGAGCGAAGGGAGTGCGGCCCCTGTAGCGCCCCTGCCCCTCGCGCAGCAGATGGGGATCGCTGAGTTGCAGCAGCCTGAGCGGATCGGCGCCTGGTGCCCGGGCCTCGACATCCGGCTCAGAGATGGGGACCCGCTCTTGAAGGGGTCGCAACAGAGAGCGCCATGGAGGGGGGACTTCACCCTAAGTTGCCGCAACAGCGCTGCCAGACCATGGCCTCGATCCCTCCCGGCACCCGTGTGCGATGTGCCCTCTGCCAGGTGGAGATCCAGGGCATGGTGGGCGGCCAGGATCAGGTGATGTTCGGCCAGGGGGGGCCTGGCACCCGCGCCAAGCTCTGGGCCAGGGTCTGCCAATACGTCAGGGAACCCCAACGCTGCCTCAACCAGGACCAGGCGATCCTGGGCGAGATCGGCGCAGACGATTTCTACGGTGAGGCCCCCAGCCTCGGTCTGCTCGATGCCCCCGGCAGCGCCACTCCGCCGGCCTGAGTCAGCCGAAGCCGGGGCCTGCCGTGCCGGCTTGTACGCTCAAGTTCATGCCCGGCGGGCATCACCCTGACATTCAAGTGCGGCCCCCGGGCAGCCTTGGGCTCGGGGGCAGTTTTCTGCAGAGGCCGGTCGGGCGTCCGACTCGCTCTCTCCAGCTCCGCCGGTGCCCCATCCACTCATCCCCGATCTGGAGCGCCTGGTCTGCCCGCTCGCCGAAGCTTCCGGTCTGGCGGTGCAGGGGGTGGAGATCCAGGCCCAGCGGCTGCCACTCACCCTGGTTGTCCAGATCCGCCACGCCGACGGACGGGACGTCAATCTCGATGACTGCGCCGCTTTCAGCGGTGTGCTCGGTGAGGTTGTCGAAGCCAGCGAGCTAATGCCCCAGGCCTATGTCCTGGAAGTCAGCAGTCCAGGAATCGGCGAGGAGCTGCTTGACGACCGCGACTTCCACAGTTTCCGCGGGTTCCCCGTGGCGGTGTGCTTTCGCGATGGCAAGGACGCCGAGACCACCCGCGAAGGCCTATTGCTGGAGAGGGACGCTGAGCACCTCCAGCTCAATCTGCGCGGCCGCATCAGTCGGATCCCCCGCTCTGATGTGATCTCCGTTCGCCTGGTCACCCCCACCACGGGCTGACCACCGCTCCGTGACCAACCCCCTCATCCCCCCTTTTTTGATCCGATGGCACTCGTTCTCCTCCCCGGTCTGCAGAACCTGATCGAGGACATCAGTGAGGAGAAGAAACTTCCCACCCAGGTAATTGAGGCGGCCCTGCGTGAGGCCCTCCTCAAGGGGTACGAGCGCTATCGCCGCACCCTCTATCTGGGCATCAGCGAAGACCCCTTCGAGGAGGACTACTTCAGCAATTTCGATGTGGCCCTCGACCTCGATGAGGAGGGCTATCGAGTGCTGGCCAGCAAGATCATCGTCGATGAGGTGGAGAGCGAAGACCACCAGATCGCCCTGGCCGAAGTGCAGCAGGTGGCGGAAGACGCCCAGATCGGCGACACGGTGGTGCTGGATGTCACCCCCGAGAAAGACGACTTCGGCCGTATGGCCGCCGCCACCACCAAGCAGGTGCTGGCCCAGAAGCTGCGGGACCAGCAGCGCCGGATGATCCAGGAGGAGTTCGCCGATCTCGAAGACCCAGTGCTCACCGCCCGGGTGATCCGCTTCGAGCGTCAGTCGGTGATCATGGCCGTGAGTTCCGGCCTGGGTCGGCCTGAGGTGGAAGCGGAGCTGCCCAGGCGCGACCAGCTTCCCAACGACAACTACCGGGCCAATGCCACCTTCAAGGTCTTCCTCAAGGAGGTGAGCGAGGTCGCCCGTCGCGGCCCGCAGCTGTTCATCTCAAGGGCCAATGCCGGTCTGGTGGTGTACCTGTTCGAGAACGAAGTGCCGGAGATCCAGGAGGGTTCGGTGCGGATCGTGGCCGTCGCCAGGGAAGCCAATCCCCCCTCCCGTGCCGTGGGCCCCCGCACCAAGGTGGCCGTCGACAGCGTCGAGCGGGAGGTGGATCCAGTGGGGGCCTGCATCGGGGCCCGGGGTTCCCGCATTCAGCAGGTGGTCAATGAACTGCGCGGCGAGAAGATCGATGTGATTCGCTGGTCGCCCGATCCGGCTCAGTACCTGGCCAATTCCCTCAGCCCCGCCCGCGTCGAGATGGTGCGGCTGGTGGATCCGGAGGGGCAACACGCCCATGTGCTCGTTCCCCCCGATCAGCTCAGCCTGGCCATCGGCCGCGAGGGCCAGAACGTGCGTCTGGCGGCACGGCTCACCGGCTGGAAGATCGACATCAAGAACGCCTCCGACTACGACCAGGTCACGGAGGACGCCAGGGCGGCGGAGCTGATCGCCCTGCGCGAGGAGGACGAGCGGCAGCAGGCCGAGGCCGAAGCTCGCCTGGCGGTTGAGCAGGCCGCCCGAGCCGAGGAAGACGCCCGCCTGCGGGAGCTCTACCCCCTGCCCGAGGACGAGGATGGCTACGAGGGCTATGCCGAAGCCAGGGAGGCCGAGGCCGCCTATGAGCCTGAGCCTGAGCCTGAGGCTGCAGCAGAAGCCATGGCCGAAGTGGAAACCGTGGCCGTGGCCGCCACTGAAACCGTGGCCGTGGCCGCCGTTGAGGCTGACGCTGATGCCGAAGCGGATGCCGAGGCCGAACTGCGGTGAGCGGGGGAGTGGTGCTGCGGCGCTGTGTGTCCTGCCGGGAACGGCGGGATCGTCGGCTGCTCTGGCGGATCATCCGTCAGAGCAGCGATGGGGTGGTGCTGGACGGGGCCACCACCAAGGCCATGGGCCGCTCGGCCTATGTCTGTCCCTCCAGCCGCTGCATCGAGGACGCCAGGCGGCGCAAACGTCTCCAGCGCGCCCTGCGCTGTCAGGTGTCGGATTCCATTTACGCAGCACTGGTGGAACGGCTGAGCGAGTCACACGCTGCAGCCTCTGAGGCAAGATGAACAGTGGCCGCACCGCGCGTGGGGCTCGGCGGCACTTGGTGCCCCGACCGATCGGAGATCTGAATGACCAGCAGCGGCAAAGTCAGAATTTATGAGCTGTCCCGGGACCTTGGCCTGGAGAACAAGGACGTGCTCGACGCCGCTGAGAAGCTGTCCATTGCGGTCAAGAGCCACAGCAGCTCCATCAGCGATGGGGAGGCCGAGCGCATCCGCAGCCTGATCAGAACCCCCGGCAACGCGCCCAGGAACGCACCCAGCAACGGTGGTGGGGCCCAGCTGGCCCAGCCTGTGCGGCCCGCACCCCCGGCGGGCGAGCCGGCGAAGGCCATCCTTTCGCTCAAGAAGGCAGCCCCGTCGGCCCCAGCCGCTCCTGCTCCGCCCTCCAGTGCGGCCGCTCCGGCTGCCGCCGCCAAGCCCAAGCCGGCCGTCAGGCCGGTGAGCAGCCCCCAGAAGCCAGCCGCCCCCGCCGGCAAGCCAGTCATTGTCAAGCCGGCCCCCAGGCCGGAGATCGTGGCGCAGGCTCCCGCCAACACAGCAAAGCCGGCGGCCCCCAGCCCACCACCGCTGGTGAGGAAAGTGGTGCCTCAGGCCGCTCGACAGACCCCCACCACCTCCGCGCCAACTGCTGCGGCACCAGCCCGGCCGGCGGTGCCGCTCAAGCCGGCGGGTGTCCCAAGCCGACCACCAGCCGCGCCGGTGAGCAAGCCGGAGCCACCCCAGGTGCGCAAGCCCGCTCCGGCTGCGGCGCCCAGTCTCACCCCCAGTCCCCGGCCGGCGACGAGCCCCCGGCCCGTGCCCCGCGACAGTGCACCAGCCCCCTCCCGTCCGGCCTCGGCCGCGCCCCCAAGGCCTGGCGCACCTGCACCCGTGCGGGCAGCAGCCGGCTCCGCCCCCGGCCGGCCGCAACTGGTGGGCCGACCCCAGACGGCCCAGCCCGGCACCAGCAACCGACCGGCACCTCCTTCGGGTCGCCCGGCCCTGAGTCAGCGGCCCGCCGGTGCGCCTCAGCGGCCCCCCCCGCAGGTGGGCCGCCCCACCCAGGCCCGCAGCCCCCTGGAGCTGGTGGGTAAACCGATCCGCCGCGACGACGCCGCCCCCGGTGGCGGCACCCGACCCGGAGCTCCCGTGCGTCCCGGCATGCCCCAGGGCATGCGCAAGCCTGTGGCCCCCGGTGAGCTGATGCAGCTGCAGAAGCCCGGCAGCCGCCCAATCGCCGCGCCACCCCGGCGGCCCGAGCGCAGCGAAGGCGGTACCGATCCCAGCCGGCCCACAGCCACACCCCCCTCGGCGCCGCGCAAACCGGCTTTCCGCACACCCCAGGCCGCAGGGCCTGGCCGGGCACGGCGCCCAGAATGGGACGACAGCGCCAAGTTGGAGGCCCTGCGCAGCAAGTCGCCCCAGAAGCAGCGCCAGAAGGTCCACATCATCGGCGACAACGATGATGCGCTCACCGCCGAAACCGGCGGCTTCGCCGGCGAGCACGAGGCGATGGTGCTCCAGGCCAGCCTGGCCCGTCCGTCGCGGCCCCGCACTCGTCCCACCACACCGGGCGCCAAGCCCGTGGTGGCGATGCGCAAGCGCAAGAAGGAAACCACCCGCCAGAGGCAGCGGCGTCGCGCCATGGAACTGCGCGCCGCCCGCGAAGCCAAGGCCACCCGGCCCGAGATGCTGATCGTGCCCGAGGGCAACCTCACGGTGCAGGAGCTGGCCGACCGCCTCGGTGTGGAGAGCTCCGAGATCATCAAATCCCTCTTCTTCAAGGGGATCATCGCCACGGTCACCCAGACCCTCGATCTCTCCACGATCGAAACGGTCTCCGATGAATTCGGGGTGCCTGTGCTCCAGGACGACGTGGAGGAGGCCGCCAAGAAGACGGTCGAGATGATCGAGGCCAGCGATTTCGATCACCTGATCCGCCGTCCGCCGGTGGTCACGGTGATGGGCCACGTCGACCATGGCAAGACCAGCCTGCTGGATGCCATCCGCAAGACCCGTGTGGCGGCCGGGGAAGCCGGCGGCATCACCCAGCACATCGGCGCCTACCAGGTCACGATTCCCCACTCCGGCGAAGACCGCAGCATCACCTTCCTCGACACCCCGGGCCACGAGGCCTTCACCGCCATGCGCGCCCGGGGCACCAAGGTCACCGACGTGGCCGTGCTGGTGGTGGCCGCCGACGACGGCGTTCGTCCCCAGACCCTCGAGGCCATCAGCCACGCCAGGGCGGCGGAAGTGCCGATCATCGTGGCGATCAACAAGGTGGACAAGGAGGGCGCCCAACCCGAGCGGGTCAAGCAGGAACTCTCCGCCCTGGAGCTTGTCGCTGAAGACTGGGGCGGCACCACGGTGATGGTGCCGGTGAGCGCCACCAAGGGCATCAACATCGACAAACTGCTGGAGATGATCCTGCTGGTGACGGAGATCGAAGACCTCCAGGCCAACCCGGACCGGATGGCGAAGGGCACCGTGATCGAGGCTCACCTCGACAAGGCCAAGGGTCCTGTGGCCACCCTGCTGATCCAAAACGGCACCCTCAAGGCCGGCGATGTGTTGGCGGCCGGGCCCGTGCTCGGCAAGGTTCGGGCCATGGTCGACGACTCGGGCAAACGGGTCAAGAGCGCGGGTCCTTCCTCGGCCGTGGAGGCCCTCGGCTTCAGCGAGGTGCCCACCGCCGGTGATGAATTCGAGGTCTACACCGACGAGAAGACCGCCCGCTCGGTGGTGGGAGACCGGGCCAACGAAGCCCGTGCCACCCGCCTGGCCCAGCAGATGGCCTCCCGCCGGGTTTCACTGGCGTCCATGTCAGGTCAGGCCAGCGAAGGGGAGCTCAAGGAGCTCAACCTCATCCTCAAGGCCGACGTCCAGGGCAGTGTCGAGGCGATCCTCGGATCACTCGAGCGGCTGCCCCAGGGCGAGGTGCAAGTGCGGGTGCTGCTCTCCGCCCCAGGGGAGATCACCGAAACCGACGTGGATCTGGCCGCCGCCTCCGGTGCCGTGATCGTGGGCTTCAACACCTCGATGGCCTCCGGAGCCAAGCGGGCCGCCGATGCCAATGGCGTCGACGTGCGCGACTACGACGTGATCTACAAGCTGCTGGAGGACATCCAGCTGGCCATGGAGGGTCTGCTGGAGCCGGAGCTGGTGGAGGAGTCCCTCGGCGAAGCGGAGGTGCGCCTGGTGTTCACCATCGGCAAGAGCGCCGTGGCTGGGTGTTATGTCACCAGCGGCAAGCTGCAGCGCAACTGCAAGGTGCGCATTCAGCGCAACAAACAGGTGGTATTCGAGGGCGATCTCGATTCCCTGCGCCGCAACAAGGACGACGTCAAGGAGGTGGCCACGGGCTTCGAGTGCGGCATCGGCTGCGATCGCTTTGCCAACTGGCAGGAGGGCGATCGGGTGATGGCCTACAAGCTGGTCACCCAACGCCGCACCCTCAGCACCTGATGTGAACCCCCGCAGCGAACCCCTGCTCTGGCTGCAACTGCTCGGACTGGCCGCTATCCCAGCCGAGCTGCTGGCCGTGGCGCTGATCCTTGCGGGGGCCGATCCGGGCCCGGTTCCAGGCATCGAGCGGCTGTTGCTCTGGGCGCTGGGGGCACTGCTGCCGGCCCTGCTGCTCTGGCAGCGGCCGGCCGATTGCTGGTCGTTGCTGCTGCTGCAGACACCGGCCCGAGGCCGCCGTGAGGATCAGCGGAGGCTGAGCGCCCTGCAATCGCCTCTGCCCGTGCGCCTGCTTACGGTCGCAGCGGCGGCTGGGTTGCTGCCGGCACTTTGGCGCCTTGACCTCCTCTCCCCCCAGCTGGCGGCCATCGCCCCCCTACCGGAGGCGTCGCGGCTGGTCACGATCCTGCTGACCCTGCCGCTGCTGGCCGTTTTGGTCTGGCAGTTCCAGCAGCTGCTCCAGGCCATCTGGCTGCTCAGCCGCAGCGCGGAGCAGCTGGAGGGCACCCCCACCATGGCCCCAGAGGTGCTGGCACGGGAGCGATTGAGCCTTGGACTGCCCCTGCTGCTGCCCGCTCCCCTAGAGCTCCCCTAGCCCAGTCCCAGCCCACACCACAGCCCGGGGCGGAGCTCCCCAACGCTTCAGCGGTCGCGCCAGAGCAACAGGCCAAAGCCGATGAAGGCACTGAGCTGGATCAGCAGATCCCCTGAAGTCACCTCCGAGCCGGCCGATGAGCGCATGGCCATGGCCGCCAGGCCGATCCCACCCGAAGCGGTGAGGGCAAACCAAAGGGCCCGGCGCAGGCCCTTCCAAGGGGACTTGGCTTCGGCCAGAAGCCGCTCCCGCAACTCGGGATCCAGGGGCGCTGGCTGAGGCTCGGGCTTGGGCCGGGTCGATGGCATGAGCCAGGGGCCTGTGGAACCCCTCAATGCTAATTTCATTCGGATGCCGGTGTAGCTCAGTTGGTAGAGCAACTGATTCGTAATCAGTAGGTCGTCGGTTCAAGTCCGATCACCGGCTTTTCAATCCAGAAAGATTCAGCAACCACTCCAGCGATCGAGAGCGCAGAGGATTTAAGGCGCAGATTGCTCAAGGCGCATAGTGCTTGGAGTTCAGCTTGCCGGCCGGGTATCCCCGGGTTTGGCGGGGGTTGTTCGCTGGTTGGCCGCCCAGCCTTCATGCTCTCGAGAGACTGCAGACTCGGATCAAGAAATCTGCTGAACTGCCCATAAAAAAAGCCCCTGCAGAAGCAGGGGCTTTCAGTGTCTTGATTGCTATCGCTGGTGATGCAGGGGTTGGGCCCGTAGACCCACCGCTTGCATCAGCCGATCGCAGGTGCGGTCAGCGCCACGGGGGTGGCTTCAGTGGAA
>NZ_JAGQBF010000014.1 GCF_024345495.1 Synechococcus sp. RedBA-s | reverse complement strand
CCACCCCGACCTGAGCCTCCCCTCCCGCCACCTGGGGCTGCTACCCCCCGATGAACTGCAGGATTTCCAGGCCAGAAGCGGGGAGTGGGCCACCCTGGCGGAACGTCACTTGGACCTGGAGCGGCTGCTGCCCCTGCTGGCACCGCCGCCACCCCTGAGCATCAGCTCGGGCAGCGCCCACGATCCCATCCGCTGGTGCCTGGAGCGCTCTGCAGGAGCCCCCTCAGACCTGGAGAAGGCCAGCTGCGGCGAGCTGCCGGTGGCGATCGCCAGCGACGCCGCCTTCCACTTCCGATACCCGGAAGCCACGGAGCTGCTCACGGCTCTGGGGGTAACCCCCGTTCCCTGGCAGCCCCTGGCGGATCAGCCCCTGCCCCGGGGCTGCCGCGGGGTGATCCTGCCGGGAGGCTACCCGGAGCTGCACGCCGCCGAACTGGCCGCCAGCCAGCGCAGCCAGAGGGAGCTCAGGCGCGCCGCCGCCGCCGGCCTGCCCATCTATGCCGAGTGCGGCGGTCAGCTGCTGCTGGGCCAGCAGCTGGAGGACCCCCAGGGTGAAGCCCATGCCATGGCCGGCCTGCTGCCGTTCAGCGCCCGGCGGGGCGCCCTGCAACTGGGCTACCGCCAGGCCACCCCCCTGGGCGATGGTCTGGTGACCCGCCGGGGGGAGCCGCTGGGCGGCCATGAGTTTCATCACTGGGACCTGATCGACGCCGTTGTGGACGGCGGCGAGCGGCTGTGGCAGCTTGAAGGCTGGGGTTGGGCACCGCGGCTGGAAGGATGGACGACACCAACGCTTCACGCCAGCTGGCTTCATCTCCACTGGGCTGGATGTTCGGCGATCTGCCGGCGGCTGAGCGAAGCGGCCGCGCGGGCGACTCCCTTGCCCCAGGCGGTGGCCGCCGGGGACAGCGTGGGGGCAGCGCCTGCGTGGAGCGTTGGCGCCTAATCGTCAGTGGCCGGGTTCAGGGGGTGGGCTACCGCCAGGCCTGCTGTCAACGGGCCCAGGCCCTCGGCCTGGGGGGCTGGGTGCGGAACCGCCCCGACGGCCGGGTGGAACTGGAGGCGGAAGGTTGCAGCCAGGGGCTGGAGCAGCTGAGGATCTGGTGTGAATCCGGCCCAGTCGCCGCCCAGGTGAGCAGCGTCAACGAGAGCGTGATCCCGCTGGTCGGTCAAGACTGGTTTGAGGTGCGTCACTGAACCACGACCAACCGTGCGACAGACCCCGTGTGGCGGCCGTTGCTGCCTGAGGGCGTGCAGGAGGCCCGGCCCTTGAGCGTGCTCGTCCGGGAGCGGGAGCAACCCTTCATCCTGCGTTGGAACGTTTCCTGCAGTGCCCCCGCCCCATGACCGATGCCACGCTCTGGGCTGAGCTGCTCGCCTATGGCAGCGGTATCAGCCTCAGCCCGATCCACATCGGCCTGCTGCTGCTGCTACTGCTGGGGCCCGATCCCCTGCGTCGGGGCGGGCTGTTCCTGCTGAGCTGGATCCTGACCATCGCCACGATGATCACCCTGCTGCTCACCCTGGGCCACGGTCTGCTGCTGAGCATGGAGCAGGGCAGCGACCACCGCACTGGCCTGGATCTCATTGGCGCCGGGGCTCTGCTGGCCCTGGGGATCAGGGATCTGCTGCCCACCAAGGCCGGAGGCGAAGAACCCGCCGGCTGGATTCGCCAGCTGGATCGCTTCTGCGCCCTGCCCCTGCCTCTGCTGATCGGCTTGAGTGTGGCGATCGAGCTGATCAGCCCCGACGACCTGGTGCTGTTGGCCAAGGGCACGTCGGCTCTGCTGGCTGCAGGCCTGGGCCGCGGTCAGGAGGTGCTGCTGGCCGGCTTCTTCACCCTGGCGGCCAGCCTGCTGCTGCTGCTGCCCGTGCTGGGGATGGCCCTGGGCCGCGAGCGGATGCTGCCGCTGCTGCAGCGGGGCAAGCAGAGCCTCTACGCCAATGGCGAGCTGGTGATGGGCACCATCAGTCTGGCCCTGGCCGCCTACCTGGCCTGGCAGGGCATCGAGGGCCTGCAGCTGGCCTAGGTGGCCGCTGGCTCCTCGGCCAGGGCCTCCTGCCAGCGGCGGCGGTCCGTCGCGTCGCCGGGCCCACCGGCCAGCCACACCCCGCGCCGCGCCCTGGTCACGGCCACATAGACCAGCTGACGGCGCAGACGCAGGTCCGAAGGCCAGAAGACATCGGCAGCGATGAACACCTCCCCGAAGCCGCTCCCCTGGGAGCGATGCACGGTGAGCACCGCGGCCGGGCCCAGGGACGCGAAGGCATCACGCACCAGGAAGTAGCGGCGCCAAAGGGAGCGGCCCTTGTCCTGGCCCGCCTCCCGGGCCTGGCTGCGCAATGACGCCAGCACCGCCTCCAGCTGCTGCCGCGCGGCGGTGCCCACCGGCGGCAGCAGCCGCAGGCTCAGGGGGGTCTCGCCGAAGGCCACCTCCACCAGCTGGGTGTCGATCACAGGCGCCTCCGCTACGCCGAATTCGGCCAGATCGCAGCGCTCCGGGGTCACATCCCGCACCAGCAGCTCCCGGTTCGAGGCCAGCACCATGTCCGGCTCCTCGCCGCCCTCGGCCCCCTGGCGGCAGGCGGGCGCCATCACCGCCATGCGGCTGAGCAGCACCTCGCCGGGCAGCACCGGCAGTTGATCGGCCATGGCGCCGTGGATGGCACGGCGGGCCAGGGGCACCAGTCTCTCCAGGGATCGGTTGGTGTAGCAGAGGATGCGTGCCTGGTCTGGGTCGTCGCTGGCGGCGGCCCGGCGCAGGGCCGCCTGGGCCGCCGCCAGCCAGGCGTCGCGGTCCAGCACGGCCACATCTCCCTGGGCCGTCTGTCGCTGGGGCCCCACCGGCGGCAGACGGCAAGGAAGTTGCTCCTCGCGCAGAGCAGTGGCCAGCCGCAGCACCGGGCCCTGGTGGCGCACCACCTCTGTGAGCTCAACGCCACAGGCCCGCTGCAGCGCGAACACCGGACTGCTGGCTTCCCCCACCGGTGGCAGCTGGGCGGGATCGCCCACGAACACAAGTCGGGTGCCGTAGGGGTGGGCCCCCTGCAGGCTGAAGCGCAGCAGGCTGCCATCCACCATCGAGGCCTCATCGATCAGCACCAGCCCGAGGTGCTCCAGGGCCAGGGCGGTCTGGTCGGTCTCCTCGCAGACCTCACGCCCCCCCTGGCGGCGAAGCTTCAGCCGCAACAGCCGATGCAGGGTGGAGGGGTGCCAGGTGGGCCGCAGACCTGCCAGCTCCAGATAGTCCCGCAGCACCCCGACGGCCTTGTGGGTGGGCGCCACCGCCGTCCAGCAGAGGCCCCTGGCTTCGGCCGAGGCCAAAAAGACCATCGAGAGGAAGGTCTTGCCCGTGCCGGCATAGCCGCTGAGCACGAAGGGTTCGTCCCGGGCGGGCCGCGCCAGCCATTGGCTGAAGGCCTCCACGGCGCGGCCCTGGCAGGGGGTGAGCTCCTGGCGGCCAGCGGGGGCGCTGTCATTCAGGCCAGGGGCAGCCAACCCCACCCCTGGGCGATCTGCAGTGGTGAGCCAGCCAGCGCCAGCCCTGTGAGGGCAATGGCCGGGCCCAGCAGGCTGCCGGCCAGCACCTCAGCACGGGTGTGGCCGAGGCTTTCTTTGAGGCGATCCGAAGACGCGGGAGTCCACAGGGATATGGGCAGGGCGTTGAGGCGAGCGGCCTGCAGGCCCGCCGCCCGGCGTACTCCGCTGGCGTCGTACATCACGATGAAGGCGATGGTGCAGGCGAAGGCGAAGAGGGGATCGCCAAAGCCCAGCTCCCAGCCGATGCCGGCGCAGGCCCCGGTGACGAGGGCGGAGTGGCTGGAGGGCATGCCACCGGTTTCGAACAGCACCGCCGGGCGCCAGCGGCCATGCTTCACCAGCTCCACCAGCAGCTTGCCCAGCTGGGCCAGGCCGCAGGCGATCAGAGCCCAGGCCAGCACACCATTGTCGAGCAACTGAATCAGGGGGCCATCGGAGAGGGAGCTGCCGATCATCGGTCGCGACTGGTGATGTAGTCGGCCAGGGCCAACAGGGGCTGGGCGCTGGCCTGCCAGGGCTGGAGGGCGGCCTTGGCCCCCGCCACCAGGGCGTCGGCCCGCTGCCTCGAGACCTCCAGACCCAGCAGCTTTGGATAGGTGGTCTTGTCGGCGGTGAGATCCTTGCCGGCGGTCTTGCCCAGCACTTCGCTGCTGGCAGTCACATCGAGGATGTCGTCGATGATCTGAAAGGCCAGGCCGATGCCTCGGGAATAGGTGCGCAGGCCCTGCAGCAGGGGTTCAGGAGCGCCGGCGATCATGGCGCCCGTGAGCACGCAGGCCTGCAGCAGGGCGCCGGTCTTGTGCAGGTGGATGTACTCGAGGGTGGAGAGATCCACGTCCTTGCCCTCCGATTCCAGGTCAACCACCTGACCGCCCACCAGCCCCGGAGCTCCGGCGGCGAGGGACAGTTCGCCCACCACCTGCAGCAGGCGCTCCGCCGGCACGCCGGGGCTGCGCAGGGCCACCATCTCGAAGGCCCTGGTCAACAGGGCATCACCGGCCAGGATCGCCTGGGCATCGCCGTAGACCTTGTGGTTGGTGGGGCGACCGCGGCGCAGGTCGTCGTTGTCCATGGCGGGGAGATCGTCGTGGATCAACGACATCGTGTGGATCATCTCCAGAGCCACCGCCGTGGGCAGGGCCAGGGCCACCTCGCCGCCGGCCAGCTCACAGGCCGCCAGGCAGAGGATCGGGCGCAGGCGCTTCCCGCCCGCCAGCAGCGAATAACGCATCGCCTCGCGCAGTGACTCCGGCCGCTCTGGACCCAGGGACGCCTCAAGGGCCAACTCCACCTGCCCCCGGGCCGACTCCAGGTAGGCGGCGAAATCAAATTCCGTGCTCACCGCCACGGCCATGGGTACCAGCGTGCTGGCGGGGATTCTCTCAGGCCATCGGTCCGGCGGTGGCTCAGGGCAGCAGATCCGCCAATGGATGATCGAGCGAACCCTGGCCTCCAGCCTCGGCCTCGGTTCGCTGCCACCAGCTCACGACGGTGTTCACCAGCAGCATCGTCACCGTCATCGGCCCCACGCCACCGGGTACTGGCGTGATGGCACTGGCCAGGGGCTCCACCTCCTCGAAGCGCACATCACCGCAGAGGCCGCCTGCCGTGCGGTGAATGCCCACGTCCACCACCACCGCTGCGGGGCTCACGTGCTCGGCGCCCAGCAGGCGGGGCCGGCCGGCCGCCACCACCAGGATCTCCGCCTGGCGGGTGAGGGCGGCCAGCTCGCGGGTGCGGGAATGGGCCACGCTCACCGTGGCATCGGCGGCCTGCAGCATCAGGGCCATCGGCTGGCCCACCAGGATGCTGCGGCCCACCACCACCGCCCGGCGGCCGGAGGCCTCGATGCCATGGCGGGCCAGCAGGGCCATCACCCCGGCCGGCGTGCAACTGCGCGGCCCCGGCTCGCCCTTGAGCAGCCGGCCGAGGTTGAGGGTGTGCAGGCCATCGGCGTCCTTGGCAGGATCGATCGCCGCCAGCAGGGGAGCCTCCTCCAGCCCGGTGGGCAGGGGCAGTTGCAGCAGGATCCCATCCACCGCTGGATCCCGGTTGAGCGCCGTGATCGCGGCCAGCAGCTCAGCCGGTGCGGAGTCGGCCCTGAAATGTTGCACGCGGCTGTGGAGGCCCACCCGGGCACAAGCCTTGGCCTTGTTGGCCACATAGACGCCGCTGGCGGAATCGTCCCCCACCCGCAGCACCGCCAGGCCGGGGGGACGGCCGGCCCTCCCCAGCCCCTGGCTGATCACGGAGCGCAGGCGATTCTCCAGCTCCGCCGCCAGTTGGCGGCCGTCGAGGCGAAGGGCCATCAGTTCATGCTCGCGGTCGGCTCCAGCATGCAGGGGAGCGTGCTCAGGCGCCCTAGCTAGCGTTTGGGCTCAAGCGACGACAATGGTGCTGCGACGAGGTCGCCTCAAGAACATCTGGCGGCTGCTGCTGCGGCAGGAACGCCCATGCCAGGCCCTCTGCTCCTGGGGTCGTCTCGACTGGATGGCGATTCTGCTGGCCAGCGTTCTGGTGGCCGTCATCTCCAGCTGGCCCTGGCTGGTGGAGCCCAGCCTGCGGCCGGGCATCCCCGCCCCAATCAGCGTCAGCGCTCCCGCGGACGCCACCGTGGTCAACACGGAGGCACTGGAGCAGCGACGCTCCCAGCTGGGCACCCGCACCCATGTGCAGGTGGTGGATCTGGAGGCCAACCAGATGCTGCAAGAACGGCTGGAACGTCAGCTCAAGGAGCTGGATCTGGTGTCGCGCAGTAACCAGTCCCGGGTGGGACCGCTCAACCTCAGCCCCCTGGAGCAGGCCTGGCTGGTGGGGCGTGACGCCAAAGACCTCAACGGCTGGAAGCTGGCCTTACGCAAGGCCCAGCAGCGCATGCTCAGCCAGGGGATCGTGGGCAACCTGGCCAAGCGCCAGCTGGAGCAGGCCGCCCGCCTCCAGCTCGCATCGATGGAGGAACCGGGACTGGGCCTGGGGAGCCGCCTGCTGGCGACGAACCTGCAGGGCCGCACCAACCTGCGCACTGATCCGCTGATGAGCCAGCAGCTGATCGAGGAGCTGCTCAACCAGCAGGGCATTCCCCGCATCGTCGTCAAGCAGGGGGATCTGATCGCCCGCCAGGGGGAACCGATCAGCCCCCAGGCCTACGACGTGCTCGATTATTTCGGACTGGTGAACCGCCGGCCCCTGCTCTGGGCCTGGCTGGGCTATTTCCTCGAAGCCCTGGCGGGCTGCGTGGTGATGGTGCTGATCCTGCGGCGCTGGCGCTGCAGCCTGGAGCCCCGCCATGGTCTGCTGGCGCTGGCGATGCTGGCAGTGGTGCAGGGTCTCAAGCTCTGGCTGGGCAACGCCGCCAGCCCGCTGGCGTTGCTGGTGCCCCCCACGTTGCTGTTGGCCCAGGCCCTGGGAACGCCTGCGGGCCTGGGCTGGCTGGCGGTGGCCAGCCTGCTCTGGCCCCAGCCGCTGGATGATTTCAGCGAAGTGCGGCTGCTGGTGGCGGCCCTGGTGGCGGCGGCGGCGGCGGTGCTGGCTGGACGCCAGCGCAGCCGGGCCCAGCTGGTGCAGCTGGCGATCGTGCTGCCGATCGGCGCCCTGGTGCTGCAGTGGCTTGTGCTGCAGAGCGTGGCCCTCTGGCATGGGCGCACCCGGGTACCTCCGAGCGGCACCGAGCTGGCCGCCGAGGCCCTGCTGATGGGGGGGCTGCTGATGGGAGGTCTGCTGCTGGGACCGTTGGTGGAGAGCTTCTTCGGGTTGCTGACCCGCGCCCGTCTGCTGGAGATGGCCGATCTGGAGCTGCCGCTCCTGCGCCGGCTGTCGACTGAAGCACCGGGCACCTTCGAGCACACGCTGATGATCTGTGGTCTGGCGGAGGAGGGCGCCCGGGCGATCGGCGCCGACGTGGATCTGATCCGTACGGGTTCGCTGTATCACGATGTGGGCAAACTGCATGCGCCCCAGTGGTTTATCGAGAACCAGTCCGAGGGTCCCAATCCCCACGATGAGCTCAATGATCCCTTCGGCAGCGCCAGGGTTCTGCAGGCCCATGTGGATGAGGGCCTCAAGCTGGCCCGCAAGTACCGCCTGCCCCGCCCCCTCGAAGACTTCATTCCCGAGCACCAGGGCACCCTGAGGATGGGGTACTTCTTCCACCAGGCTCGTGAGCGCGACCCCTCCACCCCGGAGTCCGCCTTTCGCTACCGCGGCCCCACCCCCCAGAGCCGCGAAACAGCGATCCTGATGCTGGCCGATGGCTGCGAAGCGGCCCTGCGTTCGCTGCCGCCGGGCACTTCGGAGCAGGAGGCCGCGGCGATGGTGCGGCGCCTGATCGATGCCCGGCGCCTCGACGGCCAGCTGCGCGACAGCGGCATCAGCCTCGGCGAGCTGGAGCTGGTGATTCGCGCCTTCGTCAGGGTGTGGCGGCGAATGCGACACCGCCGCATTCCCTACCCGATCCCGGCGCGTAAGGCCTACAGCGCCTGAGGCTGGGCCAGGGGCCCATAGAGTCGGTTCGACGGTCGGGGAAATAGGTGGTGCCCTCGGGATGGCTGGGCCAGTAGTCCCCCGACCGACAGTCGGAGATCAGCAGGGTGAGCTCATCGCTGGCCTCCAGCAGCAGCGAGCCATCGGGGGCCGCCACCACGCTGTTGCCCAGGTAGGCCCCCAGACCTGCTCCCCCACGCTCTCCTCACCGCAGCGATTGGCCTTGGCCGCGAAGCTCTGGCTGGAGAAGGCATGGGCCGGCAGCAACGTGCGCGACACATCTGGATAAGGGCGGTCGGTGCGGCGCCCATCGCAGAGCAGCATCCAGGCATTGGCGGCGGTGGGGATCAGCACCAGCCGGGCACCGGCCAGCACCAGCAGCCGGGTGAGCTCGGGGAATTCGCCCTCATAGCAGTTGACCAGTGCTTCGTCAGGGCCCCAGAGGTGGGTCTTGCGGAAGTTGCGCAGCAGGGTGCCGCCCGAATCGAACAGGCCGATGGCGTCGTAGAGGCACTCACGGCCCGCCACTAGCTGGAGGCTGGGGCCGTTCAGGGGTTCTGTCAGGCGCCAGGCCGTATCGGGGCTGAGGGCATAGCCGCAGAGAGAGAGCTCGGGGAAGGCCAGCAGCTGCACCTGATGACTGGCAGCCACGGCGCTGATGGCTTCAAGCCGCGCCAGGTTCTTGATCACCAGCTCAGGCGTGCCCGCTGCCCCCAGGCCGGCGGTGCGCTGCGGAGGACACTGCGGATGAGGGGATCGATTGAACCAATGGCGGCCAAGGGATGCTGCATGGCTGAGGGGTGCTGACGGATCCATCACCTGGGGCATCAACGGCTCGGCTCGACCGCCAGAACACTGGATTCAGCCCTGGGAAAAAAGGGTACCCAAGCCGATCTGCTGGAGGATTCCCTGGCCGGTGAGGGCTTCGGTGAGCACGCCGATCACGAAACCGAGCATGGCGGCGCGACCGTTGAGGAGCTCAACGCGGCGCAGCTGCTCCACGTGGATCTGGGCGGCCGCGGCGTTCTCGTACCAGGACTGGCCTTGGGCGGCGGCGGAGCTGGTGGTCATGACTCATGAAGCAAACTTGAAGCAATGTAACAGTAAATTGCGCAAGGTTGACAACTTGTCTGCCCCGCTTATTCACCGCTGCCCTTGTGGGCACCTGAGGGCAGCTGAGGGCCCCGGGGGAGAGCGATAGGGTCGATCCAGGCAGGATGGCCCATGGTTTCTTCTCTCGTGCAACCGCTCACGGCCCTTGGCCCTCACGGCAAACTCGGCGTCATGGTCTGCGGCCACGGCAGCCGCAACCGCCTGGCTGTGGGCGAGTTCGCCCAGCTGGCCGAGGGGCTGCGCAGCCGCCTCCCGGGCGTACCCGTCGACTACGGCTACCTGGAATTCGCCCGCCCGATCCTGCGGGATGGCCTCGACAACCTGCGCTCCCAGGGGGTGGAGCACGTGCTGGCGGTGCCGGGAATGCTGTTTGCCGCCGGTCATGCCAAGAACGACATCCCCTCGGTACTCAACACCTACGCGGCCGAAACCGGCCTGCGCATCGACTACGGCCGGGAGCTGGGGGTCGATCGCAAGATGATCCAGGCCGCTGCCGCCCGCATCAGCACCTGCCTGGAGCAGGCCGGCCCCGCGGTTTCTCTGCACGACACGCTGCTGGTGGTGGTGGGCCGAGGCTCCTCGGATCCCGATGCCAACTCCAACGTCAGCAAGGTGACGCGGATGCTGGTGGAAGGCATGGGCTTCGGCTGGGGGGAAACCCTGTATTCAGGGGTCACCTTCCCGCTGGTGGAGCCGGGCCTGCGCCACGCCCTCAAGCTGGGCTTCCGCCGCATCGTCGTCTTCCCCTACTTCCTCTTCTCAGGGGTGCTGGTGAGCCGGATCCAGCAGCACAGCCAGCGGGTGGCCGACGACCATCCCGAGATTGAGTTCCTCTCGGCCAGCTACCTGGGGGACCATCCCCTGGTGCTTGACACCTTCCGCGAGCGAGTGGAGGAGGTGATCCGGGGGGACACGCAGATGAACTGCTCCCTGTGCAAATACCGGGATCAGGTGCTGGGCTTCGAGAGCGAGGTGGGGGCTCCCCAGCGCAGCCACCACCACCACGTGGAAGGGCTCGTGGAGAGCTGCACCCTCTGCGAGCGGGAGTGCACTGGCGCCTGCCAGCCCGATGGCGTACCGATTCCCGTGGGCCATGGCCACGGCCACACCCATGAGCATGGCCAGGCCGGGGAGCACACGCACACCCATGCGCCCTACCCCCAGGCGGACCATCCCCTCGGCCCGCGCAGCCTCGCCCCGGCTGGCTCACCTGTCTCGATCCCAGCCGAGTCACAGGAGACACGGCAGGCATAAGCCCTGCTGATGGATCAACGATTTCCCCAGATCAACGGGGTTTTCCCCAGGCCAGGAGGGGTTTTTCCACAGGTTGAAGGCTCGAAAGGGCCGCCACGGCGTTGGGCCTGGGGATTCCGCCCTTCCCCAGGCCCACAACTTGACAGTCCGCTGCCAGCCCTTTGCTCCCCCTCCCCAGGTCTCCGTCCTGGGGCTCCAGGGCGCTCAAGGGCTGGCTGTCTCAGCCTTGGGCCAGGTGAATTCGGCGCCACCAGGCCGCTTTGACGCCACCCCCCTCGCCGTGGCTTCCTGGGGTCAATTCAGAGGATCCATGCCCATGCGTCACGACGGCCAAGAGCCCCGGGGCAGCGCTGACATCAGCCTGGAAGCGGAGATCCCCGAAGACCTCTTCAACGGCATGCATGAGTTCATGCGCAGCCACCCCCACTGGGATCAATACCGCCTGATCACCTCCGCCCTGGCCGGCTTCCTCTTCCAGAACGGTTGCAACGATCGCTGCGTGACCCAGCACTACCTCGATGGCCTGTTCATGAAGGCCGGCTCCAACTAGGGCACAAAAAAAAGCGGAAGCTGCCGCTCCCGCCGTAACTCCCTTGCCCGACCCGTTGAAAGGTCGCCCACAAATTGTGCGGCCTGGGATCCAGCCGGGTTGTGGTCATCGACACCAGTTTCCCCCGCTGGTGTTCAGCCGCTCACACATCCGAGCGGCGCAGATCCGCCGCCGCCCGCTCACAGGCCCGCCAGGTGATCGCCATTTCGGTCAGGGTTGGGCTCTGCCAGCCGGCACTGGGCCAGCAGGACCCATCGGTGACCAGCAGATTGGGCGCTTGCCAGTGGCGATTCCAGGGATCGAGCACGCCGTCCTCGGGGCGTGAGGCCATGCGGGCACCACCCAGCTCGTGGATGTAGTAACCGGGGGGGGGCGCTGCGGGGGCGAGGGCCAGGCCTCGGCAGATCAGGGGCTCAGCAAGCGGGAAGACGAACAGATCCTGGAGGGGGCGGATCTCACCGCCGGCGGCCGCCACCACCTGCTCCATGCGCTCCTGCATGTGGGCCACCATGCGCAGCTCGTTCTCCCCCCATTGGCAGTCGATGTGGGCGGCCGGCAGCCCCCAGGCATCTCGGAGCGAGGAGCTGAGCGTGAGCTGGTTGTCGGCCCGGGGCAGCACCTCACCGTGGCCGATCAGAAAGCCCACCGCCTCGCTGGGGTGGCGCTTGAGCGGCCACGGTGGGTCAAAGCGCTGCACCCCCATCCAGAGGCCGTAGCCCCGCAGAAAAGGCAGATCAGCGCCGCCCTCCAGGTTCACCGTGTTGGGGATGAAGGCGCTGCCAGCCCCGGAGAGCTCCGCCGCCTCAGCCGGCGGCGGCTGATCGGGTAGGGCGAAGAAACGGCTGCTGGAGATGTGATCCATCAAGTAGCGCCCCAGGCAGCCGCAGCCGTCGGCCAGGCCCCCGCCCTGATGCGCTTCACCGGAGTGCAGCAGGATGCGCACGCTCTCCAGCGTGGAGGCGCAGAGCACCACCAGCCGGGCGCGGGCGCGCTGGCGCACTCCGCTGAGGCGATCGAGGAAGACAACAGCTTCGGCGAGGCCGCCGGCGCCGGTCTCCACATGGCTGACCACCGCATCGCTGCGCAGGCAGACCTTGCCGCTGGCCAGGGCGCGGGCGAGGGCACCGCCCTGGGAGCAGGAGCGGGGCCAGGGGCTGGTGGCCGTGCGCCGCTGCAGCCGGAAGCCGCGGGAGTGGATCAGGGGCAGCCCTAGCTCCCGGGCGACCGCGCCGCCCAGGTGCTCCTCGGCGGGGGTGAACGGCAGAGGGGGCAGGTATTGGCCATCCGGCAGCTGGGGCAGGCCATCGCGCTGGCCATGCACCCCCAGCAGGCGCTCCAATCGGTCGTAGTAGGGGGCCAGATCCTCGCCGGCGATCGGCCAGGGCAGACCATGGCCATCCCGCTCGGCCGCCTTGAACTCGTAGTCGGAGAGGCGAAGGGTGATGCCGCCCCAGGTGAGGCTCCTGCCACCCACCTGGCGACCGCGGCTCCAGAGGAAAGGCCGCTGCTGGGGAGTGCTGTAGGGGTTCTCGATCTCATCGACGTAGAGATCGGGGTTGGCCTTCCAGTAACCCGGATGCTGGCTCTGCAGCCTCTGGTGACCACTGCTGAGGTTGGCCAGGCGCCGCAGGCTGTTACCTGGCTCCCGGCCGAAGGCCTGCACCGGGCTCAGGTCACGACCCGCCTCCAGCACCAGCACCCGCAGGCCCGCCTCCGCCAGCACCATCGCCGCCACCCCGCCCGTGGCCCCTGAGCCCACCACCACCGCGTCGTAGGTGAGGGAGGGATCGAAGCGGGGGGACCCAGCGAGGCCAGAGGACATCTGTGGGCTTCCCAGCCGGCAGCAGAGGACGAAGCTAAGGCCAGGGCTTCAGAGGGAGGCTGAACCTTGAGCTCAGCAGATGGGATGGGCAGTGCAGCCATCAAAAAGCCCGGCCATCTGGGGATGACCGGGCTTCGTGATGTGGTGGCGGGGAGGAGATTTGAACTCCTGACCTTCGGGTTATGAGCCCGACGAGCTACCAGACTGCTCTACCCCGCGGCGCCAAAAGGAGAATACCAGCCCGAGGTGCCCGCAAGCAAAAACCGGCCCTCATGGGGTGGCCGCGTCGAAGCGCAGCTCACCGCTCACCGCCAGCTCCAGGCCCTCGCCGGGCACCAGGAACTGGCGCTTGAGGTCTTCGAGGGTGATCGGCGTGAGCCAGTCGAGCTGCTCGAGCAGGTGCAGAGCCACGGCGTGCTTGGCACGGCTGGCGCCGTCCTCCACCTTGATCGCCAGACCCAGGCCCTCGCCCACGCGGCTGAGGCACTGGATGCCCTCGGCACCGCCCTTGCTGATCACCATGCCGTGACCCCGGGCCATCAGCTCGGTGTCGAAGCGACCTTCGCCCGCCACCAGCTCCGGGTGGGCCAGCATCGCCCGACTGAGTCGCTCTAGATCCGCATGCTCCGAGGAGCCGAGGTGGGCGAAGAGAAGGGCCATCTGGGCCAGGGGCAATTGCAGGGTGGGGGCGCCGCAGTCGTCGCGGGCGGTGACCAGCTCAGCCCCCGGCAGCCCCAGCAGCTCGCCCACCCGGCGCAGCATCTGCTGCTGTAGGGGGTGGTCCACGTGCAGATAGCTCTCCAGCGGCCAGTGCAGTCGCCGGCAGGTGGTGAGGAAAGCCGCGTGCTTGCCGGAGCAGTTGTGTTGCAGCGGGCTGTCGGCCCCCACCGGAGTGGGGCACTGCAGCTGTTCGGCCTCAATGTCGGCGCTCCAGAGCAGCTTGAAGGCCTCGCGCGCATGGGCGGCGGTGCCGGCATGGGAGGCGCAGGCGATCGCCAGTCCGCGGTCGCCGCTGCCGGTCTGATCGGCGGCGCCACTGCTGACGAAGAGCATGGCCTGAAAGGGTTTCAGCGCCGAGCGCACGAAGCTGAGCTGCTGGGGGTCACCGGCGCGCATCAGCACCCGGCCGCGCTTGTCGCAGACCGCCGCATGGACGCGATGGAGCGACTCCGCGATGCCGTTGCGCAGCAGGCGCACCTCCAGGGGAGGAACCCCGGGGCGCTGGGGGCTGCCGAAGCTGGAGGACAGGGTCATCGGGGATGGAAGGGGGCCGCGGATGGAGCGTTCACAGAGCCTGGCAGAGGCCAGCACCGCCCAGGAGCAGCGCAAGGGCAACGCTGAGGGCCTGCCGCAGCCGCACCAGCACGGGCCTCACCTGGTGGCGGGCCACCAGCAGATCCTGCTGGCGCCAGGCCAGGGGTTTCTCCCACACCTGGCCGTCGTACCAGCCGGATTCTTCATACTCCACTCGCTCGGAGATCAAGCGGCGGTTGACGTAGGACCAGCCCAGCCACTGACGCGTCAGCAACAGCAGTGAAGGCAGCACCGCCGCCACCGCGGCGGTGGCCACCAGGCGCAGGGGGTCGTGGCGCAGGGGCCAGCTGCCTGTGCTGATCAAGACGGTGAACGGCAGGGCCAGAACCCAGCTGATCAACAGCGGCCTGCGCAGGCCCACGGCGGTGAGGGACGGCCAGGCGAAGAACCAGGAGGAGCACAGCTGGCGGTATTCCTCAAGGGGACGCTGCTCCGGCGGCACCGGGCACGGACTCTCCGAGCAGGCCTGATCCATGGCAGTCACAGGGACGTCCCCGGGAAGTGGCTGAGTTGGTGTCGAGCTGTCCCCGGGGGACAACTCATTGGGGCTGTGGCTGCTGCGAGCTTAGGAATGGCTCGTGCTCACCGTGTCCCCAGAAGGACTCCAGGTCGTAATAGCGGCGCTCTGCCGGGGTGAGCACGTGCACGATCAGCTCGCCGTAGTCGAGCAGAACCCAGCGGCCTTCGCTCTGGCCCTCCTTGCGCAGGGGCAGGCGATCGGCCTCCAGCTCCAGCCGGTCTTCAACGGAGCGGGCAATGGCCCGCACCTGCACATCGGAGAGGCCGGAGCAGATCACGAACCAGTCGGCGATGGAGGACACCTCCTCGACGCGGATCAGACAGATCTCGACGGCCTTGCGGTCGTCACAGGCCTCGGCGGCCAGCAGGGCCAGGGCCCGGCTGTTAGCAGAAGCCAAAAGGGCAGGGGTGGGGGCTGACTCAGCCATAGACGTTCTCACTGGTAACGGACTCGCGGCTTCCCTGTTGCTGTGCCATCTCTGCTCTGGCACGACCCGCACTCTTGCGCAGAGCCTCCAGCCGGTCCTCGTAGAAAGAGCGGCGACGCTTCTTGCGGGTCTGCTCCAGCAGTTCCTTGAGGGCACCCCCCAGGCTCTTGTAGGCGTTGGGGAGGGTGTAGCCGAAGCGGCAGGACAGGGAAATGGCTCGCTCGTCAGCGGCGATGGCGTCCTGCAGGCGCTTCTCGTTGTTATTCTTGAGGTAGAGGCGGTAGCCGGCGAAGCCAGAGAGCCCCAGGGCCATCATCAGCAGCAGGCCGTCCTGGACCCAGAGCTCACCAATGGCGCCGCCAAGGCCGATGGCCAGGGCCGCCATCTCCCAGCCATCGCGGGGAACGGCATCGTTCTGGATGCGCCCCACCTCATGCCAGAAAAGCAGGTTGCGGTGGTCGAGGGCGAAGGGCTCCCACTTGAGCAGGTCCACCTGAACCTCCACCTCATCGCGGCCGATCTCTTCGATCGTGATCAGCGGGGGATCGGCGGAGGCTGCCGCTTCCACGAACACCCAGCTCTGCATCTCCGGAGGGAGGAGCCCTTTCAGGCGCTGGAGTTCGCTCATGGAGCCACGTCACTGATCACAAGATCCTCACGTTAGCGAGGACACAGCGCCCCACCGCCCTAATCGGTGATGGGGCCGTGAGAGGCTGGCGTCGTTTGGCAGTTCAAGCTCCGCCCATGCCCCGTCGGTCGGACCTGCGTCGCATCCTTCTGCTGGGCTCGGGACCGATCGTGATCGGCCAGGCCTGCGAATTCGACTACTCAGGCACCCAGGCCTGCAAGGCCCTGCGCGACGAGGGCTACGAGGTGGTGTTGGTGAACTCCAATCCCGCCTCGATCATGACCGATCCGGAGATGGCGGATCGCACCTACATCGAGCCGCTCACCCCCGCCGTGGTGCGTCAGGTGATCGAACTGGAGCGCCCTGATGCCCTGCTACCCACCATGGGCGGCCAGACGGCCCTCAACCTGGCGGTGGCCCTGGCGGAAGACGGCACCCTCGAGCGCTTCGGCGTGGAACTGATCGGCGCGAACCTCCAGGCGATCCGGAAGGCCGAAGACCGGCGGCTGTTCAAGGAGGCGATGGAGCGGATCGGCGTGGCGGTGTGCCCCTCGGGCATCGCCTCCTCCCTGGAGGAAGCCGAGCGGGTGGGCGCCGAGATCGATACCTACCCGCGCATCATCCGGCCGGCCTTCACCCTGGGCGGCTCCGGCGGCGGCATCGCCTACAACCCCGAGGAATTCCAGGCCTTCTGCAAGAGCGGCCTCGAGGCGAGCCCGGTGAGCCAGATCCTGATCGAGCGCTCGCTGATCGGCTGGAAGGAATTCGAGCTGGAGGTGATGCGTGATCTGGCCGACAATGTGGTGATCATCTGCAGCATCGAGAACCTCGACCCGATGGGGGTGCACACGGGCGACTCGATCACCGTGGCGCCGGCCCAGACCCTCACCGACCGCGAATACCAGCGGCTGCGCGACCAGTCGATCGCGATCATCCGCGAGATCGGCGTTGAAACCGGCGGCAGCAACATCCAGTTCGCGATCAACCCCGCCAACGGCGATGTGGTGGTGATCGAGATGAACCCACGGGTGAGCCGCTCCTCGGCGCTGGCCTCCAAGGCAACCGGCTTCCCGATCGCCAAGATCGCCGCTCGCCTGGCGGTGGGCTACACCCTCGACGAGATCCTCAACGACATCACCGGCGCCACACCGGCCTGCTTCGAGCCCACGATCGACTATGTGGTCACCAAGATTCCGCGCTTCGCCTTCGAGAAGTTCCGCGGCTCCCCTGCTGTGCTCACCACCTCGATGAAATCGGTGGGCGAAGCGATGGCGATCGGCCGCTGCTTCGAGGAATCGTTCCAGAAGGCCCTGCGCTCCCTGGAAACCGGCCATGCCGGCTGGGGCTGCGACCGCCCCGACCAGCCCCTGGAGCCCAGCGATCTGGAGCGGATGCTGCGCACTCCCTCACCGGATCGCATCTTCGCGGTGCGATCGGCGATGGTGGCAGGCCGCAGTGATGAGGACATCCACCGGCTCAGCGCCATTGATCCCTGGTTCCTGGCCAAATTGCGCCACCTGATCGAGGCCGAGCAGCGGCTGCTGCGGGGCCGGAGCCTGGATCAGCTCTCGGCGGCGGATCTGCTGGAGCTCAAGCAACTGGGTTTCTCCGACCGCCAGATCGCCTGGGCATGCGGCAGCGAGGAGCTGAGCGTGCGCCGCTGCCGCCAGGGCCTCGGCGTCAACGTCCTGTTCAAGACCGTGGACACCTGCGCGGCGGAATTCGCCTCCACCACCCCCTACCACTACGCCACCTACGAGCGCCCCCTGGAGCAGCTGGCGGCCGACGGCTCCCTGGCCCCCCTGCCGCCGCAAGACGAGGTGCAGCCCGAAACCCGCCGCAAGGTGATGATCCTCGGCGGCGGGCCCAACCGCATCGGCCAGGGCATCGAGTTCGACTACTGCTGCTGCCACGCCTCCTTCGCCCTGCGGGCCGATGGTTTCGCCACCGTGATGGTGAACAGCAACCCAGAAACCGTCTCCACCGACTACGACACCTCCGACCGCCTCTACTTCGAGCCGCTCACCCTCGAGGACGTGCTCAACGTGATCGAGGCGGAGAAGCCCGAAGGGGTGATCGTGCAGTTCGGTGGCCAGACCCCGCTCAAGCTGGCCCTGCCGCTGCTGCGCTGGCTGGCTGGGCCGGAGGGGCAGGCCACCGGCACCAAGCTCTGGGGCACCTCACCGGAGTCGATCGATCAGGCCGAGGACCGGGAGCAATTCGAAGCGATTCTGCGTCAGCTGGACATCCGCCAACCCCGCAACGGTCTCGCCCGCAGCGAAGCGGAGGCCCGAGCCGTGGCTGATCGAGTGGGCTATCCGGTGGTGGTGCGCCCCAGCTACGTGCTCGGGGGTCGCGCCATGGAGGTGGTCTTCGATGAGGCGGAACTCAACCGCTACATGGTGGAGGCGGTGCAGGTGGAGCCCGACCACCCCGTCTTGATCGACAAATACCTCGAGAACGCCATCGAAGTGGATGTCGATGCCCTCGCTGATCGGCAGGGCTCGGTGGTGATCGGTGGCCTAATGGAGCACATCGAGCCCGCCGGCATCCACTCGGGCGATTCAGCCTGCGCCCTGCCGGCGGTGTCGCTCTCCAAGCAGGCCCTGGCCACGATCCGGCAGTGGACCAGAGCCCTGGCCCTGGCCCTGGATGTGAGCGGCCTGATCAACCTCCAGTTCGCCGTGCAGTCGCACCCAGAGGAGGGGGATCGGGTGTTCATCATCGAGGCCAATCCCCGCGCCTCGCGCACGGTGCCGTTCGTGGCCAAGGCCACAGGTGTGCCCCTGGCCAAGATCGCTAGCCTGCTGATGGCCGGCCACAGCCTCAGCGAACTGGGCCTGACCAGCGAGCCCACACCGCCCCTGCAGAACGTCAAGGAAGCGGTGCTGCCCTTCAAGCGCTTCCCCGGGTCCGACACCCTGCTGGGACCAGAGATGCGCTCCACCGGCGAGGTCATGGGCAGTGGCGCCAGCTTCGGCATGGCCTACGCCAAGGCCGAGATCGCCGCCGGCGAAGGCCTGCCCATCAGCGGCAGCGTCTTCCTCTCGACCCACGATCGTGACAAGCCTGCGCTGGTGCCCGTCGCCCAGCGCCTCTGCCAGCTGGGCCTGGCCCTGATCGCCACCAGTGGCACCGCGGCGGTGCTGCGGGAGGCGGGCCTGGAGGTGGAGTCGATCCTGAAGGTTCACGAAGGCCGCCCCAACATCGAGGACGCCATTCGCTCCGGCCGCATCCAGCTGATCGTGAACACGCCGATCGGCCGTCAGGCCACCCACGACGACAAGTACCTGCGCCGCGCCGCCCTCGACTACGCCGTCCCCACCGTGACCACCGTGGCCGGTGCCCGCGCGGCGGTGGAAGCGATCGCCACGCTCCAGAGCCAGGAACTCACCGTGGCCGCCCTCCAGGACATCCACCCCGGGGCTGCTCGTTAGGGTTGGGGGCCTCCGCCCCTGGATCCTTGACCGGTACCGCCACCCCCCCCATCAGCGCCAGCACCAGCGCCTCAATCACTCCGGGCAGCGACATCCGCGAGCTGTTCCGTGCCGCCTATGAGAACCGCTACACCTGGGAGCCGGGCTTCGGCGGCTACCGGGGCCGTTGCCTCTGGGAGCAGGGAGCACAGCGGGCGGAGGGCCAGTTCCATGTGGGCGCCGATCTCAAGGCCAGCGTGGAGGGCATCGAGGATGAGGAGATCACCAAGGCGGTCGGCTCCCAGCTCTGGGAGGTGTGCATCCACCGGGTGCGCCGCAGCTTCGAGCAGACCCATGGTGCCAACACATTCAACGCCGGCGACAGCGACGCCGTGGGCCTCGAGGTGATCGTGGGCGGCAAGAACGCCGGAGATCGCTACCGCATCAAGGATTCGGTGGTGACCATGGTGCACCGCCAGATCCACGGCACCGTGGTGACGATCTTCACCGGCAGCACCACCGACACCGGCGCCGGCTACCTCAGCCACACCTACAGCAGCCAATACAGCGATCCGGCCACGGGCGAGGCTCGCGGCGGCAAAAGCACCTTCACCGACACCTTCGTGCCCCTGGCGGGCGTGGGCCCCTGGGTGCTGAGCGAGCGGGTGATCAGCAGCGAGGATCCCGAAGCTTCCGGTGGCAGCAGCGTGCAGACCTTCCGCTTCGAGGCCCTCGAGCCGCTGCCCCAGGCTTCCCAGGAGACCCCCGCCTCCTGATCAAAACCACCTGACGAGCCGTTCTCTCAGACCCCGTCCGGCAGGGCGGGGATCTGCTTGAGTCGCTCGTTCAGTTGAAAGGCCATCGACTGGCGGCCCACCGCCAGCACCTTGAGGGTGTCCTCGTAGAGACGCAACTGGGCATCGGCCACCTGCATCCCTCGCACCAGTTCCTTGACGTCGTCGGGGAGAACGTTGAGTTCGTAGCGCTTGCCCTCGAAGGTGAGCACGGGGGGCTGGTTGGAAGAGGCCGTCAAAGGTCACCACTGTGTCGTCTGGGGCAGGTTAAGCCGCCCCCGGCGGGCCCTCGGCGGCTGGAGCGGCCAGCGCCGGACCTGCCGGGGGCAGCTTGGCCGGGGCGGGACGGCGAATGCGCTTGAAGAAGAACATCAGCAGCGGACCCACCTGGGCAGCCTCCACCATCTCCCAGCCCTCCTTGCCCAGCAGGTTCATGAAGAACTGCAGTTGCTCGGCAGGGTGGCGGGGGGTCTGGGAGGCGCCGTAGAACTCGGGAAATTCCCGGGCAATGAACTCCGGGCTGAGGATCCCCTGCAGCTTCTGGCTGGCGGCCTGGGGATCCGGCGGTTGGGGCGGGGAGGTGTTCTCCACATTGATGTGGATCACCCGGTACTCCCACTGGGGCATTTCAGCCATGGTCGCTCGAGCGTGGAAGGGAACGGCGGAACCTGGAGGGTGGCCTCAGGAGTGGTCTCAACGGTGGTCTCAACGGTGGCAGCTCAGGCCGCCACGCGGATCAGCTGACGGTCGCACAGCTCGCGGTAGCGGCCGGGACGTGCCATCAGCTGATCATGGCTGCCGCGCTCGATGATGCCGCCACCCTCGAGCACCAGGATCTGGTCGGCGCCCTGCACCGTGGAGAGGCGGTGGGCGATCACCAGCACGGTGCGGCCAGCCATGGCCTGCTTGAGGCCCTGCTGCACCGCCTCTTCCGCTTCGGCATCGAGGGCGCTGGTGGCCTCATCCAGCAGCAGCACGGCGGGATCACCGAGCACCGCTCGGGCGATGGCGATGCGCTGGAGCTGGCCGCCGGAGAAATTGCTGCCCCGCTCCTCGATGCGCGAGTGGTACCCCTCAGGCAGGGCCTCGATGAAACCGGCCGCATTGGCCAGGCGCGCCGCCTCAGCCACCTGCTCGTCGCTGGCGGGCCGCCCGAAACGGATCGCCTCAGCCACGCTGCCGGAGAACACCCGACTCTGCTGGGGCACCAGCGCAACGGCCCGGCGCAGGTCGGCGGCGCGCAGGCCCGCCAGATCCTGGCCATCCAGCAGCACCCGCCCGCTCTGGGCGGTGTTGAAGCGCAGCAACAGCGAAAACAGGGTGCTCTTGCCCGCTCCAGAGGGTCCCACCAGGGCCACCAGCTGGCCGGGCTGGGCGCAAAGATCGAGGTCGCGCAGCACCGGCTGGTCGGAGTCATAGCCAAACCAGACATGCTCCAGCCGCAGCTCTCCGCGCACCGCTCCCAGGGGCTGGGCGGTGGGGCTGTCGGGGATCTCCACCGGCTCGCGCTCGATCTCGCGCAGGCGATTCAAGGAGGCCTGCCCCTGCTGTAACTCGTTGTAATTGGTGGTGAGGTGGGAGATCGGATCGATCAGCATCAATAGCGCCGCTACGTAGGAGCTGAAGCCCTGGCTGTCGAGCCCTCCGGCCTGGATGCGGGCCGCTCCGATCAGCAGCACCGAGAGGATGCCGGCAGCCTCGATGAAGCCCACCACCGGATGCTGCAGGGCCAGCAGGCGCAGGGTGCGGTATTTGGCGCGCCGATGCAGATCGATCTCCTGCTCAAAGCGGTGCTGCAGCCAGTCCTCAGCGGCGAAGGCGCGCACCAGTGACAGTCCGCCGATGGCCTCCGCCAGCAGCCCCGCCAGCTCGCTCACCTGCTTCTGGCTGCGCTCGGCCGCGCCCATCACCCGGGCACCGAAGCCACTGACCATCAGCGCCACCAGCGGCGCCAGCAGCAGGGTCGCCAGGGACAGCTTCCAATCAAGGAACACCATGTAGCCGAACACCACAACCAGCTGCAGCAGGCTGGGGGTGGTGTCCTGGATCGTTTTATAAATCACCTCGCCGACCCGGTCGGCGTCTTCGGTGAGGCGGTAGGTGAGGTCGCCGGCCGAGAGCTTTTCCAGAGCCGAGAACTCCAGCCGCTGCAGCCGCGCGAACAGCTGGCTACGCAACGCCTGACTCACCTGCAGCGCCGGTGAGGCCAGCAGGGTGTCCTGACCGAACTGGGCCAGCTTCTGCACCAGAAATACCAGCAGGGCCAGGGAGATCGCCCGCAGCACCCGAGGGAAATCTCCCGAGCCGATGGCGGGGATCAGCTGGCCGGCCAGGGCCGCCAGCAGGGGCCAGCAGGCCACGAACACGAGCATGCACAGGCCGCCGGCCACCAGCCTGCGGCGGTGGGGCTTCAGCAGCGGCAGCAGCCCGCGAAAGCCGGCCGGTGGGGGTGCGAGCATCGAGGAACCTTATCAGCGCCGATCCGGCCCCCCTTCCCTTGCGGCTTGATCAATTCCTTAAGTACCAGGGCCTGGTGGCCACCGGCGGTGAAGCCAAGGTGCGGGTGCAGGCCGGTGAGGTGCGGGTCAACGGAGCGGTGGAGCGGCGCCGCGGCCGTCAGCTGCTGCCCGGAGACAGGGTGGAGCTGGGGCGGACAAGTGAGGTGGTCCCCACAGGCACCTAAGTTGTGGGGCAATTCTGGGCGAGGACAATCCTGTGCGTCAAGCCGTGATTGCAGGCAACTGGAAGATGCACATGACCTGCGCCGAGGCGCGGGCCTATGCCGCCGCCTTCCTGCCGCTGTTGGGGGAGCTTCCCGGCGATCGGGAGGTGGTGCTGGCCCCTCCGTTCACCGCCATCTCCGCCCTCAGTGAAGCCCTCGCGGGCAGCGCCGTGCGCATCGCCTCCCAGAACGTGCACTGGGACGACGTGGGGGCCTACACCGGCATGATCTCAGCTCCGATGCTGCTGGAGCACGGCGTCAGCCACACGATCGTGGGCCACAGCGAGCCGCGCAAGTACTACAGCGAAACTGACGAGCAGATCAACCTGCGGGCACGCACGGCCCAGAAGTCGGGGATGATCCCGATCCTGTGCGTGGGCGAGAGCGATTCCCAGCGGGAGGCCGGCGAGGCCGAGCGGGTGATCCGCCGCCAGGTGGACCAGGGTCTGGAAGGGCTCGACCCCACCCAGCTGGTGGTGGCCTACGAACCGATCTGGGCGATCGGTACCGGCAAGACCTGCGGCGCTGAAGAGGCCAACCGCCTCTGCGGCCTGATCCGGGGTTGGGTGGGCTACGACGACGTGATCATCCAGTACGGCGGCTCGGTCAAGGCGGAGAACATCGACCTGCTGATGGCCCAACCCGACATCGACGGCGTGCTGGTGGGCGGCGCTTCGCTGGATCCCGCGGGCTTTGCTCGCATCGCCCGCTATCAGGTGCCCGTGGCCGCCTGAGGCAGCCTCAGAACACCTCGATCGCTTCGCTGCTCAGAGACGCTTCCGGCAGAGACGGATCGAGGCCTGCAGCGGCAGGGACTCCAGGGGTGACGTCTTCCATGCCATTCACCTGCACGCGCACGCTGCGGGCACGGCGGGCCGATTCTCCGCAGCTGCGGGGGGTGGGAAAGAGCTTGCCAGGGTTAGCGCGGCCTTCGGGATCAAAGGCGTTGCGCACCAGCTGCATCGTGCCCAGATCCTCCGGGGAGAACATCCAATCCATGTAGCAGCGCTTGTCGGCGCCTACGCCGTGCTCGCCGGTGATGCTGCCGCCGGCGTCGATGCAGAGGCGCAGGATATCGGCGCCGAGGGCCTGCACCCTCTCCTGCACATCCACGTCGCTGGCGTTGTAGAGGATCAGCGGGTGGAGATTGCCGTCGCCGGCATGGAAGACGTTGGCCACCGGCAAGCCATAGCGGCGGCTGAGCTCCTCGATCGCCGCCAGCACCCGTGGCAGGGCGCTGCGGGGCACCACCCCATCCTGGACGTAGTAGGTGGGAGTGATCCGGCCCACCGCCGCGAAGGCTGACTTGCGGCCCTTCCAGAGCAGGGCGCGATCAGCCTCCGATTCAGCCCGGCGAAGGGAGCGGGCACCGGCCAGGTGGCAGAGCTCCATGGCGCGCTCCGCCGCGGCACTCACCTCCTCCAGGCGGCCGTCGAGCTCGATCAGCAGCACCGCCGCCGCGTCGCGTGGATACTCATCGCAGCCGAAGAGGTCATCGACGGCGTTGATCGTGAAGTTGTCCATGATCTCCATCCCCGCCGGCAGCACCCCGGCTTCGGTGACCAGGCGCACCGCCTCCCCGGCCGCCTCCATCGAGGGGAAGTCCGCCAGCAGCACCTGAACCGTCTGGGGCTGGGGCAGCAGTCGCAGGGTGATGGCGGTGGCGATGCCGAGGGTGCCCTCACTGCCGATGAAGACCCCGCGCAGGTCAAGGCCGGGCATTTCCGCCAGGCTTCCGCCCAGGCGGGTGATGCGGCCATCGGGGAGCACCACCTCCAGCTCCAGCACGTGGTTGCTGGTGACGCCGTACTTGAGGCAATGCACCCCACCGGCGTTCTCGGCCACGTTGCCGCCGATGCTGCAGACCACCTGGCTGGAGGGGTCGGGAGCGTAATAGAAGCCATCGCCGGCCACGGCGCGGGTGACCCAACTGTTGATCACCCCCGGTTGCACGGTGATGCGCTGGTTCTCCAGATCCAGGGCCAGCACCGAGCGCATGCGGCTGGTCACCACCAGCAGCGACTCCTGCTCCGCCACGGCACCCCCGGACAGACCGGTGCCGCTGCCCCGCGCCACGAAGGGCACTCCCTCGTCCTGGCAGAGGCGCAGCACAGCGGCCACCTGGTCGGTCGTTTCGGGCAGCACCACCAGGGGGGGCTCATGGCGATGCAGGGTCAGACCATCGCTGTCGTAGGTGAGCAGCTCCGGGCGACGGGCCACAACCGCCCTCGCGGGCAGCAACTGACGCAGTCGCCGCTCGATCCGCCCCCAGGGCAGGGTCAGGGCAGGCGGCTCGGCCAAGGGGTCAGCCAATCACAACAGGCAGCTCCGTGACGATAGCGAGCGTGGCGAGTGCGCACCTGCTTGGAGCCCGGGGGTGGGAAAAGTCGTTGCGAAATCTTGCGCCAATGGCAGGATCTGCGCGCGCTGAAGGGGAAATCCGCCGGACCTGGGGCCTTCGGCGGAGGGAGCGGCAGCGTGTTGGGCGAGGATGCACCATGGTCTGGTGGTGCCAGGGCAGTTCTCAGGTTCGCCCTCAGCCCCTCACCCCCCTTCAACGTTCGCGGATCACGCCTTGACTTCGGCCCCTGTTTCGGTTCCTGCCCTGAACACCTCCCGTTCCCAGGACCTCTTCAGAGCCGCCCAGACCTTGATGCCCGGTGGGGTCAGCTCACCGGTGCGGGCCTTCCGTTCCGTGGGCGGTGATCCGATCGTCTTCGACCGGGTCAAGGGCGCCTACGCCTGGGACGTGGACGGCAACCGCTACATCGATTACATCGGCAGCTGGGGGCCGGCGATCTGTGGTCACGCCCGGCCCGAAGTGATCGCGGCCCTGCATGAGGCCCTCGACAAGGGCACCAGCTTCGGTGCCCCCTGCGCCCTGGAGAACACCCTGGCGGAGATGGTGATCGAGGCGGTCCCCAGCGTCGAGATGGTCCGCTTCGTGAATTCCGGCACCGAAGCCTGCATGTCGGTGCTGCGGCTGATGCGGGCCTTCACCGGTCGCGACAAGCTGATCAAGTTCGAGGGCTGCTACCACGGCCACGCCGACATGTTCCTGGTGAAGGCCGGCTCGGGAGTGGCCACGCTCGGACTACCGGATTCTCCCGGGGTGCCGCGCACAACCACCGCCAACACCCTCACCGCCCCCTACAACGACCTGGAAGCGGTGAAGCAGCTCTTCGCCGACAACCCTGGCGAAATCGCCGGCGTGATCCTGGAGCCGGTGGTGGGCAACGCCGGCTTCATCACCCCCGAGCCGGGCTTCCTTGAGGGTCTGCGGGAACTCACCACGGAGCACGGCGCCCTGCTCACCTTCGATGAGGTGATGACCGGCTTCCGCATCAGCTACGGAGGCGCCCAGGCCCGCTTCGGCATCACCCCCGACCTCACCACCCTGGGCAAGGTGATCGGTGGCGGCCTGCCCGTGGGCGCCTACGGCGGCAGGGCCGAGATCATGGCGATGGTGGCCCCGGCCGGGCCCATGTACCAGGCCGGCACCCTCAGCGGCAATCCCCTGGCGATGACCGCCGGCATCAAAACCCTGGAGCTGCTGAAGCAGCCCGGCAGCTACGAGCGGCTTGAGGCGATCACCAAGCGTCTCAGCGACGGCATCCTGGCGGCGGGTCGCGAGGCCGGCCTGCCCATCTGCGGGGGCTCCATCAGCGCCATGTTCGGCTTCTTCTTCTGTGAAGGGCCCGTGCGCAACTTCGAGGAGGCCAAGGCCACCGACAGTGAACGCTTCGGCCGCCTGCACCGGGCCATGCTCGAGCGCGGCATCTACCTGGCCCCCAGCGCCTTCGAGGCCGGGTTCACGTCCCTGGCCCACAGCGACGCCGACATCGACGCCACCCTCAGGGCCTTCCGCGACTGTTTCGCCGCCATCGCCTGATGCAGCTGGGCAGGCGCTCACGGATCACGGCCTCCCTGGGAGCGGGGGCCGCAGTGGCCCTTCTAGCCGCTCTTGTGGGCTGCGGTCCCAGCGCTGATGACCAACCGCTGCAGTTCAAGGGCGGCGTCCCGGTGGGGGCGGTGCTCTCGCTCACCAGCAATGCCAATGCCTACGGGCAGGACCAGCAGATCGGGCTCAAACTGGCGCAGAGCTGGTTCCGCCAGCGCCAGACAGCCAACCCCCAGGGCGCCCTGAAGCTGAACCTGCGCCTGGAGGACGGCGGCGGCGATGAGGCCACCGCCAGCCAGGCCTTCAACCTGCTGATCGATGCCGGCATGGTGGCCCTGATCGGCCCCACCCTCTCCCAGCAGGCCTTCGCCGCCGACCCGATCGCCCAGCGCCGCGGCGTGCCGGTGGTGGCCCCCTCCAACACCGCCACCGGGATTCCCCAGATCGGTCACTTCATCAGCCGGGTTTCTGCCCCCAGCACCGAGATTGCGCCGCTGTCGATCGCCAAGGCCCTTCAGCTGACCCCTTCGATCCGGCGGGCGGCGGTGTTCTATGCCCAGGACGACGCCTACAGCACGTCAGAGACCGCCATCTTCCAGAAGGCTCTCACCGACAAGGGGCTCAAGCCCGTGACGGTACAGCGCACCCAGCTCAATGACCAGGACTTTCAAAACCAGATCACGGCCGCCCTGCGCGAGACCCCCGATCTGGTGGTGATCTCGGCCCAGGCCGTGGATGGCGGCAACCTGATCCGTCAGCTGCGGGAGCTGGGCTACAGGGGCGCGATCGTGGTGGGCAACGGCATGAACACGCCGAACATCTATCCGATCTGTCAGGCCTACTGCGACGCCATCCTGATCGCCCAGGCCTACAGCCCCGAGCTCGACACCCCCGTGAACCGCGAGTTCGTGGCTCTGTATCAAAAGGCCAAAGGCGGAGCGATCCCCCCCCAGCTCACGGCCCAGGCCTTCACAGCCTTCCAGGTGGTGGGCGAAGCCCTGCAAAGGCTGAACCAACGCCAGCCACTGGCCCAGCTTTCCCTGCAAGAGGCGCGCAAGGCGCTGATGGCCGAACTGCTGGGCGGCCGCTACGACACTCCCCTGGGCCCCATCAGCTTCAGCCCCGATGGAGAGGTGGTGCAGCAGCAGTTCCACGTGGCCCAGGTGCGGATGCAACCGGGTGGGCGCAGCGGCCGTTTCGCGCTGCTGCCCTGAACCTGACGTGGTTCATCTCCTGCAGATTCTGATCAACGGACTGGCCTCAGGGGCGGTCTATGCCCTCTTCGCCCTCGGTTACACCCTGGTGTTCTCGGTGCTGGGGGTGATCAACTTCGCCCATGGAGCGGTGTTCACGATCGGCGGTTACCTCACCTACCTGCTGATCGGTGGCGCCGTGGGGGCCAATGGGCTGCTGGCGGGATGGCAACTGCCCATGGCCCTGCCGTTCTGGCTGGCCCTGTCCGTCGCCGGAGCCGGCTCCGCCCTGGTGGGGCTGGCGGTGGAGGCGGTGGCGTTCCGCCCCCTGCGCCAACGCAACGCCGAACCGTTGCTTTACCTGATCTCCAGCCTGGGGGCCGGGGTGGTGCTGGTGAACCTGGTGCAGCTGCTGATGGGGGCCGAGAGCTACTCGATTCCCGCCTCCACTCTGGCGGCCCTGCCGCCGGCCCTGAGCCTGGGCGGCGCCCAGATCCGCAGCGTGCAGCTGCTGCTGCTGCTGGTGGCCGCCCTGGTGCTGGTGCTGCTCACCCTCTGGCTGGAGCGCAGCCGCAGCGGCAAGGCCCTGCAGGCGGTGGCGGAGGATCCGATCACCGCCCGCCTGCTGGGCATTGATTCCGGCGCCATGATCCGCCTGGCCTTCGCGCTCAGCGGCTTCCTGGCGGGGGTGGCCGGTGGACTGGTGGGGCTCAGCGTGAGCATCGCCGGCCCCTACTTCGGCATCGGCTACGGGCTCAAGGGTCTGGGGGTGCTGGTACTGGGGGGGCTGGGCAGCGTGCCCGGGGCGGTGCTCGGTGGCCTGATCGTGGGGCTGGCCGAAGCGCTGGTGCCGCCGGATCTCTCCGGCTACAAGGACGGGGTGGCCTTCGCGATCCTCTTTCTGGTGCTGCTGCTGCGCCCCCAGGGACTGCTCGGCAAACCGCTGGCCAACAAGGTGTGAGCGATCTCTCCCTGCTGGTGCAGATGGGCTTCGGCGCCCTGTTGGCCCTCTCCGTCTATTTGCCGCTGCGCTGCGGTCAGCTCTCACTGGCCACCCCGGGCTTCTATGTGATCGGCGGTTATGTGGCGGCCCTGCTCTCCACCCGTTGGCCCGCCCTGGCGGGCGATGGCGCCGGCTACCCCCTCACCTCCCTGGCCCTGGAGCTGCTGCTGGCGGCCCTGGTGGCGGCGGCTGTGGCCCTGGCGATCGGGCGACCCGTGCTGCAGCTGCGCGGCATCTACCTGGCCATTGCCACCATTGCCCTGGTGGAGATCCTCAGGGTGCTGAACCTGAACCTGGAGTGGAGCGGCGGCGCCGTGGGGATCTTCGGCATTCCCCAGCCCTTCGCCGGCCCCGGGGGCTATGCCCTGGCCACCGGTCTGCTGCTGGCCCTGGTCTGCTGGCTCTGCGCCCGGCTGGAGTCCATGCGCCTGGGGCGGGCGATGGCGGCCATCCGCGATGACGAACTGGCGGCCCGCTGCATGGGCATCCCCACCGCCGACGTGAAACTCACCGCCTTCGTGCTCAGCGCTGTGATCGCCGCCCTCACCGGCGTGCTGGCCGCCCACTTTCTCAACACCTGGAATGCCCGTCAGGGCAGCTTCGACACCAGTGTCACCAGCCTGGCCTTTGTGGTGTTCGGGGGCTCGCGCCTCTGGCTGGGGCCGGTGCTGGGGGGGCTGGTGATCACCGCCCTGCCCGAACTGCTGCGGCCGGTGGGCGATCTGCGCCTGATCCTCTACGGCCTGGTGATCCTGGTGGGGCCGATCTTCTTTCCCCAGGGACTGATCACCCCGGAGCGCTTCGCCAGGCTGCGGAAGCTGCTGCGCCGATCCTGATGCCAGCCGCCCCCCTGCTGGTGTTGGAGGAGGTGAGCTGCCGCTTCGGCGGCCTGCTGGCCCTTGATCGGGTGTCGCTGCAGGTGCAGCCAGGGGAGATCTTCGGGCTGATCGGCCCCAACGGAGCCGGCAAGACCACCCTGTTCAACCTGATCTCTGGGCTGGGCAGGCCCACGGGGGGGTCGATCCGCTGGGGGGATGGGGCGATTGACGGCCTGCCCCCCGATCGGATCAACCGGCTGGGGATCGGCCGCACCTTCCAGAACCTGCGCCTGTTCCAGCGGCTGAGCTGCCTGGAGAACGTGCTGATCGGCCTGCATCAGCGGGCACGCTCCCCCCTGCTGGCCTCCCTGCTGGGGGGACGTTCGTTTCGTCAGCGCCAGGGGGAGTTGCGGCAGCAGGCCCTGGAGCTGCTGGATCTGCTGGATCTGGGTGCCTCGGCCCAGCTGCCGGCCGGCAGCCTGGCCTATGGGTCACAACGGCGGCTGGAGATCGCCCGCGCCCTGGCCACCGACCCGCGCCTGCTGCTGCTGGATGAACCGGCCGCCGGTATGAACCCGATCGAGAAGGAGGAACTCTCGGCCCTGATCCGCAGACTGCGCTCCCGTTTTGATCTCACCGTCCTAGTGATTGAGCACCATGTGCCGCTGATGATGCAGCTCTGCGACCGTCTGGCGGTCTTGAATTTCGGCCGGCGAATCGCCCTGGGCAGCCCTGAGAGCGTGCGCCACGACCCGGCGGTGATCGAGGCCTATCTCGGGGTGAGCCCATGAGCGTCAGCCTCAGCAGCCCTGGCCCACCGTTGCTGGCCCTGCGGGGGATCTCGGTGCGCTACGGAGCGATCAGCGCCCTCAGCGGGGTTGACCTGGAGATCCACGAGGGGGAACTGTTGGCCCTGCTGGGCTCCAACGGCGCCGGCAAGAGCACCACCCTGCGGGCGATTTCGCGTCTGGTGAAGCCCCAGCTGGGGCGGATCGAGTGGCAGGGCCGCTCCCTGACCAAGACCGCCACCGAGGGAACGGTGCGGCTCGGCATCGCCCACTGCCCGGAGGGGCGGCGGGTGCTGGCCCGCCAGACCGTGGCGGTAAACCTGGAGCTCGGGGCCTATCTGCGCCGTGACCGCCGCGGGATCGAGCAGGATCTGCAGCGCTGCTACGAGCGCTTCCCCCGCCTGCGGGAGCGCCAGTCGCAGCCGGCCGGCAGCCTCTCGGGCGGTGAGCAGCAGATGCTGGCGATCGCCCGCTCGCTGATGGGGCGTCCACGGCTGCTGCTGCTGGATGAACCCAGCCTGGGGCTGGCGCCGAGGCTGGTGGCCGAAGTGATGGCGATCCTGCAGCAGCTGCATCGCGAGGGGCTGACGATCCTGCTGGTGGAGCAGAACGCCCAGGCGGCCCTGGCGATCGCCGATCGGGGGGTGGTGCTCCAGGCGGGCAGCGTCAGCCTCAGCGGCAGCGCCACTGAGCTGCTGGCCCATGACGACCTCCGCAGCAGCTACCTGGGGGCAGAGGATGCCGCTCCATGAGTGGCGCCTTCATCGTCATCACCCCAGCATCAGCCCCCCCTCCTGGCTCAGACTCTCCTGGGTGCTGCGCAGGTCGTAGAGCAGGTCCTCGAGGCTGAGCCGGGCCAGCTCCCGCTCCAGGGCCAGCTGCAGGCGCCGCTCCAGGGCGACGGCCACCTGGGCTCCCGCCGGCTCAGCCGCCTGGGACGCCCCCGCCGCGGCCGCCGGCTGGGAGGGGTCCGCCTCCACCGCCCGCAGCACCGCCAGCAGGGGAATGGCGGCGGCGGCGCACTGAAGCCGATAGCCGCCATGGCGACCCCGACGGGCGTCCACCAGCCCAGCGCGGCGCAGCTGCAGCAACAGCTGCTCCAGCATCGGCTCGGGAATCGCCTGGCTGGCGGCCAGATCGGGCCCCGAGCGCCAGCGCCCGGGCTCCAGGGCCAGTTCCAGCAACGCCTGGATCGCCTGCAGGCCCCGGCGCTTGAGCATCACCGCCCCAGGGAGTGCATCGGCCTAGGCGCCGCGGGCGGCCAGGCGCTCCAGCACGTGCTCCAGGGTGTAGCCGAACAGCGCCGGATCGGGATCGCTGGCGTCGATGTCGGCAAGGCCCAGCTCCGCCCAGCGGCGGTCCACCGCAGCCTCCTGCTCCGCCGTGCGCCGCAGCGGTTCGCCCCAGTCGTGGCGTTTCTCGGGGCCAATCTTGGTGGTGGCGTCGATCGCCAGACGACCGCCGAGCCCCAGCCGCTCACTGGCGAAATCAAGGGTGTCGAAGGGGGTGTCCTCGAGCACGAACAGATCCCGCTGGGGATCCACCTGGGCGCTGATCGCCCAGATCACCTGGCGTGGATCGCGGATGCTGATCGTCTTGTCGACCACCACCACAAATTTGGTGTAGGTGAACTGGGGAAGAGCACTCCAGAAGGCCATCGCCGCCCGCTTGGCCTGGCCCGGATAGGCCTTGTCGATGGCGATCACCGCCAGCTTGTAGCTGAGGCCCTCCATCGGCAGGAAGAAATCAACGATCTCCGGCACCTGCTGGCGAAGAATCGGCGTGTACATGCGGTTGAGGGCGATGGCCAGCATCGCCTCCTCCTTGGGAGGCCTGCCGCTGAAGGTGGTGAGGAAGACCGGATCGCGCCGCTGGGTGACGCAGTGGAAGCGCACCAGGGGGGAGTCTTCAAGGCCGCCATAGAAGCCCATGTGATCGCCGAAGGGGCCATCGGGGAGCACCTCCCCCGGCGCGATCGTGCCCTCCAGCACCACCTCGCTGTGGCTGGGCACCTCCAGGTTGAGCGTTTTGCACTTCGCCAGGCGCACTCCCTCTCCGGCATAGATGCCGGCGAACAGCCACTCGGAGAGCTGCACGGGAATCGGGGTGGCGGCGGCCATCACCAGCAGGGGGTGCACGCCGATCGCCACCGCCACCTCCAGGGGCTTGCCCAGGGCGGCGGCTTTGCGCAGGTGGCGGGCGCCACCGCGCACGCTCAGCCAGTGCACGGTCATGGTGTTCACCGACTGGCGCTGCAGGCGATAAACGCCCACGTTGGGCACCCCTGTGTCCGGGTCCTTGGTGATCACCAGGCCCAGGGTGACCACGCCGCCGGCGTCACCGGGCCAGGGGCGCAGCAGCGGCAGGGCATCGAGGTTCACCTGATCCCCTTTGAACACCTGCTGGTGGCAGGGGGGCAGCAGGTCGAGGTCGGGGCGGGCCTTGACCACATCCCAGAGCACGCCGCCGAAACGGACCGCCTCGCGCAGGCCCTTGGGGGGGCGGGGTTGCTGCAGCAAGGCCAGGCGCTCCCCAAGGTCTTCCAGCTGCTCGGCCCGCTCCAGGCCCATGCTCCAGACCACCCGCTCCACCGTGCCCAGCAGGTTGACTGCCACCGGCATCGAACTGCCGATCACGTTCTCGAACAGGAGGCCAGGTCCACCGCGGGCCAGTACCCGGTCGGCGATGGTCGCCAGCTCCAGGTCGGGATCCACCGGCACGGTGATTCGCCGCAGCTGGCCGCGCTGTTCCAGCAGCGCCAGAAAACCGCGCAGGTCTCGGGTGGTGCTCCGCGGCAACACTGCCTGCATTCGGTTCAGATCCGTTGCTGCCTACTGTGGCGCACCCTCCCCGCCCGCCGCGCCGTGCTGATCCACACCTTCCACACCTCCGAATGCGTGCCGGAGGCGGAGCGTGCCGAAGGCGGCAGCCCGGATGCGGCGGTGGTGATCGATGTGCTGCGGGCCACCACCACCATGGCCTGGGCCCTGGAGAACGGCGCCGAGGCGATCCAGGCCTTCGCCGACCTCGAAACCCTCAAGACCAGTGCCGCCGCCTGGCCGGCCGAGCAGCGTCTCACCGCCGGTGAGCGTGGCGGGGCCCGGGTGGAGGGCTTCGATCTGGGCAACTCGCCTCTGGGGGTGACCCCGGAGCTGGTGGCGGGCAAGCGCATCTTCATGAGCACCACCAATGGCACCCGCTCCCTCGACCGGGTGCGGGATCTGCCCTTGCTGCTCACCGCCTGTCTGCCGAACCGCAGCGCCGTGGCGAAGCGGTTGATCGAGCGGGGTGTGCAGAACGTCTGGATCGTGGGCAGCGGCTGGGAGGGGGCCTATTCGCTGGAGGACAGCCTGGCGGCGGGCGCCGTCGGCGCCGCCCTGATGGAGTTGGCCCCTGCCGCGGGAATCAGTGTGGCGGCCGGCAACGATGAGATGGTGGCAGCCCTGGCCCTCTGGCAGCAATGGCGGCACGACCCCGAGGCCTGCCTGCGCACCGCCAGCCATGGCCAGCGCCTGGAGCGGCTGGGCAACCACGACGCCGATTTCCACTGCTGCGCTGCCCTCGACACCCTCACAATCGTGCCGATGCAGGCCGAGCCCGGGGTGCTCAAGGCCAGCTGAGGCCAGCCCAAAAGGGGGCCGTGACGGCCAGCCCCCCCGGCGGACCTCCCCCTAAAGTTCCGCCGACCTGGCACTTCCTTCTGGTGACGAGCTTTCTGGCTGCCGCAGCGCAACTCACCAGCACCCCCGATCCGGACGCCAACTTCGCCGCCGCCGAGGAGCAGATCGAGCTGGCCGCCCGCCGTGGGGCCGAGCTGGTGGGCCTGCCCGAGAATTTCGCCTTCATGGGCGACGACAGCCGCCGCCTGGAGCTGGCCCCCAGCTTGGCGGACCGCTGCAGCCGCTTCCTGGTCACCATGGCGCGGCGCTATCAGGTGACCCTGCTGGGGGGTGGTTTCCCCGTGCCCGCCGGCGAGCGGGTCACCTACAACCGCGCGGAGCTGGTGGGGCGCGACGGCCAGCTACTGGCCCGCTACGACAAAATCCACCTTTTCGATGTCGATCTGCCCGACGGCAACACCTATCGGGAATCGGAGACCGTTCAATCCGGCACGGCGCTGCCGCCGGTGGTCGATGCCCCGGGCCTCTGCCGGATCGGCCTTTCGATCTGCTACGACGTGCGCTTCCCGGAGCTCTACCGTCACCTGGCCGGCGCCGGCGCCGAGTTGATCATGATCCCGGCGGCCTTCACCGCCTTCACCGGCAAGGACCACTGGCAGGTGCTGCTGCAGGCGAGGGCGATCGAGAACACCGCCTACGTGCTGGCTCCGGCCCAGACCGGCCTGCACTACGGCCGCCGCCAGAGCCACGGCCATGCCCTGGTGATTGATCCCTGGGGAACCGTGCTCGCTGATGCCGGCGTTGGTGTGGGGCTTGCGATGGCCCCCGTCGACCCTGACCATGGCCAGCGGGTCCGCGCCCAGATGCCGAGCCTCAACCACCGTCACCCGTCGCTGTTCTGATCCTGAGGAAGCCACGCCTAACCCGTCTCGGCCCACTGAGCACCCTTGTTCTGGGCGCGGCTCTGCAGGGCGCCCTGCTGCTGGCCGCCCTGCCGGCACGGGCCGCCAGTGCCCTGGCGGCCTGGCGCATCAACAGTGAGGGGGTGCTGGAGCTACGCACCGCCCCGTCGATTTCCCTGCAGGCCTTTTTTGAGGCGGGCCAGGGCAACGCCGGGCCCAGGGTCTGGATCGATCTGCCGGGAGCTCCCGGCCGCACCCGCAGCATCCGTGGCAATGGCATCCTGCGCGAGGTGCGCATCGGCAAGCCCGATTCCGAAACCACCCGACTGGTGTTGGAGTTCCAGCCCGGCACCCAGCTCGATCCCAGGCGCCTGAGGCTGGTGGGCACCTCACGGGACCGCTGGAAGCTGGAGTTCGAGGGTCTTCCCACTCGCAGCCTGCGCACGCTCGGTGAAGGGGATATCAATGCCGCCTCGGTCCCCTGGCGCTCCAATCCAGGTTTCACCCCCGGCATCAACCGCACGCCTTTCTCCACCGCCGGCCTTCCGGATGTGCCCCGCGGGCGCTTTCGGGTGGTGATCGATCCAGGCCATGGCGGCCCGGACCCAGGCGCGGTGGGCATCGGCGGCCTGCGCGAAACCGATGTGGTGCTCGACATCAGCCTCCAGGTGGCGCGATTGCTCCAGGCCAAGGGGGTTCAGGTGATCTTGACGCGCACCTCGGAAATCGATGTGGATCTGCCGCCGCGGGTGTCCCTGGCCAACAGCAGTCGCGCTGATGCCTTCCTCAGCATCCATGCCAATGCCCTGAGCATGGCCCGGCCTGATGTCAACGGCATCGAGACCTTCTACTTCCAGAGCTCCCTTTCGCGGGCTCTGGCGGCGGCCGTCCAGTCGGAGGTAGTGGCGGTGTCACCGGGCAGTCCGGACCGGGGGGTGCGCACCGGGCGCTTCTTCGTGATCCGCCGCACGGTGATGCCCGCCGCCCTGGTGGAGACCGGCTTCGTCACCGGCGACATCGACTCCCCCCGCCTGGCCACCGCGTCCCACCGGCAGCGAGTGGCCCAGGCGATCACGAGCGGTATCCTCCGGTATCTGGCAGGGGGCTGATGGAGCAGCGGATCGGCCTGCTGGACAGCGGCTTGGGCGGGCTCACGGTGCTGCGCCGGATGCTTGAGCATCACCCCGAGATCCCCTTTGTGTACTTAGGCGACACCGCCCGGGTGCCCTATGGCCATCGCTCCCCCAACGAGATCCGCCGCATCGCCGCGGAGGTGGTGGGCTGGTTGCGGCGGCAGCAGGTGGATGCGGTGCTGATGGCCTGCAACACCACCAACGCCCTGGCCTTCGACATCGCCGAGGCCGAGGCCGGCAGCGGCCTACCTGTCTTCGGGCTGATCGACTGCGTCGCCAGCCAGCTGAGCTGCACGCGGGTGGGCGTGCTCGCCACCCCCGCCACGGCCTCCAGCGGCGCCTACGGCCGGGCCCTGCGCCTGGTTGATCCCTCCTGTCAGGTGATCGAAATCGGTTGTCCCGCCTTCGTGCCGTTGATCGAAGCCGGTGATTTCAGCGATCCACGCCTGCGCGCCGCGGCGATCGCCTACCTCGAGCCGCTGCTGGCCGAGCGGGTGGAGGCGATCGTGCTGGGCTGCACCCACTACCCCCTGCTGGAGGACCTGCTGAGGGAGCTGCTGCCCCCCGAGGTGCTGCTGGTGGATCCGGCCCAGGCGGCGGTGGCCCAGCTGGGCCAGCGGCTGGGCAAGGCACCCCTGCACCAGGCCCGTTCCTGCGGCCTGCACCCCCGGGAGGTGCCGGTGGAGCGGGGCCGGTTCTGCGTCACAGGTGATGCCGAGGCCTTTGCCCTGGCCGCGGCCCCCTGGCTGGGCTGGCAACCCCAGGTGGAGCGGGTCTGCCTGCGTTCGTCGGTGGGAGCCTTCTAGGATCGCGGCACAAGGCGGGTGACATGGCCACCGTTGCAGAGCTGCTCCAGCCGGTCGAGAACGACCTCGAAACCCTGCTGAGCGATCTGCGCTCTTTGATTGGAGCTGGGCATCCAATTCTCCAGGCTGCCGCTGAGCACCTGTTCAGCGCCGGCGGCAAGCGCATCCGCCCCGGCATCGTGCTGCTACTATCTCGCGCCCTCTCCCCGGACGGCGAGCTCTCTAGTCGCCACCGGCGCCTGGCGGAGATCACCGAGATGATCCATACCGCCTCGCTCGTCCACGATGACGTGGTGGATGAGGCCTCCACCCGCCGTGGGGTGGACACGGTGCACAGTCGCTTCAACAACCGCCTGGCGGTGCTCGCCGGTGATTTTCTCTTTGCCCAGGCCAGCTGGCACCTGGCCAACCTCGACGATCTCGCCGTGGTCAAGCTGCTCTCGCGCGTGATCATGGATCTGGCCGATGGCGAGGTGCGCCAAGGCCTCTACCGCTACGACACCGGCCAGAGCTTCGAGACCTACCTCGACAAGAGCTACTGCAAAACAGCCTCCCTGATCGCCAACAGCGCCAAGGCCTCGGGTGTGCTCAGCGGCCTCGACAACGATCGCCTCGAAGACCTCTACCACTTCGGCCGCCAGCTCGGCCTCGCCTTCCAGGTGGTCGATGACATCCTCGATTTCACCGGCAGCGACCAGCAGCTGGGCAAACCCGCCGCCAGCGACCTCGCCACCGGCTATCTCACCGCACCTGTGCTCTATGCCCTGGAGGAGCGTCCGGCCCTGGCGGGGCTGATCGAGCGGGAACTCTGTGAACCCGATGATCTGGCGCAAGCGCTGGCACTGGTGCGGGGCTGCGAGGCGATCCCCCGCTCCAGGTCCCTGGCTGAAGGGTTTGCGCGCGAAGCCGGTGAATCCTTGCAGTGGCTCAACCCCTCCGACTCCCGCACGGCCCTGCTGAGCCTGCCCGAGTTCGTGCTCAGCCGGCTCTACTGACTCCGGCTCGACTTACTCCGAAGCCTCGGCCGGCCCTCGCTGGGCTGATTGAACACCAGCAGCAGGCCACCCATGATCGCCAGGTTCTTCATCAGCTGAATGCGATCAGCGGTATCGCCCAGAGTGCTGTGGAAGATCAAGCTGGTGGGCACCAGAAAGATCAGCAGCAGCACCGCGCCGAGGCGCTGACGCCAGCCCAGGATCAGCAACGCCGATCCCACGGCCAGCAGGCCCATGGCCAGCACCAGCAGCAGCGGGGCCAGGGGAAGTCCTTTGGCGGCGATCGTGTCGGCCACCGCGGCAAAATTCGTGAGCTTGCCCACCAGGGCATGAACGAACACCAGCGCCAGCAGCCCACGGGCCAACCCATCCAGCCAGGGGAGGGAGCGGGAGCGTTGAGCTGAGCGGGAGAGGCGCAGCTGGGGCCTGGAGCTCCTCATCGAGAACGGTGCATCGGCCTGCAGTCTGGTGGATTCAGACGGATGATCACCGCGAGTCCACAGCATCAGGGGCGTCTGACGACACCGGAGCTTCCCTCCATGATGGAAGCGTTCCTTTGAGTGCAGTCCCAGCGTGAGTGAGCGCGCCACCCAGCCAGGGGAGCCCGGCGAACCGGCCACCACAGCCGACTCGGGCTCCAGTGAGCGGCTACCGGTCCTGGTGAGCCTTGGACGGACCCTTGCTGAGGCCCGCCAGGCCCAGGGCATCCCTGTGGGCGTGCTGGCGGAGCAGAACTACCTCTCCACCGACCGGCTGAATGCCCTGGAATCAGGTGATCACACACGGCTGCCGGAGCGGATCTACCTGATCGCCCAGGCCCGACGGGTGGCCACCAGCCTCGGCCTCGACGCCGACCAGCTGACCGAGCCGCTGCTGGACATTCACCTGCCCGGAGTGGCCCGCACGGCCGCCCCCAGCGCGGTCCCCGTGGCCAGGGTGAGCCTGGCGGCTCCGGCCATGGCCCCCCGTGAGCCGGGCACGGTTCCCTTCATTCAGCCAACCCCAAAGCCCCGACGCGGCGGGAAGACCTGGCTGGTGGCGGGGGCTGCCGGGGTGCTGGCGCTGGCGGGGGGCCTGGCCTTCGGCTGGAAACAGAGCCCACCGGCTGCCAGCAACCTGGCGAGCCCACCCGTAGCGGCAGGGACCAGCGAAGCCCCCAGCCCCGGCAAGCAACCCGCTGCGCCCACCAAACCCGCCAAACCCAGCCAGGGGAGCCTTCAGCTCAGCAGCCGGGAACCCAGCTGGCTGGAGGTGCGCAACGGCGAGGGCAAGGAGCTGTTCCGTGGTCTGTTCAGTGGCACCAGCACCTTTGCTCTGGCGACGGGTCTGCAGGTGATGGCGGGCCGCCCGGATCTGATTACGGTGACCACCGCCTCAGGTCAGGCCCAGCCCCTGGGCACCATCGAGCAGATCCGCTGGCAGCGCTTCTCCAGCAGCGGGGAGAGCCAACCGACCACCAGCAGCACGAGCCGCTGAAGCAACCGCAGGGAGAATGGCGTTTGCCCCCTGGAGCCGAGCGATCGAGCGCGTTTGCGAACCTGAGCTGATGGAGGGGGCCGAGCAGGCCCTGGCCTACGCCGAAGCTGATTTCAGTGCCACCGACCAGGCCATGGTGGAGCGCATCGCCTGCTGCTTCGGTGCCCAGCTGGGGGAGCGCATCGTCGATCTGGGTTGCGGGCCGGGCAACATCACCTTCCGCCTGGCCGATCACCATCCCTCCAGCTTGGTGGTGGGGGTGGATGGCTCGGGGGCGATGCTGGCGATCGCCTTGGCCCGCCTCGATCAGCTGCGGCTGCGACACCTTCAGCAGGGTGAACGGCCCCGCGCATCCGTGAGCTTCCAGCAGGCCCGGCTCCCCTGCCCTCAGCTGCAGGGGGGCTACAGCGCCGTTGTGAGCAACAGCCTGCTGCATCACCTCCATGATCCCCAGGTGCTCTGGAGCACGGTGCGGCAGATGGCGGCCCCCGGGGCTGCGATCTGCATCAGGGATCTGCGGCGTCCCGCCGATCAGATCGCCCTGGAGCGGCTGGTGGCCACCCATGCCGCCGGTGCCCCGCCCGTGCTGCAGCACGACTACCGCCAGTCGCTGCGGGCTGCCTTCACGGTGGAGGAGGTGGAGGCCCAGCTGGTTGAGGCCGGCCTGAGCCAGCTGGATGTGGGAGCCGTGGAGGATCGCTATCTGGAGATCATCGGCCGGCATCCGATCTGAAGCCGCCGCCGCTGAGCCTGTCTGTGGATCCACACGGGCGGAGCTTCAGGCCACTCCTTCCCTGGCCGCACCGCTGTTCACTCCGAAGCCGTTGCGCCGTACTGTTATCGCCCTGCAGGTCCAGCAGCCTCAGAGCGCTCTGCTGTTCGCCCTGACGGCTGTGATCCCGGCCCTGATGGCCCCGGGAGCCGCCATCGCCGAGGAGCAGGAGACCACGAACCACCAGCCCCCTCCCCCTGGAACGCCACTGTGGAGGTCTATGGCTTCCTGCCCCTGCGCACCACGGTCAGCACCTCCGTCAGGGGTCTCACGGCCGATCTGGATCTGGACCAGGTGCTGCGTCCGCTGACCATGGCCGCCGATGTGCGGGGTCAGGAAGGCAGAACGTCCCCTGATGGGATCCGGCGGCTGGACTCCTCGCTCAACAACATCCAGGGCATCAACAACCTGGCCGCCCGCTACCGCTTCGGTGACCGGGAAGAGGCCATCGCCAAGGCCGGCAGCTTCAGTGTGATCCCCTATGCCGGCGTGCGCTTCGTCGACATGCGCTACGACCTGGACGTTCAGTTCGAGGGGCCAAGGCTGACGCCTCGCGTTCCAGTCCTGGCGCTACGTGCACCTGGGCGGCACGAATGACCAGTCCCCCGAAAATGCCTACAGCTATAACTAGAACGGCGTGGAGTTGGGGGCGAAATTCTTTTTCAGCCTCCGGCCATGGCCTGGCTGACCCTGGCGCTGTATGTCCTGCTGAAGGGGCTCAACGCCACGGCCCTGAAAGGGCTACAGAACTTCGGAGCGGCCCATCCGATCGGCGGTGAGAATCCGATCAGCTTCTGCAACGTTTTCTTTGTGGCCCAGCTGATTGTTGGCCTCATGGCGCTACTACCCGGCCGCCGGCAACTGCCCGTGCTGCTGAAGCAACTGAACGGGGGTGATCAACGCCTGCTGGCGCTCGACACCCTGCTGGGACTGCTGTTGGGGCCGGTGGCCTTCTACTTCGTCTTGGAATCCCTCACGGTGATCAGCCAAAACCTGCTCTTTGCCCTGGTGCTGCCCTTCTCGGCTGTGCTGGCCCAGCTGGAAATGGCTGGCCTGGGCGATCGGATGGATCAACTGTCGGGGGTGATCTGGGCGCTGCTGGGGGTGCTGGGCACCAGGATGGGCACCGCCGTCGGTGGGGCATGACATGAGCAAACGCAATGCAGGAACCTGGGCTTCCCTGGCGCTGGCCCTAGGGGGCCTGCTAGCGATGGCAGCCAACCCACTGCTGGCCCAGACCCGGCCGGCGGGGGAGCCTGCGGTGGCGCAGCGGCGACCACCCTCGCCCCTGGAGGGCAGTGCCTGGCTACTGGAATCGATCCCGGGACGCAGAGCGGTGGTTCCGCCCACTCCGACCCTGCGCCTGGAGCAGGGTCGCGTCAGCGGCAGCGACGGCTGCAACCGTTACTCCGCCACGGTTCAGGTGCGGGACACGATCTTTCGGGTGAGCGAACAGGGTCCCTCCACCCAGATGGCCTGTCCTGATCAGCAGATGCGCCAGGCAGAAGCCTTCAGGGCAGCCCTGACGGCGGCCAGGGGCTACGCCCTGCGCAACGGCCAGTTGGAGCTGATGGCCGCCAATGGCAAGCCCGTGGCCCGCTTCCGGCCCCAGCCCCAGGAGATCGCCGGCGCCCTCTGGATCGTCACCGGGCTGAACAACGGCAAGCAGGCGGTGGTGAGCACCTTGACCGGTACCACCCTCAGCCTGGAGCTCAGCTCCAGGGGCCGCCTGGCTGGAGCGGCTGGCTGCAACCGTTACAACGCCTCGGCGGTGGTGGGCCAGGGAACGATCCAGGTGAGTCCGCCGGCGGCAACCCGCAGGATCTGCGTGCGGCCCCGGGGCGTGATGGAGCAGGAGATTCAGTTCCTGAGCGCCCTTGAATCCGCCAGCCAGTGGCAGATCGAAGCGAACCGGCTGGAGTTGCGCCGGCCCGATGGGGCCCTGGCGATCACCCTGCGCCGCGCCGACGGCCGATGAGCCACAGAGCCGCCGCCGTGGGTCTGTGGCTGGGGCTCATTGGCCTGCTTCTCGCGGGTTCGGCCCCCAGCTCTGTGGCGACAGCCATCACCACAGCAGCCTTGATACAGCTGGGGGGGCCACCCCTGGCGCCCGGTCGGAGCAGCGGCCAGGTGGGCGTGCCCCTGGAGCGGGCCAGCGGCGGAGACACACCCGTGCTCAGCCTCCAGAGCAGCGGCGGTCCGGTGCGGTTGCTGCTCGACACCGGCGCCTCCACAACCCTGGTGACCCCCGAGCTGGTGCGCCGCCTGGCGCTCCAGAGCCGGCTGGTGGACCCCAGAACCTTCGCGCTCGCCGGTGCCGGTGCGGCCTGCCCCGAGCTGAAGCCTCGGCGGGTGCAGCTGCCCGACCTGGAGATCAGCGCGGCGGGCAATCGCTTCCAGATCAGGGGCATGGAGGCGCTGGTGCTGCCGGTGGCCGAGCTGCCAGAGGGGGTTGATGGGGTGCTGGGTGCCCCGCAGCTGCGGCAGCAGCCACTCTGGATCGACCCCCTGGGCCAGCGCCTCAGCCTGGGTCCGCTGGCCCTCGTCGATGCCGATCGCTTGCGCCGGGCAGCCCCCACCGGCGCCACCACCCTGCCGCTGCTCTGGCGCGAAGGGGTGCCGCTGATGCCCATGGCCACGCCCGCGGTGTCGGCCCTCGCCCTGGCCGACACCGGCGCCGAGGGGCTGTTCATCACAGCGGGACTGGCTACGAAGCTGCGGCCCCTGGCACCAGCCAGGGCTGTGCGGCTGGCGGGGTTCTGCGGCGAGCAGAGCGCCAGCCTCCAGAGCCTCTCCGGCCTGGCCCTGCCGGGGGGTGATCCAGGCCAGCGAGTCGAGGCCATCGTGACCGCCAACCCGATCTTCGAGAGCCTGCGGGTGGAGGCGATCGTGGGGCAGGAGTTGTTGCGCCGAAGGGCCCAGCTCTGGCGGCTGGATGCGCAGCCTGCAACGCTGAGCCTCTGGCCATAGCACCGCTCTGATGCCACAAGGAGTTCCGTTCACCTCCCGCCTGAGCCGTGCCCGCCACCGACTGGGGAGGCTGATGGGCAAGCTGCTGCAGCGCTCGGGGAGCCTCAATGGCCAGCCGCTGAACAAGGCCAGCCTGCTGGTGATCGTGCTGGTGGATCTGCTGCTGCTGCTCAACATCTTCAGCGGCATGGCCGCCATCGCCCAGTGGCCCCTGAGCCCTCAGCAGGCCTTCCCCTGTCAGGCCGAGTGGAGCCTCTACCGCGATGGCAACACGGATCAGCGTCAGCAGAACCTGGCGATCCTGCGCCGGGCCCTTCCCCGCCGCTCACCGGGGGAGAGCAAGGCATCAGCCCCTGAACCGGGATTCAGCGCCCGGGCCATCGCGGACGGCCGCGACCACCTCGGCCAGGTGGCGCCCCTCTGCCTGGAGTTCGCGGGCCATCAGGACCGCATCGCCGCCCAGCCTCAGCTGCGCCAGCGGCAGAGGGAGCTGGATGCGGCCGAAAGCGAGATCACCGCCCTGGAGCAGGGCAACGCCTCCATCCGCTCCCAGTACGACTCCAGCCTGCTGGAGCAGATCGCCAGTCAGCCGGCCTCAAAGACCATCCAGAAGGTGCCGGCCTCCCAGGCCCGGCGTGAGATCGAGGCCAACGACGCCCGCATTGCCAGCCTGCGCGATGAAGTGGTCACGCTTGGTCAGGGCCTGCTGGAGGCCCGTGACAGCCAGGCGTTCCTGGCGTTTCTGAACCGCAGCAGCAGCTATGCGGCGATGGAGCGGGGCTTCGCGCGGGCCCAGTTCTGGGCCCCCAGCCAGCGCCTGCTGCTGCAGGGCCTCTTCCTGGCGCCCCTGGTGCTGCTGAGCCTGCTGATCCATCGCCACGCCCTGCGCAGGGGGCACGGCCTGCTGGCGCTGGTGAGCTGGCACCTGCTGGTGATTTCCCTGATCCCGCTGCTGCTGAAGCTGGCTGAAGCGGCCCAGGTGGGGGTGATCTTCGAGCTGCTGCTGGCGGCGGTGCGGGCCCTGGCGGGCAACCTGCGCTTCCTGGTGAATTACCTCTACCTGTTGGCGGTGCCAGTGGTGGGTTTCGCCCTGATCAAGCTGCTGCAGGCGCTGTTGTTCAACCCCAGGCTGCAGGCGGCGGAGCGGGCCCAGCGCAGCCGCTGCCTGCACTGCGCGCGCAAGCTGCCCAACGGCGACCGCCACTGCCCCCACTGCGGCTACGCCCAGTTCCGCACCTGCGTCCACTGCCACGAGCCCACCCGCCGGCACCTGCCGTACTGCAGCCACTGCGGCGCCGCCCAGCTGGAGGTGGCGCCAGCCACCCTGAGCCCCCGGCCGTGAGATCGGGCTCTCCCCATGGGCGGCGATCAGGTCCCTGGCCCCGTGCTCGGCGGCCGCTCCTGCTGCTGCTGACCCTGGTGGTGTCGCTGCTGCTGCCGCTGCTGCTGGCTCCTTCCTTGGCCGGCCCTCCCGCCCCTGGCAGCAGTTACGCCCTGGCCCAGGCCGCCCCCTTCAACCGGCCCAGCCACTACCCGCTGGCCCAGCGCCCCGATCCGCGCCTGTATCAGCCCCACGCCGACTGGATCGGGCGGTTGATCCTGCCCAGCGCCGCTGAAACCGACCGGGATCCCGGCGACTGGGTGTGGGTCGAGATCGAGCACGCACCCACGACAGCCGTGGCGCTCCAGGGGCAGGTGCTGCGCCTGGGCTGGGCCCAGCGGCCTGTCCTGCAGGAGCTGGTGGAGCGGGTGAGCACCGATGTGCGCTTCGCGCCGGAGGCCCGGGCGATCGAGGCCCAGGGCAACGTGCTGCCAAGGCGGCTGGATGGGCGTCGGCGGGTGGGCCCACTGCAATCGCTGGCGGGGGCGCGCCCCAACGACGATCTGATCGTGCAGCTGGAGGAGGTGGAGCTGGAGCCGGCGGCGGATGGCCCCAGCCGGCTAAGCATCGGCCGACCACCGCTGCAGATCAGCGGCCGCTACGTGGGTCTGGGGCGGATTCTTGGGCCCGTTGCCAGCCAGCCGGAGCGCTTCCGCGTGCAGCACTGGAGCCCGGAGCGGGGGGACTTCAGCGGCCCCGAGGATGTGGTGCGGGTGCCCCAGCAGCCCCGCGATCGCTACGGCCGCTGGATCTCCACGCCGCGAGGGCTGAGCTCCAATCCCGTGGGGGCCCAGGGTTGGTACCTCTATGGCGCACCTGATGCCGAAGGGCTGTTCACGGTCCAGGCCATCCGGCCCAGGGCCCTGCACCTGCTGAGCCCCGATGCCGTGCTGCCCACCACCCGAGAGGGACTCCCTTACATCCTGCGCGGCAACTGGGCCAACACCCCCAGGCAGCGGGGGCGGATCAGGCGGGTGTTGCTGGGCGAAAACTGGCAGGCCGGGGATAGGGCCCTGCTGATCCACAGCTTCGGTGGCATCGGTGGGCCGGGGGGTGAACGGATCAGCGGCTTCACCGTGACCGGCCACTTCGCCTTCGGGGAAGCGCGGGTGGTGAACGATGCCATCACCGGCGAGCCCCGCTTCGACCTGCGCTACCACCAGATCTATGCCAACAACCCCAATGGGATCGTCTCGGGGACCCAAGACTGGACGGCCTTCAGCGGTGATCTCCAGCGGGGCTGGCTGGGCTCGCGGCCCATCTCCGATGTGTTGATCAAACTGCGCCCCTTCGACGACCTGACGGTGGCCGGCCAACCTCTGTCGTTGCTGCAGGAGCTGGCGAACCAGGCGGAGGTGCTGATGGCCCGCTACCGCAGTGGCGACGGCAGCGGCGTCTCCACGGTGACCCCGTCCACCTCCTGCGTGCAGGATTCGAGCCAGGCGCTGTTCATCGCCATCGATCGCCTGCGCCGCCGCACGGCCAACGAACCCGAGCTGCGCCGCTGGATCAAAGCCCACCCCCAGGAGAACTCCAGCCAGGCCTTCCGCCAGCTGGCGGGTCTCTCCTCTTCCCTTGATGAGCTGCTCAGCCCCTTCGGCATGGTGCGCTCCGATTGGCGCCACAACGCGGCGGTGGTGGCGGGTGGGAGCTTCGTGCGCGGTGAAACGGGCGTGGATGCGCTGCTGAGCTGGCGCTCGATGCTGCCCCGCCGCGCCCACGACGACATGGCACGGGTGTTTCTGCAGCACGGCGCCAGCCTCTGGTTCCTGCGCAGCAACCAGCTGGCCGGAGGCGACACCAGCCTTGAACCGCTAGCCCCCACCCTGTTGCTGGGTCAGATTCCGATCCTCTCCACCCTGCTACGGCGCCTCAGCGATGCCCTGTTCGCGCCCCTGGGAGCAGCCAGCCTGGGGAGCGCTCTGGCGGTTGTGGCGGCCTACGCGGCGCTGGCCCTGCCGCTGGGCTGGGGCTCGGGTTTTCTGAGCCCCTGGAGGCTGGAAGCACTGGGGCCGTCGCTGCGGGCCGTGCCGGGCCTGCTGCTGATGCCGGCCCTGGGGGAGGAACTTCTGTTCCGCGTAGCCCTGCTGCCCCACCCGCTTGAGGGGGAATCCCTGGCCGGTTCAGCCGCCTGGGGAGCCCTGAGCGTGGGTCTGTTCGTGCTGTACCACCCTGTGGCGGCCCGCTGCTGGTACCCGGCGGGGCGAGGGGTGTTCGGCGACGGCCGCTTCCTGGTTCAATGCACCTTGCTGGGGGCGGCCTGCGTGCTGAGCTACGGGCTGAGCGGCTCCCTCTGGCCGCCGGTGCTGCTGCATGGGCTGGCTGTAACGCTCTGGCTCTGGGGCCTGGGGGGCAGAGCGAGGATGCAAGAGCAGCCGCAGCTTTCGCCGTGACCCTCGATCGCTTCAAGCAGGCCCTTGCGGCTCTGATGGAGAAGGCTCCGTCGGACCCCCTGGAACGTGATGAGTTCTTCGAAGTCACCCCCCTGCCCGCCGAAGACGGACCGTTCGAGGTGGTGGTGGTGGATGAGGAGACGTCAATCTTTGCGGTGCTCTACCTGGATCGGCTTTTTGCCGATGAGGAGAGCGAAGGGCAGCGGGAGGTGGAAGCCCTGGTGCCCAACTACCTCAGGTCACACTTCCAGCTTGAGCAGGGGGAGTGGGCCTCCACAGCCCCCTTTGATCTGGGCTGGAGAAGCCGCGACTTCCTCTGGTTCCAGGAGTTCACGGTGCCGGGACTGAGCCCGGCCTGCCGCTACGACTGAGAGTCAGCGGCGCCCGTTGACGATCACCGGGGTGCCACCGCCGACTGTTCCCGGCAGGGCCGGCACCACGGAGGTCTGGCCGTCCCACTTGTCGAGGAAGAGCTTGAAGAGCACCTGATCATCAAGGCTGGAGTTGAGAATCTGGTAGCGCTTGGCCTCCTGTTCGGCGATCTTCACTTCGGTCTGGGCGCGCAGCAGCCGCTGATCGGCGATCTGCTTCTGCTCAATCGCTGCACGGTATTCCTCAGCGATCTGCAGGCCGGTGAGGTCAAGCCCCTGCACCTGCACGTAATCGAATTTGATCAGTTCCTGGGCCACTTTGTCCTGAACGAGCTCGGAGATGCTGTTCCATTCAGTGGCGATCGTAACCAGCTCGTATTGGGAGAACACCGACTTGAGTGCTTTGAGCAGTGACGGCTGAATGATGCGCGGATAGATCTGCTGGTTGTCTGTGGCGATCGTTTCGTAGATCCGTCCTGCTTCCTTCGGCTTGATGGCATATTTGACCGTGGCCGTCGCCTCGATCACCTGCAGATCCTTGGTGAGCGTGGAGAACTGCTCAGGACGCACCTGGGTGCGCACATCAAACAACGAAGTGGCCTGAATCAGCGGCACCTTGACGTTAGGACCGGGGCTGCGCTGGCCACCCGTGACGCGCCCCAGGGTGGTGACCACAGCCACGTTTCCGGCCGGGACGATGAAGATCGTCTGGGTGAGCAAGATCAGCAGGGCCACAGCCGCCGCCGCGATCAGCTGAAAACCAGCTCCGGGTCCATCGCCACCGGCCGGGCGCATCGAACTCTGCATCAACAAAGGCATCCAGGGGCCCAGACCCTAGGGCCACCACCACGCCCCCTGACCTGGCCAGAACGCCATCCGCCCCTGGTCCTGACAAAAGAACGGATGCATCGCCTGATGCGACCGAGGGCGAAGACAAGGAGCACTCCATCCACTCAGGGGAGAATCGCGCACAATTTATTGAGTCAATTCCCTACTGATCCAGCACTTAAAAGCCATTCAGGTGGCGATATTCAGCTCAAAAGTCTTCAACATTCATGACATACTTTAAGCAGTCTGCAGCAACTGCCTGGTTGGCATCGCTCAACCGCAGACTACACCAAAGGGAGCCCATCTACGTTGACTGACTTCAACAATGGCTAGCCTTTGGCTGAGCTCCATGTAGGTGCGTGTTTTATGAGTACCCAGCTGGGTGATTTTGTTGCCGTTTTCACAGCAGTGCTTTTCGCGATCTTCACACTGCTGACCCCACTGAGAGCTACGGCTGTCGCCTCAGACCTCATTTCCATCCCCATCGCAATCGGAACCATGTCAAACAATTTAGACGCTTCTGCCAAAGACGCAGAGGGGAAACTGGAATCGGCCTATGGCGAACTCACGGGCGACGCTGGACATCAGATCAAAGGAAAGGCCAAGCAAGTGCAGGCGTCGGCCATGCATACCGCAGACAATCTCAAGCAGGGCGCCAAAACAGTAGCCAAGAGCATCAGCAAGGCGGCAGACAACCTGACCGATGATCTGAGCTGAAGATCACAGCCGTCCCCACCTCATGGCAGGGACGGCTGCTGACTACCGGACACTATTGACAGATACAGAGAATCTAGAATCAGAGCCGTATAGCCATATCGCGATATCTTTCCACAGACGCGGACTAAATGATGCTGGGATTCATCGCGACTGCATTGGTCATACTCTGGTTGCTTGGCCTGCTGACCAGCTAAACACTGGGCGGTTTGATTCACATCTTACTGGTCCTCGCAGTGATTACGATCCTGCTCCGCTTGATTCAAGGGCGTGGCATCTGAACACCTCCGGCCGGCCATGGGGCCTGCAACAACCTCTCAACCTTGGCGACCTGCAGGTGAGCGAGTGAAGCAGACTATCAGCTCCTGAAGGTTGTCCTTGCCGTGGAACCTGAGCCGTTGATCGATCACCCTGAAGGCGGGCGTTTCCGTGAACTGTTCCGCTCCAGCCATCGTGTAAGCACAGCAGCAGGGCAAGGCCGTTGCGCACTCACCCACATTTATTTCAAGTTGCGGGCTGGTGAACGAAGCCTGTTTCATCAGGTGGCCTCCGACGAGGTCTGGAACCTCTACCAGGGCTGCGGTCTCCGTCTTTACAGCTGGGACGGAACCAGCACCTCCCCTAGCTGTGTCACGCTCTCAGCCGAGACACGCACGTTCTGCCACGTGATCCCAGCTGGCCTCTGGCAAGCCGCTGAACCGATCAGCGATGAGGTCTTGGTGGGATGCACGGTGGCCCCTGGCTTCGAGTTCGGTGATTTCCAGCTGCTGAGCCCTGATTCAGCGCAAGCTGAGGAGCTCATCAACCGGGATGCGGCGATGGTCAGATTTGTTCCCCACTGAATCTCAAGACCTCCAGATCACACCGAGGCGTTCATGCTGATCGGAACCTCACTGCTGATGGATTGGATCTTGGCTTGGTGCCTGGGCCACCGCTTGGAACAGGTGCCTCAACGATGACGACCATGAAGGATCACGGATCCTTGATCCAGGCTCGCGCCCTGAAGCTGCAGGCGAGCGTGACCATCACCAACACAGGCAACGTGGAGGCGGCGGAGGTGGTCCAGCTGTACCCGGAGCCACCCGCTCGGAAGGTGGAGCGTCCAGCTCGGACCCTGGTGGCGTTTCAGCGCCTGCTTCTGACCGCCGGTGAAGCCCGCCGCATCACCCTGGCCATCCAGCTACGCGCCTGCGCCACCTTCGATCCGGCCCAGGATGGCTTCGTGACCGAAGAAGGCTTGCACCGGCTGGTGGTGGCCAGGCTCGCCTTGCGGATGCCCCCCGGCAGGGCATCGCCGGCATCAGGAATCCAGGGCTTCCAGATCCGGATCCCCAGCCATCGCTCGTAGATCCGCAGTGGCGCCCCACCCAGGTGGTCAGGCTGATACGGATCACGCCGGCCAAGCAGCCGATCTGACAGCTGATCGGCGAGCGTCCCGATCACGACCGACCAGGGCAGCCACAGGCTGACTGAGGCGGCCACCGCACCCAAACCGCTGAGCGAAGCCATCAGCGCGTGCTGAAGGTGCGACCCTTCCAACGCACCTGGCCCCGCTTGAGGTTGAGGATCGCCATCAGGAACACCCCAAGGAAAAACAGCACCGGGATGGGGAACAGCAGGTTGATCCAGGCGAAGCGCCCCACGGGCCGGGTGATCACCAGCAGCTGAAGCACATACGCCGCGTAGACCAGCGCATTACTCAGCACGGCATGGTCCTGACCCTGATCCTGGGCGATCAGCTGCACCGCCAGTGGTTCAGCCCCTCGCCGCTGCAGCTCGCGGCCGGAAGCCGGGTGCTGATGATCGAAGACCTCGCGGTGGCCTCTACCTACCAGTACCACCAGCTGCGCCTGCTGCACACCTTCGTGGCGATGCGCAGCTTCCGCGATGCCCTGGTCGAGCGGGGGCTGGCGGTGCGCTATTTCGAACTGCCTGCTTCGGCGGGTGTTTCGTTCTGGGAGCGGCTGGCGGCGGAGCTGGGCGAAGGCCGGGAGCTGCAGGTGGCGGAGATCGCCGACCGCAGCTTCGAGCAGAGTCTGAATCGCTTCTGCCGGGAGCACCTGGTCCGGCTGACCGTTCTGCCCTCGCCCGCCTTCCTTGAATCCATCGCCGAGAGTCGGGCCTGGTTCGAAGGACGTCGCCGCCCCTTCATGAAGACCTTCTACGAGCGGCAGCGCCGGCGCCTGGGGCTGCTGCTCGAAGCCGACGGCACCCCCAGCGGTGGCCGCTGGAGCTTCGACGCCGAAAACCGCCGCCGACTGCCGAAGGGCTATCAGGAGCCGCCCCTGCCGGCTGTGACGGCCAGCCCCCATGAACCGGCGGTGCGGCAGCTGATCACCACCCACTTCGCCGCCCACCCCGGAGTGCTGGGGGAACTCTGGATTCCTTTCGATCACGCCGGGGCCGACGCCTGGCTGCAGCGGTTCCTCCAGGACCGTCTCGACGGATTCGGCCCCTACGAGGACGCTCTGAGTGCGCGCCTGGGCACCCTGCACCATTCCCTGCTCTCTCCCCTGCTCAACATCGGTCTGCTCTGTCCAGCTGGAGTGATCGAGGCCACCCTGGTCCACGTGCAGCAACGGCAGAACGGTGAACAGCCGGTGCCGATCGCCTCGCTGGAGGGGTTCCTGCGCCAGGTGATCGGCTGGCGTGAGTTCGTGCGCGGCATCGATCGCGTGCATGGCGAACGCCAGACCAGCAGCAACTTCTGGAACCACCAGCGCCGGCTCGCGCCCTGCTGGTCCGACGGCAGCACCGGCCTGCCACCGCTGGATGCGGCGATCGAGCGGCTGGAGCGCACGGGCTACAACCACCACATCGAACGGCTGATGGTGATCAGCAACCTGATGCTGCTCTGCGAGATCCACCCAGCGGAAGTGCAGCGCTGGTTCATGGAGCGCTACCTGGATTCCTATGAGTGGGTAATGGGTCCGAACGTCTACGGCATGGGCCAGATGAGCGATGGCGGCCTTTTTGCCACCAAGCCCTACATCTGCGGCTCCAACTACATCCTCAAGATGAGCGATTTCAAGAAGGGGCCCTGGTGCGAGATCTGGGACGGCCTCTACTGGCGCTTCATCGACGGCCACCGCGCCTTCTTCCAGGCCAACCCCCGCCTCTCGATGATGGTGCACCTGCTGGATCGGATGGACCCCGTTCGCCGCGGTGGCCTGTTCGTCGCGGCGGAGACGTTCCTGGAGGGCGCCACGATGGTCCTGCCTTGACCGTCGCGTTGCTTGTGCCCAGCTCCGATCTAATGAACGCCGGTCCATCGGCCACCGATCCAGCCGGCAGTGAGGCACGACCGCCTGCACCCGCTGTCCTGCTCGAGCGGCTGGCGGGGGTGGCCGGGATGGGGCATGGTCAGCGCCGACTCGTGCTGCTGCTCAGCCAGCTGGGGGATTTCGACAGCCTCGAATACGCCCAGGCCCTGGTCCCGTTCCTGCCGCAGCTGGAGTCTGCCGGCATCGCCGTGCTGTCGATCGGCATCGGCGACGAGGCGGGCCGCCAACGCTTCTGCGCCTTCACGGGGTTTCCACTCGACTACCTCGGGGTGGATGCCGAACCCCAGCTGCATCGGGCCCTGGGGCTCTACGAGGGCCTCCGGCAGATCGGCGGGCCGTGGCCGAACCTGCTGCTGATGTGCGCCGGCATCGGTTCACCCGGCACCCTGGCTGAGGTACTGCGTGGCTACACGGGCGATCGCAGCGCTCCGCAGCGGATCGCCGACGAGGAGACCATCCAGGCGGGACCCCTGCCACCGATCAAGGGGTCGTTCTTCGCCAGGGCGGGCGGAACCGGGTTCCAGCGTCCCTTCGAGCTGGCCACGGTTCGCCTGCGCAACATGAGCGAAGTGCTGGGCCACTGGCGCACCTACGTGCCGCGCGACGACTTCCTCACCCAGCGGGGCGGGACCTTCCTGCTCGAGGCCGACGACACGCTGCTTTACAGCTACCGGGACCTCGGCATCCTCGGCTTCTCGGCGACCATGGCAAGGCCACTCAGCTTCCTGGATCCATTTCTCAGTTGATGGTTCTGCTCAACGGTCCGGCCTCGCCTGTGCTGATGACCATCGACCTGTTGCACCTGCCTGGCGCACACAGGAACGGCGAAGTCATCGTGCACGTCGACTCAGCCGACGTGATTCAAGCTGGTGATGTAACGATGGGGCCTGTCCAGAAAAGCCAGTCCACCTCAGCCTGCGTTTCAGCATGGTCCACGCCGTCTGATCGTATGGAACATTCGAACCTGGCAGGGTCTGAATCATCCCAATCCCACCATTTTAGCGAAGGTGGTGCACGCACTACTGCCAGAAGGGCATGATGATCTGGACTCTCTGACTTGATCTACACCACAAGTACGGCATGTAACGGTAAAATATCGCTTCTGATGGACACGACTTCTGACGATGACACGGCATGAGCCCGATCATGGCCAAGTCGGTGGGGCGGGACAAGTTGATCGGCCGATCGAACTGGAACACGGATTTTATCGTCGATAAGCTCTTCACCGGCTTCAAGTTTTTCTTCACCGCCAACTCCTCCGACGCCGGCGCCCTCGGGTTCAGCTATCGCATCTCCGTCCAGGACTGCCTCCCCTAAAGGTGAAGACCCTGGATCTGCCGCCCGACCCCTCAGCCGCCCTGGTGGGCTTCATGGTCAACAGCCAGAGCCTGGGCAAGGCTTCCTTCACCGGTCTCGATGGCCGCTGATCGCTGATCAGCTGAGATCAGCCGGAATCAGCTCAGATACCAGGCCAGCACAGCTCCCAGCTGGCCGACGATTCCTTTGCCTGTGAGCCACTCGCCGAGGATGGCGGCGCTGAACCCAAGCATCGCCACGCGGCCGTTGAGCAGCTCCACCCCAGCCAGGGCGGTGGTGTTCCAGGGGCGGTTGGTGGTGAGCCCTTCGCCGAATTTCTCCACCGGCTCGTAGCGGAAGTTGTCGCTGCTCATAGCTGGTGGCTCATCGGTGACGCGTTGGAACTGATCGTTTTCGCCAGTGCAGATGCTGGCGAAAGGCAGCCTATGGGTTGGCCGCGGACGCCGCCGGCCTCAGCAGGCCTGCAACAGCAGCAGCAGGCGATTGTCCTCAGGATCAGCGATCCAGGCCTCGGCGCCGAAGGAGTCGAGCCGGGGGGGCTCCCGGGCCGTGGCCCCCAGAGCCAGGGCCTGCGCCACCCAGGCCTGCAGCTGCTGCAGGCAATCCTCGGCGGAGGCGGAGCTGGAGCGTTGCAGGCAGAGGGCCAGGCGACCTGGGCTGCGGGGCTGCGGCCGCTGCGATGACGGGGCATAGATCTCGAGGCGGCCGCCGCCGGGCCAGGCCAGCCTCCAGTGGCTGGAGCCAAGGCCCTGCCGGGCTTCGCTGCCGAGCAGGGCGGCGTAGAACCCGGCCAGGCGATCGGGCTGATCGGCCGCCAGCACCAGGGTGGTGTGGGTCTGGGCGGTGGACATGCCGGTCATGGTGTCTGGGGGGGCCACTCTGGGCGGGCAGAGGCAGCATGGGGACACAGCGGAGTGATCCAGCCATGGCCCCATCCCTCACCCGACGTCAGCTGCTCGGCCTCGGGGGCCTGGCCCTGGGGGGGGCGGCCCTGGGCAGATGGCAGCGGGCTCAGGCGGCCCCAGCGGCGGCGCTGGCCGCGGGCACGGTCGCAGGCGCAGGCGCAGGCGCAGGCGGTCTGAGGCTTCCGGACCGCGGCGACCGGCGGCTGGTGTTGATCAGTGATCTCAATGCCAGCTACGGCTCCACCAGCTACATCCCCGAGGTGGGCCAGGGGATCGCGCTGATCCCCTCCCTGCACCCGGATCTGGTGGTCTGCGCCGGCGACATGGTGGCCGGCCAGAAGACCAGCCTGAGCACCGCCCAGCTGCAGGCCATGTGGGCCGGCTTCGATCGCCAGGTGCTCAGGCCCCTGCGCCGCGCGGGCCTGCCTTTCGCTCCAGCGATGGGCAACCACGACGCCTCCAGCAGCAGGGCGGGCGGCGGCTATGTCTTCGAACGGGAGCGGCAGGAAGCCAGCCGCTACTGGCGCCGCCAGCAGGCTGACCTCGGCCTCAGCTTCGTCGACGCCTCCGGCTTTCCCTTCTTCTATTCCGTGCTGCAGGACGAGATGTTTCTGCTGGTGCTCGATGCCTCCTCCGCTCAGATCCCAGCGGACCAGCTGCGCTGGGCCGAGCGAAGCCTGGCGAGCGCTGGGGCCCAGGGCGCCCAGCGGCGTCTGGTGGTGGGCCACCTGCCGCTGCTGGGGGTGGCCCAGGGGCGCGACACCGCCGGCAATGTGCTGGCCCAGAGCCAGGAGCTGCGTCAACTGCTGGAGCGCCAGAGGGTGGAGGCCTACATCAGCGGCCACCAGCACGCCTACTACCCCGGACGGCTTGGCCAACTCGATCTTATCCAGCTGGGTGCCCTCGGCAGCGGACCCCGGAAGCTGCTGGGGCAAAGCGCGGCACCGTTCCAGACCCTCACCGTGCTGGATTACGACTGGAGCAGCGGCCGTCGCCGGGACAGCACGGTCAACATGCGCAGCAAACAACTGCTGGATCCAGCAGGGCTGCCGCAGAGCCTTAGCGACAGCCGCGGCCGCACCCAGGTGCGCCGCTCCGCCGTTACAAGAGGTTGATGCGGTAGAGCACCTCTTCGAGGGCATCGGCCGCCAGCACCCCGACCTGGCGCTGGGGATGTTCCGGGGTGCAGCAGCTGGCCAGGGGCGTCAGCAGCGTGGAGGGTCGGGCGTGGCAGAACTGCACCACGCTCAGCCGCTCCTGGATGGAATCGGGCGGCGCCACCACCCGGTGCAGGCCGGCGGGGATCTGGCCGTTGCTGAGCCTCTCCAGCATCAGGCCGCTGTTGATGATCACCTGGCCCTCGGGCGGCAGCGCCGGCACCCAGCTGCCGTCCACCTCCACCTCCAGGCCGGCGCCGGTGGCCCTGGGCAGGGCGGTGATCAGGTTGATGTCGCCGTGGGCGGCGGCCCAGAGGTGGCCGGGGCCAGGGGCCGCCGCCATGGGCGGGTAGCGGATGGCGCGGCTGAGGGTGGGGGCCTCGCTGACCATCTCCTCAAAGAACCCCTCGGCCGCCCCCAGGCCCAGGGCGATCACCCGCAGGACGCGCCGCTGCAGATCAGCCAGCGCCGCATGGAAGCTCAGCAGCACCTCGGTGATGCCGGGCACCACCGCTTCGGGCAGCAGCGGCTCGGGGTAGAGCAGCGGAAAGCGGCGGCGCAGGGGGTGGGCGGCCGGGATCGGCGACGACCAATTGAGCATCTCCTTCCAGTCGGCCCTCTCGCTGCCGGCGGCGGTTTCCACCAGCAGGCCGGTGTAGCCCGTCTGGCCGGAGGCCCCGGTGGCCGTGAAGCGACCTTTGCTCTCGGCCTCGAGGGCAAAGAAGCGCGCCAGCAGCGCGTAGGCCGAATCGAGCAGATCAGTGGAGAGATCGCTGCTGGTGTAAAGGAAGCCGGTGGCCAGGCTGCGCCTCACCCCATCCACTACCGCCCGTCGGCGCCGTTCGTCACCCCGCTCGAAGGCCAGCAGATCGACATCGAGGATCGAGGGCTCCATCGGCGCAAGCTACGCCTCACCGCTCGGATCCTGCAGGAACAGCTCGGCGCTGGAAGCCACGGCCGGCGCGGCCTCGCCGCGGCTGAAGGCCAGCCAGCGGAAATCGCCGAGGGCGGCGGGATCCACCAGGCGCAGCAGGGCCTCGCGCCGGGCCAGCCGATCGGCCAACGGGCCCGGCTGCTGTAGGCCGTGCAGGCGCTGGGCCAGCCCCAGGGCCAGCAGGGCTTCCCCCTGGCGGCGCTGGCCCAGGAAGCTCCAGCCCGCCGCCTCGGCGGCCTCCAGCACGCTCTCGATGCAGAGGTGGGCGGTGAGGTCCCACTGGCCGGGCTCCTGCAGCGGATCGGCGCTGGCCCGCTGGGCGCGGTAGGCCATCAAGGTGCCATTGCTGCGCTGGGGGGCGTAGTAGCGCCAGGCCTCGTGGGCGTAGTCGATCACCAGCAGGCGGCCGTGTGCCACAGCGGCGGCGCAGGCCGCCAGCCAGGGGGCCAGCCCGGGGTGGAGTTCGCTGCACCAGCCCTCGGGGCGCCGTGGATGGAGGGGCAGCAGCCCGAGGGGCTCCAGTCGCGCCTGATCCTCCGGCTCCAGAAGTTCGCCGGGCTCCAGCCGCAACGCCCCCTGCTGGAGCGTCACCTGCTGGCGGCGCCAGTGCTCCCCACAGCGCTCAATCCGCTCCACCGCCAGGGCATCGAGCACCTCATGGGCCAGCACCACACCGTTGAGCGGAGCGGCGGCCATCTCCTCAAAGCTGCTCCAGCGCAGCGGCAGCGGGCAGCCCTGGAGGCGCTGGCGCTGGCGAGCCGCCATGCCGGCGTTGGGCTCCACCAGCACCAGCTCCAGCCGCTGGGCCAGCCGGGGCCAGCCGGCGGCCAGGTCCTCGGCCAGCTGGGCCGCCAGGCTGCCCTCTCCGGGGCCGGTCTCTACCAGGCTGAGGCGGCCGCCCGGCAGATCCTCCAGCCAGCGGGCGAGCTGGGGGGCCAGCAGGGCCGCGAACTCCGGGCCCAGCGATGGGGCGGTGGCGAAATCACCGCCGGGACCGATGCTGAGGCGGCCGGCGCCGTAGGCGCCGTGATGGGGGTCGTGAAGCACCCACTCCATGTAGGTGCGAAAGGGCACGCTGCCACCGAACTGGAGCAGGCGCTCATGGAGCCAGGCGGGCAGGGACACGGCCGGGCGGCAGCTCAGGGAGAATGCAGGGCCACTGAAGCAGCCGCATGGCCCCTGGCGCCAGATCTCTCCTCCGCTCCATCCTTGCCGGTCTGGTCGCTCTGGTGCTACTGCTGGCGCCGCTGGGGGGAGCAGCGGGCGGGATGGCCCAGGCCGCCGACAATCCCTCGCTGCTGCCGGATCACCCCACCCCCGTGATCGATTTGGCCCGGGCGCTCACCGATGGCCAGCGCGCCAGCCTGGAGGAGCACCTGGAGGCGTTCGAGGCCAGCAGTGGCTGGAAGCTGCGGGTGCTCACCCAGTACGAGCGCACCCCTGGCCTGGCGGTGAAGCAGTTCTGGGGTCTGGATGAGCGCAGCCTGCTGCTGGTGGCCGATCCCCGCGGCGGCAACCTGCTTAATTTCAATGTGGGCGATGCGCTCTTCGCACTGATGCCGCGCACCTTCTGGGTGGAGCTGCAGACCCGCTTCGGCAACCAGTACTACGTGCGAGACCACGGCGAGGACGGCGCAATTGTCGATGCGCTCGCGGCGGTGGAAACCTGCCTGGAGCGCGGCGGCTGCCAGGTGGTGCCGGGCCTGCCCCAGGAGCAGTGGCTGCTTACCTTCTGCACCTCGCTGCTGGGGGGCCTAATCGTGGGTTTCGCCGGCTATCCGCGCAAACAGGGCGATGTTGTGGCCTGGAGCTGGATCCTGCTGCTCTCGCCGCTGTGGGTGATGCTCTTCGTGGTGTTCGGACTGGGGCCGGTGGTGACCCGCACCTCCGATCTGTTGCCGGTGCTGCGTAATGCACTGGGCTTCCTGGGCGGGGCCGTTGGGGCCTACCTCATTGCCCAGAAAACCCTGGGGATTCCCGGCGCCACTGAGGGTTCCGGCGGCGGGTGAACGACACAGCGCCTGGGATCAGCGTCCGGCGCTGGCCTCCTGAAGGGCGCAGCTGAGGCTATCGCCGGTGCAGGCCGGCTTCACCGGAGGGGCGGCCTGGGCGATATCCGTGCGCACGTTGTCGATGGAGCGCAGGCTGGCCAGGTTCGCCTCGTAGAAGGCCCTGAGCTGGCCGTAGCGCTTGACGGGCTGTCCGTAGAAGCTGCTGCCGGCCAGGGTTGGGAAGGAGGCCCATTCCGGCGCCAGCTTGGCGGCCAGTTCAGGGGTGAGCATGCCGCGATCGGCCATGGCCAGGGCGCCACGGCGCTGGATCAGGAAGATGGCGGCCTGATCCTGAACCTGGGGGCCGAAGCCACTGATGCCCAGGACACGGGTGGCCATCGACCAAGTGAAGGGCATGAACTGGTAGGCACCAGCGGCGGCGCTGGCATAGCCCACGGTGCGGTTGACCTGATTGGGGTGGCGATCCAGCGAGGGCATCAGGCTGCCGCCGAACATGATCCGGTAGCCCACGTCTTCGCCGTTGGCCCAAGTGCCCTCGGCAAAGCGGATGGTGTTGAGCAGGGCCCGCCGCTCAGGGGTGATCTCGAAGACAGCGCGCATCCCCGGCAGACCCTGGGGAGTGGCGATCGCCAGCGACTGGGGCTGGCTGGTTGGCGCCGCACCGGGCAGACGAATCTCCTCCCAGGCCGTGGCGTGGGCTGGGGCGCTGAGGGCGAGCACCAGAGCTGGCAGGCAGAAGCGGCTGAGGCGGGAAGCGGTGGCGGGCAACTGATTGATTGGGGGAGAGGACTGGTTGCAGCCACGTTTAAGCCAGGTGGATTCCATTGAGAATCGGCCTGGAGAAACGCTGCTGTGCTGGAGAAAGATTTGAGGGGAAAGTCTTGATCAGTTCGTGACTGCTGATCGGAGCAAGGACTGTGGGTGCTTAGATGAGCTTATAAAGCTGATCAGAAACCCTGATGTATGCAATCAGGCTCGTTGATCAGGGTAGAACTCAAGGGAAACCGTCGAAGCGATGGAAGAATACATCGTGGCGGGATCGGGTTGCACGCCAATGTGTCGAACGAGCCCTTCGTCGGGGATCGTGTTAGTGACAGTCGCACGACCGTCCACCCGTTATCAGAATTGGCCTCGGGGTTCACATCACTGTTCAGGACAGGGATTATTGATGCGAAATCATTGATCGCGCTGATCATCAGTTCTGCTGATTGAGCCCCAGGGCGTGGTAGCCACCGACACCAGATCTCTTGCACTGCAATGCTCCCCAGCGATCTCAGCTGTAGGCGAGCGCCCGGTCTTCCAGCCAGCTGGCCGCCTGCTGGGCCCCGTCCAGCGCCAGGGGGCCCACGCCGGCCGGCCGCAGAGGCTGATCCAGTTGCCAGTCGCCGCAGCGCAGTTGCTCCTGGCTGAGCAACCGGTGGCGGCCATGGCGGCGCAGCGCCTCCTCCAGCACCGGCGCCTCGGCAAAGCCCTGGCGGTGAACCAGATGAATGCCCACATCGTGCGCCAGGGCCTCACAGAAGCTGCTGTATCCAGGCTTGGTGATCAATCGCTCCACCAGCGGCATGAACTCCAGCAGGCGCAATCCCTGGGGCAACTGGCGCACATGGGCTGCCCCCGCGGCCGAGGGATCGGTGCTCACAAACACCCGATCGGGCCAGCGGCGGAAGGGCTCCTCCCCCAACTCGAAGCCCAGCCCACCGAAACTCACCAGCACGCAGCGGCTGCGCTCGGGCAACTCCAGCCGCCGGCGCAGGTCTTCGGCCCGCTGCCGCAGTGGGGCCACGGTGAGGCCCACCCGGATCTCCGGCAGGCCCCAGTTCATGGACATCGAGAAGGGGCAGTGGATCAGGCCCTGGCCCTGGCGGTAAAGCAAGCGGCAGCGCTCAGCCCAGGCCAGGAAGGGGCCGCCCATGGGGCTGTAGATGGCATCCCAACCGAAATTACCCACCCAGATCAGCGGCCAGCCGCCGGCCTGCGCCAGCCGCGCCAGGGCCGGTGGCACATCACCCAGCAGCAGCACCGGTCCGGCCTGGGCCCTGAGCCAGCGGGCCTCTGCGGCGATCTGATCGGGCAGGCGGCGCTCCAGCGCATCGAGGGCCGTGAGGGTGGCGGCGGGGTCAGCGCCGAGGGCATCGGCCTGCACCACCCCCACATCCCAGCCGCAGGGGCGCAGCTCAAAGGACACCTCTCCGAAAACCGTGCGCAGGAATGCCGCCGGCAGGGAGGTGGAGAGCACCAGCCGCCAGCCGGGCTGACGCTGGGCCAGGGCCAGCAGGATGGCGCCGCTGCGGGAGCCGTGGCCATAGCCGTGGCCACTGATGGCGGCGTAGATCAGCACGGCAGCGCTTCGGGTTGATCACCCACCGGCTGGGGCTGGGCCAGGGGCTGCTGGTGCAGCCGCTGCTCGTAGAGCAACCGCCCTGTGTCCGGCTCGTACCAACGGTGGCTGGCGTGGATCAGCTGGCCCTGGTCCAGCTCCACCCAGGAGAGATGGCAGAGCTGCCGCCCCTCCCCATCGACGGCATGGCGCGGCACGAAGGCGGCATTGAGATAGGCGGTGCCGCGGCGATCGATCAGGAAGCTGCGCCGCTCCCCCCGCCCGCGCTTGAGGGCGTGGTGCATGTGCCCGAAGACCACCAGCGGCAGTGGCCGCACGACGCGGATCTGCTCGATCGCCTGGGCGAGGTCCTGGTCGCCCCAGTCACAGGCGGGCGATTTCCAGTCGCGGCCGCAGGGATCGCTGGCGGTGCTGCCCAGCCCACTGGGACCGCAATGGGCGAGGAGCACCAGGGGCAGGCGCGGGTCGGCCGAGAGGGCCGCTGCCGCGATCCGCCCGGCCGACTCCACCAGCTCGACGGGACCCCAGAGGGCCTGCACCGCCCTGGAGAGGTGGTGGCCACCGCCGGCACTGCCGGGCCTGCCACCCACCACCGAAAGGCCGGGGGGATCGAGCTGGCGCAGGGCCCAGCCGCAGTGGCGCTCACCGAGGCAATCGATCTGGCGCTGCAGCTTGTGGCCGCTGTGGTCCTTGCCGGTGTCGTGATTGCCGAGGATGCAGGCCACCGGCAGTGACAGGTCGGCGAGGCTGGCGGCGATGCGCTGCTGACCGTCGCTGAGATCGCCCACCACCAGCAGGGCATCGGGGGCGATCCGGCTGAGCAGGTCCACATCCCGCCGGTCCCATTGGCCGTGCAGATCCCCGGCAATGGCAAGGCGTATGTGGGCCGTGACGACTTCTCCCTTCCCTAGGCTGGAGTCATCCTGCCCCAGTTGAGGTCAAGGTTGGTTTTTGCCGCCCTTGAAGCCCCCACCGTCCCCCACGACCTGCCGGCCGCGATCGACGAGCTGCGCCTGACGCGCAAAGCCGTGATCCTTGCTCACTATTACCAGAGCCCTGAGATCCAGGACGTGGCCGATTTCATCGGCGACTCACTGGAGCTCTCCCGCCAGGCCGCCGGCACTGACGCCGAGGTGATCGTCTTCTGCGGCGTGCACTTCATGGCCGAGACCGCCAAGATCCTCAGCCCCGGCAAAACGGTGCTGCTGCCGGATCTGGAGGCGGGCTGCTCCCTGGCCGATGCCTGCCCCGCCGATGGCTTCGCCGCCTTCCGCGCCGAGCACCCGGAGCACCTGGTGGTGAGCTACATCAACTGCTCGGCGGCGGTGAAGGCCCAGAGCGACCTGATCTGCACCAGCAGCAACGCCGTGCGCCTGGTGCAGCAGCTGCCGCCCGATCGACCGATTCTGTTTGCGCCGGATCAGAACCTGGGCCGCTGGGTGGCACGAGAGAGCGGCCGGGAGCTCACCCTCTGGCCGGGGGGCTGCATCGTCCATGAAACCTTCAGCGAGCAGGCGCTGCTGCGGCTGAAGCTGGAGCACCCGCAGGCCGAGGTGATCGCCCACCCGGAGTGCCTGCCCAACCTGCTGGATCTGGCCGACTTCATCGGCTCCACCAGCCAGCTGCTGGCCCGCGCCGCTAGCAGCGAGGCCCAAAGCTTCCTGGTGCTCACCGAGCCCGGCATCCTCCACCAGATGCGCCTGAAGCTGCCCCACAAAACCTTCCATGAGGTGCCCGGACAGGACGGCTGCAGCTGCAACGCCTGTCCCTACATGCGCCTGAACACCCTGGAGAAGCTGTGGCAGTGCCTGAGCACAATGAGTCCGGCGATCGAGCTCGATGAGGAGCTGCGGGTCAGGGCCCTGGCACCGATCCAGCGGATGCTGGAGTTGAGCCGGTAGGGGAAGCAACGCCCCTTTCGCCACAGTCACGCTGATCTGGATACGGCCATCTCCTGACCCCGTCAGCGCTTCACATCTCCATTCCGCTGAATGTCCAGCAGCTCAGAGAGGAAGGAGGAGAGGCGAAAGGCCGGCTCACCGGGGTAGGTGATGTCGGCGATCCTCCAGGCACCGGAGGGGCCGGCCACCAGCCGGTAGCGCAGGAGCACCGGCGCATCGGCGGGGCGTTTGCCCAGACCCACCTGCACGGCCACCCTGGCCTCAAGGCCGCCCTGATCGGCCGGAGCGCAACCCAGCACCCGTGCCCCGAAGGTACGCACCTGGGTGCCGCTGAAGACATCGAAGTCCACGAAGCGCCCATCGGCAGGGTTGAGCTGGTGGGCCGCCCGCAGCTGTTGATCGAGCCCCGGGGTGAAGCGGCCGCGCTGACTCGAGAGATCGATCGGCCCCCGCTCGTCCTGACGGGCGACCTGCCAGCGGTAGAGGCCATCGAGCTGGTCCACCACGGACGCGGGGCAGGGGGCCGATGCGGCACCAGCATGGTCGGGCAGCAACACCAGCAAAGGCAGCAGGCACAGGGCGCAAGCAGTGAGCCAGCGCGGCAACGAGCTGATGTCCTGCTTTCGCACGGCCATGCAGTCGGAGGTTGGCTGAGTCACGACGGGTGGTGAAGGCCCACGCGCCACACACCGATTCCCTGACGGGGAACGTAAGCGGCCAAGGTGCTGCCATCGCCACTCAGAGCGGAGAGACCCAGTGGTAGGTCGAGAGTGTCCTGGGGCAAGGGCGCAGCCGGCTGAATTCGGAGGGTGTGCAGGACATCTCCGCTCCTGGGGTTTAGAACCTTGAAGGCGCCCCCGGAGCCCACGCCCCCGGAGCCCACGAGGAGGCCCTTGTCCGTCCAGTGAAGCTGCTGCGCCCGGTCCACCGCGTCGAAGGCGTGCGTCTGGCGGGCCGAGGCCAGATCCCAGAGGGAGAGAGGAGGACCCTGGCCGAGAGCGACGGCCAGCTGCCCGCCGTCCGGAGAAAAGGCCAGGGAGAGAATGCCGGCTGGGCTGCCCAGAGCCAGAGTGCTGCTCAGTTTGTTGTCGACGATGTTCCAGACCTGGATCTGATTGTCGTAGAGGCGGCGGGGAAAGGCCAGAAGGCGTCGATCGGCGCTCACGGCGATCGGAAGTTCCCTCCAGTCAAGGGTGGACAGATCAGCTGGAATCGTTCGCAGCAGATGGCCCGTGGCAAGCGCCCAGACCTTGAGACTCTGCGGCTGCGAACTGGGCGCCAGGGCGTCCACCGCGGCCAGGGTGACGAGCCTGCGGTCGGCCATCGGATAGGCCACGGTCGCGCCGTCCAGTCGCAGCCGTGTCTTCCCCTCGGGCAGCGTTCGTACCTGCACCTGCTGCACAGCGGCCGTGATCAACTCCTGTCCATCGGCACTGAAGGCCACGGAGCTCAGAACATCCTGAAGGGTTCGTTGCTCCTCCGGTTTTCCATAGAGGTTGCGGATTCGGCGCCGCTTCTGTGTGGACAACTCCAGGATGTCCAGCTGTTGCTCGCTGTTGCGCACCTGCAGCACGGCCAGCTGATCACCATCCTCGTTGAGGGCCAGATCCAGGGGAGGGCCGTCCTCGCCGCCCGTGAGCCTGGCCACCAGCGGGAACGGACCCGTCGCTGGAGCAGTGCTGAATCCGATGGTCGGCGGCGCCAGGAGAAGAGTGAGCACGAGGGTGCTGATCAGGTAGGCCAGCACGGTGCTGAAAGCCATCACCCGGGGCAGGTTCGGGCGGAGGCGCGCAGCTCCGGCAGCGATCAGTCCAAAAACAGCACCCGTGATGGCACCGGCCGGCACGAAGACCAGGAGCATGAAGCCGAACCAGATGGCCCCGTAGGGCCCGCCGATCAGGGAAGCCGGGTTGGCCTCGATCGGCAGGAGGCCAAACATCAAGGTGCCCAGGAACGATCCCCAGAGGGACGCCCACAACAGACTTCCCCGCGAAGCGCCGTCCTCCTGAGGCTGGAATCCGGATCGCCTCAGCCGTGATCGCCGGATCAGGGCGGCGATCGCGGCGACCACCGCTCCCACGACACTGCCCACCACGAAGCTGACGAGCGTCATGCGCAGCAGCTTCGGCAGCACGATCTGCAGAAGCTTGTCGGCGTCGAACAACGGAGACATCCCAGGAAAGCCGTACTGACGCGCGGTGAATCAATTCTGCTCAAACGTCAGGCCCCTGCTTCTCACGCGCCGACAACTGCAACAGACAACTGCAGCAGACGCTGAGCCGGAGGCCTGGCGAGTATGCGTTTACCACTTCTCTTGGATGGCTCCATCCTTGATGGTCTTGTTCTCCTCCCGAGTGTTCCGCTGCTACTGCTTCGCAGAAGCCTTGAGGCTAGGGAACAGGGACCAGCGTGGCTCGATGATCTGCCGACCACGGGCCTCCAGCCCATGGGATCGCAGGTGCACCTCAAACCGTTCAAAATGCTCATCGATGACACCTGCCTTGCGGAGCCGCTTGCGAAAGAAGGCAATGGTGATGGCATCAGAAATGGTATTCATCACTCCCAGACCAATCCATTGAGCACCAAGGTGGTCTCCATGGCGGTATGGCCGATGCGCTTGTTCCCGTCCACGAAGGGGTGCTGGATCAGGGAAAAGCCCAGGGCTGCTGCTTTCGCCATCAATCCGGGGAAAAGATCAACACCGGCAACGCTCTGGCGGGGCTGGGCCAGAGAGGCTTCCAGCAAGCCCAGATCGCGTAGGCACGCCCTGACTCCACTCTGCTGAATCAGGCAACAGTGCAGCTCCAGTACCTCGGTCAGGTGCGGCCAACGCATCAAGCCAGGCGTCGATAGAGCTCCTGGTTCTTGTCCCGCACGCGTTGCGCGGCAGCATCAAAATCGGCGGACTGGTGAGCCAGCAGATCCCACACAGCTGCAGCGGCCAACACAGCCTCTGGAACCTGGAGCAGTGCAGCAACTTCGCTCAGCGCCTGGGCCTGGTGGTCGCTGAGTTCGATCGCGATCGCCATGGAAGCTTCCACTCACGTTCCAACGATGGCTCCTTCATCTGCTGATGGTGGCTCGCGAAGGTCCAGTAGGACCATGGGGGGTCCGCCCTGCCCATGGCAAGAGAGACGATCGCCGCTTCGTTGATCGAGCTGACGGAGGAAGCGTGGATCCATCAGCGCTGAACGAAAAGCGCAAGCAAGCCAGATACCAGGCCAAGGAGATGCAGGGCGAGCGGAATGGGCTCGCCAGGGGGATAGGACTTAAGCAGGAGCGTGCGGCCCACAGCTCCTGCTGGGAAAAGAACAGGGCTCCCCCTTGCCGCACGAGGCGGTCGATCTGCACGGGTGACGTGTGCGCCATCATTCCGTTCCAGGGCCAGCGGAAGTCTGAACCTTGCCCCAGGCAGCGGCCCAGCAGCGGCAATCGGCGCACAATGGGAGCGAACGTTTTTCGGTGGACACGCCCGAAAGGCAACGAGGAAAGCCCGATGGGAGTCCGGCGCTGTCCCGCAGCTGGGATGGAGCCCCACCCTCCGGTGTGGTTCCTGAGTCAGAACGCTCGCCGTTTCCTGTTCCCCTCAACCCCGGCGTGGACCGGGATGTTCGATGACTTCACCCTCCAATCCGACCGCCAGGTCCCTGGCCCCGATCGTCTGTTTCTCGCCCCTGGCTGTGGTCCTGGCGGCCCAGCCGCCGGTTCCCTCCATCCCCTGCTTGGCACCGACCATCTGCTGCTATTGATCGCCATGGGGGCTGCCGCCTCCTACATCTCGGGCCAGCTGTAGCTCTGGGCCCTGGCCTGCGTCATCGGCGATGAACACCTTGCTCCACGGCCAGGAGGCGCCCGGTGATCTCACGGCTGCCAGCTGGCGGCTGGGGGCGTTCGCCGGCTCGCTGGTGGTGAGTGGCGGGGCGGCACCTATCTCGTGCTCAGACGCCTGCCGGCCCACTGGACCGCCAAGCTTGCCCGGTGCTTGCTCTGTTCGGCGGCTTCCTGGCGCTCGGACCGATCGGTCTGCTGGTGCGCTGAAGGCGCTGGGTCACGGCTGTGGATGCTCCTGGCAGGGCATCCACAGCGACCCCATGGCATGGACGCCCTCGCAGCCCAGCTCTGTCGCCTTTTGGAGTGCCATCTGCTTGCTCGGGTAGGCGTAGAGATTCGGGCTGCCCCCCTGCTGCCCGTGCTGGTGATGCACCTGCCCGGCTGATCCCCCCAGCCGGTAGGGGCCCATCCCCTCCAGGCCGACCCACCAGACACCCATCACATTGACGCCGGCGATCAGCACGCCCATCCCCACCACGGAGGCGTTGATCACCCCCATGGCCACGGCACCGATGCTGATTACACCCATCGGCACGATGCCGATGCTCACCACGCCCATCGGCACGATGCCGATCGAGATGATCCCGAGGGGGGCGATGCCGATCGAGATGAGCTTGGGTTTGGTACCACAGGCTGAATTGGCCATCAGTGCGCCATCGGGCTGGTGTGAGTGCCGGAGGCATCGCCGTGGCTGGCACAGGGCATCCACATCTCACCCATCTTGTGGGCGCCCTTGCAGTTGAAGTGTTTCGCGGCAGCTTCCGCCTCGGCTTTGGTGGCGAATATCGCCTTGGTGCCACCCTGGGCGGCCGGATCCGGGGCCGCCATCACAGCAGGGGCACCGCAGAGGAAAGGACCGACGGCTGCAGCAAGGGCCAGCAGAGGGGCAAGGCAACGCATGGGCTCAAAACGAGATCGGCATTGCAGGGATCCTGACCCACACCCACACCCAGTCGGATGCCAACGGGGAACGGATCACTGCGGGGCCAGCGGTCGTAGTCCGGTTTGTAGAGCCACAACCAATCCACCGTCGTGTCGTAGTGGATCGCCAGTTGCTTGAGCGTGTCGCCGCCTGCCGTGGTGATCGGCCCCTGCTGAGCCAGATCCGAATTCACCGCCCGCAACGTCTGCACGGTGGGTGGTGCCGTAGCGCTCGGCGATGAGGTTCAAGCTGTCGCCAGCCTCCAGCACCAGCAACCGGTTGGGCTTGAGCGCAAAATCGATCACCTGACGGCAGACCGTCACCGGGTTCTTGGCGCCCGGGTGTTGCTGCTGCTGGAGCATCAGGCTCAATCCGGCCCTTGGACAGCTCAGAACTGCAGGCGGCCACCATGGCGTTGCGGTGATCACCCGGGGCCGCCGGAGCCTCCATGCCCCAGCCATCAGCAACTGGCCCTCAACGACGGAAGCGCTTCCGGTCTACAGCGCGATCCCTGCTCCGCGGTAGGGCCGCCATTTCCCTTCAGCCTTCTCCGCCACCAGCGGCGTGAGCGTCAGCTTCAGCGGGGTGCCGGCCGCCACGTCGACCCGCAGGGCGGAATAGGCGCGACGCAGGGCGGAGCCCCGGCCGCTGCGGCCGAGGAACAGGCGAGAGCGGGCCACGACACGTTGGCTGCCCGGTGGACCCTCCAGCAGCTCGGACCCCTCCGGCCGCTGGCGGCGCAGGCTGTGGCCGCTGCCGCCGCAGATGGCCCAGGGGATGTGTGCATCGCCGTGGCCGGTGTCGCCGGTGCTGAGGAGCTCCAGGCAGTGGGCGTGGCCGCTGAAGGCGAGATCCAGCAGGGGGCGGCCGGCCGGCCGATCACCGAGGGCGGCGGCGACCCGATCGAGGGCCCGGCGCAGCTGGGCGCGCACCGCCAGGGTCTGGCCCTGGTCCCACTTGCTCACCTCGGTGACGTAGGGGGGATGGTGCAGCACCAGCAGCCGGCCCCGCACCGCCGGGTTGCGCCAGGAGGCGATCAGGGCGTCGGCGAACCAGTCGAGCTGGGCCTCATCGACTGCCCGTGGCCCGCTGGTCAGTTGCTTGTCGATGTCACGGATCTGTTCATCGAGCTGCTCGGCCTTGGTGGCCCGATCGTCGCGGGCATCCTCGTCGCCGCTGAGGGGGCCCAGGGACAGCAGCAGGGCCGCGCGTTCGGCGTCGAGCCGTTGGCGGCGCTCCCGCAGGTCCCCGTTGTCGGTGCCGGCCGGCAGGGGCTGGTTGAAGGTATTGGAGTCGAGGGCGAACACATCGACGCCGGCCCAGCGGAAGGTGTAGTGGCGGTGGGGCAGGCGGGTGAACTGGCCGGGGCGGTAGAGCAGGCAGCGGACCCCGTCGACCGTGGCGCTGCGGGTGCGGGCGAGGTGCTCGCCGAGGTCCGCCTCCGGCACAGCGCCAAGACCATCAAGGAAGGCGCGGGCCCACGCCTGGCCCACGTAGGAACCGTGCCAGCCCACACCCAGATCCAGCCAGGCCCTCAGCAGGCGCCGTGGCGGCGCCGTCAGACCGGCAAGCAGCCCCAGCGGCGCCGGCAGGTCGTAGTAGTCGTGGTTGCCGAGCACCGGTAGGAACGGCACCCGGAAGACAAGCCGGTCGTAGTGCAGCCGCCGCCAGTCCTCGCCGCCCATGATCCACTCGCGGTAGGGGCGGATGAAGTTGTCCGGGTACTGCTCGCTGGAGCCCACCTGGTAGACGACATCACCGGTGTGGAGCAGGAAGCGGGCATCGGCGCCATGGGAGATCAGTTGCTCGGCCACCTGCCGCTGGGGGCTGTCGCGGCGGTGCAGCCCGGTGCCGCTGTCCCCCAGCACAAGGAAGGAGAAAGCCTCGGGCGAATCCGGATTCGCCTCGATCGCCAGGAGGCAGGGATCGATGCCACAGCGGACGATCTCGGGATGGCCCCAGCGAACCCGTTCGGCCATGCGGCTGACCTTGGTGGCGATGCCCGCTTCGGAGGCGAGATTCACGGTGGCGGCAGCGGCGCGAACACGGTGAGGGCGCTGGGCAGGCAGGTGAAGGTCACCGGGTCGGCATCGAGCATTTCGCCGTCGATCACCAGTCGCTGGGGAGGGTCGGTGGTGATCGTGATGTGACTCGCCCGCAGACACAGAAGATCAGGGTGGTTGCTGGGCGACTGCACCACGGCGGAGGTGAGCAGGGAGGCGAGGGCGTTGAGTCCCTGCAGGCGGGTGCTGGGCGAGGCGATCGTGACCTCCAGCAGGCCGTCGTCGGGGATCACCCGCCCGAAGCCCTGGGCCAGCACGGAGGTGGCGGGGGCCACGTTGGCCACGGTGATGGCGACGGCCTGCATTTCGGTGACGGTGCCGTCGATCTCGACGCGGGCTTGGAACGGCTGCTGGCTCACCAGCTGCTGGGCGCCGGCGAGCACGTAGGCGAGCGGACCCAGCATCGTTTTGAGTTCACGGGTGGCGCGATCCACCATCCCGGCCTCGAAGCCGACCCCGGCCAGCAGGGTCATCGGCAGGCCGTTGCAGCGGGCGGCGTCCACGACGTGGGTGTGGCCGGCCAGGATCGTCTCGCAGGCGGCCACCAGGTCGGTGGGGATGTCGAGGGCCGCGGCGAAGGCATTGGCGGTGCCACGGGGGATCACGCCAAGGGGAATGCCGGTGCCGGCCACCGCCCCCGCCACGACCGAGACGGTGCCGTCGCCGCCGCAGGCCACGATCATCACATTGCCGACCTCTCCGGCCGGCCGGGCCTGGAGCAACTCGACAAGTTCCCGGCACTGGTCGCCCGGATCGGTGCCGGGCCCGGTGAGAAGCACCGTCACCAGGAGCTGGGGCTCGAGGATCGAACGGATCAGGGCCAGATCTGCGTTGGCATCCCCCTGGCCGGCCACGGGGTTGAACAGCAGGTAGGCCGAGCGGCCGTGGGCCAGGCCCCGCAGGGCCAGCTCGGCAGTGGCGGCATTGAGGGCCAGGGGCACGGCGGCCAGATCGCAGGCGCGGATCAGCAGCCGGCCATCGGGCGGGGTGCCCGGTGGCGCCTCCGGATCGAGGAAGGCGATCACCGCCGCCACCTCACCCGCCAGCAAACGGGCGGCCAATTGGATGTCGCCCCCCTCGGCGAGCGCCTCGAGCGCCATCACCGGCAGCTGGGCGGTGCGGGGATCGCTGCGGAGCCGCTGGGCCAGTTCGGCGGTGGCGAGCAACGGAAAACCGGAGACGGCCAGGGCCTGGCGGTCGAGCCAGTCGAGCAGCACAGCTTCCCGCGACGGGCTCGCCAGGAGCACCAGGGCGTGGGCCATAGATGGTCATGTCAGGAGGAGCGTTGTCGTCAATAGTCCGTGCACCACCCACCAGCAGCACCTGCTGAAAGCCACCTTGAGGCCAGGCTAATCGACCCACCGCGCTGGAGCGGAGGGGTGTACTGAAGGAGGCGTCGCGTTGGTCGCATGGATGAGGCTCCTGCACCACAGCCGATGGATCGTTAATGGGAGGTATTGCAAGCGCGGCGCTGTCACGGGATGTGGCATCCCAGGTAGATGGACGAGACGGAGATCAATGCCTTCCTGTCCCATCTGTCCACAGTGGGGCAGGTGAGTACTTCCACCAAGAGTCAGGCGCTTTCTGCCCATCTTTATTCTTTGCAGAGAGGTGCTTGGGGGTGATGTGGGCAACCTTGAAGGAGTTGTGCGCGCCTGGTGGCTGATCGTTCGCAGCGGCAATGGCGACAAGGGGCGATTCACCATCGTCCTGCCAGCCTTGTGGAGTTCTGGCGTGAGCACCTCTTTGATGTTCGGGAGCTCCACCGTGCTGACCTGACAGCCGGCCGGGTCGCGTACTGCTGCGCATGGCACTGGCAAGACAGTTTCCGACCCCTGCATCAGAACGAGGCTAGCAAGGAAAGGATATTGCCGCGGGCTCATCGCTGCCCAGCAAGGAAAGATATTATATTTAGTGACTAAACTAAATCGGCGTAGATAACTTTAAGAGGCTGTTGAAAAAGCCTGCGGACGACGGACGATTCTGGGTGAACCCTTCAAATCCATGCAGTTCTGCTCCCCGGAATGACCCGCGGGGAGCTGAGATACTGCTGGAACTGTCTCTCTTTTGAGCCTCACCGCTCTGCGATTGGAGGTCCGAAACGTTTTTCAGCGAACTCTTAAGGGCACCTCGAAAAATCTACGCCGCTCCCTGACAGACTATGAAATATGCTATAGAATTGGTTCAGTTCAACACAGCTGAATGGGACAGCGTGGATTCTGGGATGAGGAGAAGCGCATCCACAGGCTTCGGCAGAAGA